>NZ_LOEE01000058.1 GCF_001562415.1 Thermotalea metallivorans | reverse complement strand
AAGAATTAATATTTGATACTTTCGTATCCAGCTTCGAAAGTGCCAAAATTTATTCAACCGTTAAAGAAGCTGTGCAGAGCTTCCTTGACAAAGATCAGGTAGCTTAGTCAAACTTGTAAAGTGGTATGAAAAAAGAATTTATCAGCAATAATTAAAAAGTAAATCAGGTAATTTATTTATTGAATATCAATATATAAACTTTTGCTTTTATTTGGGTTAAGTTTGAATCAAAGGTGGGGAAATTGAATGAATATTATGGTTAAAAGAGGGGATATATTTTATGCGGATTTAGGAAGCGGAGAAGGTGTAGTAGCAAAAGGTAAAAGACCAGTTATCATTATTCAGAATGATATTGGAAACCAATACGCACCAACAGTAGTAGTGGCAGCCATTACATCAAATTTGACTAGGGCAAAATTACCTACTCATATTGCCATATTATCCGGAGAAAGCGGTTTACCTGTAGATTCGGTAATTTTACTTGACCAGATTTTTACCTTAGATAAAAATAAGTTAATAAAAAGAATAGGAACAGTTAATGATGCTGTTTTAGAGCAAATAGATAATGCTTTAGGTATTTCTTTAGGTTTAAATATAGTAACAGTATTTCCAAAGATTCAAGAACTTGAATACTATAAATCGCAATTAACGAAACCTTTAGTTATTACAGAAGGGAAAACAGATGTAATAATAATTGAAACTGCTTGGCAAAAACTTTATCCTAAAGAACAAATGTTTTTTGAATGCCAATCTTCGGGAATAGAATATGAAGAAGATGAAAGGGAAGGAAATGCTGACTATGTAAGAAAAAAACTTGAAAATTTATCAAACATTATACAAAGACCGATAATTGGATTGTTTGATAATGATTGTGAAGGGAATAGGAAATTTAAATCGTTAAGTGAAAAAATATTTGAAAAATATGACATAAAAAAATCAATAAGAAAACACCTACATAGCAATGTTTGGGGTATGTTATTGCCAGTACCTGACGAAAGAAAACATTTTGTTTCATACGATGATATAACACAAAGATATTTTGTCATTGAACACTATTTTTCTGATGAAGTATTAAATAGATATTCAATGTATGCAAGAAACACACAAGGAACACTACCCTATATAGTCAATGATAGAAAAAGTAAATTTGCAAAGCAAGTAAAGGAGTTAGAACCCAAAGAGTTTGAAAAATTTAGATTACTTTTAGAAAAGATTAAGGAAATATTTAGTAGTATTACTTAAAATGATGAAAGACCTCTGAACTTGTTATGGAGAGTTGATGAAGGCTTTATTTCCATAGGAAATTTTAATATCATGTAACAAATAAAAAATACTTTTTCCTTATCCCAAGTCTTCTTGACCCTAACTATGTATAATACAAATAAACTCCACTCCATAATAATAAACTTCGCTCTATAAAAATATAGTCCGTTCCAAAACCTCGCAGTAGATGCAGGAGAAATCTTCATTTGCTGCGGGGTTTGTTTTCTGTAAGAAAGGGTTAAGGGGTAAGTAATAAGGCTAAAGGTATTGATTTTAAAGGAATTGAAAACGATATGTTGATTGAAATAACACTGAAATAAGACAATAGAAAATGCAACCTTATACCTTTTTCCTTTCACCTTATCCCTATTTGGAACCGACTTTATTTTAAAAATTACTACAAGAATTAAGGAATAAATGTTATTAAATGGAATGAAAATATGGAATTTTTGAACCGACTTTATTATATGGAAAGAATTAGGAAAATGGGCATAAGGCGAGAAGGGATAAGGGTTTGAGGGATTTCGGTTTGGAGCGGAGTTTATTTTAAATATACACCATCTAAATATTTTATTGTGGTAATACAAGAAGACTGGTCGGTAATGAACTCATTCCCTGGTTCATATATAAAAGACTTAAACCCAAAATCCTCAATCAAGCCATTTAATTGTTCTACTTTTTTCATTGGTATCTGCCAATGATGCTCTCCGCTCTTATATACAAACATTTCTCCACTATAATTTACATTACCCTCATTATCTACCATAACACTATAGACAGGACAAGTCCCAAAACACATTGTTCTTTGCAATTTTATGTATTCAAACATGATAATCCCCCGATTTACGGTATATAGTATTAAAATATAGTACAAAACGGAATTGCATCTTATTTCATGGATAACCCCTTATCTATAGCCTCCTGAATTATTTTGTGACAGCATTTCCCTAAGGGGTTATTTTTTTGACATTGGCTGTTTTTCATCGCTCCTGTAATTTCTATAATATCCTTAATTGTTTTTGCACCATGTTTTATTACAGCATCTATTACCTGTTCCTCTGTAACCTTGCTGCAGTAACAGGCGTATTTAGGATTGGCATCTTTTTTAAACCATATAGGCACTTTCACTTGCTGCTTTTCAAACTTAACGCCTGATTCTGGATTATAATAAACAATATTACATTCTTCATTCATGCATATATAATAATCCATATCTCCGACAAATTCTGCAAGGGTATCAACTACCAAATGCCTGACTGTAATATTTTTTACTTTTACTCCTGATGCTTTACACACAGGACATGTATTGTCATTTTCTATTTTATTAAGTGACTCTTTTCCCTTACAGCAACAGCAGTTATTTATTTTTTCATTTATCATTTTATCATTACCTCTCTATTATACCAATTTTTATTATAATTCTCATTTCTGTTGTATATAACTGTTATTTAATTCTGCTTTTTATTGATTCAATAATCGGATTTATTGATTTTTTATTTGTCCAGTCAGCAGGATGTTTATAGCATGCAAGCATTCCTTTTTCATCTTCAGTAAGTTCATCAGGTTTTTTATGCTCAATTTTCTTCTTTAAAAGATACATTAAAATCTTATCAATTGGATTTAACTTCTTATAATTGAAGCCACCCCGCAAGTGGAAGAAATGCACTTTCCCCTTCATTTCTTCGGTAAAATTATTGTTTATAATATCGTTTATTGCTTCAGGATGTGCAGGAGACGCACCTACAGAAAACACTATCACTTTTTTATCTTTTAATTTGTCAAAGTTCTTTTTTATGAGCGAGATACCCAAAATACCAGCAGCATACAGTGAACCGCCATAAACAATTGTATCATATTTGAGTATGTCATTTAGTGTAATTTTAGACCTTTCAAATAAATCCGCCTTGACTTCATCTGCAATCCACTGTGCATAGCGTTGTGCGCTGCCATATTTTGATTTATAAATAACAACTACTTTATTAATGTTGTCTGACATATTATTTTTCCCCCTCTTTTATCACCTTATCTCCTCCATACAAAGTCCGATAAAATATATATGCTTTTACTTTATCATCTTCAACATATCATTGACTTCATCTATGCTGAATTCTTCAGGGTCGAAAGAACCCCCCACCCATTCAAGCATGGATTCATGCTCTGGATGTTGCGGGTCTTGGATTGCTTCAAGGAAATCTTCATATCCCCACGGTCCCCCTACATCTTCAGGAGGACAGTTTCTTTTACCACCGATACATACTGGATATTTAACGCCTTCTTCCGGGTCAAGCACCTTCTCAACAACAATGTCATGTCTCCAATTATCACCAAAATCGTAAACATATCTGAATTTATCCTTTGGTGCAAAGTTCATGCTGCTTAACTTTATTCTTTTTGCACTTTTAACTTCATATCTGTCGTAAAAGTCCCAGTCATCATCTTTTTCCCCAATAATCATTTCTCCCAGCCTAAACTCATAAAGGTGGGATTCAAACCATCCCATCGCATGCTGGATTATCCTGTGGAGTTTATAAAACGTAATATCGTCTCTAACCAATACCCTTCTCCAGACAGGAGGCTTTACGTCTTTTAATGTTATTTTCAACTGAAGAATTTTCATACTCTCACGGCTCCTTTTACATGTATTTATGCACTTCTATTTTATCATTTCTCTATATTCTGCAATAGTAAAACAATATTCTATTATCATTAAGCATTAATTTTTATTTAATCAACTTTCGCACAAAATTGATGTGCGCTGAATATTGAAAAATCAATAGTTTTGGGCAATAAAAAAGTCCAAGAAGCCCCCTCTCTGTGATATAATAGAAGTGACAAAACCCCATTAAAATCAACGGTTGGGAGGTTCTTGAACATGTCTATTGT
>NZ_LOEE01000057.1 GCF_001562415.1 Thermotalea metallivorans | reverse complement strand
ATTCACTACTCTAACTAAAAGGCTTTCTATGTGATATTAATCCTGATGAACCGCCGGATACGGGACCGTATGTCCGGTGGTGTGAGAGGACGGTAGATAAATTAATTATCTACCTCCTACTCGATTGGGAGTACCTTGGATCCTATTGGTCATTTTAAAATATCAATTTGAAGGCTATCCCAAATATACTGATCTGCAAGTTCGATGGGCTCGATTTCTCGATTGTATAAATGATAATGAATCATCAAACTGATTCTGATAATGATGTCAGAAATATTATTCCAATCATTTTCAGAAATGGCTTTTAAATGATGACCTCTGGAGAATTGAATTCCATGGGCAATGGCAAAAGGCTCCTGTACATTTAGATGTCGGATGATATATTGATCTATGGAGTATTCTCTTTTGTCAAAACTATTGGATTGTAAAAATTCATGATATTCACGGAATAAGTGCTCTTTTACATTTTGAATAATCACATGGGCGTCTTTGCAAGCCAGTTGTTGTATTCCCTCGTTTAGTTCATAAAACCATACGGGACCTTGAATGGGAGCGTGGTAGCGTTTTTTGCGAAGTTTGTTTTTTCTGTATTTATCCAATTCGATGATCTGAGACACGATGATCCTCCTTGCTAATTGTCAAAGTGAATTCATTTAACAATTATACAATATTTTTATCTCGATGGGAAAGAGATTTTGTTGGAAAATGTAAAGGAATCGACAAAATACACATCTATAGACAGGCTGAATATTATATAGTAAAGGAAATTACTGTCCAGGGAGGAGGAGACCATGGATAAATTACAGTTATTGCATAAAAAATTTTCAGAGTTTATCGATTATTTTATCGTCAAATACAGTTATGAACATAGGGGAATGTTAAAAAAATTGAGGATTGATAGCCGGCTAAATATGGATATTGATGAAGAAGAATGGTGTAAATTGTTTTTATATAAATCTTGTTTGAATCATTGTGCAAGAATTTTACTCATGCGGTTCATTGAAGATAAAGGGTTCATTCATCATAAATTAAACGAAAAAGGTATAGAGAAATGGAGAAATTTTGTTAAAAATCTAGGACAAGATTTTGACGTGTTGTATCATATCGGTTTGCTTGATTTGCAAGTGGACGAAAATGCAATGATTCGTGGAATATTCAAGAAAAGCGATTACGACCTGTTTACTATTGACAAGGAATTGGCCGAGATTGTCATTGACAGCTTTTCTTCCATATATGTTGGAGATTTGCAAAAAAAAGATTTTATTGAATTATTTAAGAAACTCTATACACTGGAGGACCGAGAAATCATGAAATTGGAAAAATTTCATAAGGATGCACCAGCTTTATCCTATATACTGCAATTGGAAGAGCGGGAAAGTTTGTTATAACACATAGGAAATGTACTTTCATAAATTATGGATAAGTCATAATTTCCGTCATGGGTTTCAACAAAGTCTTCTTCAAAATCTTCCAACGGAAGATTTTGGTATAATGCATGGGAAATGATAAAGATTTTTCAGTTTTGCCGTTTGCTGAAGAAATATATATAATAGTATTAGAAAATATAAAAACTTGGAGAAAAGATTATAACCTAAGATCAAAGGAGAGGAGTAAATGAATACAGAGAGTTTGGAATTTAAAATAGAAGAAGATGTGTTATCGTTTTTGTCCATGCCCCAATTTAGAAAAGAAATTGAGGAGGCAAAAGACTATTTTTATAATTATATTGAACAGGGAGATATGTATCGGGACTTGCAGATGGATTTTAACTCGTGGCTGATTCACGATTATCGATTGCAAGATGGCAAAACTTTTTTAGAAAAGTACTATCATACAGAAAAAGAACATTTATCTGAAGAAGAGAAGTGTTTCATACAAAATCAGCTAAATACTTATCTAAGTATTTATGAAATTTATGAAATTCAAGGAGAAAATATTCGCATCAGGGATATTTTTACAAAAGAAGAATATTTTATACCTTTGGACAACATTGCCGATGTAAAGACAAAGGAGCTGGTCTTGGCAAGGGTGATGGACAATGGGGGACACTACCGTCTGACGGGAAATAAACAGTCTATCCCGGGGATTTTTAAAAGCACGATAGAAAGAAATATATATGAGCATTATGAAGATTATAGAAATAAGAACCGGTTTGGAACTTGGAAAACTTTTTTGAAGGCTCACAGCCAGTTGCTGTATAAGTATTTGGGCATTATTGAAGCATTGCTGATTCGCCAGGAAGAGGAGGATGATGAACGCTATCGTGTTTGGCAGAGTGTTTATCTTATGAAAGATGTACGGAGTATAAAGCAAATGCTGTTGGCATACGATCAAATTGAGCTGGATGGCGAAGATAGAGGATCCTGCTATTTTAAATTAATATCCAATAAGAAAATACTTGGGGAATTGGTTTTAAAAAATAATAGATTGGAACTGGAATGTATATCTGAGGATGATAGAAAGGCTGCGAAAAAAATCATTGAAAAAATATTAGGGGAGAATGGAAAACACTATAAAGATGAGGTATTCAGTATAGAGGATCTCGTATAAATGGACAAACGGAGGTTTCAAAAGTGAAAAAGTGGGAATATAAAATATTAAATTTAAAACCAAAAGGTGTAACAAATCTTGTGTTGAGCAAGGAGGATGAGGAAGCGTTAAATAAATTGGGAGATGAGGGATGGGAAGTAGTTACCAGTGCTCCTACAGTAAATGGCAGAACCATTTGCTGCATTTTAAAAAGGGAAAAATTAACATAATCAAGGGAAAAGGATGTTTACTTTCGTTTGACAGGAAAATTGAAACCTTGTAAAATATTAAGTAAAGAAAACATTGTTGAAGGGTACCAAAGGGGGAAAAATTAATTTTATGCAGATAGCATTATCGGATCTGGTAGACTCGTGTGACGATGGAACGCATTTTGATCTAAATGTATGTCTGGAGGATACGAAAAATGATTTAAAATTTCTTAGAGATTTGAAGAAATTTCTAAAGAAATATAATAAATCTACGAGCCAGATTGATCAATTTATTCATAGGTTAGAGGGGAATATGGATATAGAAAAGGTAATTCAAGTATATGATATTGACGAAAATGCCATAAAAAAGAGTATTGAAAAACATCCTTATTTTAAAAATCCTTGCGATTATCCCATTCGATTGATCACCATTATGAAATATCTTAAAAAGAAAGGGTTTGATACCCATTATAAGGATATGGATTTGATTGTGGATCGATTGATTCAGGAAATTGATGGTGTAAAAAAGGTTGGAGAAGGTATGTACTTGAAAAAAATGCATTAACAATCAATAGAACAAAGTCTTCCGTGAAATCTTCCAATGGAGGACTTTGTTTTATTTTGCAGAAATGGTGAATATGGAAAAAGGAATTGACGGAATTGTATAGAAATATGAAGAGGACAACAAGAATGAAAAGGGTGAGCAAAAATGGCGGAGTGGAAAAAAGAAAAAGTATGCTATGAAGCCAACAACGCCGCCAAAATGTCAAATCTCTATAGAATTTTCTTTGGTATATTTATTTTGTCGGCGGTTTTTTTCGCAGGAATTATCATAGGAGTAAAAAAACCTCCAGTCTATGATTTTTTTTCTAGTGGTGGGGGAAAGCAGCAAATCTTTACATACCTTGAGAGATTACAGCCTATAGAGGAACGATTTTACCCCATATGTAATCAAAATATGGCATGGATGGGGAAGGGAGAGCGAGCCAATGAAGAATATAGTGCTTTTCTCGATAAAGGTATTGGGGAGATGGAAGAAATCCTGCGGGAACTTGCACGAATTAGTACCAATCCCCATGTCTTGGAAAGTCATCTATTGCTGATGGATGAAATCAAGACACTAAAGGATATGATGCTGGAACAGCAATTTGGACTAGAAAATCATGATCCTCAAAGTGTCGAGAAGGCCAAATTATATTTTAAAAAATATGTTGCGATTGCTCAAAGTAGAAGGATTGCCTTAAAAAAGATGATGGAAACATATAAAATACCTTATATTGATTTGGGTGATAGAATCAAATATAAGGTAGAATGAAGATGGACCTAAGAGGCGATCAATATTTTTTATCTATAATCGAAGAGGATTCTAAACCGTATTCATGGTATCCGCCCTGCTTTGATGGGACTTGTATGTCCCGAAAGGCATGATACAATTTTCGGATCAATCCGTTTTTGGTATTGAATAAAAAATCGATGGCTCTGCTATTTTCCTGAACGGCCTTTTGGAAGTTTTTCTTTTCAAAGGATAATGCATAGTTTTTATCCAGCATAATTCCAATTTTTTCCATAAGAGATTTATAAAGAAGAAGGATGTCATAAATATTCTTACAGTGATTGGTTCCAAAATAATGATCAAATTCTTTGAGGGAATGAATTGCATGGTTGTATTTGTCAATTAGATTTTCGATAATTATTGTTAGATGATGATCTTCTCGATGGTCAAAGGCTTTTAAAGCATCTTCTAATTCTTTTTCTACCTTATAAAATGACAAATATTGTTCTTTCAGCTTCCTTAAATTATCATAAAAATTAGAGGTGCCCAGCAAGTAATTGTCGGAGCTGTGAAAGCTATGATTGGTGATTCTGTTTGTTTTATGAATAGGATTTACACGGTTTATATGGTTTACTTGCGTATTGCGATCCACATGCATGGTATAGATTCTGGTTTTATTTGCAGGGGAAATTTTTTTTGAAGTCATTCTTTTCCACCTCCTCTTTTATTTGATATGATTATATGGATTTGCGACTTTAGAATTAAATCTATGCAAAAGCTATATTTCTTGAACAGTTGTCAGTTACCAGTACTGGTAGCTGACAGATGGTAACTGGCAACGAACTGCGATTCAAAAAATATAACATTTTAAAATGAATTTAATTTTGAGGTTGTAAATCTATATTATGTATCGGATGAAAAAAGGTATGCTTACATAGAATATTTGAAAAAATAATAAAGAAATGGAGTTGAATAGCATGAAGGTTGCAGCGATTCAGATAAATTTAGAATTTGGAAACCCGGAGGCCAACAGGGCAAAGGTTGTTGAAATGATTGAGAAGGCTGCCCGGGAACTTCCTGATGTCATTGTATTGCCAGAGATGTGGAATACAAGCTTTAGTTTGAAGAATCTCCATGAGATTGCCGATAAAGAAGGAGAACCCACAAAAACTCTGATCGGCAATTTGGCAAAAAAGCACCGTGTAAATATTGTGGCAGGTTCTGTTGCGGATCGATATGGAGATCAAATTTACAACCGTCTGTATGCAATAGACCGTGCAGGTCATGTAAAGGCTTACTACGACAAAGCCCATTTGATCCAGCAGGCAAGAGAACATGAATTTTTGACGGCAGGGACTGCCGCGTCCGTTTTCGCGATGGATGGAATCCCTTGCGGTGCTATCATATGCTATGATATAAGATTTCCGGAGTTGGCCAGGACCGTGGCATTGAAAGGAGCAAAGGTTCTATTTATTCCTGCCCAATGGCCTGAAACAAGAATTGATCATTGGAAGGCCTTAGCCATTGCTCGGGCAATTGAAAATCAAATGTATGTGGTAGCAGTCAATAGAATTGGCAGCGAATTTAAAGCGAATTTCCCGGGAAAAAGTCTTGTGGTGGACCCCTGGGGAAAAGTTCTGGCAGAGTCCGAAGACCAGGAGACCATATTATATGCAGAAATGGATATAGATTTGGTAGATAGGGTAAGAGCCAAAATACCTTGTTTTTCTGATAGAAATATAAAAGCCTATTCTTTATAATTGTCCATCAGGAAGGGATATCCACGCCGGATACCTTCCTAAATTTATATATTTTTGTGATGTAGGTGAAAAAATGGAAAACAAAAAGATTTTAAAGCGTTTTCATGAACTAATGAAGGATATAGAAAATTTTGAATTGAATAAGGAAGATGCCATTGTTGGGGTCTATATGGTGTTATTTGGGAAAAAATTTGGACAGGCTTCGCTGAAGTCAGCAGTAAAGGATATGGCGCAAATTCCTATTCAAAGAAATCTTGTGGAGGAAATTGCCCACCGATATGAGGATCTGGAACTCATCCACATGCTAGCGTGGTATGAAAACTATTTGAGCACCTCTGTAAGGGAGCAAACGGGAAGTTTTTATACCCCTCAATATATTATTGATTTTATGGTTGAAAAGACATTGATCATGTATCTTCATCGGGAGACAGGGATTCAAGAAGAGCATCTGAAACTTTTTATAGCCGGACAGCTTTCCTTTGATAAAATTCAGTCAAAAGAAATTTTGAAAGCCCTTCGGGCGATGAAACTGATTGATATAGCCTGTGGCACAGGGCTGTTTATTCTCCGAAGTTTTGATAAGGTCTACATCCTCATAAAAAGGCTCTATGAAAAGCTAGGTGAAGAAATAGAAGATTTCATCATAAAAAAAGAAATTGTGGAAAATAATTTGTTCGCCATTGATATTCAGATTCAGCCCGTACTTTTATTGAGAATGGCATTGCTTTCCTGTGTTTATGGCGAAGATGTAAGATACTATGGGGCAGAGATTCATTTCAATGGGATTTCTGCCGACAGTTTAGAAGATTCATGGATGCATGATTATGATGCATTTCAAAGAATATTGCAACAGGATGGAGGCTTTGATATCGTCATTGGAAATCCTCCCTACCTTGGAGAAAAAGGAAACAAAGCTTTATTTGATCGAATCAAGGGCACAGATTTTGGTGCAAAGTACTACGAAGGAAAAATGGACTATTTTTATTTTTTTATTTACCGGGGGATCGATTTGCTCAAAACAGGAGGTATTTTGTCTTTTATTACCACAAATTATTTTGTTACTGCCGATGGGGCTGCAAAGTTGCGCGCCTATCTCAAAGAGCATTGTACCTTTAAAGAGATTATAAATTTCAATGATTTTGAGGTTTTTAAATCGGCCAAGGGACAGCATAATATGATTTTTTTTATCACGAAGGGAAAAGACATGGGTACGCCTGTTCGTATTCAATATTTTCAAGAAAAAAGACTACCGGAAAGTGACGTGATAGAAGCCTTAATGGCTGGTAAAGGTATAGAAAATAAAATAAGCTGTTATCTGTTGGATAACCAGGAGCGGCTGTACAATGGAAAAGGCCATATGCATATTCATGCCAGTGAGGATTACTTGCATATTTTAAATAAAATTTCGAAAAAAGCAAGTTGTACACTGGGACAATTGTGCCATGTAAACCAGGGGATTGTAAGCGGTGCAGACCGCATGACAAAGGATATGCTGGAAAAGAAAATTTCACCGGAAGCTGCTGCCAAGCATGATTTTGCGGTGAATCAAGGAATTTTTGTTTTGACTGAAGCTGAAACAGAAAATTTGGGACTTATAGGTTCTCCATACCTAAAGCCCATGTATAAAAACAGTGATATTCGAAGATATGCAGTAAAGGATGCTACGGATAAATATATTCTTTATATGGCAGAAGCCAACCCGCAGGAAGAAAATTTAAATCCGATTATTCATCATCTATATAAATATAAGGACATTCTGGATCAAAGACGGGAGACCTTAAAAGGCGTAAGACCTTGGTATGCCCTTCAATGGCCCAGACATCAGGATATTTTTGAGGGTGAAAAAATTGTCGTGCCCCACCGGGCGAAGGAAAACCGCTTTGCTTTCTGCAAGGGGCCTTGGTATGCCAGCGCCGATGTATATTTTATTACCAAAAAGGAAGAGGGAATAGATCTGTTATTTTTGCTAGGGCAGTTGAATTCAAAACTGATGTATTTTTGGCTATATAATAAGGGAAAAAGAAAGGGAGATGACCTGGAATTATATGCCAATCCATTAAAGGAATTGCCTATTTTGATGCATATGGAGGATGAACAAAAGAATCAAATCATAGCCCTTGTGGAAAAAATGATTTGTTATGGTGAAGATGAGAAAAAACAAGCATGCCTTGACGCACTGCTCTACAAACTGTATGATTTCACGGAAAAGGAAATAGCCCTTATGCATTCATTGTATCAGAAAAGTCTAAAGAAATAACGAAGGATGGGAAAGGAGGATAGACTCCGTGCGATTTTATGTTTTATCAAAATGTATTGAGGAAGAAAAAGGGGATATTATCATCAATTTAGACACAAAAACGGTAGAAAAAATAAAATTGAATGAACTTTTGGAAGAGGACAAAACATACGTTTATGCCAATGGAGAATTGATACAAATCAAAAATATAGATTGGACTGTCAAAGAAACGTATCTATTGGCTTTTCACAAAAATAGAAAAATAAATATCAAGGACTATAAATTTATTCGATTGGGCAAGGAAGATGAAATTACTTTGGATGAAAATTATTTTATGTATTGTAACGGAAGCTTGTTGGGAAGGATTACGAATCATCATGAAATTGAAATGATGGAAAGAGAAGGATTAGAAAAAACCCGTAGGATTGTCAGTAGACTTCTGCATGGAGGAATTGCTGTTCTCACCCGAGGAAAAAAGGTTTATCGAATTTTCACGTATTTAAAATTAAAATCCTTTTTGGCAGAGGAAGATAAGCAGATTAGCATTCATCAATATTTGGATAGAGAAAAGGTAGAAGATGAAGGCAGTTTTTTAGAACAGATGGGCGATGACCTTACGGAGGTGTATCAAAAGATTGGACAAATGCTAAAAAAGATAAACAAAAAAAAGGATAAGACCTATGATTTGTGATAGAATATCATCACCGATCATCGATGGGAGAATATTATGTATTGGAATAAGGAATACTGGCTGGAATGGATTTTTGCTACCAGTTATATAGTCCCTTAAAAGAAAGGGGTGCTATATTTTGAATAAATTTTTTATTTTTTTTCCTACCAGGCAACAAAGGCATGACTATATAAAAAAAATTTTGGATATGGAACAGGGAGACAAAGAAGGAGGAATCGTTGGATCAGGTATAGAAAGGATTATTTATAAGAAAAGCCATCGCAATATTCCCGGTTTTTGGGCAGGTATATATCTTTGTCTTGAAAGGGATCATAAGAATTTATTGGAAAACATACAGGCAGTCATACCTTCCCATTGGGTAGATGACGCTGTATTTTTTCCGACGCAAATGATGAAAAGAAAAGAGATGGAAGCCCTTTGGGAGAAAAAATATTGTTTTACACAGGGAGAAGATGCTTCGGATGCTTGGAAGATTTTTTTTCAAGAAGTTCAGGCCCATCTTCGGCAGGGAAGAATCGATATTGCAGGAGTTGCGTTGATGTATATTTATAAGCATAATCCCTATTTTTTGAAAAAGTATAAAAGATACTATATTTTTGAAGATATTGCCTATGCTTATGAAGCTAAGGGAGAACTGTATAAAAGTATTAAATACTTGAAGGCCCAGACTCGTTTGCAGCCAAATTCCACAGAAGCCTATCTGAATATGAGCAGCTTTCTTATATTGAATGGTTTGAGTGCAGAAGCAATCAATGTATGCAAAGAAGGGCTAAAAATAAATGCAACGGATGCGTATTTAAATAATAATCTGTTGATTGCATATTTAAATGAAGGGCATATCGAAACTGCCATTGATTACCTGAACCAGAGAATTGCTCAAAATCCACAGACATCTATGAATTGGAAGCTGATGGGAGATATCTTTTGTGAAATAGAAAACTTTGATGGGGCCGTTCGATGCTACCAAAAGGCGTTGCAGGTAAACTCTGCAGACTTGAAGGAAGTAAAAACAGATATTTATTATAGTCTCGGTATTTGTTACCAGCATATGGGGCAAATACGGAAAGCTATAAAATATTATAAATGTCTGTTGGCATATAATAAGACGGATCCTATGGCATTGCTAAATCTATCAAAGTTATATGGAGAAGATCTAAAACAGTACCATTTGGCAGAAAAATATGCAGAAAGGCTTGTACACCTATATCCGGAGAATGGCTATGGGCACCATAATTTAGGATTGATTTATTTCTATACCAGCAGATTTGATAAAGCCAAATGGCATTTATACCGGGCTAAAAAGCTGGTGCCGGATTATCAGCCGGTTTATGATGCCATTAAGGAACTAAAAAAAATAACGAACTAATCAAGGTCAGCCAATATGGACGGATATTGGCTGACCTTTGAATATTTTGGAGCCGTTATTTATTTAGCTCTTCCAACAACTTTTCCAAATCAATGCCGTGAATTTCGGCAGCTTGGGCAAGGGTCTCCATTTGGGAAGAGGGGCAGCCTAAGCAACCCATACCGTGGCGCATAAGTATTTGTGCCGCATTGGGATTTAGTTTTAAAGCATCACCAATCAATGTGTCTCTTGAAATTTTCATTTTTTTATTCCTCCTCATAAAAAATTAGTGAAGTTTTGTTTTTATTTGATGAATGAATCCAGGCAATCCATTGAAATCTGCCTTGCTTACCTGATAAGTAAAATTTTCATTGGCATTTTCAACAAAGGCTTGAATCCATGCAGTCCTTAGACGATAGAAAATCTCGACGTCGGCACCCACAGCCTCCCAGTAACTTCTATGAAGGCATTTGATATTTTTCCATTCCACTCTATCGGGATCGGCCATAGAAATATTATTTACGTTGTCGCAGGGCATTCCGTCTAATATATAGTTGTTAAGGGCCTTATAAATCGCAGGGGCGCTATCGGTTTGACCCTTTGCCTTTGCATCCAATCCCGATTGAGCACCTTGGTTTCTATATAAGTCAAGGGCAATTTTTACAGCATCTGGGCCATACTTGTTAAAGATAGCAGCAAGAATTGCAGCTTGTCTCGTTTCTGCAATGGATATTCTGTTTTGGAGCCATCCGTGGATGTTTGTTGTATCAATCAGCTGATCCAAAGGTTTGTCCTCTATGGGGCTTCCATATTGATTTTCCATCTCGTTTGCGATGCTTTCAATTTCATCACCATATTTTTCTTTGTAGGCACGGATTAGTTCCATTTCCAGATCCTCATGCAATCTGATTTTGTGAAACAACCAGTGGTGAATGGGTCCTAAAAATTTACTCATTTTCATTTCCTCCTCTTTATGATGATTATAAATCTTTGGATGAACAGGTTTCTATGATATAAATCACATTATTTGTGAAAACGATCCATTACATCTTTTTGAAATTTTGCAAAACTGATTCTGTCAATGAAATCTCCCAGCTTTTCCCCCATAGACGCGTTTTCGTTATAATAATCTATGATGATCTTCACCAATTTGAAGGCATCATCCTCTGAAAGCCCTACTGTGACGATATCCGAAAGTCTTTGATGAAATCCAGCGCTGCCTCCCACCGTGATCATGTAGCCGTCAACGTCGGCGATGACGCCAATATCCTTGGAATAAACACTGGTACAAGCATTTCTGCAGCCGGCAACGCCAATTTTTGTACGGTTAGGTGTAGAGGCTCCATAGAAGGTTTTTTCCAGTTTCATGCCCAATCTTAAAGAATTTTGCTTTGCCCGCTTGCAAAAGGAGGCGGGACACATCTCCACGTTTTTTACGGAATAAGGGGAAAGTACCGCTGGTTCCATGCCTAACTCTTCCCACACCCTGTTTACATCTTCTGCTTCCAATCCCGTGATCATGATTCTCTGGCCGGAAGTAATTTTTAAGGTACCATGATATTTTTTAGCTACTTCCGCAATCTTCACCAATTGATCCGGTTTGACAAACCCCCCTGGAATTCTGGGAGTAACAGCATATGTTCTCTTTCCATTCCTTATTTTTTGCAAGTTTGCATATTTGGGTGCATCCATCTATATCACTCCTTTATCGGTTGTTGTCTTCTGATAGTTTTATTATAGTATGGAAATAATATCTAAAATACAATTTAAGTCACAAAATTAGGTGATATATATCACTTTGCTACAAAATTGCTTAAAATATGTATGAGAGGGTATATGTTTTTGATGTAACAATCAATGATAAGAAAGAGGGATAGAATGGAAAAAAACATTGAATTATTAAAGCACATACCGTTATTTTCCCAGTTGAACGATAAATCTTTAGAAAAAATTGCTTCCATTACTGTGGAAAAAAAATATCGAAAAGGTACAATTATTTTTATGGAAGGAGACCCAGGAGAAGCCATTTTCTTTATTAAATCGGGAAAAGTAAAAATATCTAAGACTTCTTCCGATGGCAGGGAGTTGATTTTGAATATATACGGCAGCGGAGATGTATTCGCTGAGGTTACAATTTTTAATGATGTAAAATATCCTGCAACAGCCGAAGTGGTTGAAGATGCCGTGATTGGTGTAGTGATGAATAGAGAATTGGAGGAGCTGGTCAAGGGTGATGCAGACTTGGCGCTGCAGATCATAAAGATTTTAAACAAACGGCTTTATATGGCCCAAATGAAATTAAAACAAATGGCTTTAAGTGATACCTATGTGAGGACGGCTCAAATGATTATCAAATTGGCCCAAGAACATGGGGTAGAGAAAAATAGCGTGATCGAATTGAAACTGGAATTATCAAGGCAAGAGTTGGCAAATATGATCGGAACTGCCAGAGAAACAGTAAGCAGGGCGTTAAGCCAATTCAAGAAAGAAGGGTCCATCGATATCAGCGGAAAGAAGATTATTGTAAAAAATATAAAAAAACTTAAAGCCTGGGTGCAGTCCTGAAACAGGGGGCAGAGAAAACAGGGAATATTGTATCGATACAATATTCCCTGTTTTCTTTTTTACAATTCTATTTACATGGAAAAGATGGGATGATATAATGAAAACAGAGGGGAACACATAGATACAATCAAGAAAGGAGCAATACAATGGTAAAGATCAGCATGAAAAAACTGGTTCTTTCGGGACTGATGGCCGCCCTCGTGACGGTAGGCACTATGATTATACAGATACCTACACCCACAAAGGGATATATTCATATAGGAGACAGCATGGTCTATCTGAGCGGTATTCTGCTGGGACCTGCTGTAGGAAGTTTGGCTGCAGCCATAGGTTCTATGTTTGCGGATCTTTTTTCGGGATACGGCATTTATGCACCTGCTACCTTTGTCATCAAGGGATTGGATGCGTTCGTGGTAGGATATATTTATCATAAAATGGTAGGCCAACATGCTTCCATGGCAAAAAAGCTCACTTCCTTTAGTGTTGCCGTATTCCTTGGGGGAGCTATCATGGTAGGCGGTTATTTTGCCTATGAAAGCATATTGTATGGTTTTGCGGCTGCGATACCTGGGATTGTAGGCAATATTACCCAGGCTGTTGGGGGTGGCGTATTGGCCGTACCTCTGCTGTTGGCTTTAGATAAAACAAAACTGTTCCATGGTATATATGGAAACCGCTAGACTTCTGCAATGGAAGTCTTTTTTTATGTGCATTTGTAATTTTTAAAAAGATAGATGTTTTCTTGCTGGTGGGGTACATTATAAGTATGAAAATAAATAGGAAAGGAGTATGTTTATGAAAATTACTGTATTAGGATGTTGGGGGCCATATCCAAGGGCAGGCGGTGCATGTTCCGGCTATTTGTTTGAACATGAAGATACAAAAATACTGATTGATTGCGGCAACGGCATCTTAAGCAGGCTGCAACAGATGATCAAAAACTTTGAAGAAATTGATATGATCATTATCAGCCATCTGCACAGCGATCATATTTCCGACGCCATGGTGCTGCGATATGCCCTGGGTATCCAGCAAGCAAAAGGTTTGATTGCCAAGTCAATACCCCTATATGCACCCGGGGCTCCTCGAGAAGATTTTGAAAAACTGCAATTTCAAAATGCTTTTGCATTGAAGGAAATTGATGGAGACTCTGCGATTCATTTCCGTGGATTGGAGATCAGTTTCAGACAAATGGATCATCCTGTTCCCAGTTATGCTGTAAAGATTGAAAAGGATCACAAAAAATTTGTTTATTCGGGGGATACCAAATACTGTCATTCTATTTTTGAATTTGCCGAGGGCGCTGATCTGCTGCTTTGTGAATGTGGTGTATTGGAAAGGGACAAAACACCGGATACTGCCCATTTATCAGCGAAGGAAGCGGGAGAAATCGGCCAGAAAAGCCATGTAAAAAAACTGCTGCTCACCCATTTTTGGCCGGGCTATTCTTTAGAAGATATATATAATGAAGCAAAAGCTGTTTATGATGGAGAGTTGATTTTGTCGGAAGAAATGAAAACCTATGATGTTTCATCGGATGCATGGTAATGGCAACTTTCTTTCTGTAAACTTTTTGGAGAAAAGGGAATAATACATATATGACCTTTATTTCAAGGGAAGAAAGGAAGTGATTGGATGCTCAACAGCATCAGTGAAAGGAGAGTAAAATTAAGTGATAAATATAAGCTATATATTGAAATTCCCGATGAAGAATATTTAATGATTTACAACGGAGATATAAGCGTAGAAAATGCCAGAGATGTTCTGTGGCAGTATTTGCAATATCATCAGGATGATGCCAGGGTAGAAAACGTAGAAATTAACCATGATCGGGATAATCACAGCATCAATATTGAAGCGGATTTGATTTATGTAGGAAACGACTATACCACAGGGCGCTATCGACCGAACTATCTTAGAACAGAAAAGGAACTGGAACATTAGAAAGTGAAGGGATCTGCTCCTCAATCTTCGGATATAAAAGCCGAGGCATTCGGGGCAGATTCTTTTTAATGTTCTGGAATTTCATGTATTTATAGAATAAAACAGGAATTAAGGCGATTTTGTAGAAAATAGCAATGAAGAGGAATAGAAAGGTTGTGTTTTATGAGAAGGCCCTTAATTCCTGTGACAGTCTTGTATATTTTAGGAATTCTAATGAAGCATTGGGAGATTGATTTTCCCATCCTTGTGCTTTTGGCAGTCGCCAGTATTGGGATCGCTGGAATATTTTTTGGCAGAAGGAGGGGGATCATCCTTATGATGTTATGGGCCATTGCTTTTACAGGAGCCTTCAACTATGCAGCAAATAACGGTTCCAGAAATCAGCTGAGTCCCTATTGGGGCAAGGAGGTTTATGCCATCGGAGATGTGACCGGGGTTTCCTATAAAAATCAAATCCAGTTGACAGTTCAATTGAAAAAAATCATGGTTAGGAATCATGAAATTCCTACGGATGAAAAAATCATCGTAAAAATCAACGGCCAATTGAATCAAGGAAAAGACATGCTGGGCAAGACCATTGGGGTATACGGCGTCATCAAGGAACCCCAAAAAGCGAGGAATCCCAAAACCTTTAATTATCAGCTTTATTTAAAATCAAAGGGTATTTACAACATCATGTATGTACCGGAGGACAGGATAAAAATATTAGGCGATGCAACAATTTCTCCTGTTATGGAAGGGATCTATGGGATAAAGAACAGGATACGGCAGATCACTGCAGAAGCTTTGCCGGAAAAAGAAGGAGAGTTTTTGCTGGGAGTATTGTTGGGAGAGAAAGACCGATTGGATGCAGAGATCTATGAAAACTTTCAATCCTTGGGAATCGCCCATGTTCTGGCGGTATCGGGACTTCATGTGGGCATCATTTATATGGCACTGGAAAGGGCACTTCGGGGAATAGAGGGCCATATCAAAGTGATGTCCATATTGGGGATGTTGTGGGCTTATGCAGCTATTACAAATTTTACACCTTCCGTTTTGCGAGCAACCACCATGGCAACCCTCCTTATCCTTGCTCCCCTATGGAATCGCAAATATGATCCGCTGTCGGCTTTATTTGCAACTGCTTTCATATTTTTGTTGGCAAATCCTTTGTTATGGATGGATATCGGATTTCAGCTTTCTTTTTCGGCCGTACTTTTCATTGTATTGCTGTATCCTTTGATATTGAAAAGGCTATCATTGATTCCTAATTTCTGGGCTCAAATGATCGCTGTTTCTCTGGCTGCACAAATGGGTGTTGCTCCGGTGATTGCCTACCATTTCAACAATTTGTCCCTATTATCCTTATTTATCAATATTCCCATTGTGTTTATGGTCGGTTATTTGGTACCTCTTGGATTAGTCATGCTGGTGGTGGGGTGGTTCAGTTCTTTTGGGGCTGCATTGATCGCCATTTTTTCTCTTATGCTGATACGGTTGATGATGGTTATTTCCCAAGGGGCAGCAAAGATTCCTTTTTCCCATGGGGTAGTTATTTCTCCCGATGCCTTGTTTTTAGCAACCTATTATCTTTTGCTCATCGTGGCGGCCCTGGAAGAAAAATGGCTAGAACGATGGATGCTAAACAAAAAGAAGTGTGGCGCATGGATTTTAGGGATTTATATGATATTGGTATTTACGGGATATATCCTGCCGGATCGAATGAAAATCGTCTTTGTGGATGTGGGACAAGGAGATTGCATATGGATTCATACACCCAAAGGGAAAAATCTTTTGATTGATGGTGGCGGGAAGGATTTCTATGGATCCAATGGACAGGTGCAGGAAAAGAATATACTAGTACCCTTCTTATTAAAAAATGGTGTATGGAAACTGGATTTTGTCTTCCTATCCCATGTCCACCACGATCATATAGGAGGATTGATCCAGGTATTAGATCATTTGAAGGTTGGTGCTGTGGGAATTGGGACCGACGCATACAAGACCGATGATTGGATTGTCTTTGAGAAAAAATGCAGGGGAAAGGGAATTCCCATTCATAGGCTGATCAAAGGCAATATCTTGGAGATAGAAAGGGGCTTGAAAATAAAGGCATTGCATCCGGAGAAAAATTTGATTCAATCCAGCAGGGATGATATAAACAATAATTCCCTTGTACTGCTGATAGAGTATGAAGGAAGAAAAATTTTAATAACGGGGGATATTGAAAGGGAAGCGGAGGAGAAAATTGTAAAAGGGTATTCCCATTTGGATATAGATGTCATAAAAGTTCCCCATCATGGCAGCCTATATTCCAGTACAGAAAAGCTGATAGAAGGATTGAAGCCGGAAATTGCCGTCATTCAGGTAGGCAAAAACCGTTTTGGACATCCCCATCCCCAGGTGATCAAGCGATACAAGGAGAAAAACATCCATATTTTTCGAAATGATGAGAACGGGGCCGTACAACTCATCATTGATCATTCACAGATGAGGGTGTACACAATGCTGCCGTAAAATAAATCTGGCTAGGGGGAATTTTACAATAGAGGATTCCTATGCTACAATGGGAGGTAGTTGAATATATGGAGGGTTATCTTATGGGTTATAAGGATGTATTGACAGATTTGAAAAACGATCAGCTATCCCATATCTATCTTTTTCATGGCGTGGAATACTATTTGATGGAGCATATGCTCCAAGGGATCAAAAGTAAATTGGTGGATGAAGGATTTCAAGCGCTGAATTATCAAATGATGGATGGGAAGGAGACAACGATAGATCAGATCATCAATGCTTGTGAGACCTTGCCTTTTATGGGGGAATCCAGGTTAGTTGTGATAAAGGATCTGGAGTGTTTTTCGGGAAAAAGAAAGAACATCAGCGAAGAAGAGGAAAAGAAATTAGCAGCATATTTGTCTGATATCCCACCCACTACCTACCTGGTTTTTATGGTGACGGAGGGAATTGATAAAAGGAAAAAAATTGTAAAAGACATTGGTCAATACGGGAAAATTATTGAATTTGACAAATTGCAGGGAACAGAATTGAACAAATGGATTATCAAATCCTTCAGCAGGTACGGAAAAAAAATCGGGGAAAAGGAAGTGGCTTTCTTTCTTGATGTGACAGGATATATGGAGAGGAACTCCAATAAAAATCTCAAGGATTTGGAGAATGAAATTAAAAAGATATCGGATTACCTTGGCGAGAAAACTGCCGTGACTCTGCAAGATATTGACCTCCTTGCATCAAAAACCATAGAAAATAATATATTTCGCCTGGTAGAATCCATTGGAGAAAAAAATGGAGAAAGGGCCCTTACCCTTTTCAATGATATGCTTCTGGAGGGAGAGGCAGAGATCAGGATATTGTACATGATTACGAGACAATTCCGTCTGCTTTATCAAATAAAGCTGATGGAAGCCCAGGGATATACGCCCATGGCTATTGCTCCTAAGCTGGGTTTGCAGCAATTTGTAGTGAAAAAATATTTGAATCAGGCGGCAAATTTCGACAAAAATACGTTGCGAAAGGCCCTACAAAAGTGTCTGGATACGGATGGGGGAATTAAAAAAGGAAAGATTGGGCCCCGATTGGGGGTCGAATTATTAATTAGCGAGTTTGCCGGCTGAAAATATCCCATCCAGTTCTAAAAAACCAAAAAAGCGGAAAAGCGTACCTTGTACGCTTTTTATATTCATGGGGAATAAATGACGGTTGTTTATTCTTTCAAATTACATAGCTTGCTTTATAGATAAACCATTTTAGAGCATTATTTATTCTTACAAGTAATGGTAAAATTTTAGGCCTATTTATGCAGCATGTAATCCTATATCTGGCAATTCACAATGGTAATTTCTGGAATAAACAATAGATTTTATGAGGTCTTTATCTTCATTAAATTGGTCATAAAGAGCAGCAATTTCATCAAACAACACTTCTATATTTTCTCTAGCTCCAATATTGAAGATCTTGTTTTTCAGCAAGTTCCATATATTTTCTTGGGGATTAAGTTGTGGTGAATAGGCAGGTGTATTGATGAGAACCAGTCTTTCTTTCTGTTTATTGCATAATTAAAGTGGACAAAGTTGCAAAACAAAATCCCCACTTTTGCAACTTAAAATTCCCCAAAATTGCAAAGGCCATTGCAGGCACCTAACAAAACCTTTACCCTTGTAGTTGAAGGAATATTACTGTAAGGAAGGAAAATGGAGGATGCTTACAATGACCCAAATCAATGATATCAGAAATGCGTATTTTATAAAAGGCTTTAATATCAGTCAAATAGCTCGATTATTTAATGTAGATCGTAAAACAGCTCGAAAGTACATCTATCAGGATAATTGGAATAGGTTTATGAAGGAAAAGACCCATCGGGAAACCTTTCCTAAACTCGCTCCCTACAAAGCTGATATCGACCAGTGGCTGGAAGAAGATAAGAGAGCCAGACGGAAGCAGCGGCATACAGCCAAGCGTGTTTATAATCGCCTTCGGGATAAATACAAAGAACAGTTTGACTGTTCTTATCGTACAGTGGCAGGTTATGTTGCTATGAAGAAAAAACAGGTATTTCAGGATAATACATGTCGACTACCTTTGGAACATATTCCGGGAGAAGCTCAAGTAGACTTTGGAAAGGCTGATTTTTATGAAAACGGGATGAAGTTTGAAGGAGCATATTTGAATGTTTCCTTTCCGTACAGCAATGGAGGCTATACACAACTGTTCAAAGGTGAAAACCAAGAATGCCTATTGGAGGGGCTAAAGACTATCTTTAAATACATTGGGGGAGTTGCGCAAAAACTCTGGTTTGATAATACTAGCACCATTGTGACAGCCATTCCAAGTGATGGACAACGGGGCTTAACTGACGCTTTTGTCCGATTTAAGCAACATTATGGCTTTGAGCCGGTTTTCTGTAATCCGGATGCCGGGCATGAAAAGGGCAACGTAGAGGTCAAAGTGGGCTATCACCGGTGCAACCTCTTAGTACCGGTTCCTCAATTTGAACGACTGGAAGATTATAACCGGGAGTTTCTTCGTAAGTGTACGCAAGATATGTAGCGTAAATATGCCAACAGCCGAGTTATGGTAAAGGTAACAGCCCATGAAATCATACCACTGGATGAAAATCACCGAGAAATCGTCCGACATCGACGGTTGTATGGAGATTACAAGCAGGAAAGCATGGACTGGCTGCCCTATCTGACGCAGTTTTCCCGCAGTCCCGGAGCCCTTAAATATTCTGAGATTTATAAAATGCTGCCTGACCCGTTGAAGGAGTACCTGGAAGGTTGAAGTAAAAGTGAACGGGGCAAAGTATTAAAGGCAGTAGCCATGTTAAGTACTAAAAGCAGTTTTGAACAGGCTGTGAGGGCTGTGACAGAAGCCCTGCTGCACAAGGTAGGGGGACGTTGACAGTTTGATAGCCATCCATAGCCGTATAACCGGGATAATTCCACCATTAGAACCGGTAAAACTTCCGGCAGGAATCCCTGAATTAACGGCCTTCCGCTTTGATGCCGGGGAATATGACAAAGTTCTTTTGAAGGGTGGTGTCAAAACATGCAACTAAGGGATGAAATTGCCGCCTGCTGCAAAGCGCTGAAACTTAGTCGAAATCTGGTGGAAAACTGCGGGCGAATCGAAGCAAAGAGCCATGAAGAATACCTTCTTCAGCTGCTCAGACTTGAACTGGAACACAGAGAAGCAAGCAGAAAGGATAGGCTTTTGAGGAATGCAGGTTTCTATACAGTCAAGACCTTTGCTGATTACATCTTCGATGAGATTAAACTGCCCTACGGACTTACGCCGCAGGATCTAAAGAATGCAAGTTTCTAAAAGACAAGCGTAATCTAGTGCTTTATGGCAATGTAGGTACCGGTAAAACTCATCTTGCCACTGACATTGGGGTAGAAGCATGCAAAATGGGATTGAATGTGCACTTTTTCCCATTGTTGTGTGTTCTGGTATTGTCTAAAACGAGATACACCTTCTTATTAGGATTACGCTCTAATAGGTGTTCCATGAAGCTTTGTATTTCTTCATTATATGAATTTTGGCAGCTTTAACAAGGAATTATTTGCAAATTAATATATCTAATTAATTTATTATCGAGATATTAAGTCATTTAAATTAAATTAATTTTATATATATTTTAACAAAAAATAAAAAATATATTTACATTAAAGAAATTTATGCTATAATTAGAAAAAGGAAACGAAATATATAAATTTATACATGAATTATAAATTAAAGAAATCTATGGATTATCTATAGATTTGCACCCATAGAAATTAACCTTTCTTAATAATTCTCTCTTTGTTTTGGAATAATAAGTAAAACACCAAATCAAAGGAGGATCATTCTATGGGTAGAAAGTGCATTCAAGTAGAAACTCTGCATGGTCTTAC
>NZ_LOEE01000056.1 GCF_001562415.1 Thermotalea metallivorans | reverse complement strand
AAAATACCATAGGCTCACAGAGCCTTGCTTCTTGTCAAGGCCGCCGGTAACGGCGTTCATTTTAGCCTTGACAAGAGTGCTTATGGTATAATGATAAAGATTTTTTCTTGGATTTTGTAATAATATAGAAAAATTATAATAATATAACATTTATAATCCTATACAGGATGAGGCAATAAAAAAAATTGCAAACTTCTACTTGACACAAACGAAATTATTTTTTACATTGAATACAGTTAATCCAAGATGATATAATAATAATAGGACGATTTGCAATTCCGTTTCCAGACGGGAAGCAATAAGCAGTTGGCAAATATGCTGATTGCTTATTGTTTTTAGGGAAAAGTAATAGCGGTAGGCTTTATTTATAGAATAGAGAAAAACCTACCAAACATCCGGTAGGTTTTTGTTCCCTTTTTGTTCCCTTTTTGATTTTTAAACTGGCGCCGGATTTTGAGTGGGATGATAAAAAAATTGCTAATCTTTTGCTAATCTGTCATTGACAAAACGTGAAAAAATATGATTAAATATAAAAAGTGATTCTAGTATTTTCAATGCTTGCGACAATCTATGAAATACTGAGAAAGCACAAAGTCAGTTCGAAACCATCCTGACTATAAACAAAACTACGGAGGAGTGAAACAATGAAAAAAACAAATTTCTTAGTACAGGCGGCACTGATTGGCGCTATTTATGCTGTGATGACCATAGCCTTTGCACCTATTAGTTATGGACAAATCCAGGTGAGGATTTCGGAAGCTTTGACGGTTCTACCAGCCTTTACTCCGGCAGCGATTCCAGGGTTATTTGTAGGGTGCATCATAGCAAACATCTATGGTGGAAATGGAATGGTAGATATTGTATTCGGCAGTTTGGCAACTTTGCTGGCGGCGTTCTTGTCCTATAAAATGCCGAAAAAATGGTTGGTACCGTTGCCACCGGTGATTGTGAATGGAATCGTGGTAGGGTTTATACTAAATTACTTGTATCAACTGCCTTTGTTTATTACTATGGCCTGGGTAGCTTTGGGTCAAATGATAGCTTGTTATGTATTGGGATATCCATTGCTGCTTGGGTTAGAAAAATATAAGGATAGAATTTTTAAGGTATAAAGAGTAAAAAGTCGTCCATCCCCAATAGTGCAAAAACCTATGGAGATTGACGACTTTTCGATTTTATAGATAAATGTAGTGATAGAAATGTGCAGGAAGTGTTAGATGAAATTATTGGAGGCAAATATGAATTTCATGTTTTAGCGGCATGATCAAAGTGCTGAAAATAGCAGTCAAAATGATCTCCGAATTTTGTCTGTAATGTATCATCAATGGTCAGGAAAACAGTAGAATTCTTCAATGTATCAGGAATTAAGGCAATGGCAATATCTGGGGTAATTTTTATCAGCTCTTCCGTAGGAAAATGAACAAGGTGACAATATTTCAATACATATTGCTCTATTGTTTAAATCTATGAATCTTTAGATATACTAATCATATCAGATACCTCCTAGAGTTTTTTGTTGGTAAAATTAGTATTCCTAGGACTCAGGTATCTGATTTTGTTGTTTTTATCCAGTTAATTCATGATTTCTTGTAAAGTGGTCTTATCTTGTATAGATGAACCAAGTAACGATAGAGATAAAATTGAAGAAAATGCATAAATCGACAAAAAAATCCATTTTCCGACAAAGGAAATTTTTCTTTTTTGTAGAATGTAATTGACAAAGATATTAGATTTTGAACTAACAAAAAAACAGCAGGAAAGAAGATTATTTCTTACTGTGGAATTCCTTGTAGGTAAGCTACAATAAAATTGTTATAGTTTGCCAGATATAATGACCTGTCAAACACAAAATAGTAAGTTTCAATTCCTTATAGGAATACTATCATAGTAATTTTACTTGAATATAAAAAAAAAATCAATTAGTGTGTTATGTTTATTGTGTTTAATTTTTGGAAATCATAAATATTGTAATTAGTTTTTACCATAAATAATACCTGTAAACAAAAATAGTAATAAGACTAGAAAAGAGAATAAAGATGAAGAAGGCCCAAAAAACTGATATTGTAAAAACGGAACAGGAAAAAATTGGAAAAGAATTTAAATTTGTCTTGAGGATAAGTGCAACTGCTAAATCTGAGCGAAAAAAAGGCATCAATAAATAAAAAAATCGGCAGTCTGTGGAAAGTGCTATACGAAAGAGGGTAGCAGTTAGTAGCGAGGAAAAATTGTATATTCCATGTGCAGTTTTTCCTCGAAAAACTATACCTATTTTATTTAGGAGGTGAAATAAATGATACAAGCAATCAGAAAAATTGGAGTACCATTGGAAAAATCTAGTATGGAGGACCAGGTTGAAGCATTGATTGTTCCGGTACAATCAGGGGAAGAAAACAGAATTGTTGTCATGGACTTTGATTTGCATTATGGGCAAATACGGTTTGAGTTATTTCCATTAACAGAGGAAGCCGTAAAAAAGTATTTTTATATTGGTACTGCTGATGGCCCTGCAAGTCTCCAGTGGATGTTGACTGGAATAAAGCCAGATTACATTATTTCCCAGTCAATACCTTCCCTTATAAAGATAATTCCTCATGGAGAAATGAAAGAGCTATTGGTGCAGGTACTAAATACTTTCTATTACGACTATGGTAAGCAGGAAAAAAACAAGGAGCGGTATAGATATGTATTAAATGTAGAAAAGTATTTGGGGTTATCTACGATGAACCAACTTCTTACGGATTCAGAAGGTGATATAAAGAAAACGGTCAGTGAAGCAGCAAAGGCGGTAACAGGGTATGTTACAAAAAAATGGGAGGTCAAAACCAAGAACATATCTTTATGGACTGTAACAATTAATGGGGAGATTATACAGCAAAGGAAGGAATATCAAGAGCTGGCATGGCGGTTGAAAGAGGCTCACTTTGAAAATGCTGCTAAAGGAATTTGTTATTTATGCAATAAAAAAGAGCCTGTGTCCTCCGACACAGGAAAACTCAAAATGAATTATTATATTACCCAGAAGGTAAATTTCGCCAGTTATTTAAAAGATTTTGACAAGAACATGAGACTATGTAAGACATGTCACCGACAGCTAATCTTAGGAGAAATTTATGCCATGCGAAGATTTAAAGGTTCGATTGGCAAGCTGAAATTTCTTATGCTTCCCGAATTGTTATTTGATGAGGATACGATGCGATGGAAAATTGAAGATATTCATAATGCCTACTTACATGCCCATACTATCATCGATTATAAACAAGCTCAGAAAATTAATCGAGATTATTTAAAACAGATGAAAAGAGACATGACAAATCAGTATACCTTCCACTTTTTATTCTACATGAAGCAGCAGCTGGAATTTCGCGTACTCCGTTTGATTAAAGATGTGGCACCGTCACGAATTTATGCGATACAACGTGCGATACTCAATGGAAAATTGTTTGGCGAAAAATGGTTTGAGTGGGATGAGGGAGATACCAAAAAGTGGATGATGGCTTTTGAACAAATTTATTATTTGTTCCCTATTCATGAAGGGGATCGAGATACCATAGAGCACAGAAGACTTTTAAAATTATACGATGCAATTTTTACAGGTGAGTTGATCGATAAAAAAATGGTTATAGAAAAGCTGGTGCAGTTAGCCAAAGTATACCATCTTGAACAAACCGACTCTTTTCAGCTTAAAAAACCGCAAGATAAGGAATATGCTATGATCGGGGGTGTATTAAAGGGAATTGTGTTGCTTCGATATTTAGAAGAATTATCAGTGTTAAAGGGAGGTGAAGCCATGGACACTTCTATATTAAGGATAGGAGCAGGTTATAAAGCGTTTATTGAAGAAGTCGGTTACAATGAACAACAGGCTGCAATGATACTGCTTGGGAAGCTGATCTATGAAATAGGAGAAGCCCAAAAAGAAAACAGACTGACATCAAAACCAATCTTGAACAAAATTAATTTTCAAGGAATGACGTTGAATAAGATTCAACTGCTGACCCTCAGTGTATTTGAAAAATTAAAGCAGTATAAGCTTATGACCAATGAAAAAACGGGCTATTTTATTGAAGCAGTTTACAGCGATTTTAAAATGTTGTTTGATCGAAATCAGGATAAGTGGCAACTGTCTCCACAGGAGAATGTATTTTATATTCTGTCTGGCTATGCTTTGGGTAGCAGGCCCATTAATCAAAGGAAACAGGAAGGAGAGAAAGAAAATGATAAACAACAGTGACATCTTATTTTTATATGATGCTAAGCTGACAAACCCCAATGGAGATGCCGATGATGAGAACAAGCCTCGAATGGATTATGAAACTTTCACTAATTTGGTAAGTGATGTGCGTCTAAAACGATATATTAGGGATTATTTGATAGAAAGAGGCTATGAAATATTTGTTGCTCAACCGGAAGGCAAACCGGTTACTGCTACACAACGAATTGAAAATATTTTTGAAAAGTATGATGGGAAAGTAGATATGAAGAAATTGAATGAAGAAGAGGTCAAATGGCTGCTAGATCAGCTGTTGGATGTTCGCCTTTTTGGAGCAACTATGCCTATAAAAAGCGACGCAGGAAAGGGCGGGTCCCTGACCTTTACAGGACCGGTACAGTTCAATTGGGGCTATTCATTAAATCCCGTAACCTTGGTGGATTCAAGCACAATCACCTCCCGATTCAGTTCGGAAGCGGATAAAGCTACCACGATTGGAAAGGATTATAGAGTATATTATTCTCTCATTGCATTTCATGGAGTTGTCAGTGCAAAAAGAGCTATCCATACGGGAATGACGCAAGAAGACTTGAAACTAATGGAGGAAGCTCTGATCAAGGCGATTCCCCTTTTGGCTACACGCAGTAAAATCGGGCAATATCCAAGACTATATTTGAGAGTTGAGTATGATAGCCCTGATTTTCTGATTGGCGATCTAAGAGAGTATATTCCAAATTTAAAGAATCCTGTTATCCGAGATATTTCTGATTATACAGTAGATCTGGAAGATTTGAGAAATTTATTGATCAAGCGTGCAGATAAAATCAAAGCCATTTATTGGTGGCATCATGAACAATTGAAGCTGCAAAGTGCTTTAGGCAGTGGTTCTTTGAATCATGTATTCGGAGATGAATTGACCTCTAAATTACAAGCGTTGCCTCTTTAGGAGGTGTTTGATTTGAATCACACGAACATATTGGTATGTGATCTAGAAGGGACCTTTGCTCATTTTCGAAAATTTTATACTAATTCTTCTTCCCTATCCTATGCATTCCCACCTCCCACAACGATTGCAGGTTTAGTGGCTGGGATTATGGGTATAGAAAGGGATCAGTATTATAGTATTTTGTCGGGAAAGGATTTTCGAAGTGCAGTAGAAATATGTTACCCTGTAAGGAAATTGATACAGACTGTAAATTATGTATTTGTCACTTCCTTGGGGGATGTAAATAAAGTAAAAGGGTCAACCCAAGTCCCTTTTGAATTGGTTGTCGGAAAAAAAATAGATGACAATATATACAGCAAGTTAAGATATCGTCTGTATTTGACCCATAGGGATAAAAAAATATATACAGAATTAAAGGAAAGGTTGCAAAACCATACCTATGTATACCCTCCATATTTAGGAGTCACCGAATGTACAGGCAAACTAACCTTTGTAACGGAGATATTTGCAGAGCAGTTGAGCATTATTCCGCCAGGACAGCTTGTTACGTTAGATACAGTGTGTAATGTGGATTATATAGAGAAAGGTTCTTTAGAATTGAATTTTGACAAGGCGGTAAGTTATATAAAGGAATTAGTACCTGTAGAATTTGATGAAACTAGGCTACTGACGTCCTCGGGCTCTTTTGTTTATGAGCAAGAGGGGAAGGGGATTACAGCAAAATTCAATATTCCTGTCATAAAACTACAAGTGAATGGGGAGGAAAAAAATATCTCTTGGCTTCAGGAGGTAACAAGTTATGAAAATTTATTCCCATATTAAAAAAGATGAAGCAGGCAATATAGCATATCAAAAAGAATTGATTCGACATTTGAAGGAGGTTGGGGAAGGGGTTAATCAGTGTTCACCCCTTCCTTGCACTGATGATGATTACTGGATTAGAAAAATCGGAAGACTAATCGCCTATGGGCATGATTTTGGGAAATGTACCTCCTTTTTTCAAAGTTATTTGATAGATGGAAAGGGAAGGCCCCCATATCATTATCATTCTTTTATTTCTTCTTTATGGACAGCATATATAATACAGGAAGAATTAAAGGATTCTAAAAATCAAAAGAGCAAATCATGGACGAAATATGCTCCCTTGCTGGGATATTTTGTTGTCTACTATCATCATAATGATTTAGGTTCGCTAGAAGCGATACTGGATGAGGATTTATTATCAGATGATGAAATGCTTTTGATTGCCAGCCTAGATTGCAACGGAAAAGATAAGATTGAATTATTTCATACACAGACCAAAGACCTGTTACAAAGGAAAGAGATTGTAGAAGCAATCTATCATGAATTGATGGAAAGTGAGATTTCGTTAGATATGTTTGTGAATGGGTTTGAAAAATTGGTTCAAGAGTTGAACAGATTAAAAAACGATTATTTGAACGAAGAGGATGAATGCAGGAATCAGTGTTTTATTTTTCTACAGCTGCTGTATTCTTTGCTATTGGATGGAGACAAGCACAGCGCAGCTGATATATCTTTTGTGGAGAGGAGAGAGATACCAAGGGACTTGGTAGTGAACTACGTAGAAAGGGAATTACACAAAAGAAATGAAAATGTTCTAGATTTCATCCGTGAAGATTTTTTTAGAACAGCTAACCAATGTATAAAATTTTTTGATCTTCAACAGCGGATTTATACCATGACCTCTCCAACAGGATCAGGGAAAACGCTGACATCTTTATCTATAGCTTTAAAAATGAGGGAAATGATTAAAGAACACAAGCTTTATATGCCTAGGGTTATCTATAGTCTGCCCTTTACTAGTATTATTGACCAGAATTTTCATGTATACGAAAGCGTTTTAAAGCAGATAGAGGATTTTTCCTATTCAGAAAGTATGTTTTTATTGAAACACCACCATTTGGCAGAAATTGGATACAAGGAAAATAATCAAGATAAGCCTATTGAAGAATCGGTTTTATTGATGGAGAGTTGGGAATCTGAAATTATAGTGACAACATTTTATCAGTTGTTGCACACGCTGATAGGCTATAAAAATAGCTATTTAAAAAAATTTCATCAAATTGCAGGAAGCATTATTATTCTGGATGAAGTTCAAAATGTTCCCGCAGAGTATTGGCCATTGCTTGAGAACATCTTTACGATGATAAGCAAATACATGGGTTGCTATATATTGTTGCTGACTGCTACAAAACCGTTGATATTTACACAAGGACAGGCGAGAGAATGGCTGCCACAGGAAAAAATTCAAGAATATTACTCCAGATTAAATCGTACAAAAATCATCAGGCACTTTCCTGAACATGACACGGATGTCTTCTTCTCTATTGAGGAGTGGAAGTCTGCTTTTGAGAAGCTATATCAACTTGGGAATTCTTATTTGCTACTATTCAATACCATACAGACTTCTATAGAAATTTATCGCTATTTGACCCAAAATGCATACTACGATGGAATAGAAATATTTTATTTGTCAACAAATGTTACACCCTATGAACGGATTCAGCTTATTGGGAAAATTAAAGAAATGTTGGATCGAGGAGAGCCATTAATCTTAGTATCTACGCAGGTGGTGGAGGCTGGTGTAAATTTGGACTTTGACGCAGTAGTCCGTGATTTAGCCCCGATTGACAGTATTGTCCAAGCAGCCGGTAGAGCAAATCGCCATTATAAAAAAGAAGTTTCTCCTTCACCAGTTCATATTTTACCGATCCGACGTAGTCATATAAGTGATTGTGCTATGGTATATGGTGATATTCATACATCAATAGCAAAAGAAATGGTAACAGGTATTATAGAAGAAAAACAATATTATCAGTGGATTGAAGATTTTTTCAGGGAAAAGGCCAGAAAAACAAATACAGAAGTATCCAAATATCTTGAAAAGGCATTAAGAAATTTTATGTACAAAGTAGAAAACAAAAAGAAAGGAGAAATTACTGTTTCTGATTTTCGCCTGATAAAGGAACGATTAGATATGTGTCCTTGTTTCATTGAATTGGATGAGGTTGATGAAAAAGGAAATAGTGCAGCGGCGATATGGAATCAATATATGAAGGAAGTTTTGGAAGAAAGTGATGTTTTCAAACGAAAAGAGGCTTTTTATAAAATCAGAAAAGATTTTCAAGCCTATGTGATTTCGATTCCCTACGAAAGAGCTAAATTTTTTAGACATTATGAAAAAGGAAATATTTATAAACCTGATCAGTCACTAGAATTTTATTATGAGAAGAATGGCATCGGTTTTATTAGAAAGACTGATGATGCAGATACATGGTGTATTTAGAAATTGAACTGGAGGATGAGAAATGTATTTGAAAATCACAATGCAAGCTCGGAATAAAAAAGAAATTCGCCTTCCCCTTCAATATAACTATTATTTACAGGGATTGATCTATAAATTATTAGAAGGGGATTTGGCCAGATTTCTTCATGAAAAAGGCTTTCAACTAGAGAAGAGACAATTCAAAATGTTTTGTTTTTCTCAATTGATCGGAAATTATAAAATTGCTTTAGGGAAAAAAGAAATTATTTTTGAGAATCAGGTAGTTTTGTATATTTCTTCTCCAATGGAAATATTTTTAAGGCAGTTGAGCAATTCATTTCTTCTGAATCAGAATATTTTTATAGGAGATCAATGCTTAGAAGTACAAAATATCTGTATAGAAAAATCCCCTGAAATAGAGGATAAAGTGGTTGTCCAAACTCTTTCGCCGGTAACAGCTTACAGCACGTTATATAAAGCTGAGGGCAGTAAATATACCTGTTATTTTCATCCGAAAGATAAAGAATTTCAGGAGTTGATTACGGCAAATCTTTGCAAAAAATATCAAGCATTTTATGGACAAGAGGTGGAAGATAGTTTTTTTATCATTCATCCATTGGGAAAAATACGCCAACATGTGGTGAATTATAAGGGCATTTTTATAAAAGGGTATTCTGGCAAATTTTTATTATGCGGAAATAAACAACTGATAACGATGGCTTTGGAATCTGGAATAGGCAGCAAAAACAGCCAAGGTTTTGGCTGTGTACAGATTGCTAAATCTGATGGAAAGAAGGATTTTCACATAATATAAGAGATGATCTATTGCATGAAACGGCGGTGAAGTCTATGGAAGACCTAAAAGTAACCGGCACCCTTATCTGGTATTATTATATTTGCAAACGAGAAGTGTGGTTGATGGCCCATGGCATTGTTGCAGACCAGGACAATCAATATATTGATCTGGGAAGATTTATACAGGAGCAAAGCTATCAGCGGGATAGAAAGGAAATATCCTTGGGAAATATCAAGTTGGATGTATTCAGGAAAGAGCAAGGACAGATTGTTATCGGTGAAGTGAAAAAGAGTTCTAAATTTATAGATAGTGCCAGAATGCAGCTAGCCTATTATCTATATGAATTAGAGCAGAAGGGGATCAAGGGAAGCGGGGTTTTGATGTTCCCCAAGGAAAAGAAAAAAGAAGAGGTTGTTCTGACAGATACTGTTAAAGTAGAGTTGGACAAAGTGGTAAGGGATATTCTACGGATTATCTATGAACCAAAACCTCAGCCACCTGAGAAGATATCCTACTGTCGAAACTGTGGTTACAACGAATTCTGTTGGTCCTAAGGGGGAATGGGAATGAAAAAGACTATCTATATTTTTAATGATGGCGTATTAAAGAGAAAGGACAATACCATAGCTTTTGAAACAGAAGAAGATAGAAAGGTATTGCCAATTGAAGATATCAGTGACATTTTTATTTTCGGGGAAGTGGAGCTGAATAAGAAGTTTTTGGACTACATGTCCCAAAAGGAAATTATCCTCCATTTCTTTAATTATTACGGATACTACACTGGTTCCTATTACCCCAGGGAACACCTGAATTCAGGGTACATGACCCTAAAGCAAGCTGAGCATTATCTAGAGGAAGGAAAAAGACAGCTAATCGCATCCAAAATTGTAGAAGGTAGTGCCCAAAATATGATAAATGTGGTAAAATACTATAGTAGCAGGGAAAAAGAGGTTTCTGATATTGAAGAAAGCATTCAACAGCTTCGTCAAGGAATTAGCCATTGTCAGAATACCAGTGAACTGATGGGGGTGGAAGGAAATATTCGAGAGGCCTATTACAAGGCTTTCGATCGGATTATCGAGAATGAGGATTTTAGATTTGAACAGCGGACCAAAAGGCCCCCCAAGAATCATCTGAATGCACTAATCAGTTTTGGCAATTCCATGTTGTATGTACTGGTACTAGGGGAAATCTATAAAACTCATCTGGACCCAAGGATTGGATATCTACATACTACCAACTTCAGACGATTCACCTTAAATCTAGACATAGCGGAAATCTTCAAGCCTATTATTGTTGATAGAATTATCTTTACACTGCTGGGTAAAAACATGCTGAAAAAGAGCGATTTTGATGATGATCTAGAAGGTGTTTTGCTAAAAGAACAGGGAAGAAAGCGTTTTGTAGAAGAGTTTGATAAACGGATGAAGACTACCATTAAACACAGGCTGTTGGGACGAGAGGTTTCCTATAGGAGATTGATCCGGATGGAGTTGTATAAGCTGGAAAAACACTTGATGGGAGAAGAAGCGTATACTCCTTATGTGTCCAGATGGTAAGGGGCTGATCTGATGTTTGTAATACTGGTATACGATGTAGAACAGAAAAGGGTTGCCAAGGTGCTGAAGACATGTAGGAAATACTTGTATTGGGTGCAGAATTCTGTTTTAGAGGGCGAAATTACAGAGGCAAATCTGGTGAAATTAAAAACAGAATTGGAGAAAATCATCCATAGGGATACAGATTCCATAATTATCTACAGATTTAGAACCACTCGATATTCAGCTATTGAAACTTTGGGGATTAAAAAAGGCGGGGAGGAAAACATCCTATAACTGTTAAATTATAAGAGAAAAGAAACACTAAGATGAATATAAAAATGTCGTCGATCCCCAATAATGTAAAAAAGCCTGGAGATCGACGACAAAGTATAAATGAACAAATCCGTGTTTTTCAACAATTACATTTTTTACTCGAACTTAACTTCAAATTATCTTAATTTGAATATCGGGTATTTTCAAGCTTTTTAATGGGTTGATAGACTTCCTATGAGGAATTGAAACCCTTGAAATGGTAGATCCTATAGATGCTTATGAATTTTGTTGATAGACTTCCTATGAGGAATTGAAACGATGCATTAACTGAACCCATGATAAGAAAACAAAGAGTTGATAGACTTCCTATGAGGAATTGAAACCAAAAGCGGAAAAGTTATTTGGATAGATTCATTCATGTTGATAGACTTCCTATGAGGAATTGAAACCGTCAATGCTTCCACAGTGAATACATACATAAGGCGGTTCGTTGATAGACTTCCTATGAGGAATTGAAACGCAGTACAGATGGCAGCCAGGGAGAGAGGGTATAGGTTGATAGACTTCCTATGAGGAATTGAAACTCTTCCGGTGAAGCAATTATCGTTAGAATGGCCGGAAGTTGATAGACTTCCTATGAGGAATTGAAACTGCTCACAGGACGTTTTACGGTGGAACCATTTCTGCGTTGATAGACTTCCTATGAGGAATTGAAACTTAAGAGGAGGTAGCGACGATGAGTAAATTTTTGGACGTTGATAGACTTCCTATGAGGAATTGAAACTTCGGTCAATCTTCCAAACAACCAGGTGCGTGAATTCAGTTGATAGACTTCCTATGAGGAATTGAAACCATGATGTAATGCCCTACATGGTAATAGACGGAAAGCGTTGATAGACTTCCTATGAGGAATTGAAACTCTTGAGCATAGCCTCACCCATAGCAGATGAGGTAGTTGATAGACTTCCTATGAGGAATTGAAACCGCTACGAATGACGAAATCCGCAAGGAGTATGGAAAGGTTGATAGACTTCCTATGAGGAATTGAAACTGACTCAAAGGGAAAATTCAGAAATGATAACGGTGGTTGATAGACTTCCTATGAGGAATTGAAACCTCAGAACAACCAAGAATTGAAGTGGTCATTCAGACGTTGATAGACTTCCTATGAGGAATTGAAACATAATCAAGACCAAAAGATTATAAAATACCTGAAAAGTTGATAGACTTCCTATGAGGAATTGAAACTTTCATGTTCCAGCCTTTCCTCAAGCTTTTGTTGAATGTTGATAGACTTCCTATGAGGAATTGAAACTTCGAAACACTCTTCGGCTTCCTTTTCTTTGGATCTGGTTGATAGACTTCCTATGAGGAATTGAAACGCTTCATTTCGAAGTAAAACTCTTGCCATGCCTGCAGTTGATAGACTTCCTATGAGGAATTGAAACCTTCATCACCCCACCAGGAATATTCACTAATTGGCCGTTGATAGACTTCCTATGAGGAATTGAAACACCAGGAAAGAAAGGCCAGCTGCTGTAATTCATAAAGTTGATAGACTTCCTATGAGGAATTGAAACCTTATATCCAGACTCAAAATAGAATTTGAGGGACCTGTTGATAGACTTCCTATGAGGAATTGAAACCCGTTTGCATACTGCTTCGCAATGTAGGTTCTCTCAGTTGATAGACTTCCTATGAGGAATTGAAACTCGGCTGTCAAATAAGTTGTTTGTGGGAAGATTTTAGGTTGATAGACTTCCTATGAGGAATTGAAACTCGGCTGTCAAATAAGTTGTTTGTGGGAAGATTTTAGGTTGATAGACTTCCTATGAGGAATTGAAACAAATGTGTACTTAGAATCCCAAGTCTTTCATTTTGGTTGATAGACTTCCTATGAGGAATTGAAACCCTGAAAATTGGGACGATATGGACATTGGCGCCAGAAGTTGATAGACTTCCTATGAGGAATTGAAACATAGTTCAGGGCTTTCATAGATGTTCACGCTTCTCCCCGTTGATAGACTTCCTATGAGGAATTGAAACTCTCTTCTTTTTTCGTAAGGCGGGTTAGGACAATCTCCGTTGATAGACTTCCTATGAGGAATTGAAACAGCCACATTCTTGACAGGCATATTCTCTATTAATCAGTTGATAGACTTCCTATGAGGAATTGAAACTGCTTTGGTACTGTATAAATGCACTATCTTCTTCCGAGTTGATAGACTTCCTATGAGGAATTGAAACTAGCGATAGATTCAAAGACATCGCCACCACTGGAAGTTGATAGACTTCCTATGAGGAATTGAAACGGAGTAGAAGAATCCCAGGCTGATTTATGGCAGATTGTTGATAGACTTCCTATGAGGAATTGAAACATTGCAAATAATCTACAATTAGCACATCAAATTTTTGTGTTGATAGACTTCCTATGAGGAATTGAAACAATTTTGAATAGTACCACCTACTTGTTCGGCAAATCGTTGATAGACTTCCTATGAGGAATTGAAACAATTTTGAATAGTACCACCTACTTGTTCGGCAAATCGTTGATAGACTTCCTATGAGGAATTGAAACAATTTTGAATAGTACCACCTACTTGTTCGGCAAATCGTTGATAGACTTCCTATGAGGAATTGAAACAATTTTGAATAGTACCACCTACTTGTTCGGCAAATCGTTGATAGACTTCCTATGAGGAATTGAAACTAGTACACTTCGGTTGCAAGTTCTTCCACACACACATGTTGATAGACTTCCTATGAGGAATTGAAACTTTCGTCAGGGTTTTCAACGAGACCTAAAAGATAATATTGATAGACTTCCTATGAGGAATTGAAACTATACCTCAACCATCATACAAACCACATCATCACCTGGGTTGATAGACTTCCTATGAGGAATTGAAACGGGGGAAAGTGGTTTTCAGACTCTCTCACGACAGTACAGTTGATAGACTTCCTATGAGGAATTGAAACAGCCACATTCTTGACAGGCATATTCTCTATTAATCAGTTGATAGACTTCCTATGAGGAATTGAAACTGCTTTGGTACTGTATAAATGCACTATCTTCTTCCGAGTTGATAGACTTCCTATGAGGAATTGAAACTAGCGATAGATTCAAAGACATCGCCACCACTGGAAGTTGATAGACTTCCTATGAGGAATTGAAACGGAGTAGAAGAATCCCAGGCTGATTTATGGCAGATTGTTGATAGACTTCCTATGAGGAATTGAAACATTGCAAATAATCTACAATTAGCACATCAAATTTTTGTGTTGATAGACTTCCTATGAGGAATTGAAACAATTTTGAATAGTACCACCTACTTGTTCGGCAAATCGTTGATAGACTTCCTATGAGGAATTGAAACTTGTTTTTATCGTACATTCCATATTTTGCCTGATCATGTTGATAGACTTCCTATGAGGAATTGAAACTATTGAATAAAAAATAATAAGTTTTCTGTGTTGTACTAGTTGATAGACTTCCTATGAGGAATTGAAACTTGATCCACTCGTCGGGTATCCAGTCTCCGAACAGGGTTGATAGACTTCCTATGAGGAATTGAAACTATATCTAGAAATGGGATGTTGTCATTTTGAATATGGTTGATAGACTTCCTATGAGGAATTGAAACGACAATTGTTCGCTTGTGTAATATTGACTTAGCGAAGTTGATAGACTTCCTATGAGGAATTGAAACTTATATGTTTCTCTTTCCTTATCCTCCTGTTCTTTTCGTTGATAGACTTCCTATGAGGAATTGAAACAAAGAACTGATACTAAATATTGCTAATATATATGATTGTTGATAGACTTCCTATGAGGAATTGAAACTCAGATAGAGAATGGATATGTCCTGAATGTGGAGTGTTGATAGACTTCCTATGAGGAATTGAAACATTGCTATCATACATGATGGAAAGTTTGTAGAGTTTGGTTGATAGACTTCCTATGAGGAATTGAAACTATAGAATACACAAACAATGATGTTAAAAATGATTTTGGTTGATAGACTTCCTATGAGGAATTGAAACTTTTTACCCCCTTTTTAGTAGTCCCAGGCGCCCGCGTTGATAGACTTCCTATGAGGAATTGAAACTAAGTAGCCAGTCTAAAATGCACCGACTAACGAAAAGTTGATAGACTTCCTATGAGGAATTGAAACGAGGACGCCCTGGAATGGGGCGTAAGACAAAGGGAAGGTTGATAGACTTCCTATGAGGAATTGAAACGAAATAGTACAGCTAGCATTAGCAAGCTGTAGCGTATGGTTGATAGACTTCCTATGAGGAATTGAAACAAATTCAATACTAGTTTATTGAGATACAATCCGTTCTGTTGATAGACTTCCTATGAGGAATTGAAACTATCTAGAATCGAATTAAGCAACCAAAACAGAGATAATGTTGATAGACTTCCTATGAGGAATTGAAACTCACATTTCTTTTCCTCATTTTTAATAATATCTTGAAGTTGATAGACTTCCTATGAGGAATTGAAACTGTTGATCGGTTTTGTGTTTTTAATCGCTTCGTCAAGTTGATAGACTTCCTATGAGGAATTGAAACATGAATCGGGGGGTCAAAATGAATAAACCAAAGATAGGTTGATAGACTTCCTATGAGGAATTGAAACAAATGCCCAAAATATCAATATAATATTGGAGGTTTTAAGTTGATAGACTTCCTATGAGGAATTGAAACTTGAAGAAGATGCCTGAGGCAAGAAGAGAACTGCATGAGTTGATAGACTTCCTATGAGGAATTGAAACTCTTGCTCAAGCTTCCGGTAAAACAAAAGCGGAAGTACGTTGATAGACTTCCTATGAGGAATTGAAACGAGATAACCTAAGTCTTTTGCGATTTGCTCTAATAATTCAGTTGATAGACTTCCTATGAGGAATTGAAACCCAATTAACCCTATTATAAGCGTTGAAAAAACAGGTGAGTTGATAGACTTCCTATGAGGAATTGAAACCCGTACTGCTTTTCTGCCTCTGTGACCAGCGCTAGGTTGATAGACTTCCTATGAGGAATTGAAACTGCACTGTTGTGTACGATGTTGAGTTTGAACTCAGAGGTTGATAGACTTCCTATGAGGAATTGAAACATGTATGAAAACAATCTATTATTTGCATAGCTATCTGTTGATAGACTTCCTATGAGGAATTGAAACCTTTTGTAAGGGCAATTTCATGCCCTTGTTTTTCGTGCGCCCGGCATGGGCAGTAACTTGGCGGTGAAAGTCCGCTATGGGCTTGGCAGTGGGAACCATTAGCCAAAGGCAAGGGTGTCCATCGTGAGGTGGAATCTGAAGGAAGCCGGAGGCAAAGTCCC
>NZ_LOEE01000055.1 GCF_001562415.1 Thermotalea metallivorans | reverse complement strand
CTCGACTTGCATGTGTTAGGCACGCCGCCAGCGTTCATCCTGAGCCAGGATCAAACTCTCAAATCAAATTCTTCCTTCTCTTTGCTTGCTGGCTTTCCTCTTACACTGTGTAGTTTTCAAAGACCAATTCTGTCGTCAGCGTTGACCGCCGACTCTTAATACTATACCACTTTTTTAACATTATGTCAATCACTTTTTTGTTGGTATTTTTTACCCCTTCTTTTCTGAGACGACAATATATATATTACCATGCTCTCTATACCAAATCAACTGGTAATTTTTCCTTATCCTTTCCGCATACCCCTTGAAAAATTCGTATGCTATTTGCCGCACAAGATTTTATTGTTTCTTAACTCTCTCAACGATATATTCTGCTGCAATTTTCAGCGCATTCATCACTGGAATATCGATCATGTCCTCTCGAAAAGCTAAAGGAATCTCCGTACATCCCATCATAATGATTTCTGCTCCCTTTTCTTTCAGATGCTTTGCTGCCTCCGCTAGTTTTTCACTGGGTATCCCGGTGGTAAAACCTGCTTTTATTCCTTTTTCTCCATAGACAGCCTCCATCACATAATTTTCCTGATAAAAATCATCCGGATATATAAGATGATATGTTTCTAATTCTCTATCAAAAATTTGACTGTTTTTTGTTCCCGTAGTACATAGGATTCCAACTTTCACAACATCTTGATGATTTATTTTTAGATATTGCTGTAGGATTTTCAGCAGGTTTAATATGGGTGTATGGATATATTGCTGTACTTCCTGAACAAAAAAATGGGCCGTAATGCAAGGAATAAAAATTTCATTTACTCCTATTTTTTCTAACGCTAATGCAGTTTGAATCATTTCATTGGCAGGGGTTATCCCCTTGCCCACGATGGCCTGCGTTCTATCGGGGATCTGAGGATTGTTGTATATAATGGTTTTTATATGATCGGCATCCTTTTGCGCAGGCGTAGCCTTAATTAGCTGTTGAAAAAAGTACGATGTGGCCTCAGGCCCCATACCGCCCAGTACTCCCAAAATATAGTCCTTCATTGTCATCCCCCTATTTGAAAAAATTATCTTTTTCCAATTCATCTTCCATGTGAAAACAATATATACTTCTAGAACAAGGACAGAATATCCTTTAAATTTTTATTGCAAATTTTGACATGAATTGTGTATCGCTCTGTCTATCCATTCTTCCAAAGGATTCTATTCCTTCTGGCGAAGTTCTTTATCATAATCTCCATCTCTCCCTGCATAATATGTATTATCCTCATATGAAATCAGGAAGTGATCAAAATGGATTACAATCTGCGTATTGTGCAAACTTACAGCATCACTATCCATACAGCTGCTAGAACACTCACCCTATATCGCAACGGACAAAGAATTAAATCTTATCCTATTGCTGTTGGCAAACCATCTACACCTACACCTAAGGGCACTTTCAAAATCGTAAACAAAGCAGTAAATCCTGGTGGCCCTTTTGGTGCAAGATGGTTAGGCCTAAGCAAGCCTCATATTGGAATTCATGGAACAAACAACCCTTTATCCATAGGAAAAGCCGTGTCTAATGGGTGTATACGAATGTACAATAAAGATGTGATCGAACTTTATCATCTAGTCCCCATCGGAACTACTGTGAAAATCATATCAATATAATGATATATCAATATAATGATTTGGAAGTTTTTCGGGATAACGCAGATGAACTTTGCATTTATCTGCTTTCTTCGCTGAAGAAAAGGACTAATAGCAAAAGAAATTTATTCATTGCCAATATACACTTATCCCCAGGCTTCTATGAATTCTTAATGACAAGGATAAAAAAACACTTGCAAGGATAAAACCTTACAAGTGTTGATTTTCATGGTATTTCCAAAGAAATTTGAATCCCTGGCCTATTCTTTTTATCGGAAGCCTTTCTGCTTACAGTTGCTCCATGCCTTTTTGGAAAGCTTTTAAGTTAATGTCTACAAATTTATCTTTCACATTGTTTTTGATAACTTCTTCCCAGTTTACTTCATTCAACCCCATAGCCTTGGCTAAGGCACCAACCATTACAACGTTCATTGTTTTAATATTACCCAATTCTTTTGCAATTTCTGCTGCCTTAAACACTGTCGTATCTGCCTTCTTCTTCAGTATCTCCAATACATTGCTTGGGTACTTGGCAGCTCCTACGAGAATGGGTGCTGAAGGAATTTCATAATCATTGACAACAACCTTTCCTCCAACCTTCAAATGATCCAACCAGCGAAGGGCTTCCATTTTTTCGAAGGATACGATAATATCCGATTGCCCTTTACCGATGATTGGGGAATATACCTTCTTGCCAAATCGGACTTGTGTTGTAACGCTACCGCCCCGTTGCGCCATGCCATGTACCTCTGACATTTTTACATCATAGCCTGCACTGATTAACCCTTCGGAAAGCAGTTTGCTTGCCAAGATAATTCCCTGTCCCCCAACACCAACCAGTAATATATTTTTAACGTCTGACATATTATTCACCCACCTTTTCAATTGCATCAAATGGACATGCCTGCAAACATACCTCACAGCCTACGCACATATCTTCATTAATGATTGCCTTTGTATCAAACGCAATCGCAGGGCATCCTGTTTTTGTACAGATTCTACAAGATTTGCATTTTTCTTCGTCTACCTTGCAGATCACTTTTCTTACTCCGAATTTTTCAATATCTTCCGGAGATGGCTTCTTTAATACGCAAGGCCATTCTGTAATGATCACCGTAGGTTCTGTAGCTTTTAACGCATCGTCGATTGCTTTATTGCATGCATCTAAATCTAGGGGATTAATCACAAAAATGTTTTCTTTCTTCACACCGACGGCTTCGCACAATAAAGGAATATTAATCGCATGGGTCTTATCTCCCTGCAATGTATATCCTGTTCCAGGATTTTCCTGATGTCCTGTCATACCGGTAATTCTGTTATCCAGAATAACCGTTACGGCATTTCCTCGATTGTAAACGATATCCATTAAACTGGTTACCCCCGAATGGAAGAATGTAGAATCTCCAATGACTCCCACAACCTTTTTGTCAACACCATGAAACTCGAAGGCTTTCTGCGCACCATGTCCCGCACTGATGCTGGCACCCATACAGATACACGTATCCATGGCATTCAACGGTTCTGCTGATCCTAAAGTATAACATCCGATATCCCCGGTAATCATCACATTTTTCTTTTTTGATAACATATAGAAGAAACCTCTGTGGGGACATCCTGCACACATTGTTGGAGGACGGCCCACTACCTCTGCTTCACCATATTGGATCGTAGGTCTTTCTTCTCCAAGAATAGCCTTCGCAATGATATCCGGGTTTAATTCCCCAACCCTTGGAATTAAGTCCTTGCCAATACATGCAATGCCGGCAGCTTTTACTTGCTCTTCAATATATGGCTCTAATTCTTCAATAATATATAAAGTTTCCACCTGATCCGCAAATTCTTTAATTTTCTTCATTGGCAGCGGATACGTAAAACCTAGTTTTAGATAAGATGCCTTATCTCCGAATACTTCTTTGGCATACTGGTAAGCAACACTGGAAGTAATAATGCCTACCTTTTTGTCATTCCATTCAATTCTGTTTAATTCCGTTTCGTTGCTGAAATCTTCTAGTTTTTTCAGCCTTTCCTCTACCTTCACATGAAGCACTCTACCGTTGGCTGGTGTTGCCACATATTTGGGTATATTCTTGCTATAGCGCTTGATGCCTACCTCTTCTCTTTCTCCAAACGCTACAAGGCCCTTGCTGTGGCAGATCCTTGTGGTTACTCTGAAAAGTACAGGTGTATCATATTTTTCACTAATCTCTAGGGCAATTTTCACAAAGTCCTTTGCCTCTTGGCTGTCACTTGGCTCTACCATGGCGATCTTTGAAAATTTGGCATAGTAGCGGTTATCCTGTTCATTTTGTGAGCTGTGCATCCCCGGGTCATCGGCTGATACCAGAATCAAGCCCCCGTTTACTCCTGTGTATGCATAGGTAAACAGCGGGTCCGCCGCCACGTTTACTCCTACGTGCTTCATAGCCGCAAGAGACCTTGCCCCTGCAATGGATGCTCCGATAGCTACTTCAAGAGCCACCTTTTCATTGGGTGACCATTCAGCATATATATGTTCTTTGTAGGGCGCAATATTCTCTAAAATCTCTGTGCTTGGCGTTCCCGGATAAGCGGCTGCAAATGTAACGCCGGCTTCATAGGCTCCACGGGCAATCGCCTCGTTTCCTGTTAAAAACGCTTTCATCCTTTCACTCTCCTCTTCTTTCATAAAAAATAAACATTATTGATTGGCAGCAATAACACTGCCCAATGCTATAGAATTTAACTTTGCCTCATGGGTATCAGCCCTTGAAACCAATACAACGGGCGCTTTTGCTCCCATAATGATTCCTGCTGAATCCCCATTAGCAAAATAAGTTAACGCCTTTCCAATGCCATTTCCTACTTCAATCACCGGTACAAGAAGAATGTCTGCGTCCCCGGCCACATCACTCTTAAATTTCTTAATTTCTGCAGCCTCTTTCGATATGGCCAAATCGAAGGCTAGTGGACCGTCTACGATGACTCCTTCGCCAAATATGCCGTTTTCACACATTTTCTTTAGTTCGTCAGCATCTACTGTGGCCTGCATTTTCGGATCCACTTTCTCCTTGGCAGCCAGACAGGCTACTTTTACGGTTTCAATTCCTAATGCCTTTGCCACTTGTACCGCATTTTTTATAATTTTTACTTTCTCTTCTAAGCTGGGGGCAATATTCATGCCTCCATCCGTTAAGAAGATCAATTTGTGGTAATTTTCTACTTGGTACAGCATCACATGACTTAGCTGGCTGTCTGTTCTCAATCCGATTTCCTTATCTAAAACTGCCTTCAGTAGAATGGAAGTATCTAAGATGCCCTTCATCACAAAATCTGCTTTTCCCGAGCTTACCAATTCAACGGCAGCCCTTGCCGCTTCATCCAATCCCTTTTTGTCAATCATCTGATATCCGCTGATGTCCAGTTGATGAGCCACTGCGATTTCATTGATTTTTTCCACATCTCCCACAAGGATAGGTTCTACAATGCCTAATTCAGAGGCATTGCAAACTGCTACCAGTACCTCTTCATCTTGACCGGCAGCAACGGCCAGTCTCATGGTTTTTTGTTCTTTTGCGGCTTGAATCAACTCTTGAAAGTTTTTAATCATACCATCACTCCCATGTAAAATTTTTATTGAACCTTACAATTTTTTAATAATACTGGAGCAAAAAAAACCCTCTTCAGGCCAGCTATAAACTTCAGTACATAAAATGAAAAGATTTTGGCAAAATTTTGTCTTATCTAAAATAAATTATACTACACCTCATTACTGAATGCTAGTACCTAAGGGGCAATTTCTTTTTTCTTTTTATTGATTCTCCATGGCCTTCAATTTATGCAAACACATTTGCGTAATCTCATCCTGTGAATTTAGTTGCATAGATTTTTCCAAGACTTCCCTAGCTAAGGACAATTTCCCCTGCTCCATATATACCATGCCCAGGTTGCACAATATTTCACTGTCGCCTTCTTCTTTCCATTGCAGGGCTTTTTTCAGATGTTTTTCTGCCTTGTCGTAATCCCCCACAGAGGCATAGCAAATCCCCAACTCATTGAGCGCATCCACCTGGGTAGGCTTTATTCTTAAAATTTTTGAAAAATAATCGATGGCCCGCCCATAATCGCCCAACTGTCTGTAGCCCAGTCCGATAAAAAACAATACATTCCACCAATCTCCATGTTTTTCTTCCAAAGGCAAAAGCTTTTCCAATCCTTGTTTCGGTTGATTCCCCAAAATCAAGGTATATCCTTCCTCATACTGTATATGGCTTTTCAGGCTGCTCAATTGGACTAATATTTCCCTTTCTTTCTCTTCATCAATCCCTAATCGCAAGGATGTTTCCCAAGTGATTTGAGCTTTTTTGAAAAGTTTTTGATTGGCATAATAAAATCCCAGATGATAATATCCCAAAGCAAAATCAGGGTGCTTTTCTATCAAAAGCTCTAATGCCTCTAATGCTTCACCAGAAAAATCCTGAATGATTGCCTCCTCTTGGGATTGATAGGCAATATCTTGGCAGCATCTGGCATAATTGAATAACCCGTTGATATTTTCCTCATTCAATGCAATGAGGGCCTTAAAATAAATCAAGCTGTTGTAAAATTCTTTTTTTTCGGCAGCCTTGAGTCCCTCATAGATAATATAGTCTTCGATTTGACCGTCAAACTGATATAAGAACTTTTTGTATTCAGGTATATACCGGAAATGACTGTCTAATCCAATTAAATAGATCATGCCCCTAGCCATGCTAGCCAGGGAAATTTCCTGCTGTTGTTCTTCTTTCTTTATGGTTTCAGCCAATTCCTGAACCATTACAGGAACTGGAATATCCTTCAACATTTCAAATCTTTTATCTTCCAGTTGAGCATTCTTTTTTAATTCAATAAAAACAATCCGATCCAACCGGTTTCTCAGATATTTGTCAATTCGTTGAAACATAGCAAACGCCTCCTCTATTCATCTATTGATTATATCCTATTTTTATGCATGAAGAAAATCCCCTCGAGGGGATTTTAGGATAATATTTTATGGAAAATCAGATCATCTATGTAGCTTTTTGTTTCCTCGTCATAGTGATGTTGATAGACACAGCCTGCAAAAGTAAAACCGCAAGACAATACAGTGTTGATAGAGGCTCTGTTATTGCTGTAAACATAGGTCCTGGCAATCTTGACCCCTTTTTCCTTTAGCCGTTCCAAGCTGTATAAGGTGATTTCCTTTGCAATTTTATACCCCCGATAATTTTTGTCTACTGCCGCCGTTAAATAAACGGCATGATTCCTATTGTCTCTTCCTCTGACAGCCCTCAGTACAGCTAATAAATTTTCGCCCTGAAAAGCCCCATAGGCAAATATATTATCGTCTATAATCCATTTTTTAATCTCATCCTCCGACAAAATCTCAGCAAAAGAAACTTCAGCCTGTTCCTCAGCCAGTCCCCGAAAGAGGAGGACAGCTTTTGGAACATCTTCCACAGTCAGCTCTCTATAAACCATCGTCATACCCTTTCCCCCTTGTAAGGTTATAAATTTTCATGAATTGTCCTGAGCTCCCCCTTATCCACAATTTTTTTCTTAAAATCGTCGAAATAGTTAAATTCGCCTATGCGAAGAATCCGTATAGGCATATCCGCCACAGAAACCTCTATCTCCGATATGGAATGCTTCTCCATCTTGACGCCGTCGCAGGCAATTAGGATTTCACGGCTCAAAGATTTCATAATTTCAAATCGAATGACCGTATCCAAAGGAATAATCATAGGTGTCTTTAAAGGCCTGTTTACGCTATTGTCATTGGGATGAATAGGAATCAACTGATACAGGGGCAATTCGGAGTGGGTAGCCACGCCTCCGGCCCATATTCCATAGCCTGTGGCACCTATGGGGGTAGCAATAATAAAGCCGTCCCCCGTAAAATAATTAAAGGGCTGTCCGTTGATATATATTTTCGCCTCCATCAATCTGGGTTCTAAATGCTTGATCACGATTTCATTAAACCCATAATCTTCTATGATTTCTTCATCATTTGTTTTTACCCTGGCTTTGATTAGAGGATAGCTATGGAGATCATATTTTCTCTCCTTCAGACAATCGGCCAGCTTTGCTAAATTTTCGGGAGATATGGCAGGCAAAAAACCAAGGGTTCCTGTATTGATACCGATAAAAGGTTTTTGTAGAAATTTATATTGTCGTATGGCACTCAGCATGGTCCCATCGCCACCAATGACGATAATAATGTCGGGATGGTCCTCGGTGACGATAAACCCGATCCTCTTTAAATGTTCTGTCAATGCTTCTCGCACAGCGATGCTTTCCTGTTTTTGGTTATGATGAATCAATACCCTTTTCAAGCTATCACCCATTTTCCGGTTTTTGATATTTATTCTTTATTTCTTTATTTCATGGAAATTTCCTTTTTCCTATCCTTGATTTATCTTAATTTTTTTACGCCAAAATACTCCAACATTAGATCTGATTGCAAATACATATGAATAAATAAGGCCAGTCCTCCTGCCATAGCTGTCAATGCTCCCGGTTTCAGGGCACTTTTGTAAAAACTGGTGAAAAAAACGGGTCCCAGGGCAATACCAAGAAAACGAAAACTATTATACACCGCTGTCACGACGCCCCTCTTCCCCGGTGGTGCACAGCTTGTGACAAAGATATTCAGGGCTGTCAAGGCTGCCCCCACAGCAATGCCGATAGCTTCCAGGACTATCAGCCTGTAAAGAAGCATTTTCAAAAAAGGCATCACCAACAAGCATACAACACATGCTGTCAAGCTCCCCGCAACAAGTTTTTTGTAAAGGGTTTCCTTATTTTTTAAATAGGCCCCGGACCAATAGGCAACAATAGACATGGTCATGACAGGCAGCGCAACAATAAACCCCCTTTTCAAAACATTTCTTTTGAGTTCTCCTCCGATAATATCTGAAATATTTGCCAAAATACCATATAAAATAAATAAAGTAAGAAAGCCGCCAGCAAGGCAAAGGATCAGGGATAGCCCCTTTGCCTTAAGAATAGCAAAGATTTCCCCAAAATATATTTTCAAGTTTTTACGTTCTCCATGACTCCTCTCCTCTTTGATAATAAACCAGATCATGACGCCTATGGGAATCGTCAAAAAAGAATAAGTAAAAAAAATGAGATACCAAATAATCATGGCAATGAGGGACCCTAAAACAGGACTGACAACCTTGCCCACCCCATTGGATGCTTCCATGATCCCCAAAGCCTTACTTTTTTCTGTCGTAGAAAAGGTATCACTGACCAGTGCCATGGCAATGGGAGATGTTCCGGCGGCTCCAAAGCCTTGAATAATTCTCCCCCATAGGATCCATGGATAGGGTTCCCGGGAAATAAGGCTTGCAAAACCTGATACCAGTCCCCCTATACCATATACAATCAATGCCGGAATCATTACATTTTTTTCCGATTCTATCAGAAACAAATCCCAAAAATGGAATCACCAACGCTGCCGAAAAAGAAAAATAGCTGATAATCAGATTTGCTTCCAACTGGCTGATTTGCAGCTCCCTTTTTATGTCTGCCAACGCAGGAATCAGCATAGAATTTCCTAAAACCATGATAAAGGGTACAAAGGATAAGGCAAATATTTTTATTGTCTGGTCTTTTGTCATTTTTCCACCTGATTTCATCGTCCAATTTCTTGCACAAAACATTATTTTATTTATTTTTTCCTTGTTTATACTATTTCATGTTGAATTTGCATCACATATTTTTTTATTTGTCTACAGATAATGAAATTAAGAGGTGATCAAATGAAACATAAAATTGTTGCCGTAAGGAAATTTCATGATGGCAGTGTCCAAAGCATAAAACTTGACGATGGAAATGTATTAACCATTGAGCGTGCCATTGACGCAGCAAAGGCTGGCCTGATTGACAATGTCCGTGTAGAAATTAACGATGCCGGAAGGGAATATCTGCAGCCTACTTCATCAGCAGGCAGATATAAATACCTGGAAGATTTTCCTACATTCTAAATGCAAAAAAAGAAGGTGACCAAAAGAGTCACCCTTTTTATCGATACATATTGCGCATAAACATCCTTTTTCTCCTGGAAGAAGTACTTAAAATTTGAAAAAGCAGCCCTCGGTATACCATGATAAAGGTCAAGAGAAATTGAGCCACCCCATAGACCGCAAGGGAAGAAACAGACAGTGAAAACAAGTCTCCACCGAAAAACAGGCTGGAGCTTAAACCTCTCCCCGTAATCAGCACCAATAGGACGCCCAATATAACGTTGGGAACAAACCAGTTGAACCAGTTTTCTTTGATAAATTCAAAACAATAGCGAAAGCTTTCCCCCACATGATAATGCTTTTGATAAATTACCTCCGGCAGACAGTTTAAGAGAATAAAAGCAACTAACTGTATGAGGGCCCATAGGGAAACAAAACCTATGCGAATGCTGAATATGGGACTTAAAAAGAGGGCAGCACCATAGTTTACAAACCAAATTACAAACAGAATTCCATAAATTTTCCAGATGTACACTTTAAATCCTTGTTTAAAATCTTGAAAATCAATCTTTCCGTACTGAATAATATTTTCAATCAAATAAAGATAATTGGAAAACAGGGCGCTTTGCACCAGAGTGATAATGATCCCCGCCAAGATAGAAAATAAAAAAACAGTCCGTCCCAACAAGAGTAAAATGAGGGCATATACAAAACCCGTAAAAATGATAGGCCAGTTTTTTATGGTCAATCGAAGGCTTTTGGGCAGAATCTCTTTATTGATTTCCAGTATATCCTGCAATACATTCATGGACAACTCTCCTTTATAAATAGACTTTGTAGAATTTGGATTTGGCAAAAACCTTATGCTTCAAGTCATAGTCAAAGAGCAGCGTGATAGGCTCCCTTTCTATCGAAAGGCAACGGGGATTCTGAATAATTTTTAGAATATCATAGGCAAAGCTTTCAAAATGCACCTTTTTGAGAATCTGCTTGACAGGAAGCCCTTCATATTGAGGCAGGTATTGGGCAATATTCCCCTGATCCTGCAAGAAGCGATGCATTCTGTTTTTGAAATCTCTATTCTCTCCATGGTGAAAAAAGTCTGGTAGCGCACCCTTTCCCTGCCTTACATAATCAAATTTAAGAATTTCCTGAAAAATATCCTTTGCTTCAAAACTTCTATGCCCATAAAATTTCAGCAAAATCTCATATAATTCATTTCTGCCATGGGAAGTACGATGGTATCCCGATTCTTCCCAATAATGGGCTAAATCCAAATAAAAATCAGAAGGACGATCATAAAAATTGCACAGGATGAAAGCCACGGCATAATCAAAGCCATGGGAATTATAATATATCTCTACCATTTCTTCCATCATTTTTAGCTGAAGCATTTCATCATAACTTATATACCGGTTGGCCAATACCTCATAAGGGGCTTCATCTTTATAAATATAATCATGGAATTTTTCATCCCTTCGAATACCAGAGCCTTTCAGCAGTTTTAAAAATCCTAGCTGCAATTTTTCCGGCTTGAGGGCATACACTTCATCAAAAGATGTTCGAAAACGCTGGAAATTCTCATAAGGCAGCCCTGCAATCAAGTCCAAATGTAGGTGTATGTTCCTAAATTCTGAAATTTTTTTTACCGTCTTGCTTAACTTGTCAAAATTCACCCTGCGGTCAATGGCTTCCATGGTTACATCATAGGTGGTTTGGACACCTACTTCAAACTGAAACAGCCCTTCCCTGACCTGGGATAAAAATTCCAATGTTTCTTCATCCAACAAGTCTGCCGTGATTTCAAAGTGAAAATTGGTATACCCATTGTCCCTTTTTTGGATATATTTCATGATTTCTAAACTGTGGCTCTTTTTGGCATTGAAGGTTCTATCAACAAATTTAACCTGTTTCACTTTCTCTTTTAAGAAAAGGTCCAAATCCTTTTTCACGCGATCCAAGGAGAAAAATCTCACACCTTTTATAGTGGAAGAAAGACAATATTTGCAGTTATGGGGACATCCTCTGGAACTTTCATAGTAAATAATCTTGTTTTCGTAGCCTTCTAATCCTTCAGAAAAAGGCGAAGGAATTGCATCTAACTCTTGAATGAGTTCCCGCTCTTCCGTTTGATAAACACATCCGTCCCTCCTGTAGGCTATGCCCCGGATGTCTTCCAATTTCCCTTGCCCCTTGCATATATACCTTAGTAGCTCCTGAAAGGTAACCTCACCCTCTCCTATGACAATATAGTCGATAAAATCATGTTGTTCCATCAGATCCACGGCATCAAAACTTACTTCCGGCCCTCCAAGAACAATCGTAACTTGGGGATTCACCTTTTTTAAATTCTTCCCGATGGTCAGCGTTTCAGATATATTCCATAGGTAGCAGGAAAAGCATACCAAGTCATATTTTCCTTTATAAATCTCCCCCAGTATATAATCTGCATCATGATTTACGGTATATTCTCTGATTTCCATATTTTCGAATTCGTTTTTGCAGTAGCTTTTTAAATACTGCAAAGCCAGTGAAGCATGGATATATTTCGAATGCAGCGTGGTAAGCAATGTCTTCATAGCCAAATCTTCGTTCCTTTCCGTCCTTTGTCCTCTTCTTATTTGTCATCTTATAATCCCATTATAACACAAAACCTATGGATAAATACCAAGAGACAGGTAATTTTATACCTATCTCCTGTACCCCAAAATATGAAGAAATCTTATTTTTTGAAAAGTATAGTTTGATACAGGATAATCGATGCGGTCAATGGTATGGGCTGCAATCAATATTTTGTCCAGTCGCCTTTCTCCCGGAAGAATCTCCACCACCACAGGTGTATGGTTGTATATGCCGTCATCCTCAAAATCTAATTGGATTAAATCTCCCAAGGTAATGCCATACAAGTCCGTCTCCTTCGCCACAGGTCCCGTGGATCGATTATACAGGAGAAATCTATGCAGGTATTTTACACTGGTCCATGCAGGAGCTCGATCATTTAAACTGCGATAGTACCACCCGTTGGGACTGTAATTCATGGGACAGCCCCCGGCATGAAGCACCTGGGAAGCAAAGTTTGTACAGTCACCCCCCATTTTTTCAAAATCAGCATATCTTGGATTCCGTCCCAGAGCCCATTGCCTTGCATAGGCAACGGCATCCCTTCGATTATAGGGCTGCAAACTGTTATTCAACATTCTATAATTCCCCTTTTCATTAAATCATTCTTATACTTTTTTTATCTTTTTTGTCATGAAAAGATGCATCAACGGCCTATTCTCTTTCCTCAAACTTTATCAGCCTGGGCCTTTCATCCAAAATACTCTGATACTGACGGATATCTCCATACTTTCCTTCTGGATCGAGGGTCATGTATCTTTTATATTTTTCCAGCCTCAAGGCTTCATTTGCCCACCCATAATGCTTCAACCGAATATGGCAGTCACATCCGTTCAGCAGATGAATATTATTGGGAAATCTCCCGCAATGTTGCGGTGTTTCATGCCAAGTATACTGATAATTGGGCTGGTATCTTATGAAAAAGATTTTGTAATGAAAGTGGGCTTGCCAATAGGCATCTTCCCTATAATGGGTTTCATCCCATAAATCATAGAGTCTGAAACCGTAATAATCAAAGGAAGATTGATTCATTAGTTGATCTATATGATCTATGATCCGGTCTTCAAATATTTCATCGGCATCTAAACATAAAATCCAATCAGGTCTCGTGGCAACCGTAAGATCCCACAACTGTTTTCTCAAAAGAATTTCATTGTGAAAATTTGATTGTCCATTGGAAATAATTTTTAATGGGATTCTTTTGAGGGTCTCCCTGCATACCTGAACCGTATTGTCTGTGCTTCCATCGTCCAAAATAATGGCTTTGTCGATATACCGGGCCGCATGGGTCAAGGTTTGCTTCAAAAACTTATTTGCCTCATTCCGGACAAGCATGGCCAATGTCAGCTTATTGTTTCTATCTTTGTCTATTCTGATCTTTTCTTCCAGCAAATCTATCAATGAAAATCCCAGCAAACTCTCCCCCCTATCATTTTTAAAAGCCATAAACTCCACGATCCATTTTTTTTGATCAGCATGGACGAGATGGAGATTGGCCGTAAACCGCCGCTCCATTTTTTCTTTTCCCTTTATTTTTAATGCAAAAGACAGATTTGCCTCTGCCTTTCCTGATATGGGATCAAATCTTGAAACGTCAACATCCAAGGGGAGGGCCTCGCAGACAAGGCCATGTTTTATCTGATAATCAAGGATTTCTTTTTGTCTTGCAAACAGCTTGCGGGCATAGGAAGACGATACATGGGCCAATCCCTCAAAGCCGGTGGCAATCCGGTAGTCACAAGATAGATAACTGATCACAAAATCTTTGATGACGTCTATGACTTCCTTTGTATCTGCCATTGGCCTATGCCATGCCACCCATTTTCTGTTTTCATTTCCTTCAAACTGTTTTTTATAAGCCTCTACCCCCTCTAAATCCTGCTGTCGATAAATATGATAAGGGGGATAATGGGTATCTGCATATAATTGAAACCCTAAGGCCGCTGCCCTTATGCAAAAATGTCTGTCTTCCCCCCAAAAAGAAATATTGTAAATCTTGTTATAATTCACTCCGGCTTTTAGGGCTTTTCTACTGATTAAAGTACATGCCCCTAATCCGCCCACCGCATAAACGCCCGGCTGTTTTAGTTTTTCGAGAAATCTTAAATCCTTTGCACTCTCCCTGTCTTGGACACTCCCCCTTCCTTTTATTTCTTCCGTCAGCGTATACTGATCCTGCAACCATACCTGGGGCAGCTCCGGAGAATCGGGATACCATTTGGTCCAAAAAACTTCAGCAATGATGTCTTTTTCCGTTTCAACAAGGTGTTTCAATGTTTTGGGATGCAAAACAATATCCGAATCAACTAAAAACAAATAATCATAGTCCTGATCCATGCAATATTTTATCATAGCATTCTTATACGCTGCCACTTTCCAGATCAAGTGTTCCTTCCAATGATGGGTTTCCTCATTGCAAACATAGGTATCTATACGTTCCCCTGCCTGAATTTTTACCGTTCCATCCACTACTTTATAAAAATTCTCCAATAGGAGGGTAGATTCCCTGCAATCATTATCATCAACAAAGTAAAAATGTATTTCCAAGCCCTCCTTATGGAGACTGGCTAAAGAAGTTAAAAATTCCCGTAAAATTTCCGGCCTTTGCCGCACAGGACTTCCTACCAAAACCCTTACCTTCTTTTCCATTTCTACACCTGCCTTCATATGCCCTTTATGTTTTTAATGCCCTTGATACCCATCATACAGTATCTCTACTCCTGTCCGGTCAATGGCAGAGAGTTCTTGGATGGACCGAAGAACCTCCCTGGCTGCCATTCCTTTGAATCCATGGTGATAATAGAGTTTCGCCAGTGCCAATAAGACTTGGTCGGAATGGATATAGTTCAATACATTGAGTAGTTTTTCAAACAAAACAAATGCTCGCACCTTCAATAAGTCCTCCAAAATCTCCATGGTTATCCCTAAACATTGGGCAGGGTCATCCTCTTCCGACAAAATGGCCTTGTTCTCCCCTTGAGCAATTGAATACAGCTGCAAACATACCCGATAACCGAAATCATCCCCGATCTCTTTTAATTTTCCCAGAACGGAGGATACCTCCCTGTCATTTCGGATCAGATGTATTATGAATTTTTTCTTCAAACTCTCCCCATACTGGGGATGATTTGCATTAACCCTTTCCAATCTTTCTAAAGCTTCATCAAATCTTTTTTGATAGAATAAGTTTTTCCCCATGATAAAATTGATTTCATGATGGTCTTCTACCATTTCCCCAGCCTTTTCCAAGTACCCTTGGGCCAAATCATATAATCCTTCTTGCATGAGGATATCCGCAATGCACAAAAGACTCGGCCCATGATGAAGGTGAAAATATTGTGCAATTTTATATGAAACAATTTTTTTCTCCTCGTACATCTTATTGAAAATCTTTGCAATCCTATAGAGAATATGCCGAGCATTGGGATTTAATTTCAGTGAATTTTCAAAACAAATCAAAGCTTTCTCATAATCTTCAAATTTATAATAGATCTCTCCCAGAGCTTGATAAGGCCTGAATGTCCCCGCCCCATTAAGGAATTCCAGCTGGATCGGGGGTTCCCCAAGCTCCAGACATCGTTTGAAACGGTCAATGGCAAGGGTATATCTTCCATCGGTGAAATGGATCCATCCTCTAATAAACTCTAGATCCGTAAAATTTGGGAAATGCGTCATCCCTTTTTCGATCTCTGCCAAAGCCTCCCCGTGTCTGCCCAACTCCTCGAGACACATAATCCGGCGAATAACCAGTTTAGGTGCAAATCCCACATGGAAGTCAAGGTGATTATATGCTTCGTCGTATAGACTGAGGGCTTTCTCCTTCTCCCCCATGGCATAATATTCATTGCCTAAGTTAAATAAATGGAATTTATTTCCCGGATCTTCCTTTAATTCTTTTTCAATGATGGCAATATTCCGGTTTCTTTTATTTTTTTCGACAGCCACTTGGTTCAAATAACCATAATGAAAAACACGAATATTCTCTGTTGAAAAATTACGGTAATCTATTTTTCCATCCACCCGGGCAATTTGTTCATGGATCGCTCCAACAAATTTATAGCGTTGATTATTCCTAAGAAGTCTAAGATTCAGATTGGATACGGTATCCCTCCCCGGCTTCTCTCCGGCAAAGCTCAAGGTTTTAAAATAATGGCCGTCTTTTTGGGAGTTGTTGATAAGCTCAATAAATTTTTCTTTGTCTTCACTGCAAAATTCATCATCCCCGTCCATTAATAGAATCCAGTGTTTGCTGGCAAATTGAAGGGAATAATTTTTGGCATTGCTGAAATGATCATCCCAGGCATAATGCTTTACAATAGCCCCAAATTTTTCAGCAATGGAAAGGGTACGATCCTTTGATCCCGTATCCACAATAATCATCTCATCTACCAAATCCTTTACACTATTTAAACATCTCTCCAAATATTTTTCTTCATCCTTTACAATCATGCACAAACTGACGGTTTTCATCCTTTCCATATGCTCTCCCCCTTTCACATCCTGCTACTATCATAATATTTCTCTGATCCCCCCTATGGTGAAAATATAAAGGCTGACTAAAATGAATTTTAGTCAGCCATCCATAGGATTATACATGGGCATTGTAGAATACGGCAAAGGTTGCTGTTGCCCCTCCTGTTTCATAGAACAGACGGGTATACCTCAGGAATTCCTGGGCCACAAGAACTGCCTTCTCCCCTGCCGCTACCGCTTTCGCGCCGCTCCCGTCATCAACAAAATAACTGCTGGCAGTGGTAGGACTGATTTGCAGATTTACGGTTATGGTGCTGGAGCCGGTATTATAGACATAGAAGGAATACATGCTTTGTTCTCCTGTTTCTTGTACAAAAATTGCTCCTGAATCCGTTACGCCCGCAATGGTCGTGCTGGATTCTGTAAATAGACGGGATGACAGTTGGATACTGTCGGTTGCTCCGGATAAAGGTCTGATGTCGAAATCGATGGCCGTCACGGTGATGCTGTCAGTAGCTCCCGATAAAGGTCGAATATCGAAATCAATAGCCGTTACAGTGATGCTGTCGGTAGCACCTGACAATGGCCGGATATCAAAATCGGTGGCCGTTACAGTGATACTATCCGTAGTCCCCGATAAAGGTCGAATATCCAAGTTTGTGGCCGTTACCGTTACGGTTCCCAAGTCCAATCGGCCATTGGCATCCGTAAGGATCGGTCTTGCGGTTCCCCCTCCGTCTACACCGTTAATCAGTGTTTGAAGCTCCTTCGCCACATTGTTGAAAACCAAATGATTAGGCATAGCTTACTCCTCCCTTAATCTTTCATTATGCCTGTTTTATGATGATGAATGGTCCCTCCTTTTTGCACTTTCATGGCAAATCTCCGAGAAATAATATACCTGTCCCTTTTCTCGGCAAGTAAAAGACATAAGCACCTACAATGCTTATGTAAGTCGGTACTGTTGCGTTATTGCTGTGCTTGATACCATATCTTAATTTTTGAAGTATCGCCCTCATAAATATTTTTTGCTGCTATCCTTGTAAATTTTGCATAATACCGGGGCACCAAAGGCTTCATTTCCCCTGGCATAAGTTCCACAAAGCCGGGATCATCTACATAGTTCACATTGTCCGGACTTACTTGAAGCTTTGCAATCATAGCTTTATTTCCAACATTTTGTACAAAATAAGTTATTTCTTTTATCAGGGATGTATTGTTGGAGGAAGAATATCGAAAAAACTGATCTGTATCCAAAACTTCAATTTTTTCTATAAACGCAGTTCCATTGCTACATATGCATTGACAGCTGACCTTCGGGGCATAACAAATCTCTACGGCGGGTTCCAAGGGTGAATGAATAATGGTTGTCACCCTTTTCTGGGTATCATCTTCCAGCTCCATACCTTTTAAAACTATGCCAAAATTCGGTATTTCCTTCTGATACCACTTCTCCACCAGGTTCGTAATATTAAAGGTGTAAAAGCCTTCCCTTGTAATTCTTACTGTCTCTCCTCGGATATTGCTGTCAAAGGGTGGTTGATTGTGCCAGTTGAGCGTATGCACCGACCAATCCTCTGTCAATGGATAAGGTGTAAAATCTTCCATTGTTTGAAGGCCGGCAAATTGAACATAAATTTTTAGGGTTGCCTTCAAAATTTCTACGTCTGATGGAATTTCATGCAAAGAAAACTTTAAGAGTATACGATTAACCTTCTCTCTGTTGAGCCTCCCCAAGAACATGGATTTCAGAGAGCCAAAAACGGTAAAGGGTTCATTTTTGCTGACTTGTGCCGTATAGACCTGGCTCTTGATGCTGATTACGCCCACAATTACTTCCCCCCTTGAAAAAAACAAAAACCTTCTGTGCCTTTGGCTGCCGTGCACCGTTACAGAAGCCACACATCTTTCTGTCTATCTGTAGATTCACTATTTCCTATATATCATAAAAAATATAAAATCTGAAGCACCACGCTTGTCTTTCTACTTTATCTTATTCCCATCCCCTATTTCATGTTCATGTATTACAGACCATTTTGGAAAAAAAAAGATAATAATCAAATTTTAAAGATTTTATCAGTTTTTGAAGGTTTTGACCGATTTTTATCGAATTATTGCATATATCATGTTTACGTAAGAAAGGTGGTTTATATGGAACAATTTGACAGAATATCCATTGAAGAAATTTCAAAAAAAGATATGTTGATGATTATCAAAGCCCTTGAATATACAGGAGAAAACACAAAAATTGCTTCCTTCATCAATTTAAAAGACAGCATTGTCAAACAATTGAGCGAGTTGGCTGACACAACGGAAGAAGAATTCCTTTTATATTTGCAAAAATAATAATGTAGAAATTCTCCTGTATCATATTCTATAAATCGATACCATAAGCAAAAATCACAGTCTTGCCTTTCGCAAAAACTGTGATTTTTTGATCCTTTACATCTTTTCTGGTGCAGCTACTCCCAGTAAAGCCAATCCGTTTCGAATCACTTGCTTTACAGCATAAACAAGGGAAACCCTTGCTTTTTGCAATGCCTTATCTTCCACGATAATGGGACAATCATGATAAAATTTATTAAAAGCCTGGGCCACATCCACAATATGTCTTGTAATTATGGCAGGTTCATACTTTCTGGCAGCGTCTGCAACTACTGTGGGAAACTGCTGGATCAGTCTGACCAAATTCATGGCATCCTCATTGGACAACAGACGATAATCGATCTTTTCATCAAGTCCCACCTCAGCTTTTCTTAAAATGCTGCAAGCCCTGGCATGGGTATACTGCACGTAAGGTCCTGTTTCCCCTTCGAAGGATAAGGTTTTGTCCCAAGAGAAAACATAATCCTTGATCCGGTTATTGGATAACTCTTGGAATACTACGGCTCCGATGCCTACCTGTTTTGCCACTTCATCCTTGTTTTCCAGATTAGGATTTTTGGCACCGATGATTTCCTTTGTCTTTTCTACTGCCTTATTTAAAACATCCTCCAGGAAAACTACTCTGCCTTTTCTTGTGGACATGGTTCCTTCCTCCAAGCTTACCATGCCAAAAGGTACATGTACGCAGTCCTTGGCCCAGTCATAGCCCATCAACTCAATAATCTTGATCCACTGTTGAAAATGCAGGATTTGCTGGGACCCAACCACATAAATATTCTTATAGAAATCATAATGTTCTTTTCGATAAATGGCAGCAGCGATATCCCGTGTAATGTAGAGGGTTGAACCATCACTCTTTCGGATGAGGGCCGGCGGCATGCCATAGGGTTCCAGATCAACAATTTCAGCTCCCTTTGACTCCTTCAGCAACCCCTTTTCTTCCATGATTTTTAGCACCTTGGGCATTTTGTCGGAATAAAAACTTTCTCCGGCATAGGAATCAAATCGGATCCCCAACATGTCATATACACGATGGAATTCTTTGAGGCTTTCATCCCGAAACCACTGCCATAATCTTAAAGCTTCCTCATCGCCTTCCTCTAACTTTTTAAACCATAATCTTGCTTCATCTTCCAGAGAAGGATTCTTTTCCGCTTCTTCATGGAATTTTACATAGAGCCTTAAGAGGGCAGGGATGGGTTCTGCTTCCACTTCCTTTTCATCGCCCCAATTTCTAAAGGCTACAATTAATTTTCCGAATTGTGTACCATAATCCCCCAAATGGTTAATCGTAATCACATGGTACCCTAAATAGTTATAAATATTGGCGATGGCATGGCCGATAACCGTAGTTCTGATATGGCCGATATGGAAGGGCTTTGCGATATTGGGCGAAGAGTACTCTACAATTACCTTCTTTCCTTCTCCCATGGCTGATGCGCCAAACTTGTCTTTTTGATGGAATACCTCTTCAATGACGGACTTGGCAAAGATGGTCCTGTCAATGAAAAAATTCACATAGGCAGCAGCATTTTCAATCTTTTCAAACAAATCTGCCTTTCCTATCTTTTCAACAATTTCCTGGGCAATGATATTGGGAGATTTTCTAAGAGTTTTGGCCAGCTTAAAACAGGGAAAAGCAAAATCCCCCATTTGCGGATTCGGTGGAATTTCGATCATCTCCAACACTTGATCATATTCCAGTTGATCAATTTGATCCGTTAGAACTTTTGCAATCTCCTTTTTAAAATCAATCATTTTTTATCTCCTCCTTCAAACCTTCAAGCATATATACTTTTTCACATTGATTTCAAATAAAAAAACCCCGCCCCTCCATGCAAGAGACGAGAGTCATATCCCGTGTTACCACTCTTATTGGTACAAATTGTACCCACTCTGCTCCCCTATAACGGAGGGAATCCGTTTTGCCTACTGGCACCTTCAGCAAAAATCTCAGAGGTGCGCTTCAATCATAGCCGTATGCCGGACTTCCACCAACTCCGGCTCGCTGCCATACATTGCTAAGATTTACTCTCCTCATCATCGACAACGTCTTAATTTTGAATATTAATGTATCATATATTTTTTACCAAATCAAGTCTTTTTATCATTGAATTTTCTATGCTCCTTTTTTGTATGACGCCACCGTCCTTGACAAATATTGCATGCCACAGCCTCGGACGCTTATATTTTTTTAAAGTCGCCATGATTGGAATATGGTACAATAAAATAAATACAGTTTTTGGAGGGTTGACTTTGTTTGAGAAATCTACTGCACTGCTCATGAAATACTTTATTGAGGAAAAAGAATTCTTTCTTTATCCCTATCAACCGATAAAAGACATCACCGATGTTATACTCCATAAGCAATTATGGTTTCAAGAATATTTTTTAGAATTTCTAAATGGAGACTTGTTTCTGCAACGCTCCTTCGAAGGACAAAAAAATCATCTCTATACTTCCATTAAAAAAATCCAGATCAACAACCGATGGAAAAAACTATTTTTTTATAAAATTCTGCTCCTAGAAAACCATGATATCCAAGAACAATGGAATCAACTGAAGGATCTTTGCCAATGGATAGACGAAGAAAAAATCAATCTTCAATTGATTTTTATTCATCTGCCTTCGGGGCAGATCATCAGACCTTACTCCAATTTCGAGGATCAAGAACAAATCGTCTCTTTTCTAACAGACTGTCTCGCCCGTATCCCCTGGGAAGAGCCAGAATACATTGATCTTTTGGAAATAGAAAGTGCCACAAAACAGACAAAAGGATACTATTTCCCCAAAAAGAAATTTTATGTTACCACTTTGCTCCTAGGGGTAAATATCCTCATCTGGTTGTATATGTCCCTTACGGGTAGCACTACCGATACCTATCATTTGATTGAATTTGGGGCCAAATACAATCCTTTAATTGCAGATGGGCAATATTATCGACTGTTTACAAGCATGTTTCTTCACATCGGCATCCTACACTTGATGTTTAACAGCTATGCCTTGAACATGTTAGGAAAAGACGTGGAGGCCATCTACGGCACTTTGAAGTTTTTAGCCATCTATCTTATCGCCGGCATCTTTGGCAGCCTAGAAAGCTTTCTATTCAGCAACGCCGTATCGGCGGGGGCTTCCGGGGCCATTTTCGGCCTTATGGGTGCTTATATCTATTTCGGCATACGCAGGCCGGCCATTTTTTCAGCACGATACGGGCTAAATTTGGTGTCCTTGCTGCTCATCAACATTATCTTTGGTTTAACTACACCGGGCATTGACAACTTTGCCCATCTGGGTGGTTTTTTCGGAGGCTTTTTGGCTAGCTGGGCCCTTGGATTAAAAAAGGAACAATGGATTGGGAGAAAAAGACTTATCCCTCAAATCCTTGTCTTGCTCCTGTTTATAACCTCCCTTTGGACAGGAGTAAAAATTCAGCAGGATACTTGGCAATACCATCTTCACAAGGGAGTTGGCTACCTTCGGGAAGAAAATCTTGCAAAGGGGCAAGAACATTTGGAAAAGGGTATGTCCCTAAACCCTGATGTAGCAGAGTTCCCATATTATCTAGCCTATGTATATTATCGCAAAGGCAATATCCCTGCTGCCCGGCACCATCTGGAGCGTGCCCTGGCACTGGATCCCCAAGATGAAATGGCTAGGCAGTTTTTGCAGGAGCTGGAAAAAATCCAGTAATTTTCAAATGCCATCACAACAGCAAGGCAGTTCTTTTATGGACTGCCTTGCTTGGATTCATCGTTTTGATTTGTCCCGATACGATCCTTTCCCTTAATATTTCATACAGTTTAACTTTTCTTCTGAAATATCTTTCATAACTTCTTTTGCCAACTGAAAGATAGTTTTTATCTTCTCATCCTTCATGCTGTAATAAATAAACTTGCCTTCCTGCCTTGCCTCCACCAAATCACTTTCTCTAAGGCACTTTAGGTGATTGGATATCTTTGATTGACTGAATCCTGTAAATTCAATAATTTCCGTTACAGTCTTTTCTCCTTCCATAAGACTTTCAAATATACAAAGCCTGCTGTAATCTGCGAACCCTTTGAAAAATTTGCTGATTAATTTCAACCGCAAAATACCTTCTTGATCTAATTTGATCTGCATATTTCATACCTCTTTTCATATAAAATATATCATAGTATTTAGATATTTTCCTATCATTATACTATGTTATATTTTATATCAGCACTTAGTTGATTTCAACCCGATCTCCTGTTACCATAAAAATTGTTCTTTCACAAATATTTACAGTATGATCTGCAATTCTTTCAAGATATCTTGCGACTAACAGCAAGGAAGTGGCTTGATTGGCACCCATTGGATTCTGAGATAATATATTGTGCAATTCCTCATAAATATCTTTATATAAATGGTCCACAGCTTCATCTATTTCAGCCGTCTTTTTAGCCATATGAATATCTTCTTTCATAAAACTTTCTATACTGTTCTGAAGCATTGTTTCAATGATCGTTGCCATTTTGGGAATATCAATCAAAGGCTTGATTAATTTTTCATTTCCTATGCTTAATGTAATTTTTGCAATATTTACACCATAATCTCCAATGCGCTCCATATCCGTAATCCCTTTTAAGATGGCTCCAATTCTTCTCAAATCTTTTGCAATAGGTTGCTGCAAAGCGATTAAAGACATGCATTTATTTTCGATCTCTCTTTCCAGTTTATCTACTTCATCATCCAACTGGATTGCCCATCGGGCTTTTTCTAAATTTTGTTCCTTTAAAGACTCTACAGCTTTACAAATAACTTCTTGAACCTTTTCTCCCATTTGCAAAAACATCATTTTTAATATTTCTAATTCCTTTAAAAAATGCTCCCTCATTTTCTATTCCCCCTATCTTAGCCAAATCTTCCCGTAATATAATCTTCTGTCCTTTTGTCCCTAGGTTTCGTAAACAAAATATCCGTCTGTCCAAACTCTACCAATTCCCCATTTAAGAAAAAACCAGTATTGTCTGAAATTCTTCCTGCTTGCTGCATAGAGTGGGTCACAATCACAATGGCATAATTTTTTTTCAACGTTTCAAAAAGCTCTTCAATTTTCATCGTTGCAATAGGATCCAGCGCTGATGTAGGTTCATCCATCAGCAACACCTCCGGCTGCATTGCCAAACATCTGGCAATGCATAGTCTTTGCTGTTGTCCTCCCGATAAAGCCAATGCCGATCCATGGAGTTTATCTTTTACCTCATCCCACAGGGCTGCTCCTTGTAAACTTTTTTCTACAATTTCATCCAACTGGGCTTTATTTTTTATCCCATGTCTTTTTGGCCCATAGACTACATTTTCATAGATAGATTTGGGAAAGGGATTCGGTTTTTGAAAGACCAGCCCCACACGTTTTCTCAGCTCCACCGCATCAATTTCATTTTTCATAATATCTTTTCCATCCAATAAAATTGTTCCCTCTACTTTTGTTCCCGCAATCAAATCATTCATCCTGTTTAAAGTCCTGATAAATGTTGATTTGCCGCATCCCGACGGTCCTATCAACGCAGTAATTTTTCTATCCTCTATGTCTATAGAAATATTATCCAAAGCTTTAAAATTCCCATAATAAAAAGTTAGATTCTCTACTTTTATTTTGATTTCCATCGTCTACCCTCCTGAAAATCTGTTAATCCATCCTGTTCTGATACTTATTCCTTAGCATAACTGCGGCCCCATTGGCAAAGAGCAGTAATGCCATTAAAACAATAATTCCTGCTGCAGCAATATTTTTAAACTCTTCTTGAGGCCTTGATGTCCAGTTAAAAATCTGTATTGGCAATACAGTAAAGGAATCCAAGGGGCTACTTGGCAAGAAAGCAACATACCCTGCAGCTCCTACCATAATCAGAGGGGCTGCTTCTCCCATAGCTCTAGAAATAGCTAGAATTGATCCCGTTAAGATACCCGGCAAAGCATAAGGCAGAACAACTCCAGTAATTGTTTGCCATTTCGTAACTCCTAAAGCAAAGGACCCTTGCTTTAAAGTTTCTGGTACACTTCGAATGGCCTCCTGGGAGGCTACGATGATTACAGGTAAAATGAGCAACGTTAGGGTCAATGCCCCCGACAAAATACTTCGTTCAAATTGAAGCATTTTCACAAAGACTGCTAAACCCAGCATTCCATATACGATAGATGGTACTCCCGCCAAATTGGAGATATTCAACTGCAACAATTTATTCAACCATGTTCCTTTCTGGGAGTATTCTTCCAAATAAAGGGCTGTACCTACACCAAGAGGAAATGAGAAAAGAGCTGTAAGGGATATAACCCAAATGCTCCCAGCCAAAGCCGACTTGATACCTGCCTTTTGAGGAAATCTTGAAGGCATATTCATGATAAAATCTATACTAAGCCATGCTAATCCTGTTTTTAAAATCTGATACAGCAGTAAGCCTAAAACGAGGATGCCAAAACCTGTCGCACCCAGAATTATACTGTAAAATATTATATTTTTTGCTTTTCGAATACGTATGTTTCTCGACTTTTTTTGCTTGTAGATATTTTGCTCTGTCCTAACTTCCATTAATACTCCTCCCTATATCTATTTACAATCATTTTGGCAATTATATTCATTACAAAGGTAATCACAAACAACATTGCTCCTACGGCAAATACAGTCTTGTATTCTATGGTACCGTGCTGGATATCTCCAAGACTGATATTTACCATAAACCCTGTCATTGTCTGGATACTCTTTAGTGGATTAAAAGTCAGCACAGGACTTTGTCCTGCCGCAATGGCCACAATCATTGTTTCTCCAATAGCTCTGGAAACAGCCAAAACAAAAGCGGATCCAATACCAGACAAAGCTGCAGGAACAATTACCTTGGTTGCCACTTCAAATTTTGTAGATCCAAGGGCATAGGCTCCTTGCCGGATAGAATCTGGAATAGCCATCATAGCATCTTCACTCAGAGAGGCTACCATAGGTATAATCATAATGCCTACGGCAATACTAGCACTGGCTGCGTTGAAAACCTGAGTCTGCGGCAAAAATTTCTGCAATATTGGCGTAATAAAAGTTAAGGCAAAAAAACCGTATACAATAGACGGGATGCCAGCCAATATTTCCAGCAATGGCTTAATGATTTTCCGAACTCTTTTCGGTGCATACTCACTTAGATAAATAGCACTGCCCAAACCAAAGGGTAAAGCAATGATACTGGCCCCTATGGCAATCATCATTGTACCTACAAATAAAGGCAAAATTCCAAAATGCCTGGGTTCTAAGGTGGGCGTCCATTTTGTACCGGTAAAAAATTCTGTAATGGATACTTCTTTAAAAAAAATAATAGTCTCACTGAAAAGTGTCCACACAATGGCTATGGTTGTTAGAATAGATATGCCTGCAAAAAATCTTAAAATAGTTTCAATAGTAAATTCTCCAATTCTCCCTCTGTCTTTTCTTTTTTGTTCATTTTTCATGGTAATCCTCCTATTCCATTGGGAAGAAAAAATCTTCGGCAATATTGCCAAAGATAATTAATTTGATTTCTTTTAAAATTGTATCATGATATTATGATTTGTTCTTGTTATTTTTTTATTATTTTTGTTAAGTTTCTGTTAAGTTTCTATCTGAAATGCATCGATAGATTCTTTTAAGTTTTGAGCCAATATCTTCAAATTATTTGCATAACCCTTCATTTCTTCCACCGTTGTGAATTGCTGTTGTGTTGTTACATTTGCTCTCTGGACTGCTGCAGAAGTTTCATTAGCAATTCTTGAAATTGCCGATACAGTTTGAATAATTTCTTCCTTTTCCCCATTCATTTGTTCAATGGCGGCAAGAATATGTTGGACATTTGAAGACATTTCACAGGTTGCTCTCAAAATCATCTCAAAAGCTCTCTCTGTATCCTTTACAGCTCCATTCTGCTGTTCTACAATCTTTTCGTTTTCTTCCACAACACATTCTATATTTTTAGCTTTTTTACCTATCTCATCAATTATTTTTTGAATGCCTTCCGTCTGTCGTGAAGCTTGTTCTGCCAGCTTTCTGATTTCCTCGGACACTACAGCAAAACCTCTCCCCGCTTCCCCTGCCCTGGCCGATTCGATTGCCGCATTGAGGGCAAGCAAATTGGTTTGTTTTGCAATATTGTTAATGGTATTTACAATCACGCCTATTCGCTGCATTTCTTCCATAAATTCCATCACAACTTTATGAATCTTCATGGAAATTTGATGGCTTTCTTTAGATTTTTCACTTAAAATCTTAATCTGGCCAAATCCGTCATGAACTACTTTATCCGCATCATTGGAAGCCTTGGTAATCACCTCCGTACATTCATTTACACAGTAAATAGCATCCGCCAACCTGTCTATTTTATGAACACCTATTGCCACATCCCGTGCCTGCTCCTCAGCCCCTGTTGCTATCTCTTCAACAGTTTTAGCCACATGGGTCGCAAACCCATAAACATGATAGGAAACTTCAGAAATTTTATGGGCTGCATCAGAAACTTGATAAGAAGCCACTATAATTTCTTCAATAAGTCTGTGCAAATTTGCAAGCATATCATTAAAACTGTCATTGAGCATGCCGATTTCCCTGCTGGTACGAAAGTCTGCCTTTACTTTTAAATCTCCTTCAGACACTCTTTTCATTAATTGCGCCAACTGTCCGATAGGTACAGTAATGGCCTTGGAATATATCAAAGATACCATGAAACTGATACCCACTAAGCCTAGTATGATTACACCCATAAAATTTCGGATGACCATAATACTTTTTTCATATTCATTTTTACTAATTGTTGCCACGATTAACCAATCTGCATTTTGCAATTTTTGATAGGCAGCAATTCTCCTGTCATTCTTTGATGCATAACCGTCTACCCCGCCCATGAAATTCTTGTTCTTTTTAAAATCCAATATTTTCTCTTGAATAAAGCTGCTTTCATCTTTTGTCAATAATTTTTCAAAGTCCTTATGATGGAGGATGATCCCTTTTTCATTTACAATATAAACATATCCGGTTTCGCCAGGTTGTACATTCCGAATGGGACTTGTAAATTTCTCTAAATCAAACATCACTACCATTACACCCATTTGGCTGGCTAAACTATCAATGGATCTTGCCACCGGGATGACAATTCTGCCCGTAGCCTTCGATCTCATTGGTTCCCCAATGACAAATTTGTTTCCTTCTTTTATCTTTTTAAAATACTCTGTCTCTGTAATATTCATTTTGGTATAAACTTCCCTGTAAGGAGATCCATCAGCGACAATGTTTCCCCTCAAATCTGTAATGAATATAGTTTCATAAAGTTTTTCAGAGCTCTTTACGGCATTTTTTAAAGACAGCAAAATGTTGTTTAGCTTAATCACGTCATTGAGAGCACCATCTCCATTGATATCTTCCAATAATACAAGCAAATCTGATTGGGCTGCCAAACCTTTTAAAATATTTTCAGCACTGCCAATGGTTGTATCGATATTCCCTTTGATCCCTTCGGCATAGGCAGCAAGCATTTTTTCTTGAGCCATATTGACCTGTGTATGTACTTTCTTATAAGTAACAACGCCCATAAACACAACAGGTAGAATAGATATCATCATAAAGACGATCATCAACTGTTTTCGCAAAGACATGTCTGAATTTTTCAAGGGGATATGGAAACTCATGTTTTTTCGTAGGGGAGATCCCATGAAATTATAAAGATATTCTATCATTTGGCGGAATCTTTCTTGCATCATTTTGCAGCCTTTTTTGCCTGCAGGGTGCTTGGTTAGTTTTTTAAAAATACGATTACAGCAAATGCAGATTTTTTCTTTCCACTGCACCTTTTTGCTTAGCATCTTCATCTCTCCTCAGACGTATATTCTGTTGTGGAGTCCTTTTTCAGTGTAAAACGCCTCCAAATAATTCCTTTGAAGGCGCTTTTGTTGGCTATAAATTCCTTTTGCTATTGTAATTTCTCAATATTATTTTACTAGGCTCAATCCTTTTTTGTATTCTTCGTCAGGCAGTGCTACATAACCTACCTGAGGCACAATCTCTTTTGCTTTTTCTAAATAGAAAATTGTAAATTCTTTTACCTCCGGTCTTTCCAAAGCTGCCTTGTTGACATAGATAAAAATAGGCCTTGACAACGGTGCATAGCTTCCATCTTGGATTGTTTTAAAAGTCGGCTCCACAGGGCCGTTGCCATTATCAATCTTTACCACTTTTAATTTATCTTTATTCTCAACGTAATAAGCATAACCAAAAAACCCTAATGCGTTTTTATCTCCGGCAATGCCCTGTACCAGTACGTTGTCATCCTCGCTTGCAACAAAATCTTGCCGAATCGCTCCGCTTTTGCCATTGATTTCTTCTGTAAAATAATCAAAGGTACCAGAATCAGTTCCCGGAGCATAAAATTTGATTTCTTCTGCCGGCCACTCAGGTCTAACATCCTTCCAAGTTTTTACTGTACTGTCCGGTGCCCAAATCTTTTTTAGTTCTTCGACAGTTAAAGAGTCCACCCATGTATTTTGAGGGTTTACTAATACAGAAAGTCCGTCATAAGCTACTTTCAATTCAATATATTCTACCCCAGCCCCTTTGGCGGCTTCTGCTTCCTTGTCTTTGATAGGTCTTGAAGCGTTGCTGATATCTGTTTCTTTGTTAACAAATTTTTTAAAACCGCCTCCTGTCCCGGACACCCCTATAGGAATCTTTACCTCAGGATACATAGCTATAAATTCCTCCGCTATCGCTTCCGTAATAGGGAACACCGTAGAAGATCCGTCAATTTTAATTTCTCCTGAAAGCCTTGCTTCTTGTACTGCAGGTTCTTGATGGGACTGGTTTCCTGATTTGCTGCCGCATCCTGCCAATGCAAGCATGATAAGTGCTAGAATCATAGCTGTAATTGCCATTTTCTTTTTCAATAATTTCATGTGTTCATTCTCCCTTCCATATGCTTTCATTTTATGTTTTTAGGAAATATTTCCTATTTCCATAGACAATATCATCATATCACTTTATCATGATCTATTTGTTTTGTTTTTGTTTACTCTGCGTTAAGTTTTTGTTAATAGGCATCCACTTATCCATTAGCTGTTCACTACGCTTAATAATTGATTTATAATGGATGTATCCTAGGCAAAAAAATATAATTGTCACTGCCATAATCAAATAGATATTGCTTAGATTTTGGTTCATGGAGATCACCTCTTTGAAAAAATAGGGGTGGCTTCCTCAAAATTCAAAATAAATAGGGAACAGAATTTGGAAGGATATGAGGAAGCCTTAAAACTTAAGAATGAAAAGGATTTTATCTTTGCTATATAATTATATCATGATGTTATGATATGTAAATATTTTTTTGTGTTAATTCTTTGTTAAATAGTTTTGTATTTTATCTTATGTGTAAGACTAATCTTCTGGAGATTGTCAATCATACACACCACACCATTTTATAAAATCCCTAAACTGCAAAATAAAAAAACATCCCCTCAAAATTTCCAATGATCAAGGGATGTCTTTTTATAACTTTTTTATTTTATGTCTTTGCCTTGTCTTAAAATTTGAGCAAAGACATCTAATAATTCTGATGCTTCAATTTCTTTTGCAACCTTTTCTACATCATAGAGAACCCTGACAAATTCTACTGTAGGCTGCTGTTCAAGGCCTACAATGCAGTAGCAAGCTCTAGGATCGCCATCCTTTGGCCTTCCCACACTTCCCGGATTAATAAACCATTTTCCCTTAACTTGCTTGTAATAAGGATAATGGGTATGTCCATGAACGATCATATCCTCTTCTATCTCTAAAGCAATTTCCTCTTGTTTTTCTTCATCCTTTTCATATACATAATCATTGATAGAAAATGGACTGGCGTGGTTTAATAAGATTCTCCATCCTTCTATCTCTAAAATTATCTGCTCTTCCAATTCTCTGAGAAAAGCCTTATTGCTCTCTGTAGTATATCTGGCCGTCCAGTTCAATGCGTTTTGAACCCGAGCTTGATCTTCTTTTGATGTAATATGACATCCGCAAGTAGGCAAAAAAAAGCCTACAGCCTCATCATAGTTTCCAAGCACCGACCGAATGCCATGCCTTTGAAGCAGTGCAATAGCCTCATTCGGCTTGGGTCCATACCCCACAATATCTCCTAAAGCGTACACATGCTGAAAATCTATAGATCGCTTTGAAATATCCTCCAACACTGCCTTTAAGGCTTCCTCATTTCCATGAATATCCGATATAAAGGCTAATCTTGTTGTCATTTTCGATATCTCCCCTCTACATCACTTATTGAATTTCTTCTTCATCATATAGCTTCTGTGCAACTTTCCTATTTGTGGTATTTTTTAGGCTTAAGTCTGCACACACATCCTCCTTGAAGCGCATATTCCTGACTTTTTTAAAGGATATCTGTCCCGATCCCATGCTACCACCCCGCCTATTCAATAACTCACCTGTGAATATCCTTGTTCAAGAAAAAAGCTGCAACTTCTGGACTTTTAAGCCCTACATTATCGACAGCAATCAATAACTTATCTTTTGGAATTTCAGAAAATTTTTCCTTGTAAGTATCCAAAGCAAGTAGATACACTTTGGATATATCAAGGACACGATAATTGATTTCATATTTCGGTCTGATATCCACAACCACTGCTCCTCCATGGCAAAGAAGTGTAAATGCTTCTTTAGAAGAAAGTCCTTTCAAATGATCCACTTTTTCTTCCCCCTTGTATTTTACAGTAAATCTTTTTAAAATATTCAATTTCCTATTGACAGATATAAAAAATAAATATACTATAATTATATCATTATATAAGTATATGATTATGTATTAAAATTATAATCATTTATACAATCTCACATGCACAGCTAAAATTCTAAGAAAATTAAGGGGGATTCTATATGAATATATTAGCACTAAAGTTTGGCTGGCTAAATGATCAACTATTAAAAATGAAATGGCTTTCAGAACTTGTAAGATTTCTTGTGGAAAAGGTGTTGGACTTATCCGTTGATGACAGACTAGGTGGAAGCATCCACTTCTTTATCTATGATACCATAAAGATCTTTATATTATTATCCACTTTAATATTTGTTATATCCTATATCCAGAGTTACTTTCCACCGGAGAGGACAAAGAAGATTCTCGGAGGAATCAGAGGCATAAAAGGAAATATACTGGGGGCATTGCTTGGGACTATAACGCCTTTTTGCAGTTGCTCCAGTATACCTATTTTTATAGGTTTTACAGCAGCCGGATTACCGTTGGGAGTAACTTTTTCGTTTTTGATATCCTCGCCCCTTGTGGATTTGGCATCATTGCTATTGCTCATGTCATTCTTTGGTGCAAAAATTGCCATTGCCTATGTTGTTGTAGGTTTAATTTTAGCGGTTGTTGGAGGAACATTCATTGATAAATTACGTCTTGAAAAATATGTGGAAGGATATGTAAGAGAAATAGAAAGTATGGATGTTGACGTAATTGAAATGACCCATGAAGAAAGAATATCCTATGCAAAGGGGCAGGTCAAGGATATTATCCAAAGGGTATGGCTGTATGTATTTATCGGTGTTGGCATAGGAGCAGCAATTCACAACTGGGTCCCCCAACCAATCATAGAAAATGTAGCCGGAGGCAATAATCCACTTGCAGTACTGCTTGCTACTGTAGTGGGCATTCCGATGTATGCTGATATATTCGGCACCCTGCCGATAGCTGAAGCCCTATTCGCAAAAGGAGTAGGCGTGGGCACAGTGCTGTCCTTTATGATGGCTGTAACAGCTCTGTCACTGCCTTCGATGATTATGCTAAGTAAGGTGGTAAAGCCTAAACTTTTGGCAATTTTTGTAGCCATTGTATCAGCAGGTATTGTCCTCATTGGATATCTATTTAATGCTTTCTCATATATTTTTATATAAGCAGAATTGATGAATGCATAGGGTCTTATGAATTGAAGTGCATCATATCCTATGTATTGTAAAAAAGCATCATGCTCTTTGGTATACCGGAGCATGATTCTTTTTTACAGCGACTGTTTGTCATTAGAACTTTTTTCCCTTGGAGATTTTTAGAACCAGCAATGGATGCTGTTTACAAGTCGAATACTTTAGATCATGTTTATTTGTCCGGATACAATCCTTGGATATATGCAAAAGGTTTGCTGATATCTATTCCGTTTACATTCTCTACAATTTTACTTTCTATCATGAATTGAACTTCTTCCACATCCGGCAGTACCGTCAGAGAGTTAATAATGGTAGCAAGGGTCAACAGGGTATCGTTGCTTGTTCCTTTTTGTCCTTTCACAAATTCTTTTGAAAGATTTACAACCACTTGTTTCTCCTTCTTCTCCAAAGAGAGGAGCCTGGTTCCCTTCGGTATAGGATTTATATATTCGCCAAATCCTTGGAAATTGATCAATTCCTTCACAATAAATTCTTCAAATGAGAGGTCCTTCAGACGATCATCGGCCGTGGAAATACTATAGGCTTCATCCATTAAGAAAGGCTTTTCCTTGTGTCTCAGGTATAAAACATAGTCTATCTCTTTTTCCTTTTCTCCCTCCGTCGTCTCTGTTGCCTCTTGATTGGAAGGCGGCGGATTGTTGTTTTGCGTTTTTTGTCCCTTATCGGCTTTGGTGCATCCGGCTGCCCACAACCCTACAATCAATAGGATCCAAAGCAAAACCAACATTCTTTTTTTCATAGGTACTCCCCCTTTTCTATTCCTTGAAAACCTCTCTACTCCATATATTCCCTAAAATCTTCCTCATCTAACAGCAAAATGCCATGCTTTTTTAGCAATGCCGCATTTCAACAAGACTTTAATCAATTAGAAATTTTATATTTAGTAAATATTTGTTAATAATATAATAATATTACCACTTTACAAGTTTGACTAAGCTACCTGATCTTTGTAAGGAAGCTCTGCACAGCTTCTTTAACGGTTGAATAAATTTTGGCACTTTCGAAGCTGGATACGAAAGTATCAAATATTAATTCTTTAGTAATTTGTTCACCTACAGCCCTTTTCACTAGTTGAGGACTTTTAAACTGATACTCAGCATATTTCTTATCGATAAAAGGCAACCGACAGGTAAAAGTATAGGCAATAGCCAATAGGTTAACGTATCTTTCGATTGCATCCTTGTTTCTGACCATATAGTTGCCGAAGGACCAAAAGAATTTGTGTTGATAGAACATTACTTCAATATTCCATCTTATTCGATAAATTGTAATGCTTTGCTCGTATCTTCATTGTCACTATTTGACGATTCATTTGTTGTCAGGACCTTAATTTTAGTATGGTCAAAATGCTTAGCATAACAGTCAAACTTATCCTAGGATTTAGGTGTCTGATTTTGTTATTTTATGGAATTGTTTTTAAATCACTACATTACTTGTAAAGTGGTGTATATTTAATAATATTGTATATTTTTCCAAAAATAATGTTTATTTTCTATTGTTTTATGTATATAATTGTAATTATAAACACATGTTTTTTCTAAGGGGGTAATAGCTGGATGTATAGTACAAGATTATCAACAAAAAACCTTATATTCTTGCCCTATTTGCCGCCAGGCATGCAAAGGCAATGTCAAGGGAGGGATTTATTTGACAAACAGATTTATCAATAAAGAAAACTTTCCACCTATATCATTCATTATAGCGCTAATCCTCCTATGTATTTTGGGAATAGCTATAAATAAACATAATATTAAAATTGCTAATGAAGAACGTGAAAAACAGAGAATAGCCCACACCGATCTAATAAAACAAAATGAAGACAAAATGAATTTTATTGGAGATAGTTTTGACCGACTTGAGTATGAGCTTGCTAATGAAGAAAGACAAGAGCTTACTGAAAAAGAAAAGGAATTTTATTATACTAAGGCTACTGAAACTATCGGAGGAGCAGGAGAATTTGGAAGAATATCTCCATATCCAAATAGAAATGAACTTATATTAAAATTTCCTAGAAATTATGAAAACATATATAAAGCACATAATCTAATAATTGTAAAAGATACTTTTGAATATCTTAACGCTAAGGGAGAGTTTGAAAAATACAGTTTTAGATGTTGTTTATCAGAAGAAGGAGAGATTAAGGAAGCAAGTTACGGACCCATCGTAGAATAAAATCTATTTGTTTTTATTTTTTTTAGCTTGGATATATTCGTAGTGTAAGCAAATAATAAAGGGCCTGTCCCAAAACAAATATTTATAAATTTAGTATATTAAAACCGTGCATAGTTCAGGGTGGAAGAATCCCTTTTATGCACGGTTTTTTATTTATGCATCGTATTTATGCATTTATATACAACCCTTTTATTAGAATATTTTACCTGCTTGGTTTATATCTACAGTACCAAGAATCATACTGGTTTGAGTAGAACTAGAAATTGTACATACTTTATTGACGGAGTCAACAACTGCTTTTCTTTTGTAGTAGTCCCAAGTTGCAGGAAAATCACTGTCATTGCTTTTTACAGACGCATGATCACCACCAGCATAATCATTGCCATTTCTATCTAGAGGATAGGCATTTTTAAAGGTTGCAGATTTAATGAAAGACTGTCCTTTCGTATTTGTATTATTAAAGTTAGACCAATTGTTAGCTACAGGTACTACAGTAACCTCCGTTGAGGTTTTTATTATTGGATCATTATAGATACTTGCAATGTATGTGGTGTTTGATTCAACAGCTGAAAGTTGTAAAACCCCATCTATAAATAACTCCAAATAGTACAAATCAACTCCTCCACTAGTTGTTTTCCTTGCTAACATCTTTACATTTACATCTCTACCCTCCGGTGATGGAATTTCTTTTTCATACCATTTTAGGCCACAGTTTCCTTGCATAAATGCATACCATTTATCTCCTCTATCTCCTCTTTTGACTATCCCGCCGTCCATATTTCCACAATATCCAGTAGCTGCATTGACATTTGCTAAGAAATATAAAACACTGCCTGTACTTCCTACAGTATTTAGATTTGAATTAGAAGGAACGGTAAAAGTAGCTCTTGCACCTGCAATTGTATTTGGCAAATTGCCATATTGTACATATCTTTTTACTCCAATTCTATAACCTGCCATAATGAAACATCTCCTTTTTATATTTTGGTAAGACTTCTACTCCCTGGCCAGTTTGTTTCGCCTTACACTTATAAAGATGTATTTTGAAATGAAAAATTACCATTTCTCCCAAAAACTTTTTTTGTCAAAATAAAAAAATCATGCCCCTTGGTATGGGAGGCATGAGATATCTTACAGCATCTGTTTTTATGGGTATTCCCCCTCGTATTCCTTGAAAACCTCTCTACTCCATATATTCCCTGAAATCTTCCTCATCTAACAGTAAAATGCCATGCTTTTTTAGCAATGCCGCCGTAACTCCTTCTCCTTTTTTTAATTTTTTGGAAAAAGTTCCGTCATAGATACACTTTTTCCCGCAGGACGGACTTCTGGCCTTCAGGATGGCAGTCCGTATTCCATATAGCTTTGCAATTTTTAGCGTCTCCTCCGCTCCTTTTATAAAATAAATCGTCATGTCTTCCCCGTTGCGATTGATGACCTTCCCTTTCCTTTCCAGCACTTCTGCCCCATCTCCATGGACAATCTCACAGGGAATCCTCGGTGTCGGCATGCCTCCCAATTGCTCAGGGCATACCAGTACTGCTTTCCCTTCCTTCACCAGTTTTTCTATCTCCTCCAACCCATTGTTCCCCCCGTCATATCTGCAGTTTAACCCTGCTAAACATGCACTCACCATGATCATAAAATTCTCCCCATTCTATGCCTTTTTTCTATTTGCTGCACTGGCAATATCCCGCTGTATGGCGTATTCATCCATGGGCAAAAGTTTTCGATTGTCCCGCTTGCTCTTGTAGTATTCCATTCCGGCACGATAAGCTTTCTCCATCAGTATGGGATCATCTGGCTTCTTGGACAACTCCCTCAATTGGGTCTTATAACTTTCCAACAAAACCAGGTTCTGTTTCATCCGGCTGATTACAATCAAGACTGCCGATGCTACACCCAGGGCAATTCCCAGGAGGGTCATCATATGGCTATCCCAAAGAGACCCCAAATAGAACACATAAAAACATAAAAGCAATAAAATAAATCCAGCCAACCTGCCTAGCATTCTCCTTCTCCCTTTCTATTTCAACTCAACAATGGTTACACCGGCTCCGCCTTCGCCATAGGCCCCTTCTCGAAAGGATTTTACGTTTCTGTGGCCTCTCAGCAACTGCTTTATGCCGTCTCGAAGGACACCGGTACCCTTTCCGTGAATAATAGTAACTTCGTGAAGGCCTGCAATATAGGCATCATCCAGGTATTTATCGGTATTCAGCAAGGCCTCCTCCAAAACCTGACCCCTTAAATCAATAGAAGTTTGAATGTTCTCGGCTTTGCTCTTTACGATTTTCCCTGTACCTGTTTTCCTTGCCTGCTCTTTCTCTTCCTTATCCAACCTTAAATTTTCGATATTTACGTCGATCTTCATGATCCCCACTTGGACCATTACATTCCCGTTTTCATCGGGAGCCGTCACTACGCTGCCCTTCTGATTCAGACTTAAAATGACAACCGTATCCCCTGGTTTTAACTGTTTGGGAGGCTTTGTAGACACAGGAGAAATCATCTTCACCCCTAGGCCTCCTTCCACATGGTCCAGCTTCTCTCGCAAACTCTTTCTCGCTTCTTCAATTCTTCTATTTTTTTCTTTTTCTTCCAATTCCTGTGACAAGGTTCTTAATTCTTTTATAATCTGATCGGATGCTTCCTTTGCCTCCTTCAAAATCTTTCTGGCCTCTTCCCTGGCCTCCCGAAGAATTTTTTCCCTCTGTTCTTCTAATCTCCCAAGTTTTCTTTCATATTCCTCTTTTTGCTGCTGAATCATCAGCCGCAATCGGATAGCTTCTTCCTTTTCCTGTTCTGCAATTTGCTTGTTTTTCTCAATGGTTGCCAATATATCTTCAAAGGCTATGTCTTCCTTGGAAATAAATTCTTTTGCCTTGTCGATAATATTTTGACTTAAGCCTAACCTTTTTGAAATTTCAAAGGCATTAGATTTTCCCGGCACTCCGATCAATAAACGATAGGTAGGGCTTAAAGTTTCCACATCAAACTCCACCGATGCATTCTGCACACCCTTCGTTGTCAAGGCATATTGCTTGAGCTCCGTATAGTGGGTTGTGGCAATCGTCCTTACCCCTAAGGCATATAGATAGTCCAGAATGGCCATGGCCAAGGCCGCTCCCTCCGTAGGATCTGTTCCTGCTCCCAGCTCGTCCAACAACACCAGGGCTTTTTTTTCCACTTGGTTGAGAATTTCTACGATATTGGTCATATGGGAAGAAAAGGTGCTTAAACTCTGCTCGATGCTCTGCTCATCCCCAATATCAGCAAAAATCTGTTGAAAAACTGCCAGCTTCGTACCAAAATCAGCAGGCACATGAAGTCCCGATTGAGCCATCAAAGTCAAAAGTCCTACTGTCTTTAGGGTAACAGTCTTTCCGCCTGTGTTGGGTCCCGTAATAATGAGGGTGCTGAAGCTGTCTCCATTCCAAATATTTGTCGGCACTACTTTTTTCTCATCCAATAAAGGATGCCGGCCATTTTTAATCCGAAGATATCCCTGAGGATTCAATTCCGGTTCTATGGCCCTCATCTTCACAGACAATCGTCCTTTTGCAAAAATAAAGTCCAGTTGCTTCAGAATCTCTTGATTTTCTCTGATTTCCGAAGCCTTTTCTCCCACCAGAGCCGTTAATTCCCTAAGAATACGCTCAATCTCTATTTGTTCCTTTACCTTGAGTTCCCTCAATTCATTGTTTAACTCCACAATGGCCATGGGCTCAATGAAAAGGGTGGCTCCGCTGGATGACTGATCATGAATCAATCCGGGAAAATTAGACCGATACTCCTGCTTTACAGGTACCACATATCGATCCTGTCTTTGGGTAATAATGGCCTCCTGGAGATATTTCTGGTTTTGAGAGGACGAAATAATGCTATTCAGCTTATTCCGTATGGCAGCATGCTTTGCCTCCATCTGCCTCCGAATATTCCTTAGGGTAGGACTTGCATGATCGGAAATTTCCTCATCACTGATAATGCATTCTTGGATGCGATCTTCTATGGTCTTCATAGTATTGAGTTGACCGATATAGTTTTCAAGAATGGGATACCTTCCTTCCCCTTCCTTTGATTCCTTGAACATAGCTTTTAATTTTCTGGCGGCCCGCAAGGTATCGCTTACCTCCAGCAATTGACCTGGATACAGGAAGGAGCCGATCTCTGCCCTTCTTACATGATAAGACAGGTCATGAATACCTCCTAGGGAAATGTTTCCCCTTTGAATCAAAAGACTGGCGGCCTCACTGGTTTCTTTCTGCCATGCCACCACCGTATCATAATCTGCAGAAGGTTCCAGTTTTTCAGCCAGTTCTCGCCCCAAACCGGATTCCACCTTTTCCAGCAACATATTTCTAATTTTTTCAAATTCTAATACCCTTAAAGTTCTACTGTTCATTTTTCTCTCCTCATTCATTTGCATTTTTTCTTTTTACAATACACCCCTGTAAAAATGTCCCTTGGTGAGGCCCTTTTTCCTCATCCTGTGGAGAAACCCTTCCGCCTGAGCAGTTATTTTGCCATGGGCAATCACTTCCCTATAGGCCTGAAGTGTTTCCCTTATCTCCTCCTGATCCTCCATAGTAAAATGAATCCTCAAATTGACAGCTCCGGCATCCAGAATCTCCTCCATATGTTCAATCAGACAAAGACTTTGAGAATTCAATATATGGGTTCTGCAATGATCGTCGGTGATGATGGGAAAAATCATCCCCATCCGATCCTTAATGCCCAACCTACTATTTCTACACAAACTGCAGTTCTCCTGCTCTCCTCTCCTGCTCATCACGGCAGTAGTAGGACAGTATTTCATCACCATGCAAGGCAGATACCCTTGTACAATAATTTCACAGGGAATAGGAGCATTGGTGAGAATCTCCCTAATCTGTTTCAGAGTCAGTTCCGGTGAGAGGACCACTTCATCCAGGCCCATACGATACAACAATTCCACAGCCCCGCTGTTAAAAACATTCAAGGAAAAATCCCCATAGATTGGCTTATAGTTCATTTTCTTGGTCAGATTCAAAATCCCCAGATTGGCAACCAGCAAACCTTGCAGATCATGATGCTTCATAAGTATTTCCTTGATCTCTTCCAGATTCTGTTCGTCAGTGATTCTGGAAAAGGCAGGAACAAGCTCCACCTTTCGATCCCTTACCAATGCCAAAGCTTCCTCCAGTCTTCCTGTATCCGTATAATAGATGCGATCCACATCAAAGGTCAACACTGCTTTTAACTGCTGCAAACTGTTTACCGTTACTCTAAGACTGATGTTTCTATTTCCGTCGACATGACGGTATGGAAGCCATTTCTCTAATTTTTGTTTCATCCCGTCCCCTTCAATTTTTTTCCTTCTATGCCGATTTGCTCTGCACTCATCCAACTGTTGTACTGCATCTCTTCTCAGTCTGTTTATCTCACCTATAGGGATGGCTCCCCCTTCATCTAACCAAATCTCAAGACTTTCAAATACATAGGGTGTACCCCCCAGTTTTATCAATTGTTCCCTGACCCGGTCTTCTCCTATAGGCCGATGGAGAGCTTTTTCCACCACATAATCTCCCTGCTGCCAAACATGATTTCCCTCCTCATCCCATAGAGCAAGGGATAAGTTTTCCCAGATTTTCCCTTGAAAAACACCGTGAATAGGAATTTGTTTCTCAACTCCCTCGTAGCTTTCCTTCGCCCGCTGCAAGAGACGGATGTCGGAAGTTTTATATACGGCCTGTCCCTTTGACACCGCATGCTTGAAACTTATCTCAATTCTTTCCCCTTTTCTGCCTCGATCCCTTTTTTCTCCGTCTACAAATAATCCTTCCACCACGGTGCCCGGACTATCTCCCTTCTCCGTCCATATCTCTATACCATCCCCTTTATGAAGGACAGCCTCCAGCTTCACCCGCACCTTTTTTCTTTGTTTGTCATAGAACTCCACTTCCCCGACCCTTATTCCACGATTGCTGGGTTTTTCAAAGCTCATGATTTTTCTTCCCCAGTCCCCCAAGATATATCCTTTGGTAAATTTTCGATTAAAGATTTGTTCTACATCTTTTAATGTCTCTGGATCTGCCTCTATTTTGGACAGGGTATGGAAATATTGGTCGATAGCCTTTCTATAGGCTCCTACCACCGTAGCTACATATTCCGGTCTTTTTAATCTTCCTTCGATTTTTAAAGATTTCACTCCTGTTTCCAAAATTCTATGAAGATTTTCCAACGTATTTAAATCCCTAGGACTTAAAAGATAGTCTCCCTCTTGGCTTTTCAGCTCTCTGCCCCTTTCCATGTCCACAAGGCGGTAGGGCATCCTGCAGGGTTGTGCACATCGACCCCTGTTTCCGCTTCTCCCACCAATCATACTGCTCATGAGACATTGACCTGAATAACAAACGCATAAAGCTCCATGGATAAATACTTCCAGATCCACATTGCTATGCTTTCGCACGGCCTTAATTTCTTCCAAAGACATTTCCCTGGCTAGCACCACTCTTTGAAAGCCCAAGTCTTCCAAAAGTTTTACCCCTTCTCCATTGTGAACTGACATTTGGGTGCTGGCATGGATTTCAAAGTCGGGAAAAAAATCCTTCACCATCTTGGCCACACCCAAATCCTGTACAATTACAGCATCCACATCTTGGTTGTATAGGAAAGCTAAATATTTAGCTAATGCCTCCAATTCCTCATTGGCTACTAGGGTATTTACCGTTACAAACACCTTTACTCCCCGTATATGGCAGTAGGCCACTGCCTTTTTTAGTTCTTCTGCATCAAAATTACTGGCATTTTGCCTGGCACTAAAGGCTTTTCCGCCTATATAGACGGCATCTGCACCGTTCTGTACCGCTGCAACTAAAGCTTCCCAACTACCTGCCGGCGCCAACAATTCTACTTGTCTCAAACTTCTCATCCCCTGTTTTTTACAAATATTTTTCTAAGTTGCAAACCTATAAAATACGAAAAAGTAGTAATATTATTATATCACTACTTCTACCGCACCATGAAAAGATATTGAATTATTTTTTCCCTTCTCCGTCAAAGCTTTCGATAAAGGCTTCCAATTCTTTTCTTGACTGCACATACTTAATCTGCATATCAAATAACTTGTTTTGTAAGTCTTCATTTATCTTTCTGATTTTTTCTATCTCCTGGTCTTTTTCATGCAAAGCTTCCCTTAGCCCCTCGTTTTCCTTCCACAGCACCTGGTTTCCCTGTCCATCGGCAGAAAGTTTTTTGATCTCCTCTTCCAAGCTATGGATAATCTCTCTATATTCCATGCATTGGGCTTCTGCCTCCGCCGTAACCGCTGCCAATTGACCTCGCACCCGATCCAATTCATACAAAGGCTGCATTGCTTCCTTTTCCAAAGCTTCTAACTGTGCTTTCAGTTTAAAGTACTCATCGGCTATATTCAATGAAGTCAATACTGCAATCATGGCAGTACTCAACTTCTTATTTTTCTTTGCAATATCCACCATTTTATCATCCACATAATTTGCAACCTTTTGCATATATTCCCGTGGTTCGCTGCCAACCATGGTATATTCTTGCCCATAGATCCTGACAACCACTTTATTCCTATTGCTCATCCCTATCTCTCCTTCATATGGATTGGGTTCCTATATAAATTCTGTAAAAGAACAGTATTTCCTTCTTTTTTCCCTTAAGCCTGCAAATTTCTTCTCAACCTAATGATCATATACTTCCATTATAGTATATCTGCAGGATGAAATAAATACTGCCCGCGGCTTATATGCAAGAAATTTCATAGGAACATCTATCCATTTCAAGGATAAGCAAGAACCCTTGAGATGTAGGCTTCGTCCCGAATCAGCAAGCCGCTTTTTTTCCTTATAACACATAGGAAATTATGTGCTTCCATGAATTGTAGATAAGTCATAATTTCCGTCATGGGTTTCAACAAAATCTTCCTTGAAATCTTCCAACGGAAGACTTTGTTGTTTTTTGGGCTTAGAAAAGCGGCGCAGGTCTGAGCAGAAAGCCAAATCTCAAGGGTTTGTCTAACTAGCTACGACAGAAAGATTCTGCCGGATCTTTTAATCCCTCAGCTGTGCATCCAGTTTTTCTTTTAATTGTGCAAGTATCCGATCATGGACTTTTACCACTTCTTCATCGGTAAGGGTACGGTCCTCAGCCCTATAGGTAAGGGCATAGGCTACACTCTTATATCCTTCCTTAATCTGCTTTCCTTTGTAGATATCAAATAATTGGACTTTTTCCAGCAACGGTTTCCCATTTTCCCGAATCACATCTTCAATTTGCTTCACATATATTTCATCTTTCATCACTAGGGCAATATCTCTTGTGATGGCAGGATACTTGGGCAATGGTTTGTATACTCGCTCAAGTCTTGTTACCTGCAGTATGATGTCAAAATCAATCTCTCCCAGATATGTTCGAACCTCCAAACCATAATTTTCCGCCACATCAGGATGAACCTCCCCCACGACTCCCAAAATATGATTTTCCAGTACAATGTTTGCACATCTTCCCGGATGGAAGGTGGGATGATTCCTCTCCGGTATGAATTCAATGCCCACAATCCCTAATTTTTCAAAAACCCTTTCCACAACTCCTTTGATGGTGTAGAAATCTACTTCTTTACCATACATGCCTAAGGCAAGGGCTTTCTTTTCGATCGGCAGCCGATCCACGGGAATATCATAGGGAATAAATATTCTTCCGATTTCAAAGGCTTTTACCCGATCTACCTTGCGGCTATAATTCCTGGCCAAAACCTCTAACATGTTTGGCATCAAGGTCGTCCTCATAATACTGTTTTCCTCTCCCAAAGGATTTATCAGCTTTACTGCTCTCCTTTTAAAGCTATCCTCCGGGAATCGAATCATGTCAAATCCCTTCGGGCTTACAAAAGAATATGTGGCTATTTCTGTAAGGCCAACAGCATTGAACAGTATTTTTGTATAATCTTCGATCATTTGTCCATTGGTCTTTGCCCCTTGGGAATTTCCCTTGGGAAGGGTAACCCCTATGCGATGAAAACCATAGATTCTAGCCACTTCTTCCACAATATCTATCTCTTCAACCACGTCTTGACGGAAAGTAGGCACGGCAACGGACAGCACCTCCCCCTCTATGATCACCTCCATCTCAAGCCTTCTGAGAATATCAGCCATTTCCTCCGATGTCAGGGTAGTTCCCAACAAACCATTCACCCGTTGAGTTCTTACTTCTATTGTTTTTCTTTCCAGTTTTTCAGGATATATATCGATAACACCCTTGACAATCCTGCCTGCACCCAATTCCTCAATCAGTTGACATGCTCTGTTTGCCGCTGCCAAACAGATATTAGGATCTACACCTTTTTCAAACCGAACAGAAGCTTCTGTCCTAAGCCCCAGTTTTTTCGATGTAAATCTTATGTTGTCGGCAGAAAAATTGGCTGATTCGATGAGAATAGCCTTGGTATTGGCCGTTACCTCCGAATTTTCCCCACCCATGACACCCGCGATGGCAACAGGCTTTTCTCCATCACATATCATGAGCATATGGCTGTCTAATTTTCTCTCCACTTCATCCAAAGTTTTAAAGGTAGCACCCTCTTCTCCTTCCTTTACAATGATTTTCCCTCCGGCCAGCATATCTAAATCAAAAGCATGAAGGGGCTGACCCATTTCCAGCATCACGTAGTTTGTTATATCCACAATATTATTGATTGGCCTTACACCAGCCTCCATCAATCTTCGCTGCATCCATTCCGGAGAAGGTTTTATTACAATATCCGTTGCCACACGGGCTACGTACCTTCTGCACAGTTGGGTATTTCGTACTTCTACAGAAGCAAATTCATGGACATCTCCATATTCCTGATGGATCTTGATGTCAGGATATTTTAATGCCAAATGAAAAGTAGCCGCCGTTTCCCTCGCTATACCCAACATGCTAAGACAGTCGGGACGGTTGGGCGTAATTTCAAATTCAATTACATGTCCCTCGATCTCTAAAATCTCCTTGATATCAGCACCCGTCGGATAAGATTGATCCAAAATATAGATGCCGTCCTTCTGATAGGATGGGATGACCTTATCGGAAATGCCCAATTCCTTGGCAGAACACATCATGCCATTGGATTCCTCTCCCCTCAGTTTTCCTTTTTTTATTTTTACTCCTCCGGGAAGGGTCCCACCAGCCAGCACAATCGGCACATAGTGGCCCACTGCAATATTATCGGCTCCCGTTACGATCTGAATAATCTCGCCACCTACGTCCACCTTGGTTACCAAAAGTTTGTCAGCATTGGAGTGTCTTCGAATCTCCAGTATTTTTCCCACCACTACCTTATCGATTTCTTCACCTAAGGCTTCCACCCTTTCCACTTTGGAACCCGACATAACCAGCCCGTTGCTCAATTCCTCCACATCTATTCCATCTATATCCACATATTGTCTTAACCATTTCAACGGCACAAACATCATGATATACCTCCTTCATTTCTCAGCTTTTTATTCAGATTTCCCATTGGAAAATTAAAATTGCTTGATAAACCGCATATCATTTTCAAAAAATAATCGAATGTCATCGATCTCATACTTCAACATGGCAATCCGGTCCAATCCCATACCGAAGGCAAAACCACTGTAGATTTCCGGATCAATTCCGCACACTTTCAATACATTGGGATGTACCATACCTGCTCCAAGAATTTCAATCCATCCACTTCCTTTACACATGCGGCATCCTGCACCTTGACATTTGAAACAACTCACATCTACTTCGGCACTGGGTTCCGTAAAAGGAAAATAGTGAGGCCTAAATTTTGTCTTTGTGCCAATGCCAAACAATTGTTTTGCAAAGAGATCCAAAGTCCCCTTCAGATCTGCCATGGTAATATTTTTATCCACGACCAGTCCCTCTACCTGATGGAACATAGGAGAATGGGTGGCATCAGGGGTATCACGCCGGAAACATCTGCCCGGAGATATAATCCGAATGGGTGGCTTCATTCTCTCCATCGTTCGCACCTGAACCGGGGAGGTCTGGGTCCGCAGCAAAATCTCATCGGTAATATAGAAAGTATCGGTTAAATCTCTGGACGGGTGATTTTTGGGTGCATTTAATGCATCGAAATTATAGAATACCGTTTCTACCTCCGGCCCTTCGGCAATCTTAAAGCCCATCCCTAAGAAAATTTCTTTAATTTCATCCAGCACCACAGTTAAAGGGTGTTTACAGCCAATCTCTGGGGCTTTTCCCGGTATAGTAACATCAATGGTTTCTGTAGCCAGCCTTGCATTTTTCTCCCTATGCTTTACATCCTCTACGGCACGACCCAATGCATCTTCTATGGCTTCCCTTACTTCATTGGCTATTTGCCCTACTACAGGTCTTTCTTCCGCTGTCAGGGCTCCCATTCCTCTTAAAACAGCCGTCAGTTCTCCTTTTTTGCCTAGATATTTGATTCGAACCTGCTCCAATTCCTGCATGGATTGGGCATGTTTGATTTCATTCAAGGCCAATAACTGTATTTGTTCGAGTTTTTCTCTCATTTTCATTCTCCTTCCCCTATTGATATTATCAATATTTCCCATGTATTATTTTCATGGCCAAATTCAGTATAAAGTATGCAATGAAAAATCATAAAACAGATCCTTCGGCTCATCCCTTGCAGCGCTCCCGAGAAACACAATAAAAAAATCTTCAATCCCAAAGGGACGAAGACTTCTCCGCGGTACCACCCTAATAGTTGAAACCAACCACTCATTCGACTTAACGGCGTCCACCGATAGAATCTACTAAAACTTTCAATTCTATAGTTCAAGAGGGAACTTCAGATGCTTTGAAACTTAGAAATGCTCTCAGCCTATGGCATTTCTTCTCTGTAAGTCAATCCACATCCTACTCTTCTCTATCATAACCGATCGCTATATTCACTAATTAGCTGCAAGCTCTCTATAAGCTAGATAAGCATTGATATTACCAGTTAACATAAAAAGTTTCCAAAACAATTCCTTTGTGGCAAACATATTTGCCCACACCCCTTTTCACTGGCTGATTTTATATACATTATAGCACAGGAAAAAAAGGTTTACAAGAATTATACAGTGACTATTGTGTAATAATTTTAAAATTTTCTGACGATATACTCCTTTGGTATCTCTGCCTTACTACTTCATACATCACAATAGAAGCAGCGATGGAAGCATTTAAAGATTCAGCCTTGCCCATCATGGGTATTTTGATGAGAACATCGGAAGCTTCTATATCTTCCCACAGAATTCCATTGGCTTCATTGCCGATGATGATGGCACAGGGCCCCACGTAATTGCCTTCATAATGATATTTCTCTGCCTTTGGGCTTGCGGCAAAAACTTTAACGCCCTTTTTCTTTAACATTGCTATGGTTTCACTGGTACTGCCTGTATGAACAATGGGCAGATGAAAAATGGATCCCATGGTGGCCCGAATCGTCTTCCCGTTGTATATATCTACAGATCCCTTTGTAACAAATACACCGTCTACACCGGCTGCATCCGCCGTCCGGATGATCGTACCCATATTGCCAGGATCCTGAATTCTGTCTAAAATGAGATAAAAACCCTTATCTTTCATCAGTACATCTTCAGGATAATATTCCTCAAAAGGCAGTACAGCCATAATTCCTTGAGGATTTTGAGTGCCCGACAGTTCTTTGTACATTTTATCAGGCAATCTGTAAAGTTTGAAGCCTTTCTCCGCAAGACATCTCACCAAATCTTCCCCCCCGGCCGTATGATAGAGGTCGTCACAAAACAAGATGGTTTTTATCGTTTGATTGTTTTCCATGGCATCCCTCACAATACGGATTCCTTCAATAAGGTATTCCTTATGCTGCTCTCTAAATTTTCTCTTGGACAATTGTTTTGCATGCTTCACCACGGGATTCTCCTGGGAGCTTATATCGATAATCAAGGCTTCCACCCCACCTACTATGCTTTTCGTTCAATTTTTTGCAAATCATCATTATGTCCGATAACCACCAACACATCTTCTTTTCTAATCACATCCGCAGCATTTGGCGAAATATTGATTTCTGTCCCGTGCTTGATGGCCATCACATTCATGCCATATTTCTCCCTCATGTTCAAATCCTTCAAACTTTTCCCTTCCCATTCTTTCAATGCAGAAATCTCTACGATGCTGTAATCCGGTGCCAATTCAATATAATCTAGAATATTTGAAGATACAAGGTTATGCGCCACCCGCATACCCATGTCCCTTTCAGGAAATACTACACGATCTGCACCAATTTTATATAGCACCTTTGCATGAAGCTCGTTTTGCGCCTTTGCCACCACATATTTCACCCCTAGCTCCTTTGCAATAAGAGTAATCAATATGGATGACTGTATATCCGATCCTATGGTAATGACAGCCACATCAAAATTTCTAAGTCCTAAGGATTTGAGGGATGTCTCGTCCGTTGCATCTACTTGCACTGCATGGGTTACGGCATTAGCAATGCCTTGAATCACATCCTCATTTCTGTCGATCGCCATCACATCGTAGCCTAATCCGTAGAGCGTTCTCGCCACACTGGACCCAAATCTTCCACAACCGATTACTGCAAACTGTTTCATAGGATCACCCCTTTACCCCTTTTCCACCATAAAATGATTATAACACTATCTTGTCTGTTTGCAAAATCATCTATTCAAAATCATAGAAAAATAGACTCTGTAAAGAGTCTATTTAAGAGTCTATTTAGCTTGTAGACAAACCCTTGAGATTTGCCTTCCTGTTCAGACCTGCGCCGCTTTTCTAAATAAAAAAATAAGGAAAAAAGCAGCTTGCTGATTCGCGACGAAGCCTAAATCTCAATGGTTCTTACTTATTTTTCTACAGACTGAATAGACTCTGTAAAGAGTCTATATATTAAGCGTTAAGCTTTTGCTTTGCCACATCTACCAATTGTTTGAATCCGGCTTCATCATGGATAGCCATTTCAGACAACATTTTTCGATTGATTTCGATGCCTGCCATTTTTAAGCCGTTGATAAATCTGCTGTATGACATGCCATGCATTCTGGCACCGGCATTAATTCTTGCAATCCATAACTTCCTAAAATCTCTTTTTCTTAACTTACGGCCTATATATGCAAATCTTAAAGATCTCATCACTGCTTCATTTGCAGGTCTGAAAAGCTTACTTTTTGCCCCATAGTAGCCCTTTGCAAGCTTTAAAATTTTCTTATGCTTTTTCTTTGCGTTCAGCGCTTTTTTCACTCTTGCCATATATGTCTACCTCCTTTACAATTCTATTCTATGCGTATGGTAATAATCTTCTGATTCTATTTTGATCAGCACTTGTTAATACCGCAGCTTTTCTTAAATTTCTCTTTCTCTTGGCAGTCTTTTTTGTCAGGATATGGCTCTTAAAAGCCCTGCTTCTCTTAATCTTACCATCTTTTGTTAATTTAAATCTTTTTGCTGCGCCACGGTGTGTTTTCATTTTTGGCATGATTGTTTCCTCCCCTCGAAGACTTTAGTTATTCTTTGGCGATAGGACCATTGTCATGTTTTTCCCTTCCATTACCGGCTTTTTCTCTACGGTTCCCACTTCGGAAACGAGCTCGGTAAACCTGTCCATAACCTTTTGGCCCAATTCCACATAGCCCACTTCTCTACCTCTGAACCTTATGGTAACTTTCACTTTATCGCCGCTTTCCAAAAATTTGATGGCGTGGTTCGCTTTTACGTTCAAATCATGTTCTTCAATGCTTGGACTCAGACGAACTTCTTTCACATTGATGACTTTCTGCTTTTTCTTTGCCTCTTTCTCCTTTTTGGAAAGCTCATACTTATACTTTCCAAAATCCATGATTCTGCAGACGGGCGGTTTTGCCTGGGGTGCAATCTTCACCAGGTCTAGCCTCTTCTCCATTGCAATTTCCAGCGCTTTTTTCGCTGACATAATCCCCAGCTGTTCTCCATCGGTATCGATCAGTCTTACTTCCCGGTCCCTAATTTGTTCATTTAATTCTAAATCTTTAATAATTGGCCACCTCCTAAATTTTTCATCAAAACTACAAGTATATCATCATATATCGAGTAGGAGGTAGATAATTAATTTATCTACCGTCCTCTCACACCACCGGACATACGGTCCCGTATCCGGCGGTTCATCAGGATTAATATCACATAGAAAGCCTTTTAGTTAGAGTAGTGAATCC
>NZ_LOEE01000054.1 GCF_001562415.1 Thermotalea metallivorans | reverse complement strand
AAAGAATTAATATTTGATACTTTCGTATCCAGCTTCGAAAGTGCCAAAATTTATTCAACCGTTAAAGAAGCTGTGCAGAGCTTCCTTGACAAAGATCAGGTAGCTTAGTCAAACTTGTAAAGTGGTAGATCTTTCTTTGAGGTGATTGATTTGGCAGTTGGAACTATATTCCATATTCAAAAGTATGCTATTCACGATGGACCGGGCATTAGAACTACCGTATTTTTCAAGGGATGCCCCTTGCACTGTGGATGGTGCCACAATCCCGAAAGCCAAAGTCCTCTACGGGAAATCATCTTTTTCCGTGACAAATGTATTGGCTGCGGAGATTGCTATCACGGTTGTGGAAACAATGGGATCTCATGGTTTCAAGGCAGGCCCGCAAGAGATAAGGGAAAGTGCTGTTTATGCGGAGCATGTGAGGAAAACTGTCCAACGGGAGCCATGGAGATGATAGGAAGGATGGTGACGGCGGGGGAAGTGATGGAGGAAATTGAAAAAGATAGGGTTTTTTATGAGGAATCCGGTGGAGGGGTCACCTTTTCCGGTGGAGAACCGCTGATGCAGCCAGGATTTCTTCATGCACTTTTAAGCAAGTGCAAGGAAAGAAAAATTCATACTGCTTTGGATACGTCGGGATATGTATCCTGGGAGACTCTGTCCAGAATATCTGCCAACGTAGATTTGTTTTTATATGACATAAAGCATACGGATGATCGGAGACATATGGAGCTGACAGGGGTGTCCAACAGGCAGATATTCCATAATTTAAAAAATCTTGCAGGTGCGGGCAAGAAGATTTGGATCCGGGTTCCTGTGATGCCCGGGTTGAACGATGATCAGGAAAATATGTTGAAAATAGCGGACCTGATGCATGCACTAAACTTAAAAGATATATTTCTGTTGCCATATCATAGGATTGCCACAGATAAATACGGGAGGCTGGGTAGAGTCTACTTGTTATCGGATCTTCAAACTCCCTCGGATGAATATATGCATGGGACAGTCGAAAGGCTGAGCGCTTATGGACTTAATGTAAAAATTGGAGGGTGATGGAGCCATGAATGAAAGAGTTGCAAAACTAAGGGAGCAAAGTGTAACGGCAATACCCCATATATCCATGGAGAGAGCCCAATTGGTTACGGAAGCCTATCAACGATATGCGGGAAAAGTTTCAATTCCGGTGTTAAGGGCCTTGACCTTCAAGCATGTAATGGAGAATAAAAAAATATGCATCCATGAAGGGGAATTGATCGTAGGAGAAAGGGGACCTGGGCCCCAAGCCACGCCCACATATCCGGAACTTTGCTGTCATACCATGGAAGATCTGCAAATCATGAATGACCGTGAGAAAATCTCTTTTAAAGTAAAGGAGGAAGCAAAAAAAATCCATAAGGAAAAAATAATTCCCTTTTGGAAGGGAAAATCCATGAGAGACTTGATCTTTGAGCAAATGACAGCTCAGTGGAAAGACTGTTATGAGGCGGGAATTTTTACGGAATTTATGGAGCAGAGGGCTCCCGGGCATACGGTAGCTGATGATAAAATTTATAAGAAAGGATTTTTGGATTTTAAAAGAGACATAGAAAAAAGCCTGGAGGCCATTGATTATGCCAATGATCGTGAAGCCTACAAAAAGCAGGAAGAATTAAAAGCTATGTTGATTTGTTGTGATGCCATAATCAGATTTGCTGAAAGACACGGGGAGAAAGCGCTGGAACTGGCGAAGGAGGAGAAAAATCCCGAAAGAAAAAAAGAACTGGAAGAGATCGCACAGATATGCAGATATGTGCCGGCAAATCCGCCGAGAAATTTTAGAGAAGCTCTGCAGATGTATTGGTTTGTCCATTTAGGGGTAATCATTGAGTTAAATACATGGGATTCTTTCTGTCCTGGAAGACTGGATCAACACTTATATCCTTTTTACGAGAAAGAAATGGCGGAAGGGACATTGAACCGTGAAAAAGCAAAGGAGCTGCTGGAATGTTTCTGGATAAAGTTCAACAATCAGCCGGCTCCTCCAAAGGTAGGAATAACTCTGGAGGAAAGCGGAACCTATACAGACTTCTGCAATATCAATATAGGAGGCGTAAAACCCGACGGGTCTGACGGTGTCAACGAGGTTTCCTACCTATTGCTGGAGGTCATTCGGGAGATGAGAATTCTTCAGCCTAGCACCAATATACAAGTAAGCAAGAAGAATCCCGATCAATTTGTTATCAAAGCTGCGGAAGTGATCCGGGAAGGAATGGGTTTTCCCTCCGTTTTCAATGCAGATGCAGTGATCCAAGAATTGCTTCGGCAAGGAAAATCCCTAGTAGATGCAAGATGCGGCGGTACCAGCGGATGTGTAGAAGTGGGAGCCTTTGGGAAAGAAGCTTATATCTTAACGGGATATTTCAATCTGGTAAAGATTTTGGAAATTACGCTGCATAACGGCATTGATCCCAGAACAGGAAAAAAGATAGGTATAGAAACGGGAGAACCGACGGAATTCAAATCCTTTGATGAACTCATGGATGCATACAGAAAGCAATTGCATCACTTTGTAGAAATAAAGATCAAGGGAAATCAGATGATTGAAAGCTTATATGCCGAATACATGCCTGCACCCTTTATGTCTATCGTCATTGATGATTGTATAACCCATGGAAAGGATTACAATGCAGGTGGCGCCAGATATAACTCCAGATATATACAGGGTGTTGGCATTGGAAGTATTGCGGATTGTCTCTCATCCATCCGGTATCATGTTTTTGACAAAAAAAATCTGACCATGGAAAAATTATTAAAGATACTAAAGGCTGATTTTAAGGGATATGAAAAAGAGCGCCAATTGTTCTTGAATAAGACGCCAAAATACGGCAATGATGATGATTATGCCGATGAAATGATGCTACAGGTATTTCATGCCTTTCATCATGCGGTGGACGGCAAGCCTTCCGTGACCGGTGGAACCTATCGAATAGAGATGTTGCCAACGACTTGCCATGTATATTTTGGCTCAGTGACGGGTGCCATGCCTGACGGCAGAAAAGCCGGGGCTCCCTTATCGGAAGGAATATCTCCTGTCCAAGGGGCAGATAGGCATGGCCCTACGGCAGTGATAAAGTCAGCGTCTAAGATGGACCATCTAAGGACCGGCGGAACATTGTTAAACCAAAAATTTCCTCCCCATGTGGTAGACGGGGAAGAAGGATTAGCCAAAATGAAAGATTTGATTCGGGCCTATTTTAAATTAGACGGACATCATATACAGTTTAACATTATCGATGGCAATACCTTAAGGGATGCCCAAAAGAATCCTGAGAAATATAAAACGCTGATTGTAAGGGTTGCAGGGTATAGTGATTATTTCAACAATCTCAACAAAGGTCTCCAGGATGAGATTATCGCAAGAACAGAGCATAAAAGTTTTTAACTATATCAAACTGGTTGCAGGATATGTACTGGGGCATGATGGACTTACCATGATCCAGCATATGTTTTTTAAAAGCACATCTATTTTGGGAATTCGCTGAGGGTTTTTATGAAAAGTGCATAGCCTTCCTATGCATTTTTCTCTTTTTAGAGATGCGGAAATTCGCTGAGGAAAAAGGAATTTATAATAAAAAATAGAAATATACACACATCATCTTTTTGCATTTTTGGAAAGAAGGAGGAAGGGTTTCTTTGGATGATTAAAGGAATAGGAATTGATATTATTGAAATACATCGAATTATCCTTGCTATCAATAGGAATAATAAATTTCTAGACAGGGTCTTCACGGCAGAAGAAAAAAAATATTTTGAATCTGCGGGCAGCGGTGCCGGTACCATTGCAGGAAACTTTGCAGCAAAAGAAGCGGTGCTGAAGGCTTTGGGGAGCGGCCTGAGGCAATGGAAATGGACGGATGTTGAGGTGCGAAGGGATTGTTTGGGAAAGCCGACGGTGGTTTTATATAACAAAGCGAAGATTTTTGCTGAAGAAAAAAAAATAAGAGAAATTCTTGTAACCATATCCCACAGCAGGGACTATGCTGTGGCCCAGGCAATCGCCATATAATTCATTTTTAAGGGGAGTAGGAGCATTATGAAAGTTGTGGATGGCATTGAAATGAAAAAGTTAGATCGAAAAGCAATGGAGGAGTACGGAATCCCGGGAGTGATCCTCATGGAGCATGCCGGGATGGCGGTGACAGAAGAAATCTTAAAGGACCTGGCCCATCAAGAAAACAAAGAAATCGTCATTGTATGTGGGACTGGAAACAATGGCGGTGACGGGGTTGTAGCAGCAAGACATTTGCATCAGAAGGGATTTCCTGTGAAGGTGAGGATTATTGGAGATATTGCAAGGATTTCAGAGGATGCAAAGATCAACTGTGACATATTGAAAAAATTAAGAGTGGACATAAAAACAATCATAGATTTCAAGGATGTGCCCAAGTTGTCCGAGGAGTTGAGCCGCTGCGGGGTCATCGTAGATGCTATTTTTGGCACGGGACTGAATAAAGAAGTTCAAGGACTTACCAGAGAGGTTATTCTTGCAGTCAATCGAACCAACACATATGTTCTGTCCATAGATATTCCCTCGGGGGTTCGAGCTTCTGACGGCCATATATGCGGTATCGCCGTGAAAGCTGACAAAACCGTTGTGCTGCAGCTTCCCAAAATCGGAAACATTCAATTTCCAGGAGCAGATTATGCTGGTGAGATGGTGGTAAAAGACATAGGAATCCCCCATGAGGCTATTGAGAAATCAAATTTTCCCATAAACCTTATTACAGCAGACATGGTGCAGGCCATCCTGCCTCAGAGAAGGAAAGACACCCATAAAGGAAATTATGGAAAGGCTTATATTGTGGCAGGATCTACGGGAATGACAGGTGCAGCCATGCTGACCTGCGAGGCAGTTTTAAGGAGCGGGGCCGGTTTGCTGAAAGTGGCCATTCCCCAGAGTTTAAACAACATCATGGAGGTGAGGCTTACGGAAGCCATCACCGTGCCTCTGCCGGAACTGAAGAAAGGTGTTGTGGGAATCAGCGATATAGAAAAAATCATAAAGACTATGCAGGAAAGCGATGTGATTGCTGTGGGACCCGGCAGCGGACAAACCCGGGAATTGGAAGAAGTATTAAGAAATATATTTGAAGCAGCTACCATCCCTATTGTATTGGACGCCGATGCATTAAATGCCTTGGCCCACAGGCAGGAAATATTAAAACTGATAAAATCTGCAGCGGTGCTGACACCCCATACGGGAGAGATGTCGAGACTGACCAATATTCCCGTGGAAGAAATCAATCGAAATAGGATTCAAATTGCCTTAGAGTTTGCGAAAAAATGGAATGTCATTCTTATTTTGAAGGGTGCCAGAACGATTGTGGCATCACCGGACGGCAAGGTATTTGTCAATACCACGGGGAATCCAGGCATGGCTACGGCAGGCAGCGGTGATGTCCTGACAGGTATTGTCACAGGACTTTTAGCCCAGGGCATTCAACCCATAAAAGCAGCCATTGCAGCCGTCTATCTTCATGGCGTTGCCGGAGACAGAGCTGCAGCCAGATTGGGTGAATATGGCCTGATCGCTGGAGATATTGTTTTAGAGCTGCCTTATGCCATCAAAGAAATTGTGGGAAAATAGGAGGAATGGAAATGAAAGCCAAAGAGATCATGAATCGAAAGGTAATTGCCGTAAATCAAGAAATGACCGTAGATGAGGTGGTAAAAATCCTGCTGGACCATGGGATCAGCGGTGTGCCTGTTGTGGAAGAGGACGGCAGGGTGGTTGGAATCGTGTCAGAAACGGATTTGATTTATCGGGAAAAAAGGCTTCACCTGCCAAGTTTTATTTCAATTCTTCAAGGAATTGTATTTTTAGAAAGTACGAAAGATTTAGAGCGTCAAGTGAAAAAAATGGCGGCCTATAAGGTGAAGGACGTTATGACAAAGAATGTGATTACGGTCTCAGAAGATGCAGCGCTGGAGGATGTAGTGGATATCATTATTGATAAAAAAGTCAATAGGGTGCCTGTAACAGATTCGAAGGGCAAATTGTTGGGCATCATTACTCGCTCCGATATTTTGAGGCATATAATCTAAATTTCCACGTAAAGATTACTATAGTAATCTTTACGTGGAGGGATTGGAATTGAAGATGCAAAGAATGGTTTTCATTCTGCTGATAAGCATGATCTTTACCGGCTGTTCTTCCAAAACGGATCAAGAGCTGTTATATGATTGCCAAAGGAAGATTCATAAAATTGAAAGCTATGCCTGTGAAGTTGAAATCACCGTTATAGGGAACAGAAGGCCAGAGACCTATCGGATGCGACAGTGGTTCAAAAAACCCAATATGTACAGATTGGAGCTGTTGGAACCTGAAAATTTAAAGGGAAAGACTACCATTTTTGATGGGAAAAGGGCGTACATCATCCATCCTCAGATCGGGCAGGTATGGAGAATAGAGGATTTTCAAAAGTCGGAAGAACAAAAAATGTTTTTAGGATATTTTATCCAAAATTATTTGAGGTCCCCAAATGTAGAAATCCATAGGCGTAAGGAGAAAAATGAAGAGTATTTGGTAATCGACATCGATATTCCGGGAAATCATGTATATTTCAGCAAGGAAAGGTTATGGGTTCATACAAAAACCTTAACCCCTTATTTGCTTCAGGTTTTTGATGCCAAGGATCAAGTGAGAATCAGCGTAAAATATCTTGACTTTCAGTATAATCCCTCTTTAGAGGATGATTTTTTCACAGCAAAAAATTTAGCCAATCCATAAAATCTAGAATAAAGGAGAAGGAACAAAGGACGAAGGAGAAAGGGGAGGTATGATGATGCGCACGTTAGAAAAAATAAGACCTGTATGGGCAGAGGTAAACTTGGACAATCTGGCTCACAACATAAGGGAAGTAAGACGCAGCGTAAAGGAAGGCACTTTGGTTGCTGCCGTGATCAAAGCTGACGGCTACGGCCATGGGGCAGTGGAGATTGCAGAGACCCTTTTGCAGAATGGCGCACATCGATTGGCTGTTGCCACATTATCAGAGGCTTTGGCCTTGCGGAAAGTTTATAGGGATGTGCCGATACTGGTTTTGGGATATACACCGGAAACCAGCGCAGAGGAAGTAGTTTTGAACGATATAACCCAGACCGTTTATGCTTTGGAACAGGCAGAAGCTTTTTCTAGAAAAGCAGAGGAGTTGGGCAGGATCGTAAAGGTCCACGTAAAAATTGATACAGGTATGAGCAGACTGGGTTTGCAGCCGGATGTTGGAACCGTTGAACTCATAAAAAAAATGGCAAGGCTGCCGAAGCTGACGATAGAGGGTGTATTTACCCATTTTGCCGTGGCCGATGAAACAGACAAATCCTTTACCTATGGCCAATATGAAAAATTTATGGGATTGTGCAAAATGCTTGAAAAGGAAGATGTTTTTATTCCCATCAAGCATGTATCCAACAGTGCCGGGATTATTGACCTACCGGAAATGAATCTGGACATGGTAAGGGCCGGAATCATGCTTTATGGGTTATATCCATCGGATGAGGTCAACAAGGGAGAGATCAAACTGAAGCAAGTAATGTCCTTAAAAGCGAAAATATCCCATGTAAAGGAACTGGATGCGGGGATAGGGATCAGTTATGGTTTAAAATATGTAACAAACAGGAAGTCCAAAATTGCCACGCTGCCCATCGGGTATGCCGACGGTTTTACAAGACTGTTGACAGGAAAAGCGGAAGTAATTGTAAAAGGACATAAAGTCCCCGTAGTCGGTCGAATTTGTATGGATCAATGCATGATTGATGTAACGGGTATAGAGGATGTGGAGCGGGGGGACGAGGCTGTGCTGTTTGGTGGTGATGGGAAGAATTTTATATCCATTGATGAAGTGGCAAAAAAATTAGGAACCATCAACTATGAAATTGTATGCATGATCGGAAAAAGAGTTCCCCGAGTGTATATAAAAAATAATGAGATTATAAAAATTAAAGATGATATCCTCCATGAAAAATTTTAGAAAAGGGTATAAAATGGTGGTTATATTGACACACTTATAATGAATAGTATATAATTGAGTATATATTTATATATATACTAATATGGAATTCCCTGTCTTTTTTTATTTTTCAAGTATTCACCATAGATAAACAGGAATATAGAAGTTTAGAATTGGTTGCCTATATTACCGTAGGAGGTGCCAGCATGGCGGAGTCCAAAAGAATCATCATTAGTCTGCCCAATAGCCTGCTTCAAGAGGTTGATCATATCGTAGAAATAGAAAAGCGAAATCGGAGTGAATTTATTCGGGAAGCCATGAAACTTTATATAAGGGAAAGGCAGAAAATCGAAATCAAGGAGAAAATGAAAAAAGGCTATCGGGAAATGGGCGCGCTCAACCTGGCTTTGTCGGAATTGGGGTTGGATATGGATATATGCACGTTGGAAAGCTATGAAGCAAAGCTAGCGGAGTGTGAGTAACGTGCTTGTAAAAAGAGGAGATATTTTTTATGCCGATCTTAGCCCTGTGATTGGATCGGAGCAAGGTGGCGTACGGCCGGTATTGATCATACAAAATGATGTGGGCAACAAATATAGCCCTACGGTAATTGTAGCAGCGATCACTTCGCAGATTAATAAAGCTAAATTGCCGACACATATAGAAATCAGTGCCTCCGAATACGGCTTGACAAAGGACTCGGTTGTATTGCTGGAACAAGTGAGAACGATTGACAAAAGAAGGCTGAGGGAAAAAATCGGCCATTTTGATGAGGAAAAAATGAGCAAGGTCAATGAAGCGCTGATGATTAGCTTAGGTTTGGCGGAATTTTAGGTGGTTGTGGATGCAGCCACCTTTTTGATTTTGTTTGAGTTGATAGTGAATTGCTGATGGTTGATAGCGAATAGGTGATAAGTAATGATTGCTGATGGTGATTTCCAAGTTATCTCTTTCAATTCTTTGTCAGCGACTTTAAAGTATAATTTGTTAAATAAGTTTAATTTTGAAGTTGTAAATACCTATGCATGATTTTGTAGAATATTTTGCGTAATAAAAAATTAATAAAAGCTTTATCAAATAAGAAAGTTTTCATAGACGATTTATGGTAAAATAATATAGATAGATTTCGTCATAATACCACAAAATAGGATAGAAACTTTCCTATTTCCCAGGAAATAGACAAGGAGGGCGTAATATGTGGAAAAATATCAGAAATAGCAAAATCTATGTTATCGTGTTGGGGGCGTCTATTTTGCTTACGGTTTCAACACAAATTACAAAGGCTGGGTATTTGAATCCTGGTTCGCCAGAGGATCCCATCGTTACCCAAAGTTATGTAGAAAAGAGAAATGAACAGTTGAAATACTACATAGACCAAAAAATAGGAGAAGTAAACAATGCTTTAAACGCCGTACAGGCCCAACAGCAATTTCAGATCATTGAGGTCCAAAAAGGACAAAAGGTCATTGGCAAGGCAAGTACAGAAATGATTATACGTTCCGGTGAAGCAAAAGCCATTGCTAGTCCATCGGGAGGATTATCGGATCTCATTGCCGGTATTGATTTGAAAACAGGGGAAATTGTGCCCCTGAACCATCTGATCTTGATTCCCAGAGACGATGGTAGAGGGATAGAAGTAACGGTCAATAAGACTTTCATATTGATCAAGGGCGGTTATGAAATAAAATAGATTTTCAAGCACCCTGGGGCGCTTTTTTTGTGATGGAAAAATTCTTTCGAAATTATATGACAAACTTCATATGGGAATTAACCTTAAAACCGAATTTTTCCTGCTGATTAGACTTTGCTAGAATACGTCTGTATATTATTCTGGTCAGCAATTGATCTGTTACAATCTATCGGTCAACAGCTATCAACTATCCAAGAACTATAATTTTTGAGTAAATAAAACGTTAAAAGTTGTATATGTATAGAGAGAAGGCTGTATCATGGAGGCGGAAATGAGCAATCGAAGAAAAACGGCCAATATGATTTTTGTCGTGTTCCTATTGACTTTTTTAGCAAAATTTATCGGTTTTTTTCGAGAAGTACTGCTGGGCAGCCGTATCGGGGCCAATATGGCATCGGATGCATATATCATGGCATTCTATGCCACGGTAAGCATATTTATCAGTGTTGGAACGGCTATTACTATTGCTGTAATTCCGATGATGGTGGAAGGATTTACCTTGGGGAGCAAGGAAGAGGCCTTCCGATTTTCCAACAATTTGTTGAATACTTTGGTTTTGTTTTCTACAATTGTGATAGGGGTCGTTTTTTTCTTTTCAAAGGAAATCATGGCGATGATGGCCAATGGATTTGAAGGAGAAAAATTCGCTTTGACGGTAAACTTAACCAGGATTATGCTTCCCACCTTGATCTGTATATGCATTACCTATGTTTTTGTGTCTTTGCTACAGTCCATGGGCAAATTTGCCGTGACTTCATTTATCAGCGTGCCGGCCAATATCCTTGCTATTGTTTTTTTATATTTTTTCTCCCATCCATACGGTGTGAAGGGGCTGGCATTCGTTACTTTGGTTGGTTGGGTACTGCAATTTGTGATCCAGTTTCCTTCCCTGTACAAGGAAGGCTTTCGTTATGCACTATATATCAATTTAAAGGATCAGCGGATAAGAAGATTTTTTAAGATGATCTTTCCTGTGACCATTGTGGCTTCCGTAAACCAAGTGAATATGCTGTTGGATGAAATCCAGGCATCTGCCTTGCATCATGGCAAGGTATCATCGCTATATTACGGAGGTATATTGTATTTGGCCGTTGCCGGCATTACGGTCTATGGCATCAGTGCCGTCATGTTTCCTAAGTTTGCGGAAAAAGCCATACAAATGGAAAGAAGACAGTACGGCATTTTTGTGACTTCAATCATGAAGCTGATGATTTTTATACTTTTGCCCATGACCATCGGCATTGGACTTTTGAGCAGACCTGTGATCAGCCTTGTTTTTGAAAGGGGAGCCTTCCATCAGTCTGCTGCAGCGGCAACGGCAACGGCTTTGGCTTCATACTCCCTAGGGATGGTAGGTTATGCCATACAGGATGTAGTCAATAAGGCTTTTTATGCCCTGCAAGATATAAAAATCCCTATGAAGTTTTCTATTCTGGCTGTGTTTTTGAATTTATTGCTGAATGTTGCTCTGGTGAGATATAATGAGGTAGCCGGCATTGCTTTTGCTACAGCGGGGGCTACCACTTTGAGCGCGGTGGGCCTATATTGGTATCCTTTAAAAGAAAAGTGGGCAATTTTAGGGGGCGAAGGCTTTTTAAGGACTTGATCAAAGTTGCTTTGAGTTGCCTTGTGATGGCGGTGGTGGTAATTATTTCCTTGCAATTATTTGATACCTACTTTACAGAAGGAAGTTTCCGTAATAAGATATTGAGAGTAGTCATTCCAAGTTTGACGGGTATGATTGCATATGGTGCTGCCGCTTTTGGGTTAAAGATTGAGGAGGCACAGTATATATACAATGATTTTCTAAAACCGATTGCAAATAAAATCAGAGGATAAAATTGGATAAAAGATTAAACTGAAGGATGTGACAACATGAAAAGAAACACCGTACTCATTTTTATTTTGGTGCTGGGATTGATTGTTTCCTCCATGACGGCTTTCGAGAGAATGGCCGTGGAATCGAAAAATAAAACCGTGGATATCACCATTGATTATCTAGAATTAGAAAAGCTGGCAAAACAGTCGGGACATGATTTGCAATGGTGGCTTGAAAAATTCAAAGACATGGGTGTTCGCTCCGTGGCGCTGAATGAAGAGAGTTTTGAGACACTAGTAGAGGCCAAAAAGCCAATTCAAGTGGAAATGGCAGGGAATGTGCTCAAAGATCTTCACTGGCAGGAGAACTATCCAAGGGTGCTTGTGGATTATCTCAATCATGGAGGAATCGATGAATTTGATGTTGTGGCCATTACCACCTCTGAAAGATTATATCATTTTATCAAAGATGCCTTTGTTCATCGCTATGATCTGAAAAAAGTGAAGATACTCCAAGGGGATGGGGTCTATGTTTTTGTAGTGGACGGCGATATCAAGGATGCTCTCTATACACAAAAAAGAACTATTGTTGATAGAGAAGGAAAGCCTTTTCAAGAGGAATCGGTCCTGTATGGGTCCCAGTTGATGAGACTGGCATTGGGGCTGGATCCTGAGAAGGTGAAAAAAATTCAGGACAGGGGCCTTGAAGTTTTGCCGAGGCCCTACAACCATAAGGGTTGGTCTGACAAAGGTTATGTGAATGCCGTATTGGAAGATTACGAACGGCTCAACATCAAGCCTCCCTATATGGTTTTTGGAGGAAAACAAGTTCTCGGATATCCCGATGCCTTAGATACAGTAAAATCATATATGGAGAAAAATGGCATCCAAGTAGGCCTTGTAGAGAGCATGGTCCAGAGAGAGCATATAGAGCAAAAGGGACTGGAGGAACTGACAAGGGCTCTGAATTATGATGGAATTCGTGTTTTTTCCGTACCCCCTTATATCCAAAAAAGATTTAAATATTATAACTATGAAGGGGCCGAGGAAATTGAAAACACCCTTTACCGGGCCATTACCGAAAGAAATATTCGTCTGATTTATTTCAGACCTTTTATGGAAGATGACAGGGTTTATGTGACCGATGTTAGGGAATACGAGAAAATGTTCAGCCGTTTAAAGGCTAGAATTGCTGAGCACGGGATGACTTTAGGCCAGGCCAGCACCATGGCTCCTCTGAAACTGAAGACGGTGAAAAAGATTCTAATGGGCTGGGGGATTGCAGCGGGAACAGTGCTGCTGTTGTCTTATTTCACCAGTATGAAAAATCCAGTGAAATACGGACTGTTGGGCCTTGGCATCATGGGTACAACGAGCATGGCCTTTGTCCTGCCGTCCTGGGCGGATAAGCTTTTGGCGTTAGGGGCTGCCATCGTATTTCCATCTCTAAGCATGATTTATTTCTGCAGCAGATGCAGGCAGTATTATGAAAACAATAAACCCCATCAAGGTTTTTTGGAAACCATAGGCATCGGTGTAAAGGACCTGCTGACAACGTCTGCAATTTCTTTCATAGGGGCCCTGTTTGTAGGAACGGTTCTGTCGGATATAGAATATCTTTTGGAAATGGATATTTTTCGTGGGGTTAAGCTGGCGCAATTGCTTCCGATTTTTATATTCTGCATGATCTATATGATGTTCTTCGGATATAAAAGGGATGATTTGAAAGGGAAAAACCAAGGCTTATCCTTGGATGATGTGAAAAGGCTGCTGTTGGATGACATCAAGGTCATCTATGTACTTACAGCGGGAATTTTGCTGGCTGCCGGATATGTTTATATTGCCAGAACAGGTCATGAGACCAATATCCAGCCTTCGAATCTGGAAATGATGGGAAGAAATTTTCTGGAGATGACACTGATGGCCAGACCCCGTACCAAGGAGTTTTTCATTGCCTTTCCGGCATTGCTGGTGGGGGTATATGCTGCCCGCAAGCGATATAAGACCCTTATGTTTATTTCCGGGATAGCTGGAATCATCGGACAAACCTCTATTGTCAATACTTTCAGTCATCTGAGAACGCCCATGTATCTGTCTATGATCCGAACAGCCTATGCCTTGGGATTTGGTATTCTTCTGGGGATTTTCTATTTGGCAATGTTGAAGGCGGCAGAGAAATTATTACGATCTGTGAGAGGAGAAAAGACTCCATGGCGAAAATTGTAATCTCAGGGTACTATGGGTTCAATAATATAGGCGATGAATCGATTCTGACTTCCATCGTGAATAGCTTGAAGCAGCACATTGAAAATATAGAAATCACCGTGTTGTCCGTGAATCCCCAGGGTACGGAGAAAAAGCATAGGGTAAAGGCAATCAATAGAAAAAATATTCTTCAAATTTTCCGGGCCATCAAGCATTGCGATTTGTTAATCAGCGGAGGTGGCAGTCTCCTGCAAGATGTAACCAGTGGGAAAAGCATCAGTTATTATCTTGGAGTCATTATGATGGGAATTTTCCTTGGAAAAAAAGTCATGATCTACAGCCAGGGGATTGGACCCGTCAATAGGACCTATAATAGGCTGTTGGTAAAATATGTGCTGAATCAGGTCCATTGTATTACTGTGAGGGACGAAAAATCAAAGGATGAACTGCAGAGAATGGGTGTAAATATTCCCCCCATTTATGTTACTGCCGATCCCGTAATCGGTTTGGAAAAAGTTTCTCCGGAGCTGGGGAGAAAACTATTGGGGACAGAAGGATTGGATGAAAAAAGCGGCAGGCCTTTGGTCGGTTTTGCAATCCGGGGATGGAAAAAGAATGATAGGCTGAAGGCCATTCTGGCCAAGGCTGCCGATAGATTGATAGAGGAATTCCATGTGGATGTGGTGTTTATTCCCTTCCATTATGGGGAAGATATCAAATTCATGGAAGAGATTGAAAAGGATATGAAGCATAAGGCTATTTTTGTGAAACACAAATATGATGTGCATGAGATGCTGGGAATTACGGGAAATTTGGATTTGCTGATAGGGGTCCGATTGCACTCGCTGATTTTTGCGGCGATTATGAATGTTCCCATCATTGGCATATCTTATGACCCCAAAAACGACAGTTTTATGGAGTCTTTAGGGCAAAAATGCCTGTGCAATGTGGAAGATCTAACCTATGAAGACCTGTTGATTGAAATCGAGAGAAAATGGATTTGCAGGCAGGAAGAAAAGGAGATTTTAGAAAAGCATATGGACAACTTAAAGGAAAGATTATCCTTGAATGAAAAATTGGTTCAAGATCTATTGCTGCAAGGGGGGGTGTAGTGTGCGCCAACAAGTAAAAATTATGCATGTACCCATCGATCAGGTTACCTTGGAAACAGCTTTTTACGCATTTCAAAGATTTATGGACGGAACATCCTGTCGTATGATTGTTACGCCAAATACGGAAATTGTGATGGAAGCTCAAAAAGATCCCGATTTGCTGGAGATTATGAAAGAGGCAGATTTAGTGATCCCCGATGGCATCGGCTTGATTTATGCTTCTAAGATACAGGGCACAGGGTTAAGGGAGCGGGTAACAGGGGTAGACCTGATGTATAGAATTTTGGAGTACTGCCATGAAAATCATAAAAAGATCTATTTGTTGGGGGGAAAACCGGGTGTAGCAGCGTTGGCAGGGCAAAATATCCGAAACAAGTTTCCCCACATTGCTGTGGCCGGCACCCAGGACGGCTATTTTCAACGGGAGGAAGAAGGCCGGATTGTAGAGGAAATCAACCGTTCCGGGGCTGAAATTTTGTTTGTGGCGTTAGGAGCGCCGAAACAGGAGAAGTGGATTCATCGGCATAAGACCCTGTTGCAGGTGAAGGTAGCCATGGGCGTCGGCGGAAGCATCGACATCTGGGCAGGAACGGCCAAAAGGGCCCCGGTGATTTATCAAAAACTGGGATTGGAATGGTTCTACCGGCTCATGAAGGAACCTTGGAGATATAAACGGATGATGGCTTTACCCAAATTTATGGTGAAAGTACTGCTAGGTAAAAAATAATCCTTGGCAGTATTTTTTTCACGAAATTAAGATAGGATAATGTTGGGTATGCATATATAAGCATCTATGGAAAAATAGATTTTCACAGCAGATACCCATAGATTTACAACCTCAAAATTGAATTTACTTGAAAAAGTTATATTTTTTAAATAACAGCCAGTCGCCAGCTGCCAGTTACCAGCTACCAGCTGTCGGCTACCAGTACGGGCAGCAAAACATTTGCTGCATAAAAAGCTTATCCTTATAAAGGCATAAATCAAACTTTAGCGTTGTATGCCAATATGATATAATAATTGGGGTGAAAATATGAAGGGACAATGGAAATCTTTTCCGTTCTTTGACTATGTCTTCATTACCTTTGGGACGTTGCTCATGGCTTTGGGACTGGTTTTTTTTCTGGAACCCAATACCATAGCACCGGGCGGTGTGACGGGCTTGGCCATTGTGGTCGAAAAAATATCAGGCATTCCTATGGATGTAACCAACCTGGTCATCAATATTCCACTATTTGCTCTGGGGCTGGTTACCTTAGGAAAAAGATTCGGATTGAAGACGGCCTATGGAACCGTTGCTTTGTCTGCTTTTATCAGAGTATTGATCATGGGTAAAAATATGATTGTGGTTCATGACCTGCTGCTGGCATCCCTCTATGGGGGCGTTTTGATGGGCATCGGCATAGGCTTGGTGTTTAAGGCGGGAGGAACTACGGGAGGAACTGATTTGGCAGGGGCCATATTGAATAAGTATATCCCCAATATCAGCATTGCCAAACTCATGATGGCCATTGATTTGCTCATCGTAGCGGCTGCAGGCATTGTGGAAAGAAAGCTGGAGACATCCCTTTATTCAACGATTGCTTTGTATATTCTTGTAAAAATTGCCGACTTTATTGTAGAGGATTTGAATTATGCCAAGGCATTTTTTATCATATCAGATCATCCCCAGGAGATCGGCAGAGAGATTTTAAACACCCTGGGCAGGGGAGTCACGGTATTGAAGGCCAGCGGGATGTATACGGGATTAGATCGAGAAGTATTGCTGTGCATTGTGGACAGAAGTCAGGTATCAAAGCTGAAGCATATGGTCCATGGGATTGATAAAAATGCTTTTGTGATGGTAACCACAGTTCACGAGGTATTAGGCGAAGGATTTCGCAAACAATAAATTTTAAGGAGGGATTCAACTTGGCAAAGATAGACGATAAAAGATTAAAAGAGATTGCCACCGAGATTCGCAGGGATATCATTCGGTCCGTATATGCAGCAGGCTCCGGACATCCGGGAGGGTCCTTATCTGCTGCTGATATTGTAACGGCTCTGTATTTTCACAAAATGAAAGTAGATCCGAGCAACCCCAAGTGGGAGGATCGTGATCGTTTCATACTGTCCAAAGGGCATGGTGCCCCTGTTCTTTATGCTGCCCTGGCTGAAAAGGGCTTTTTTCCAAAGGAAGAACTGTTAAAACTTAGACATATTGACGCCATGCTCCAGGGACATCCCGATATGAAAGGAACACCCGGAGTGGAAATGTCTACGGGTTCTCTGGGACAAGGCTTTTCCACAAGCATCGGAATGGCTTTGGCATCAAAGCTGGATCAAAAAGAAAATCGCATCTATGTATTGCTGGGGGATGGAGAAGTGCAGGAAGGCATTGTTTGGGAGGCGGCCATGGCTGCGGCCCATTATCAATTGGATAATCTCACGGCAATTCTGGATTTTAACGGCCTGCAGATTGACGGCTGCACCGATGAAGTCATGTCCATCAATCCTATTGCCGATAAATGGGCAAGTTTTCGCTGGCATGTGATTGTCATTGACGGCCATGATTTTGAACAAATCATCAATGCCTTCGACGAGGCGGAGGCAACCAAGGGAAAACCTACCATCATTATCGCAAAGACTGTAAAAGGAAAAGGCGTTTCCTTTATGGAAAACCAAGTGGGTTGGCATGGCAATGCACCAAAAAAAGAAGAAGCGGAAAAAGCCCTTGAGGAATTGGGAGGTGCAAGATAATGGCAGAAAAAATTGCTACCAGGGAAGCCTATGGCAAGGCTCTGGCAAAACTGGGGAAGGTCAATGAAAAGGTTGTAGTGCTGGATGCAGATTTATCAAAATCCACAAAGACATCGGAATTTGAAAAGGCATTTCCAAATCGTTTTTTTAACATGGGCATTGCAGAGCAAAATTTAATGGGAACGGCTGCCGGATTTGCCGCAGCAGGGAAGATTCCTTTTGCAAGCACCTTTGCCATGTTTGCTACGGGCAGGGCCTTCGAGATTATCAGAAATTCCATCTGTTATCCCAAGTTGAATGTAAAGATTTGTGCTACCCATGCGGGGATTACTGTAGGAGAAGATGGTGCTTCCCATCAGGCCCTGGAGGATTTGGCCTGCATGCGGGCGATTCCCAATATGGTAGTGATCAATCCGGCAGATGCTGTTTCCGCAGAACAGGCAATATTTGCCATAGCGGAGTACCATGGGCCCGTATATGTGCGATTGGGCAGGGCTGCTGTTCCTGTCATCTATGATGCAAACAGCTTCCGGTTTGAAATCGGCAAAGGCATTGAACTGTGCCCCGGAAAAGACGCAGCCATTATTGCTACAGGTATTATGGTGGCAGAAGCCTTGCAGGCAAGGGAGATGCTGGAGAAAGAAGGCATTGAGGCCCGGGTGATTGATATCCATACCCTTAAACCCATAGATAAAGAGATCATCATCAAGGCTGCCAGGGAAACGGGAGCCATTGTTACGGCAGAGGAACACAATATCCTTGGAGGATTGGGTTCTGCAGTGGCAGAGGTATTGGTTGAAAACAGCCCTGTTCCCATGAAACGGGTGGGGACCAGGGATACCTTCGGAGAATCGGGAAAACCTAATGAATTGATGATAAAATACGGCTTAACGGCAGCCCATATTGTTGAAGCGGTGAAGGAAGTACGAAAGTTGAAATAGAAGAGAATATTTGTACCCCCTCCTGAATAGGTATTAATATAGATGAGAAAGAGAGGGGGATTCGGTGTGAAAGTAAAGTTAAATTTCAACGTAAAGGCACTCAATTGGAAGACCATAGCCCTTATGGCTGTGATGATAATGGTTGTGTTTGCTGGGATTTATACCGTAAAGTATTTGATGAAGGATGATGCCGGTGTGCCTTTTGAAGTATTAAAAGAAGATGGGATTCCGCAGAAAATTCAAGAAATCTTGCCAAGGTATAAAGCTTTAGAAAGGGCTTTGGCATGCAAGATCGATGAAGAGGTATTTGTCATCGTGACCAGGGGAGAAAAACCTACGGGTGGATATACTGTTGAAATAGACCGGATTGAGAAAGTGACGGAAGAGGGAAAGACAAAACTGATAGTATATGCAAAGTTTGAGGATCCTAAACCGGGGGATGTGGTGACACAAGTAATTACATATCCTTATGTGGTGGCGAAGACAAATCTGAAGGTTCTGCCGGATAAAATTGAATTAAAGGTAAAATATGATGATTAGCGAAAAAGCCTGTATCCAAGAAGGATGCAGCGAGAATCCAATAAGGGGAGATTCTCTGGGATATAAGAACCCTTGGCAATTCGGCTTTGACCTTGGTGAAAGCCTGACCGCCGGGGTTTTTTCTTTGATTGCAGGGGACGGACCTATGGTTTGGCAAGAAAAATTATGAAAAATCATAAAGTTTATTTGTTACGGAATACATAAGAGGGTATATATATTTACAAACTAATGTAGGGAGGTTGAATGAATGCTGGAAAAATATAAACTATCAGCGGACAAGCTGAAAAACAAATGTGATACCAGTTGTTTTGATTTTCAGACAACAGCTGATCTATATCCTTTGCAAGGAATCATCGGACAGAAAAGAGCTGCAGAAGCCCTGGAATTTGGATTGGATATAAAGAAAAAGGGCTATAATATCTTTGTATCGGGGCTCAGCGGTACGGGGAGAAACAGTTATGCCCTTTCTATCGCCGAGAGGAAGGCGGAGACAAAGAAAGTCCCCGATGATTGGGTTTATGTGCATAATTTTAAAAACCCCGATACACCCATCGCCCTCAATCTAAAACCGGGAATGGGCAAGGTATTTAAAAAGGAAATTGAAAATATGATCACCACCCTACAAAAGGAAATTCCACAGGTTTTCCAGAGTAAGGAATACGAAAATAAAAGGAGTGCACTGCTGCAGCAATATGAAAAATATACCCAAGATACCCTCGAGGAGTTAAATGCCCTTGCTAAGCGCTTTGACTTTATGTTTACCCAGACGGAAAGGGGACTCATGAGTATTCCTCTCCGGGGAGATCGCCCCATGACGGAGGAGGAGTATAGAAATCTGGGGCCCGATGAAATAGAGGACTTGCGGAAAAAATCGAATCAACTAAGTCTGGAGACCATCGATATCTTTAATAAACTCCGTAGTTTAGAGGACGAATATAGGAAGAGAATCAAGCAGCTGGATGAGAAAAGCGGCTTTGATGTGGTGGATTTTTATATCAATCAAATGGTTGACAAATTTGGAGAAGAAAGTAAATGCGTGGAAGAATTTCTGCGATTGTTGGAAGACGATATTGTAGAACATATTGATAAGTTTAAAAGCCATAATCAACAAGATTTGAGCGGCAATCCCTTTGCCATGCTGCAAATGCGATCCACGGAGGCCTTCTTTGATAGGTACGAAGTCAACCTGTTTATAGACAATAGCAATATGAAAGGGGCACCCCTGATCAATGAAACAAATCCTACTTATCATAATTTGATTGGCAGGATCGAATATAAAAATGAGTTGGGAGTTATGAAAACTGATTTTATGCAGATCAAGGCGGGGGCTCTGCATCAGGCCAACGGAGGATATCTGATTTTGCAGGCCAAGGATGTACTTTCCAATCCTTTTGCCTGGACGGCGCTGAAAAGGGCATTAAAGACCAATGAAATCAACATTGAGGGATTGGACAAGCAAATAGGATATGTGATCACTACATCCTTAAAACCCCAACCGATCCCCTTGGATCTAAAAGTAATTATGATTGGGGATCCCTATACCTACTATCTTCTATATACCTACGATGAGGATTTTAAAAAGCTCTTTAAAATTATGGCCGATTTTGACATTGAAATGGACCGGGATCGGGAAAATATGTACAAAATGGCCCGATTTATTGCAACCCATTGCGAAAAAGAGGGATTAAGGCATTTTGATAAATCAGCCGTAGGAAAAATTATTGAATACAGCTCCCGACTGGCAGAACACCAAAAGAAATTGAGTTCCAGGTTTAACCAAGTGGTGGAGGTACTGTATGAAGCAGACCTTTGGGCTGAAAGCATGGGGGCGGAGATTGTTAGTCTAGAACACGTGGAAAAGGCTATTGAGCAAAAGGTGTACCGAAACAATAAGTATGAAGAAAAGATTTTAGAAATGTTTGAAGACGGCACCCTGCTCTTGGATGTGGAAGGAGAAAAAGTTGGAGAAATCAACGGCTTGGCTGTGACGGGCACAGGAGAATATTCCTTCGGAAAACCAAGCAAGATCACTGTAACCACCTATCGGGGGAAGGCAGGGATTATCAATATTGAAAGAGAAGTAAGAAAAAGCGGCAGCATCCATGACAAGGGGGTAATGATTTTAAGCGGATATTTTGGAGCCAAGTTTGCTCAGAAAAGACCCTTGTCTTTATCGGCCAATATTGCATTTGAACAGTTGTATTCCGGAGTAGACGGAGACAGTGCATCCAGTACGGAACTATATGCCCTGTTGTCCAGCCTTTCCGGGGTACCCATCAAGCAGTATATTGCAGTAACGGGTTCAGTAAATCAAAAAGGGGAGATTCAGCCTATCGGCGGCGTCAATGAAAAGATTGAAGGCTTTTTCAAGGTATGTAAGCTAAAGGGATTGACAGGGGAACAGGGCGTGATGATCCCCCATCAAAATGTAAAAAACCTGATGCTGAGCGATGAGGTGATCAAGGCAGTAGAAGCTGGCTTATTCAATATTTATGCCATTAAAACCATAGAGGAGGGCATTGAAATTCTGACGGGAGTACCGGCTGGAGCAAGGGATGAGGAGGGCAAGTACCCCGAAGGCAGCATCTACGACCTGGTGGAAAAGAAATTAGAAGAGTTTTCGAAGGATCCTTCAGAAGAGGAAGAAGAAAAAGAAGAGGAAGAAGTCAAGGAAGAAACAAAAGAAGAGAAGGAAAAGAAATAAAAAATACATAGGACAGGGAGACCTGTCCTATGCGATGAAATATGAAGGAATATTATGTTATGAAACCCTTGAGATTTAGGCTTTGCCGTCAATTTGCAAGCCAAATGCAAGGGTTTTTCTATCAACTGTTGCATGCAATGGTCCTTGTTTCCGTAATAATATAATCCACCGGATGGTCAAAGAAATCCCTCGGTACAGTCGCTATGATCTGAAAGTCATAAGCCAAGGCTACAGACGGGATTTTTTTTATTTGCTGTCCGAGGAATCGATCATAGTATCCGCCACCGTATCCGATGCGGTAACCTTTCATATCAAAGGCTATCCCGGGTACAAGGATTAAGTCTAAGTCATCGGGACTGACCTTGCGGATAAATTCTTTTTTTGGTTCAAGAATTCCGTAAGCCCCTTTTGCCAATTCCTTTTCCGGATTGAAAAGTTGGGATATTATCATTTCTTTGGTTTCAGGAATACTGACAGGAATCATGACGTTTTTTTTGGAAGAGAGCAAATCTTTGATGATCAAATCTGTTTTTACTTCATTGCGAAAATCAATATATGCCAGCACATGCCGGGCATTTTGATATAAAGGAAAATGTTGAAGCCGATGAAATATTTTGGTGCTTTTATTGATTACCTCTTCTGCTGAAAGTGCTTTTCTTGCCTCTAAAATCTGTTTTCGTATTTTATTTTTCATTTTTTGGCCCCCTCTGTGCAACCCCCTTCGACATTCTTGGCATATTTTCATAGCAAGATCCCAGACAAAGGACTGTCGAATAATGGTAATGGTTAACTATTTGGAAAATCACATAAATAATTATATAATATAATAGGAGCGGTACAAAGGACAAAAAAAGATAGAATTTTTGCCCATGTTTTGGGTAGGTGGCAAAAGAACTAGAAATTTGCAGCAAAATGATAGAGGGAAATGGTTTTCTATGTAGAATTGTAAAGTATAGTAGGAGATGATGATATGATAGAATTGGTGAATGTGACAAAACAGTATTTGAATGGGATGACGGCCCTTTCCAATATTAATATAAAGATTGACAAGGGTGATTTTGTTTTTCTCGTGGGGCCCAGCGGGGCAGGAAAATCTACCTTTATCAAACTGCTTCTAAAGGAAGTGGATCCCACAGAGGGAAAAATTATTATAGAAGGGATTGATACTACAAAATTATCCCGCAGAAAGGTGCCCCAATTGCGAAGGAAAATGGGGGTAGTCTTCCAAGACTTTCGATTGCTTCCCAACAAGACGGTCTATGAAAATGTAGCCTTTGCCATGGAAATTATAGAGGCCCACCCAAAGGAGATCAGAAGGCAAGTACCCATGATCCTGAGCATGGTAGGGTTGAGTGATAAATCGAAGATGTATCCTGATCAGCTTTCCGGAGGAGAACAGCAGCGAGTTTCCATTGCTAGAGCCATTGTAAATAATCCTGCAGTTCTGATTGCGGACGAGCCCACAGGGAATCTTGATCCCGATACGGCATGGGAGATTATGAAATTGCTCAAACAAATTAATAGAAGAGGAACAACCGTGGTGATGGCCACCCATGCCAAAGAAATCGTAGACGTAATGCAGCAGCGGGTGATTGCTCTGGAAAATGGACGAATCGTAAGAGATGACAGGAAGGGTGTGTACGGCTATGAGGATTAGAACCATTTCATACATGATGCGTCAAGGATTGAAGGGGCTATGGCGGAATCGTATGATGAGTATTGCATCGATTGGCTCCGTAGCATCGGCCTTGGTGATCTTGGGCATTGTGTTTATGCTCGTGTTGAATATCAACAGTCTGGCAGAAACGGCCAAAGGACAGTTTGACTCTATACAGGTATACATAAGGGATGAAGTACAGGGAGTAGCAATTGAGGAAATGAATGCTTTCATAAAGAAGTTGGAAGGAATAGAGGAGGTATCCTTTCTTTCAAAGGAAGATGCTCTAAAGAATATGAAAAAGCAATGGGGAGATCAGGGATATCTTCTGGAAGGACTCGAAACCAACCCTTTGCCCAACTCCTTTGTCATCCAATTGAAAGATATTGAAAATGCGGACGGGGTTGTAAAACAGATCAAGAAACTGCAGGGAGTAGAGGAAGTAAAATACTACAAAGATATCGTGGACAACCTTCTTCGAATTACCCATTTTATCAGGCTGGCAGGAACCATTCTAATTGCCGTTCTCATTGGCATTTCCATGTTTATTATAGCCAATACCATTAAGTTGGCTGTAGCCGCCAGATACAGGGAAATCAACATTATGAAATATGTAGGGGCAACCAATTGGTTTATTCGATGGCCCTTCTTGATAGAAGGGATCATCTTAGGGTGTGTCGGCGCCTTTATTGCCTTAGGCATTGTGGGTTATAGCTACAAAGCGGTTTTTGATGTGGTAACTCAGAAGTTATATGTCATGCTTTCCGCTTATATGATACCTGCGACCATTCTTACCCATAATTTGGCTGTCATTTTTATAGTATTAGGGGCAGGCATTGGCGCTTTGGGGAGCATCTTTTCCATGAGAAGATTCCTAAGGGTATGAAGGGAAAGCACGAAAGGGGGATGAAAACATGAGGCGCAATCACTGTTTGACAGCTATTTTCAGCATACTGTTGCTTTTTGCCTTGACGCTGGAAAGCTTTGCCGCAGATGTTACCGGTGAGTTGAAAACTTTAAACCAACTCAATCAAAAAATTAAAAATTACCAAAACAAATTAATAGAGAATAAGAAACAGGAAAAGAGTTTGACAAACCAGATGAAGGTGCTGGATGAAAAAATTGATCAAACAGAACAGGAGATCGGAGAAATCAGCACCCAGATTACCATGACCAAGAAGGAAATCGAAAAGACAAAGGCGGAATTAAAAAAAGCAGAAAACAATATTTCCGATAGAAAAGATGTGCTTCATGCAAGGCTTCGAGTAATGTATAAGAACGGCAATGTGGGATATGCCGAGGTGCTTATGGCTTCAGCCAGTATTGTGGATTTTTTTTCTAAGCTGGACATGGTCAAGCGTATTGTAGATCATGATATTCAGCTATTGAAGTATATGAAAGAACAAAGAGATGCCATTGAAGACAAAAAAAAGAAGCTGGAAACCTACGAAGGCCGCATGATATCCATGATGCACAAAATGGAGGAAAAACAAAAGGAATTGGAGCAAAGCCGAGGTCAAATGGCGAGACTAAAGGAAAAGATACAGCAGGATAATGAGGAACTGGAAAAGCAAATTGATGAACTCAATAAATATGCCCAAAAAATTGCGGAAGAAATCCGAAGAAAACAGTCCAAAGGGGAATACAAGGGTGGCAAATTGGCTTGGCCTGCACCCGGTTATACCAAGATTACATCTCCCTTTGGCTACCGAATCCATCCGATTCTGAAACGAAACAAGCTGCACACGGGAATTGATATTGCAATACCTACAGGCAAAGATATTGTTGCTGCCGGAGACGGAACCGTCATTCATGCAGATTGGCTCGGGGGCTACGGAAAGACTGTTATGGTTGACCATGGGGGAGGAATTGTCACCCTATATGCCCATAATTCCAGCTTGCTGGTGAAGGAAGGCGATACAGTAAAGAGGGGAGAAACCATTGCAAAGGCAGGAAGTACAGGCTTGTCCACAGGACCCCATCTGCATTTTGAGGTTAGAAAAAATGGAGATTATGTGGATCCCCTTCCTTGGGTGAAATAAAGTTTTTTGTTTTGTTTATTAGCCTATATGCTAGGTCATTCTATATAAAAGAGATTTATTGACGGATATGTATTTGAATATTGAAAGCAATAAACCGTTTGATTTACTTCTATATACTGAAGCCGAATGGGAAGAATGTGTCAAGGATACTTCCAGTTTTGCCTATCTTATCAATAAGAGGGGAACTATAATATATGGTTGATAGCAAAAGGTACAATGATTGGCTTCAAAAAGCTGAAAGAGATATAAAATCAGCAAGGGTATTAAAACAAAATGATTGCGGAAACGATATAGTTGCTTGAAACACGTTATCCTGCCGATATACCACTTGTTGTATCAGATAGTGAGGCTGAAGAATGTATTTCAATAGCAGAAACAGTATACAAACTGGTGAAAGAGAATATATAGGCTGCACAAATTTGATTATAATGGCTCCCATAGATTTGGCATAAAAAACGTCAAAATAAGTTATAACGAAACTTTACTCCAGGAGAAAAAATCGGGAATAGCAATAAAGGTAATCCAAAGGGAAAAGATACTCTCAAAAATAACCGCAGTTTATGAAATTCATTCAAATCAGATTCTAAGATAGAAAAAACAATTTTTAGAGAACATGGCAAATTAGGGACGGGGAAATAGATGCCTCGTCTCTTTAATATTTTAGAAAAAAAGAAAAGCGTGTAGCGAATGCGTCAATTACTGCAACGAGCTACTAGATCTATTGGAAATTATGGGAAAGTAAGATGTGCGGTCAAATTAAATGCAATGTATAGTTTTTCAAAAATACAATAAATGAATTTTAAAATTATTATTTACGATTAATAATTTTTTATATATAATAAATATTTCTAAGAATTTAGAAAATAAATACAATCGAAAGAGGGTGAGAAAGAACAATGTATTTTATGGGAGACGTAATTTTGCCTCCAGGAGAAAAAATCAGAAGAATTCGGACATTTTTAGGAGCAAAGCAGGAAGATATCGCGGGGGATAAAATTACAAGAAATTTGATCAGCTATATTGAAAACGGAAAAACAAGATTAATGAGAAGTACGGCAGAAATTATTGCAGAAAATTTAATTCGATTGTCAGAGGCACAGAAAAATCCAATCCATATCAGTGTAGATTACCTGATGGAAACAGAGATGGAACAGGCAAACTGAATCTTGGGAAACCTTCGAGATGAATTGGACAAATATTCCCAGACTAACGAGAAGCGGTTTATGGAGGTTTTTCAGAGGGCGGAGGAGATTTTAGCAGAATGGAATCTTCCCGAAAGAAGAGTTGCCATTTATGAAGTAGTAGGAGATTTTTACTACAACAAAGAAAAATACCATGAAAGCTATATCCACTACATCAAAGCATTGGAAGATTACATACGGATCAATCACCATCGAAAGACAGCAAAGATTTATTCTTTACTGGGGAAAGTTTCTATTAAGTTAAAGAACTATCAGGAAACTGTCAATTTTAACAACTATAGTATGCTCATCCTTGAAAATAATCATATGGAAGAACCGAAAATTATGAAAAAAGTTTTGTTTAATAATGCCTTGGTGCACTGGTATTTAGGTTTGTATGATGCATCCTTGGAGCATTTGCATAAATTAACAAAAGCCTATGATGATTTCAGTACGCAGCAACATCTAGAGATATTAACTATGAAAGAAAACTGTTACTTGGATAGCAATGAATTAAACCAAGCAGAAAAAATTTATATTGATATTTTAAAAATTGCACAAGAAAATAATTATTTGGAAATGATGGCCATTGCATACTATAGTTTCTGTAAAATTTACAAAAAAAAGGAATCAAGGGACAAAGGCCATTGAATATGGACACAAGGCTTTAGAAATTAGGGAAAAGATCGGCAGTAGACTTTTAGCTAGTACATTGTTGATCCTAGGGCAGCTGTACCAATCTATTGGGAATTATATCCAATCGAAAAAATATTTGCTAGAGTCTTTGGTTGCAGCCCAAAAAAGATTTGATCAAAGGATACAGGCGGAGGCTTACAAATTATTATTTAAAAATTATATCGATACACAAAACTACAAAGCCATGGATAATTTGATGACTGAACTCTATGAAAATATAGAAATAGGAGTGTCCGCCGAAATTCTTGGTATTTATATGGAAGTGAGCCGTTATTATTTGAGTAATGACATAGAAAAGGCGGAAAAAATTCTTGAAAGAGGGTTGGAAAAGCTGAATACGTCATACTGAAAAATACAAGGAGGGATACGATGAAATTTAAGAAATTGTTCATGTTAATCCTAGTAATCATCTTGCTAAATACAGGAATATCGACTGTATTTGCGGGGCGGGATCCTGAACCATGGAGTATCGAACCAGTCATCAGCGTAGAAACAGTGGAAAATTTGAAATAGACAAAATATCTAAACTTTAGGCACAAGGATTGGCATAAACCAATGATTGTGCCTTTTCTTTTGCCATGATTTTGCCCAGTCTTCCTTGGTTGTCGAGTTGTAGAAATTAAACTGACATTCCGCTGAATATGTCATAATTTTTTCATGATATTTAATTCAGAACTTTTAAATTACAATGTTCTTCTGATGTAGATGTTCTCGGGAATCCCTAATGGGGCTTGATTTAGACGAAATTGAAATTCATCGAATTCACCTCAAATACTTGATAATACAATTATTCGAGATAAGACCAAAAAATCCTTTTTGAAGTTTAGACTTTTCTAAAATTATTTCAATTGGTAAAAATAGTTAGGCAAAATATGAGTTGAAAAATTTTTTTAGAAATTATTTTTTGATTTGGTTGATTTTTGATTCCTTTTTCCTGTTTTACACCACTTTACAAGTAATGTAGTGATTTAAAAATAATTCCATAAAATAACAAAATCAGACACCTAAATCCTAGGAATACTAATCTTATGACAAACCAACACCCTAGGAGGCGTCTGATATGATTAGT
>NZ_LOEE01000053.1 GCF_001562415.1 Thermotalea metallivorans | reverse complement strand
TGAGCTTTGCAATTTCTTTTTTAATTTTCTTGATTTCTTCAAGGCTTGTAACATCTCCTTCTATGTTAATTGGAGATTTCTTTTTTACCCAGCTTCGGACTGCTGTTTCACTTAGGCTATATTCGCTACAAATTTCCTTGATTGTTTTACCGGATTGTATCAATTCTACTATCATTGTTTTGAAATCCTCTGTAAAAGTTCTTCGATTTGTCATTTGCGGACACTTCCTTTCTTATAGATTTACGCTTCTAAAACTTAACCTATTTGTAATAGTGTCGTGCAAATACAAGTTGTTTAACTTTAGTAGCTCACATTTCGTATGAATAAATTACCAGTCAATATTTTATATTAACAAGAAAGATAAACCGATAACATGTCGAATTTCTCAAATAATATATAATGTGGAGGAATTCGATATGGCGACTAAGACGAAAAAAAAGACAAAAGATAAAACTAACATTCAAGCATTTGACACAGGAACCTAATCCCAAGCTCCCTTTGGTATTGTTAATACCCAATAAAATATTGAATACTATTGGGTTTGTAGACTTTATAGATAGAACAGTAGAATGGGATTCAAGGCACTGGAAAGTATCTCCGGGAAACCTTGCCAAAGCGGTAATATTGGCTACGTTTCTAAAGGTACGAATACCTCTCTTTAGAATTCAAGAGGCTTTTGCCGGGATTGACACTGAAGCTCTTTTTGGTAAAGCTGTTACACCAAAGCATCTCAATGATGATGCCATTGCCCGGGCACTGGATCGGATCAGCGAAGCAAAGCCGGAAAGCTTATTCACCACTTTATGCTTATCGTTATACAGCAAGTTCAATATTGCTTTTAATCGTCTACATTCTGATACAACAACCGTTTCCTCTATGGAGCCTATGAACAAAGTGACCAGGAAGACGAAGAAGGGTTACGTATTCTAAGAGGACATAACAAAGATCGACGTCCGGAATGCAAACAAGTAGTAGTAGGCAAGATTGTAAATGAGCACGGAATAGCTATTGCAGCCCCAAACATGAATGGCAATACCTCTGATACCGAATGGAATGAAAAGGCCATAAAGCTGGTGAAAGGGACCTTTGGAGAAAGACTTGCCAGCATTACCTATATCGCTGACTCCAAGCTTATCAATCTGCCGCTGTTTCAACAGCTGATGGAACCTGGAAAAAGAGTACGTTTCATCTCACGGTGTCCTGCAAACTTTTATAACAAAATTGCAGGGAAGGTCATCAAACAAGCCTATCAAGATGATCAATGGATAGATGTAGGGAAAATCGGTTCAGGAAAGAAAACTTGTACCTATGAATTACAGGAGTATCATCGAACGATAGAAGGGAATGATGTGTGGCTTATCGTAGTAAGAAGCAGTGCTGGAAAAGAGAGATATGACCATAAGCTACATAAACAGCAAATTGAACTGGAAAAAAGCATTAATGAATTATCAAAGAAGACCTTTGTGTGTGAAGCTGATGCCAAAAAGGAATGGGAGCGCTTTGAGAAGTCCCATAAAAAGAATTTGTATAAGGCTGCAGTTGAATTTAAAGAAATAAAGACAGAAAAAAGGCCCGTAGGGAACCCGGGTAAGAATCCAAAACCGCCACAGGTAAAGGTTACGTGGCAAGTATGTGCTCAGATTATTGGCATTAACGAAACTAGAGCAGAAGAATTAAGGAATGGGGGAGAATGCTTTGTAGTAATTACGAATGTAGAGCAATCCGAACTAACCGGTGAGCAAGTACTACGGCAATATAAAGATCAGTCAATTGTGGAAATACAGTTCAAACTTTTGAAAGAACCGGCAATTGCATCTGCCATATTCCTCAAGACACCGGGTCGGATAGATGCTTTGATGATGCTATTGCATGTCTCACTGTTGATTCGTGCACTTATTCAGTACAAAGTTCGCAAGAGTATCAGTGAATCAAAAGAGGAAGCACCGAAAATCGGGTGGAATAACAGCAGAACAGAGAAGCCTACGCTTAATCTTATTCTGGAGTCGCTTCAACATACAACCTTTGAAAAAGTAGGGGAAAACAACTATAGGTATGGCTTTTACAGTGACAGAGAACGGGACAGAGTTATGACGATTCTTTCACTACTTGATATTACAATAGACGGCTTGCTTGATCCTTGAGGATGGGGATATTTTGTAGCAGATAATGGCAGTAATGGAAATGGTTACTGATGTATGGGTATTCCCGGGCATTTTATTGCTTGAGCAAGAATATTTTCTGGTACTATGCCATATGAACATATGAATATCTGATGAATATCTAAAATTATGTTAACTTTGTGATAAGGGTGCGAAATGTGAGTTTCTATTGTATTGGTTTCACTTTTTAAGTGAAACCAATAATAATGCAAAACTACTGTAACTATGCGGCACGAAGCAATGCTAGATAAATTATGATGAATAATTCAGGCTTAATTTTATTCAGTATCAGAATGCCTATCTCTTATTTTTTCTTTGAGTTCCCTTACTTGAAGATATAGTATTCTTTGTTTCACTAAGATAAAAAATTGTAACCAAAGGATTACTCCTGCCAGTAGCCCAACTCCTTTAAAAAATGCCCAAAGCGCCACAAATGTAAAAACTGAAATAAGTATTAATCCCAAGATTATTATTGTTCTGGAAATGAATTTAATACTGTTCATATATACCTCCCCATCATGATGTTTAAGAAAGAATCATATGAGTAATAAAAAAAATAAATTCATAAATGCTCCTTATGAATTATATTATCCTCTAAAAACCAGAAATACAAGACTTATAATGATTCTAATATGTTAGTACATTGCTCTTACTAACTTGAGAAGATTTAACGACTGTAGACCCACCAGATGGGGTTAAAGATATGCTTCCATATCCTAACGATACGGAAACAGAACCAGCATATTTAGCATGGCCATACTGTCCATAGATTGTAAAATATGCTCCTTTTGGGACAGCTGACTTTGAGTTACCTATTTTCATATAAACTCTGCCGAACACCTGCATATCATTGAGATATAAATCTATATCTTCTGTTTTTACACCATAGGATTCATACTCAGTATACAGAGATTCCTCTGTCCATTGTTGATTCGCATAATGATTAATATACCCACCTTTTGAGGTGTAGTTTGTCAGATTTAAGGATGAACCTGTATGAGATATACCAAGACCATCAACCAATACCCACTGTGGCATGGTAGTCCATTCAAAATCAAATCCTAGCTGTTTTGTACAAGTTGAAGTTGTTGAATAATCCGTGACATCAATACTTGTATATAAAACACCAGCATCTATTACATTACTGGTTGATGCAGCTAGAGTAGTGACCAAACCTTCTTGCATTGGAGTGAATTCATCCGCTTGTGCAGCGTCTTCATTAACAGCGATTTCTGCTTTGTTATAGTTTTTTAAGCTAGGAACAATATCCGATCCGTTAAGATGATCTAATAAAGCCTTCTTATCCTTATATGTTTTAAGACCATCAAATTCAGATTTAGTAAGGGGTATGGTCATTATTTTTTCAGTGTTAGCTTTTATTTGTTCTTTGGTCAGCTCACTACCTTGACCTTTCCCATAGGTAACAAACAAGGTGTAGGATTCATCACTACCTTGAAAAATGCCGTTGTTTTTTAATAAATCTCTTAATTCCTCAACTGTCCAAAACTTTATGTTTCTTTCACTTAATCCTGCAGCTTTTAACTCTTTCTTATATGTCTCGGTTAGTTCCTCCTTCCTCATCGTATCTATATTACTTAAATCGGGTTCTACCTCTGCTAGAGAAACACTAGAGAACATGAGTATCGAGATCAAAAGAAAACTTAGTAATTTTTTGATGTTCATAGAAAATCCTCCTTTTGCTTTTGAATATTGATAGCAAGTAGTAACTTCTTGTAAGTGTCTGGTGTACGCACATGATTCATCACTTAATCCCCCTTTCCCTTTCAAAAGTAATAACTAATCTAGGGTAAACATTCTTCTATCCCCATCAAAAATATTTATCCCTTCTACATCCAGTCTATCAAACTCACACTCATATGCAATGATCCTTGCAAAACAGGTCGTTGAAATGTAATAATTAGTTTCCCCTGAAAAAATCAAAGATTTTGATAGGCAAAAATGAATTTGTAGCTCAAATGTAGAATTAATTATTATAAACATATGGGATATAGAATAAATTTCTGCAAGGAATCATTGAGCATATTCTTGAAAATATTCTTTTGAGGTGAGTAAAAAACGTTAAAACTCAGAGAGCCCCAATTAACTTTATGGGACAGTATCCTTCCCGAAGAAATTCGCAAACTTCCTGATGAACTGGCAAAGATAGATGCTATTCTCGACGATGAAAGATTTATGAAACCATTTCTTGAAAAACATAATACCCATCGGGGTCGTCCAACCGTTCCCATAGAGACATTTGATGTATCTGAAGCATCGATATGGATTTGGCTTCGAAACATTGGTGAAAGAAGTGGGAGATAGTATTACCTGGCGTATGTTTTGCAGAATACCGCTGGATGAAAAAATGCCTGATCCTACAACACTGATGAAAGCCTGCAAAAGGTATGGAGACGAAGTAATAAAGCAGCTAAATGATATACTTGTTTTAAAACTAAAGGAAGAAGGGACCCTCAAACATCGCAAACTTCGGGTAGATACCACCGTAGTCGAATCAGAGATACATCATCCTACGGATGCCACCTTATTGCAGGACGGTGTAAAGGTAATCACCAATATCGTTCAGAAAATCAAAAGATTTGCCTCCCATGCCGTAGAGGGATTTGAAGACAGAAGAAAAAGAATTATCCGAAAGGGATGTTCGACATATCAGCTTCCCTGCCAGGGGGAAAAAGAGTCAGAAGAGAGCGGACCATGAAAAGCGGTCATGGTTTCAAAGTCTGCAACGGTTTCGTGCGGCCGGTGAAGCCAAAATCAGTCTGTTAAAAAGAAAGTACGGCTTGAATCGAAGCCGATACAGGAGTCTTTTTGGCTCAAAAACCTGGGTTGGATTTGGAATCTTGACCCATAACCTAAGAAGAGCCGCTCAGATGGCAAAATAAAGGGGAAATCCCAGCAAAAGCTGTAATAGATAAGTTATCCAATCTAGCATTAGATCTTTGTACAAGATTTATGTGATTAAACATCCTAACTCCCTTTCTAATACTTATCGCATAATAGTTACCCTTAATCAACACGAATCATGTCTATATCCACAATAGGAGCACCTTTAATCTTTTTCTCATATTTTTCCCATTGATTCCCTTCTTTTTTGGCACGCCGCATCACATTAGTTCCATCAGCTTCTTTATAGAGAATCATAATTTCAGAAAAGTCATTTTTTACAAAATACAGAGGTTCAATGGAACCGATAGGAACCAACTGATCCAAATCATCAATTTCTCTTGCGATTTCTCTATTTAAAGCAATGGCTTCCGGATAAGTAACTTTTCTGTAATCTTGCAAATTTTCATCCAATTTCAAACTATTTTTAATATCACTATATGCGTATTCCAATCTTTTTTTTGTTTTAGCAGCTATTTTTTCCTCCTTACTATCAAATGCATTTATACCCGTTATAGCCAATAGGGCCATTGTTACTACAAATACAAGTATAATAGACATTTTTCTTCTATTTACCATATTAACCTCCATTCCGCCGCTACCGCCGGCGGCACAAATAGTAATGAAAAAATGGTGCGCGGTTTTCACCAATTTGTTATGATTGATTTGAGGAGAAGATACACTACAAAGCACGGTGAGGTGAGTCGTAGACTGCTCTTCTCAGCTTAAATCAATCAACTTTCGCACAAAATTGATGTGCGATGAATATTGAAAAATCAATAGTTTTGGGCAATAAAAAAGTCCAAGAAGCCCCCTCTCTGTGATATAATAGAAGTGACAAAACCCCATTAAAATCAAC
>NZ_LOEE01000052.1 GCF_001562415.1 Thermotalea metallivorans | reverse complement strand
CAGGTCACCCTTGCCCATCCAGTTTTATACATAAATGAGCATTATATCCATGTGGCAAGTTTTGAGAAATGTGAAATTCTAAGAAAAAGCAAGCAATTAAGAGAATTCGTTAGATTATAGAGGGAGGAATAACAAATGAAAAAGTTTACGAATGTTCTTTGTTTATCTTTATGCTTTATTTTATTGATGGGATCCTTCAGCTTTGCTGCTGATAAAAAGGATAGTAAATTAGAAGATTATAATCTAAGAACGATAGAAGCTAGTCAAGTGCCTGCAGGAATCACTCCTATAGAGGTTAAAGACGAGGCGGAATTAATTGAAGTATTAGACCAAATTAAAAGCGGTGAGTACACGTTTGGTTCAACTGTAGAGGAGACAACATCTTTAGAATCAGAATCAGTAATCGTACCTATGTCTTTAGATACAAAATCTGTAGATTTACATGCATATGTTAGTAATGGATTACACAGTCAAAATGCATACTCAACTGTAACTTATAACACAGCATACAATACTATTGACAGTGTTTCTAATTTATATTCAGATATTACAGGGTATACTGTAGGTGTAGAATATGAGCATAAGTCTAATTTTAACAATGTAAGCTATTCATCTGATCGTAAAACTGCTACAATTAAAACTGGGGGACATTATACATATTATTTTCTTGTAGATGGGGTAATAAAAGTATCTGAAGAAAATTCTGTTATCACGTACAAATATAGTGTTGCGAATGGTATTCATAGTATTAGTAAATCCACATTTTAGTTAAGGGAAGATTGCAAATGATATCAAATGGCATTGTCGATATATCAGGGATAGGACTTTTTATACAGGTTGCAAATACCTTATTGTATATTCTTATAGCCTATTTGCTATATCGAATATTTAAGAAAGTCTAAAATAAAAACATACATACAGAGAATAGCTATACTATTTTAGTGCTAATTTGTATGAGATAGTCCCAGTGAAGGTGCATTTCGCTGGGACTATCTCATTCTAGAAAAATATGTGTTACTTGAGTAAATTTCATAATTTTTAAGCCTTAAAATAACAATGTTTCAAAAACATAAAAAACAGTTTGGATAGGTTACACTTAATTAGACAGAATTTTTAAGGTCATGTACAATAAACACATAAAGAAAAGGAGAAATGAACATGACCAAAAGAGAACGTCGTACATTTACAGATGAATTCAAGAACCAAATGGTTCAGCTGTACCTTAATGGTAAAAGAAAAAGCGATATTATTCGGGAATATGATCTTACTGCATCTGCCCTTGATAAATGGATTAATCAATCTCAATCTACTGGCTCTTTCCGTGAAAAAGATAATCGGACTCCGGAGGAAAATGAGTTAATAAGGTTACGTAAAGAAAACCAACAATTAAAAATGGAGAATGATATTTTAAAGCAAGCAGCGCTGATCTTAGGACGAAAGTAAATGTGATAAAGAATAATTCTCACAAATACTCAGTATCAGCATTGTGTAGAGTCCTACAAGTCTCCAGAAGTACTTATTACTATTTCAAGAATAAGATTATTGGAGAAACCTTAGAAACCTTCAACATCAAACGTTCCTTAAGCATGAAGGGCTGTCCATATGATAATGCTGTTGCAGAAGCTACTTTTAAAGTAATAAAGACTGAATTTGTAAAAAGACACGTATTTGGGTCGTTAGATGAATTACAGTTGGAGTTATGGGATTATGTGAACTGGTTTAACAATCATCGAATTCATTCATCATTAGGATACTTAACACCCTGTGAACACAAGTTAAATCACCTTAAAAAAGTTGTCTAGAAAAATGTTGACAATCCAATGCTGATATGCTAAACGATTTGAAAGATGATAGAAAAATGCAGGTCCAATTCTCACGGAAGCCTGCATTTTCTTTTTACCGCCACTTCATCATTTTCTTTTCAAAGTATGCAACCCCTTGGTACATAACCGTAGCCAAGATGGCCAGGATAATGACACTGGTCATTACGAGATCAAGCTTAAATACTTGGCCGCCGTATACGATAAGGTATCCGATACCGGCTTGGGAAACCATGAACTCTCCTACAATGACGCCAACCCAAGATAATCCTACATTTATTTTCAGAGCATTGATCATGGTTGGAATGCTGGAGGGGAAGACGACTTTACACAGTATTTGCATTTTTGTGGCGCCAAAGGTCTCCAACATTCTAATCTTTTCCTCATCCACTTCTTTAAATCCCCCATAGACTCCGAGGATTGTCACGATAACCGATACAGTCATGGCTGTGACAATAATTCCGGGAATACCCGCTCCGGCCCACAGAATGATAATGGGGGCTAGGGCTGTCTTGG
>NZ_LOEE01000051.1 GCF_001562415.1 Thermotalea metallivorans | reverse complement strand
GGGAGAACAATCTGGATAAGGTCTTATGCCTATATGATTTTCCTAGAGAGATTCGTCACATTATCTATACAACCAATGCTATAGAAAGCTACCACAGCTCTTTAAGGAAAGTAATCAATACAAAGGCAGCTTTTCCTAACGATGAAGCAGTATACAAACTTTTTTACCTTCGAACAATGGATATCGTGAGCAAATGGAATCGGGCCATTCCTAATTGGTCTCAGGTATTAAATCAATTGGTCATATTATTTGGTGATAGGATCACAAAATTCCTGCCTTAAAAAAAGTTTACACACTTTACTTGACAAGGTCTCAGAGCAAGAAAAGTTAATAAAAGCAAATCATAACTCTGTAAAGCTGGAAAGGTTATGGGAAAAAGGATGTATAGTTGATGATAATTTCAATGAAGAAGAATATGTTGTTAACTCCTTATCAGCTAGTTCAAGAAGCTATAATTTAACAATTATTACGACATATGACTGCAATATGACTTGTGACTACTGTTTTCAAAGTCATTTGAATAAGATTTCCATGGCTGCTGCACATATAGATACTATCTTGGCAAGGATAGTGAATAAGATTGTAAATAAAAAGAAGTCTGATGTTAAAATAGCGTTTACAGGGGAAGAACCACTCATAAATTTTGATTTTATAAGAATGTTTCTGGAAGAATTCAAAAACAGAATTGTAAGTAAATATGGAATAACCTATTCAGTTGTACTGATTACAAATGGGACATTGCTTAATGAAAAAAATAATGGAATATTTAAGCATTCATAACTGCGTGGGTATTCAAGTAACTTTAGATGGTGTAGAAGAAAAGCACAATAGATCTGGACCTTTGCGAAATGGTAATCATTCATTTGAAATTATTACACATAACATCAATTGTTTTATGCAAAAGATACCCTTTGTGATTCGGTGCAATTATAAGCTATATAATCCTCAGTATAAATAATTCTTGAAGTTTTTTTATTTCTACATGCATATAAACCCTTTACGGGTTAATGCATATAATTAAGATTAAAATATATTAAATGTGTGATAGAACGGAGGGAGATATTTGTGCAATATAATGTTGATGCAATAAAAACAATGATAAAGGCAAGGAAAGAATTTGTATTGGTGGGATGTGCACAGGTAATTTCTGATTTGGGCAATTGGTTTTATACTGTTGCGGTTAGTGCAATGATATATTCTATGTCCAGATCGGCGACTGCATTATCTATGGTATTGATTCTAAGCCTAATTCCATCCGCTATATTTTCTATTATTGGAGGGGCAATTAGCGATAAGTATAATGCTAAAAAAACGATGATCTATGCTGACCTGATAAGAGGAATTATAACTTTATTTGCACTTAGGGTTATAGCTACAGGTTCCGTAAATATTTTATATATTATTGCCTTTATAAATTCCATATGTGGTGCTATTTTTACTACTGCTAGATATCGAATTATAACCCACTTAGTTCCTAAAGAACAATTATCCCGTGCTTTTTCAAGATTAAGAATTCTATATGAATTGACGGTTATTTTGGGTTCAGCCACAGGGGGTCTGGTTTTTGCTTTTCTAGGATTTCAATACGTTATTTTTTTCAATAGCTTTACATTTTTCCTTTCTTTAATTCTTTTACTCTTTGTTTTCTATGAGGAAGAAGAAATAAAGTCTTCAAAAATGGATAATAACTTTGTAGCAATGCAAAAAGAAGGATTTAAGTATATAACGCAAAATAAAAAATTAAGGATACTGTCTTTATATAAAATATTCTATACAATTAGCGGAGGCATTTTAAATATTTTACCCAGCATACTGGCGATTAAGATTTTCAATTATGGTGAAACAGGCATTGGTTTTACATTTAGTGCAATTGGTATTGGATCAATTATAGGCGCTTATTTTGTTGGAAAGCTAAAAACTGAAACTTTTGAAAAAGCAAACTTAGTCTATGGGGGAGTAGTGATTATCTTTGGATGGCTTACATTGCTGCTTGTGAAGGATTTCTATTTTGCCCTTTTGGCAATAGCTATTATTTGTACCGGGAATATCTTTTCACATACATATATCGAAAGCTTTTCAGTCAAGGACATTGAGCAGGAATTTGTGGGAAGAATATCGGGTGTATTTCAATCTATTACGTATGGTGCTGTATTTATCTCCCTTACATTGCTAGCCAGATGGATAGATATAGATTATCAAAATACTATCAGTTTTTGTATAGTGCTGGTGATTATTCCTAATCTTATCACTTACATGATGGGTATGGTCAAAACTCCAAGCACGGATGCTATGAACGATAAGCAAGGATGATTAAAAAAAAAAGAGTTCATAGAGTTTTTCCATAGCTATATGGATCTATGTCAATAGTTTGGACACAAATTTAAGTTTTTCATTTAAACTACCGACACCCTTGACAAACTATTCATAAATGCACCCTGACTTTTACCCGAAGGCGACAAACTCAAAGCAAGCTATATACAGCCTTCGGAACAAGCTATTTTAGCATTTATTCATTAGTTTATCAAGGGCAAGCCCTACGGGTTGGCTAGTATTCCCTCAGGCTCAAAATCTAAAGCAAACTATGCTGCTCTACATATATTCTCATATTGCTCTGGGGTCATATAATCAATTGATGAATGGATTCGTTTTCTATTATAAAACCCTTCTATATACTGAAATAATACTGATTTTGCATGTTCATGATCTATGAATGTATTCAGGTATACACATTCTTTCTTTAATATTGCATGAAAGCTTTCTATACTGGCATTGTCATAAGGACATCCCTT
>NZ_LOEE01000050.1:2500-50020 GCF_001562415.1 Thermotalea metallivorans | reverse complement strand
TTGAGGAATATAAATGTACACAAGCTTCACTCCTTTGATTAGAGGTATTGTGTACATATATTCCTCTTTTATTTTGCAAATTATTACGTCAATTTTTGGTAATTATTTAAAAAGTGCAAAACTATAGTAATATTGTTTCAAGACTTATCTCTTGTTTAGTGTTTTTTTTAGCCATATAATTACCTCACTTGTCATAATATTATTAAAGATCTTCTGAGTCACTTTTTTCAGCTGCACCGCCTGAACGAATCCATTCATCAACTTCGGAAATTTTAAATTTCCAAAGCCTACCTACCTTATGGGCAGGCATATTGCGATTATTAATCCACTGCAGTACAGTTTCACGGCTTACACCCAGATAATCTGTAATAGTATCCATAGAAGACCATTTTTCTATATTTTGATCTTTACTCATTAAATAAGCCTCCATTTCTTATTGGCGAACGCCATTCAAAAATCCATAACGACCATACGATTCATCTTTAGTAAACTGGATCACATTTGCGTTGCTATAATCTAAATCAGGAATATCATTTTCAACAATAATTACTTGCCCATGGGCTTGGTTGTCTAATAGGTATTGAAATAACGCAGCCTTCATTGTGTCAGATGCCACACCATCTCCTTTTTCTTTCAGAGAAAGAATAGGGGAGTCGATAATCAATAGCTCGGGTGCGTATTTACCCTTATCGGATAGATACTCCATAAGAGAAATAGCAAGTACCGTATTTAAGAAAGCACGATATCCTTTACCATATGTGTTTTTAGGAGTTCCATTAATAATAATGTCAAAGGAACTTGGATCTAAATAAGCTGAACTATATGCATCAAATTTACATGATTCAAGTACTCTGTTTAGATAGCTGTCCAATGTAGCTATGATGTCGCGACTAAAGTAGTTCTTAATTTTGAACTCTACCTCTGATTCTTCTTCTATCATTGCTTCAAATAATTCAGATTTCATTGTTGTTTCATATTTACTAATAACCACTGATTCATTACGTATTTCAATGGCTCTTCGATAATCATATAAAGTTGCTTTAAGCGCAGCAATTTTTGGCTTTAATTCATCCTTTATAAGTAATTCAACATCTGATTTTTCACTATTTAACGTAGCAAGTTTAGATTCAAGTACTGACCGTTCCTTTATCAGATCTTGCTCAGCTTCCACTAAATCATCTAATTGAAGTTGAATCCTATGGAGCTCAGCGTGTGATGCCTCTGCATAAGTAGCTTCTTTTTGTAAAGAAGGTATACTGCTGTCACAGAACGGGCATTTAGAATTTGGATGCATATTTCTTTTATGCAGCTCACCCTCAACAATAAAAGTCAATCTTTTAATATCAGATGCATATTGACTCTTCAAAGCTTGGTACCGGTTATACAGAGTATTGCATTCAGCTAATTGTTCGCTGACAACATAAATTTCTTTTAAAAGTTGTTTGCTTCGGTTGACAAAATCAGTTATTTTTGCTTCTGTTTCGGCGATTTCAGCAAGTACATTCTCTACTTTCTCTTGAAGGTACTCTTCATCTCCGACTGGAAGTTTGTTCAGTTCATTTTTACGTTCAGCAAAATCAGATAATCTTTTGTTAATGTAATCAACAACAGCCTTTTTTCGAGCTTCTTTTATCTTTTTTTCTTCCTTTGGATCGGAGTCAGCAAAATCTTGACCGGTAATCAAAAAGAAGAGGGCAGAAAGAGCAGCAGTATGTGCGGTATTTTGCTTTGGTAACAGTATAGAAGGCTCTTGAAAAACAACGGATTCCTTAATGAGAAACATGTGTGAGAAAGTTCTCCAGGTAAGACGCTGTTTATCATACCTTGAGTTTTTGATAATAAAATGCTCCTCGTCAATACCTATAAGCCTTAACCATACATCACTGATATTCTTTTTTCCGCTAGTTCTATAGTCTCCAGACTCAATCCTGTGATCGTTACTATGAACTTTGATTTTATTAGAATCTATCTCGCGATCAAATGTAATGCTACCATTATCTGTATCAACAATTATTTTGATATTATTGTAGCCTGTCTTCCTATCAAAACGAATATTATCACTGCCAAATAAGTAGTCGATACATTCTAAGATATAACTTTTTCCGGTATTTGATGGACCGCAGATAATATTTAATCCTTCATCAAATTCTAAAACTGAGGGTTCATTGCCATTACCGGAAACAATCAGCTTTTTTATATAAAAGTTAGGCATTTCATTAATCCTCCTGTAGCGAATATATGGAGCGTCTATTTATAAAATTTAAAATCTTACGCTCGGTTTTATTAGATATGAATTCCCGCGCCAAGCTCACAGCTCGACGGTATGCGGTCGCATAATCACTTGATAAATATTCGCTATAATTCAACCCTTTTTGGTTAGCGCAATATGTAAAACCTTTTTCAGTTGAGTTTACTTTTATAAGGTCATCAACCACCAGTTGTTTAATTGCCTTTGTTATGAGTTCGCGACGTAAGGTGAACTCACTGAATTTATAGTTATTATCCCCATGTAGGTTTTCGTCAGAAATACCAAATTCTCTTCCGTAAATTGAAATAAAATCTATTGCAGCAAGCATGTCTGCACTAAAACTTTGATTTCTTGAAGTCTCTAGTATAAGCAAAATACGTAGGGATGCTTCAAATGGTGTATTATATAATTTACTCATCGGTATCAACCCACCCCCTAAGTTTGCCGTCATTTACAAGTATGTGGCAAACACCTTTCTTTTCACTAGCACCAATCCAATTAGGAATTTGGCTATATACGCATTTATCCACTCGAATAAGAGCGGCTTGAGACATAACCCCTTTTAATCTAGCGAGGCCGTGAGGATACTCGTTTTCATAAACGTCTATGATACCGTCGTATGTTTCTTCTTTTAATACATCAAACTGATCTGGGGTTGTTTCTCCAAATACATCTCTAGCACCGCGCCTAATACTTTCAGCAGCATAGTAGTCTTTTCTTCTACGCTTAAAATCTTTCGCGTACTTTGGAAAACTTTCTAATGATTCCTTTGGTAACTCATCAAGGCCCTCCGCATCAGCATAAGCGGCTAATAATTCTCTGACGTAAACCATCTCATGTGATTCGATTTGTCCGGGTGGAGTAATAAGAGCGGGCTGCTCTGGATGGATTTTTTCAATAAGCTCCTTTAGTTTTTTTACATCATTAAGAATAGAAGGCATTTTATTATTCAAGGGAGCTGGAGATTCCTTAGAAAGTTTGTTTTCCTTTTTTATTACATACAAAAACAAGACAGACAAAAAAACATGAAGAGAGGACGGATTAGCAAATTGCAAGAACTCATCTTTTTTATCTTGCGGAACAGTATCGTCACTGGATATGAGTTCTGCTAATTCGGCAATCATGTCTTGTATCATTTCAGGCATAATTTCAGGCATGACCACATCCTCAAAGTAGTCATGTGCTGCATTAATTATTGTTTGGGAGCTAGATGCTTCCTTTATTTTTTTACGCATATTAATTTTGCAGTTAAATAAGTCACTGGCAAGTTTGTCAGTGACAACAAAAGGTTCACCTTCTTGGTTTGTAACATCCTCATTGTCAGTAATTAGCCCTAGCAACAATTCAGCGACACGTTTTTGACCATTCGGTTCTTTAATTGATTTTTGAACAATTTTGGCATATGTCCCAAAGCATAACCTACCCATAACAACCATCCCTTTCTGCAGAACCATAAGGTCAAAAAAGGGTCAAAAACAGGTCAAACCGAGGGGAAATACTTTTAGGTCTAAAGCTTGTATCCTTTTCTTGTAAGCAATACAGGAAAGGGATTGTTCATTTTGTGATTATGGTCTCTGAGTTATGTTATTCCCCCAAAAAAACAACCCTAGTAAACCATTGATTCTGCTAACTACATTTTATAAATTATATCACTTAAATAAGTATAATTCAATTCCTTTACCTGTAATAGAAATTTAAACTGCTTACATCAAATTAAATACTCATAAATACACATAAATACCTGTTATCAGAAGAGGAGAAAGGATGAAAAGAAGATGAGTGAAGTGAGAAACCTTGATGGAAAACTTGTTTGTAGAGTAGATGAAGCTACTGGTACTGTAGAAATCAAAATCAAAGACTGTATTACATTAATCAAAAGAAATGCAGATGGCACTACAGAAGTAGTAAATCTTAAAAATTAGTTTATCTGCTTTTTAATGAAGTAAACATTAAATCCGCGAGACCGCTAGACGGCAGTGCGGAATACCTGAAAAGGTATTCCACTGCCGTCTTTTTTTGTCTCACGGATAATGAGCGGCTCCCGCGGATTTCAAAGCCAAATTTTGAAAACCAAAGGAGTCAAATTATGAAAAGAGCGTACAAAACTAGCCAAAAGAAGAGAACCAACTACATTTATTACACAGCTGAAGGAACAAAGATTGTGATTACCCCGGGTGAGAATGGGGTCACCGAAGCGGACATCGAGCTTTTGCACATTATGGATGATGACGAAGTGGACGAGCAGCGTCGCTATGATTATCGAGTGAAAACACATCTGGATGCTTATTATGACGGAGAAGAGGAAGCTGCCAATGACCGCAATAAATATCTTGCAGATGATACTGCGAATCCAGAACAGCTAATCATACAAGCTGAATATGAAGCCGATTATCAAGATATGTTGGACAAGTTAACAAAGGCAATGGAGTCTCTTTTGCCACAACAAAAAGAACTTTTCAAAAAAGTATATCTTGAGAAACGATCCAACACTGATATTGCAGCAGAAGAAGGCGTGACAGAAGCTGCCATTCGCGGCCGCCTTAAGAAGCTTCATGAAAGACTAAGAAAAATTCTATCCTAATTGGGTTCGTAAGAACCCTTTATATAAAAAATCTTTTCTGAAAGGGGGTTCGAAAGAACTCTCTTTTTCGCTTATCGGTGAGGGGTAGGTAAATTGCCCCCGGAAAGGAGAGGGAATATGAGCCTAAAACATAAAGTCACTATTAATGTGGCAAAGCCTAATGGCGAAAAAAGCTCCGTCATTCAAAGCACTCGTAAGACTATCCGAACTAGAATGCTTGATTTCCTATTTGGAAAGAAAGCCAGTTTGTTAGTAATTACTCCAGGTGACTCAGTTGAGATGGTAGAAATTAAAGAAATCAAGGAAGGAGGTGTAGGCCATGAGTAAGATTAAGCTCCTTCTTGATGTGGTATTAGATCTTCGAGCATTAGCAGATAGTGTTCAGGCTGTGGCTGATGCTATTGAAAGTAATGAGCCAAAGGAGGATACAAAGTCAGAGCAGCCAAGATATGAAAAACAGCCTGAAGAAAAGCAAATTACCTTAGAACAAGTAAGAGCGGTGCTCGCGGAGAAAAGTCATGATGGATTTACTGCTGAAGTTAGAGGTCTTCTAGAAAAGTATGGTGCATCAAAACTTAGTCAGATTGATCCAAGTAAGTATGCTGCAATTCTTGCTGATGCGGAGGAGTTGAAATGAGTAAACATGCAATTCTCTCCGCGTCAGGAGCTCATCGCTGGATGAACTGTACACCATCGGCAAGGCTAGAACTGGAGTTTGATGACAACAGTGGTGAGGCTGCAGCTGAAGGCACAGCAGCTCATGCATTAAGTGAACACAAACTCCGAAAGGCACTTAAGATGAGATCAAAAAAGCCGGTCTCTCCATACGACTCAGATGAGATGGACAATTACACCGATGGTTACGTGGAATTTGTACTTGAAGTGATTGAGCAAGCCAAGAAAATTTGTAGCGATCCCTTAATCTTGATAGAACAGCGGCTTGATTTTTCAAAGTATGTACCTGAGGGATTTGGAACGGGGGATTGTTTAATTATTGCTGATGGAACTCTTCACATTATTGATTTTAAGTATGGTCAGGGTGTCTTAGTCAGCGCAGAAGACAATCCTCAAATGAAACTTTATGCCCTTGGTGCACTGGATCTATTTGATGGCATTTATGATATCGAAATGGTTTCAATGACAATTTATCAACCCCGTCGAGAAAATGTCAGTACATCCACAGTCTCAAAAGAAAACTTGTATCAGTGGGCTGAAGAAGTTTTAAAACCTAAAGCTGAATTAGCCTTCAATGGTGACGGCAACTACTGTCCCGGTGAATGGTGTCAATTTTGCAGAGCAGCTGTGAAATGTAGAGCAAGAGCAGAAGCAAAAATGAAACTGGCTACGTTTGAGTTTGCGCTACCACCACTTTTATCTGATGAAGAGATTGCTGACATTTTATCTTCTATCGGTGATCTCACTAACTGGGCAAATGAGATTATAGCCTATGCGACGGATGCAGCAGTTAATCATGGAAAGAAGTGGCCAGGGTTTAAAGTAGTCGAAGGTCGCTCCAACCGTAAATATAAAGATGAAGAAGCAGTCGCAGAAGCAGCAAAGAATGCAGGATACCGAGATATATACAAGCAAAGTCTCATTACCATTACCGAAATGGAAAAATTGATGGGCAAGTCAAAATTTAATGAAATCCTTGGTGAGCTAGTTATGAAGCCACCAGGCAAACCGACGCTAGTTCCAGTTTCAGATAAGCGTCCTGAAATGAACACATCATCAGCAAAAAATGATTTTATGGAGGTATAAAAATTATGTCAAAAACAGCAAAAAGAACAAATCCAACAAAAGTAGTTACAGGAGTTGTCAGACTTTCTTATGCCAATGTGTGGGAACCGAAATCTATCAATGGCGGTGCTGAAAAATACAGTGTGAGCCTGATTATTCCTAAGAGTGATACTAAAACCTTAAGTGCTATCAATGAAGCGGTGAATGCTGCAATAGAAGAAGGTAAAGGTAAATTCGGTGGTAAGATTCCAAATAAAGCGGCGTTAAAGCTTCCTCTACGTGACGGAGATATTGATCGTCCAGATGATGAAGCTTATGCAAATAGCTATTTTATCAATGCCAATAGCAATACCGCTCCACAAATTGTAGATAGAAACGTCAATCCAATCATTGATCGTTCTGAAGTATACTCTGGTGTCTATGCAAGAGTGAGTATCAACTTCTACGCCTTTAACTCCAATGGAAACAAAGGTATAGCCTGTGGACTTGGAAATATTCAAAAAATCCGTGATGGTGAACCTTTGGGTGGCAGAACTAATGCAGCTGATGATTTTGCCACTGATGTGGATGATGACTTTTTATCATGAGAACCCTCAGTATAGATATAGAAACATTTAGCAGCGTAGACCTCGCCAAAAGCGGGGTCTATCGTTACGCTGAAGCACCGGATTTTGAGATTTTACTTTTCGGTTACAGTGTGGATGCTGGGCCGGTTCAAGTAGTAGATTTCGCTTGTGGCGAAAAAATACCTAAAGAAATACAGCAAGCGATTCTAGATAATAATGTTACCAAATGGGCGTTTAATGCGCAGTTTGAGCGGATTTGCTTATCGAAGTACTTTGGTATACACCTTGCACCTGATTCTTGGCGTTGCACAATGGTTTGGTCTGCGTACCTTGGGCTTCCTTTATCTTTGGAAGGGGCAGCAATCGTAACAGGAGCAGACAAGAAAAAGCTAACAAAAGGTAAAGAACTCATTCGATATTTTTCAGTTCCATGCAAACCAACAGTAACTAATGGTGGTCGTACACGAAATCTACCTGAACATGCTCCAGAGAAGTGGAATAGCTTCAAAGCATATAATCTTCGAGACGTTGAAGTTGAACTTTCTATACAGGAAAAGCTTCAAAAATTTCCTATGCCTGAAGAGGAATGGAATAACTATATTCTAGATCAGCAAATCAATGATCGGGGTATTCAGTTAGATTTGGAATTGGTAAAAAAAGCGATTCAATGTGATGAAAAAGTAAGAGAAGAGCTAACAAGCAGACTAAAAGAACTAACTGATCTTGATAATCCTAATTCAGTTGTTCAAATGAAGTCCTGGCTATCGGAAAAAGGTCTGGAAACAGACAGTCTTGATAAGGCATCAGTTAAGGCACTATTAAAGGAAGCTCCAGATAATCTGAGTGAAGTACTGGAACTGAGACAGTTACTAGCTAAATCCAGTGTAAAGAAATACACCGCTATGGAAAATGCTGTATGCACTGACGGAAGAGCTCGGGGACTACTACAATTCTACGGTGCTAATCGAACCGGTAGATTTGCAGGAAGGCTTATACAAGTTCAAAATCTCCCTCAGAACCATTTGTCGGATCTGGAACAGGCACGTCGCTTGGTTAGAGGTGGCCATTTTGATGCCTTGGAAATATTGTATGACTCTATTCCGGGAGTTTTGTCTGAATTAATTCGAACGGCTTTTGTGCCAAAGAAAGGATATAAGTTTATCGTTGCTGACTTTAGTGCAATAGAGGCTAGAGTTATTGCTTGGATTGCAGGCGAGACATGGAGAAATGAAGTGTTTGCTACTCATGGCAAGATTTATGAAGCATCTGCTTCCCAGATGTTTAAAGTCCCCTTAGAAGAAGTTACAAAAGGTAGTCCTCTCAGACAAAAAGGAAAAATTGCGGAGCTGGCCTTAGGTTATGGTGGTTCTGTAGGTGCATTAAAAGCAATGGGTGCACTTGACATGGGTCTTACCGAAGAAGAGTTAAAACCTTTGGTCTATGCATGGCGAAATGCAAATCCTAATATTGTACGACTTTGGTGGGATGTTGATCGTGCTGTCAAAGAAGCTGTAACAGAAAGGTGCAGAACTGAAACTCATCGTATCCGTTTTGAGTATCGTAGCGGGATGCTATTAATATGGCTTCCTTCTGGCAGACAGCTTACTTATGTTAAACCAAGAATGGGTATTAACAGCTTTGGCAGTGAAGCAGTGACTTATGAAGGAGTTGGTGCCACAAAGAAATGGGAGCGCATTGAAAGTTATGGTCCTAAGTTTGTCGAGAATATTGTGCAAGCTATTTCAAGAGATATTCTTTGCTGTGCCATGAGAAAGCTTGATGAAAAAGGTTTTGATATTGTAATGCATGTCCATGATGAGGTAGTTTTAGAAGTCCCTTTAGAAGTAACCGTTACTGATATATGTACTCTAATGAATCAGACGCCAACTTGGGCTCAAGGACTTTTACTTCGTGCAGATGGATACGAATGCAATTTCTATAAAAAAGATTAATTTGAGGGGGTTCGAAACCTCCTCATTTTTTGCTTATAGCTGAGGGCATGTTTTATTGCTCTACTACTATAAGCAGGAGGTTCAATATGAACAAATTAACTATATTCAACTATGAAGGCAACACAGTAAGAACAGTAATGAAGGATGGAAATCCTTGGTGGGTTCTAAAAGATGTATGTTCAGTATTAGAGATTGGAAACAGTCGTGATGTTATGGCTCGTTTGGACAGTGATGAAAAGGGAGTCGATATTATCGACACCCCTGGAGGAAAACAGGAAGTATCTATTATCAATGAAAGTGGTCTTTATAGCGTGATATTGGTTTCTCGAAAGCCAGAAGCTAAAAAGTTCAAGCGCTGGGTAACCCATGAGGTGCTTCCTTCAATCAGAAGGCATGGCCTTTATGCTACAGATGAGTTACTTGCTAATCCAGACTTTTTGATTCAGGCACTACAGGAGCTTAAAGCGGAAAGAGCTAAAAATGCTGAGTTAACTACTACCATTAGCATTCAAGAACAGCAAATTGCAGAAATGAAACCTAAAGCAAGTTATTACGATGTGGTACTTAACTGTAAGGATGCGGTGTCTATCACAACAATAGCCAAGGACTATGGAAAGTCAGGGCGCTGGTTTAATGAGTATCTGCATAATTTAGGTGTTCAATTCCGTCAAGGGAAGATTTGGCTTCTATATCAAAAGTATGCTCAACATGGATATACGACGACAAAAACCCATACTTACCTTGGAAATGATGGGACGATGCATTCAAAGGTTCATACTTACTGGACTCAGAAAGGACGCTTGTTCATTTATGAGCTTCTTAAGGATCATGGCATTTTACCATTGATTGAACAAGAGTCCGAATTCGAGGAGATGTAACTTATGGATAGATATAACGCAGAAGGCTATCCAGATCCAACTGCAGCAGAAGCCTTGGAAAATATCATGCGTGAAGAAAAAGCAAAAAACTATAAACCTTGCGTTTTTATTTGTTCTCCTTTTGCTGGAGACATAGAAAAAAATCTGAATAAAGCTAGAGAATACCTGAAGTTTGCAGTGAAGCAAGGAACCATTCCTTTTGCTCCTCATCTGCTATACCCTCAAGTGCTAGATGATGGCGATCCTGAACAAAGAAAACTAGGACTATACTTTGGCATGGTATGGCTTAGAAAGTGTGATGAGCTGTGGGTATTTGGTCGCTATATCTCAAAAGGGATGCAAGCAGAGATAAATAAAGCATCGAAGCATCGTATACCTATCCGGTATTTTTCTGAAAACTGCGAGGAGGTGCAGAAGCTATGAAGATAGCGGTTGGTAACAGCCGAATGGATAAAAAGTGGAAGAACAAAGATATCACATGGGAGGACTTTATCTCACGAGTTAAATCTACCATACGAACAACAGAAACTGTATCTGAGTTCCGAAAAATGAGTCGCGCTCAACAGGACTCAATAAAAGACGTCGGTGGATTTGTGGGAGGAGCCCTTCGTGAAGGAAAACGCAGAAATGGTTATGTCCTCTCCCGTTCCCTTCTGACTTTAGATATGGATTATGCCAAACCAGAGGTTTGGGAGCAAATTGAAGCGTTACATGATTTCAAATGCTGCATCTATTCTACCCATAAACATACACCAGATGCACCAAGATTAAGACTTATTATTCCACTTAAAAGAGAAGTAACAGAGGATGAATACCCAGCCCTTGGTCGGATGGTTGCAAAGGAGATTGGGATTGATTTATTCGATGACACCACTTATGAACCTTCAAGACTAATGTATTGGCCTTCTACACCGTCAGATGGAGAGTTTGTATTTAAAGAGAAAGACGGTGAACTATTGGACCCAGATATCTATCTATCAAAATATGTAGACTGGCGGGACACTTCAATGTGGCCAGTCTCAAGTCGACAATCTGAGGTTGTACAAAGGAAAATAACTAAACAAGCAGATCCATTAATTAAAGAAGGGGTTATAGGAGCATTTTGCAGAGCCTATAACATTGAAGAAGCCATCGAAGAATTTCTACCTGATGTATATGAACCTAGTACCATGAATGGACGATTTGATTATATTCCAGCAGATTCTTCAGCAGGCTTGGTAATCTATGATGGTAAATTTGCTTATAGCCATCATGCCACCGATCCAGCCTGTGGAATGCTGCTTAATGCTTTTGATTTGGTTCGAGTGCATAAGTTTAGGGACTTAGATGAAAAGGTAGCAGAAAATACACCGCCTAGTAAACTGCCCTCTTTTAAAGCCATGACAGATTTGGCTTTGGAGGATGAACGAGTGAAAGAGCAGTTTGCAGAGGAAAGAAAGGCTCAAGCTGAAAGAGAGTTTGTTGATGAAGATTGGGAAAAGCAATTGGAGATTGATAAGACTGGAACAGTAAAAAATACTCTTAGAAATTTGATTTTGATACTTGAAAATGATCCCAATCTAAAAGGCATAGTATTTAACCAGCTATCAGATAGCCTTGAAATTAAAGGTGAGGTTCCTTGGCCACATCCATCAAAGTTCTGGAGAGATGCAGATGATGCCCAGCTAATCAGCTACATTGACACCCACTACGGGACCTTCTCTGCAAGAAACTATGATGTAGCGGTAGCGAAGGTCGCTGACGACAGGTCTTATCATCCGATTCGTGAGTTTATTGAAGCACTCCCTGAATGGGATAAGGTAGCTAGAATAGATACCTTGCTAATCGATTATCTAGGTGCATCAGATAATCCATATGTTCGAGCTGTGACAAGAAAAACTTTATGTGCAGCGATTTCTCGTGTACTGACTCCAGGCATCAAGTTTGATTCCATGTTGGTTTTAAATGGCCCGCAGGGAGTTGGAAAAAGTACTCTTATAGCCAAGTTAGGTGGAGACTGGTTTTCTGATAGTTTGAGCTTGTCAGATACCAAGGATAAGACCGCCGCAGAAAAGTTACAAGGTTACTGGATTTTAGAAATTGGAGAGCTGGCTGGACTAAAAAAAGCAGAAGTAGAAACACTTAGAAGCTTCTTATCTCGCCAGAATGATATTTATCGAGCTAGCTTTGGCAAGAGAGCTACTCCTCACTTAAGACAATGTGTCTTTTTTGGCACCACTAATGCTGAAAAAGGCTATTTACGGGATACCACAGGAAACCGTCGTTTTTGGCCGGTAAAGACCCCGGGAAATGGCACAAAAAAATCTTGGCAGCTAAAGCAGGATGAAATTCTGCAGATATGGGCCGAGGCTCTTACCTATGTAAAGGCTGGAGAGAAATTGTACCTTGATGCTAGCCTTGAAAAGCTTGCAAAAGAAGAACAGCGAGAAGCTATGGAGTCCGATGAGCGAGAAGGTTTGGTTAGAGAGTACCTTGATATGCTTTTACCTGAGGATTGGGACACCATGGATCTATATGAACGTCGAGCCTATATCAACGGGACTGAGTTTGGTGAAAGCCAAAGGGTTGGTGTTTGGAAACGAAAATCTGTTTCTAATATGGAAATTTGGTGTGAATGCTTTGGAAAGGATCGAGCCAACCTTCGAAGAGTAGATGGTAATGAAATATCAGCTATTATGGCGAGTATTGGAGGCTGGACAGGTCTCGTTAAAAAAGAACGTATCCCGCTTTATGGACCACAGTGGGTTTATGTTCCAAAAGAGTAATTCAGTTTGGAACACATGGAACAATTTTTTCTCTGGAACAAATTTTACCTGTTCCGGTGAAACAAAAATGGTCATTTGGTACACCTCATCGGAACAGGCGGCAGCCCCTTGTAAAGTAGGCTACTTTATAACCTCTGTTCCATTGTTCCAATAATTATTATTAAAAATAATCCTAAAGACAAAAAGAAGAAATTACCTACAAACGCGTATATACGCGCGTATAGAGACTTTTTGGATTTAGGGAACATGGAGGATATATGAGAGAAAAAAAGATTGAACAGCAACTGGTAAAAGAAGTGAAAGATATAGGTGGTATTGCACTTAAAATTGCATCACCAGGTTTTGATGGAATGCCAGACAGATTGATTCTTTTACCTAATAGAAAGCTAGCTTTTGTAGAGGTTAAAGCACCTGGTAAAACCTTAAGACCCCTACAAGAAAAGCGAAAAAGACAGTTAGAGGCACTTGGTTTTTTGGTGTTCTGCCTGGATCATATAGAACAGATTGGAGGGATACTTCGTGAAATACAAGCCTCATGAATATCAGGTTTATGCCACTGAGTATATCCTCAATCATCCCATAGCAGCAGTGCTCTTAGATATGGGATTAGGTAAGAGTGTCATAACCTTAACTGCTATCTTTGATTTAACACTGGATAGTTTTCTCGTTCGTAAGGTTCTGGTTATTGCACCACTTCGAGTAGCGAGAGATACATGGCCTGCAGAGATTGAAAAGTGGGATCACCTAAAGGGGCTTAAATACACCGTAGCAGTTGGTTCGGAGGTTCAGAGAAAAACAGCCCTTATGAAAAGAGCTCAAGTCTACATTATCAATCGAGAAAATGTGGAATGGCTAATTTCAAGAAGTGGAATTACCTTTGATTTTGATATGGTGGTAATTGATGAGCTGTCCTCTTTTAAATCTCATCAAGCCAAGAGATTTAAAAGTTTAATGAAAGTCAGGCCAAAGGTAAATAGGATAGTAGGACTTACTGGAACCCCATCCTCCAATGGATTGATGGATTTGTGGGCACAGTATCGCTTATTAGATATGGGGCAGCGATTAGGCAGGTTTATTGGCAGATATCGAGAGGATTACTTTGTACCAGATAAACGTAATCAACAAGTGATCTTCTCCTACAAGCCAAAACCGGGAGCAGAAGAAGCAATTTATAGGCTAATATCTGACATCACTATTAGCATGAAAGGGACAGACTACCTGAAGCTGCCGGAGCTGGTTATAAACGAAGTGGATGTAAAGCTTTCTGAAAAAGAAATGAAAACCCTCGACACTATGAAGCGGGATTTAATTACAACGGTTAAAGGCGAGGAAATTACTGCAGCCAATGCAGCAGCTCTTTCGGGAAAACTCCTGCAGATGGCAAACGGAGCGGTCTATGATGACCAAGGTACAGTCCTTCATATACATGACCGCAAGCTGGATGCACTGGAAGACTTAATCGAAGCCGCTAATGGCAAGCCAGTTCTAATTGCTTATTGGTTTAAGCATGATTTATCTCGAATACAAAAGCGCTTTGAGGTTGAGGTATTATCCACTAGCGATTCTATTAAGAGGTGGAATGATGGAGAAATCCCCATTGCAGTCATCCATCCAGCATCAGCAGGACATGGACTGAACTTGCAAGCTGGAGGTTCAACTCTTGTATGGTTTAGTCTAACTTGGAGTCTAGAGCTTTATCAGCAAACCAACGCCCGTCTTTGGCGGCAAGGACAAAAAGAAACGGTAGTGATTCATCACTTGATTTCCAAAGGCACCATTGATGAACGTGTAATGAAAGCCCTAAATGATAAAAACAATACTCAATCCGCACTGATAGATGCGGTTAAAGCCACACTAAAGGAGGTCTGATAAAATGAACATTGTCTGGCAATATTTAGATAAAAGAGCAGCGGCAATTAACGCCCTAAAAGATTACAGCAGTATGAAGTACATCATAGAACATACCGATGAGGACATTGCAACCCTCAACGAAGAAATGAGTTCCCCAGCTTCTCCAGTTATCAATGGCATGCCATCGACCCATGATCCAAAAGCTGGAGAGAAAAGGCTCATTGCCTGCATCAATGAAATTGATGTATTGAAAGAACGTTATCGTCAAGCACTGGAATACATGGACTGGTTTCAACCGGCATGGGATGCTTTAACAGAAGATGAGCAGTATGTGTTAAAGGAGTTTTATTTGGATGATGAACAAAAGCAGATTGATGCAGTGTATAACATTTGTGATCACTTCAATATTGAACGTTCTTCTGCATACAACAAAAAGAATCGAGCGCTTCAGCATCTTGCGCTACTACTCTATGGAAAGTAATGAGTAATATCATGGACGATTTTATTAGAAATCCATAATACAATGGTATTGTGAAAAATTGTAGAGAGCCTTCGTGGAAATACCGCGGGGGCTTTTTGTATGTCCAAAGGAGGTGCGAAATGCCAAAGAAACCAAAAAGACCATGTTCTTATCCTGGTTGTCCGGAACTGACAGATGGACGCTTTTGTCCGGAGCATACAAAAAAAGAAGCTTCTCGTTATGAAAAATATCAGAGAGATCCTGAAACGAGGAAGCGTTACGGTCGTGCATGGAAAAGAATACGTGACCGTTACATTACAGCCCATCCACTATGTGAAGAGTGTAAAAGACAAGGAAAGCTGACACCAGCAACTGAAGTGCACCATATCCTTCCCTTGGCACGAGGTGGGACACACGATGAAAGCAACCTAATGGCTCTTTGTACTCCTTGTCACTCAGCTATCACAGCAAGAGATGGAGACCGTTGGGGAACCCGGTAGGGGGAGTCATATCTCCACAGCTATTTAAATGTGCAACGGGCGTGGGGATTCGTGCAAAAAGTCGCAGTTTCAAACGGGGTAATACCCCCTTAATAAGAAATGAGGTGAGTTAATGGCCAAAGATGGTACAAATCGAGGTGGTGCCCGTATTGGATCTGGTCAGAAAAAGAAAGCACTTATAGATAAAATTGCTGAGGGAAATCCCGGAAAAAGAAAACTGGAAGTTATTGAATTTAAAAATACCGCAGAACTTCAAGGGCAGGAGATGCCACAGCCAAGGGCTATGCTTTCAGCAGTACAAAAGGATGGTAAAACCTTAGTAGCTAGCGAAATTTATGAGCTTACGTGGAAATGGCTTGAGGAGCGAGGGTGTGCACATCTAGTTCTACCACAGCTATTAGAAAGATATGCCATGAGTGCTGCTAGGTGGATACAGTGTGAGGAAGCAATAAGTGAGTTTGGTTTTCTTGCTAAGCATCCAACTACTGGCAACGCTATCCAAAGTCCATACGTTTCCATGAGCCATAATTTTATGAGTCAAACCAACAGACTCTGGATGGAAATATATCAGATTGTTCGTGAAAACTGTGCGACAGAGTATTCTGGTGCAAATCCACAGGATGATGTGATGGAACGACTGTTGACTGCCCGTAGAGGCAAATAAAGATTAGGAGATGTGTAATGAGTAAGAGATATTTAACAGCAGAAAGTGTATGTGCAGGGCATCCTGATAAACTGTGCGATATTATTGCTGACAATATTTTAGATGCATGTCTTAGAAAAGATAAAGCATCACGCATAGCTTGTGAGGTTATGGCTACTAAAGGAAAAATTATCGTGGCGGGCGAGATCTCCTGCAGCGAGAAAATAGACATCCGACACATTGTTAGGAATGTCCTTAAAGAGATTGGATACAACCCTCTTAAATTCTTGATTTATGTATTTGTACACAAACAAAGTGTAGATATTGCAACTGGCGTGGATACTGCACTGGAAGTAAGAAATGGGATAAACGAACAGTATGGATCGATAGGTGCTGGAGACCAGGGAACTGTGTATGGCTATGCTACAAAGGAAACAGGAGAAATGCTTCCCCTTCCCCTTGTCTTATCTCATCGAATTGTAAAGAGACTAGATGAGGCAAGGAAAGGTAAACTTATTAAAGGTATCCTTCCCGATGGAAAAGCACAGGTGACCATTGAGTATAATGATGATGTTCCAGTGAGAGTTAAGACCATTGTAGTGTCAGTTCAGCATGAAAAGAATAAAACTCAGGAAGAGTTAAAATCAGATATTCTAAATAATGTGTTATGGCAGTGTTTTGAGGATTTCCCTTTTGATGATGAAACAGAAATTCTTATTAATCCATCTGGACAGTTTGTATTAGGTGGACCTGCTGCAGATACAGGTTTAACTGGAAGAAAGATCATGGTGGACACTTATGGCGGTCTTGCATCCCATGGGGGTGGTGCTCTTTGTGGGAAAGATCCCACAAAAGTTGACCGAAGCGGTGCTTATATGGCTCGGTATATTGCGAAACATATCGTTTGGTGTGGGTATGCCAAGAAATGTGAAGTGAGTATTTCCTATGCCATTGGTAAGGCAAATCCTGTAGCCTTTACTATAAATACCCTTGGCACAGGTATTGTTTCTGACGAAATATTAACTCTTGTTGCACAGGAAGTTTTCAATTTAAGACCTGCAGCAATCATAGAGAAGTTGCGTCTAAGGAATGTGATTTACTCTGATACAGCCGTTTATGGGCACTTTAATAGTTGTCTGTTTCCGTGGGAAGATGTAAATAACTATAGTGAATTTAGAAAGGCGGTGGAAAAGTATGTTGATAGAGAAGATAAAAACTAAACAACTCATCCCCGCTGAATATAACCCAAGGAAGGATTTAAAACCGGGTGATCCGGAATATGAGAAACTTAAACGCTCCCTTGAGGAGTTTGGATATGTAGAACCCGTAATATGGAATAAGACCACAGGCAGAGTCATCGGAGGTCATCAGCGTTTGAAAATCCTGCTGAGTATGGGCATGGATGAGATAGAATGCGTAGTTGTTGAAATGGATGAGCAAAAGGAGAAGGCGCTGAACATTGCACTAAATAAAATAAGCGGAGATTGGGATAAAGACAAATTAGCACTTCTCATTACAGACCTTAATGCTTCAGACTTTGATGTATCTCTGACCGGTTTTGACCCGGGAGAGTTGGATGATCTTTTCAAGGATTCCCTTAAGGATAATATAAAAGAAGATGATTTCGATGTAGACAGCGAGCTAAAAAAGTCCGCTGTTTCGCATTTAGGGGATATTTGGCTACTTGGACAGCATCGATTAGTCTGCGGAGACAGTACAAAGAAAGACACCTTTGATGTCTTGATGGATGGGAAAACTGCTAATTTGGTAGTTACGGACCCTCCATATAATGTTAACTATGAAGGCACTGCTGGAAAAATCAAAAATGACAACATGGCTAACGAAGCGTTCTATGATTTTCTGCTTGCGGCATTTCAAAATACCGAAGCGGTAATGGCAAAGGACGCTTCTATTTATGTATTCCATGCAGATACAGAAGGACTTAATTTTAGAAAAGCCTTTGTTGACGCAGGCTTTTATCTTTCCGGTACTTGCATTTGGAAGAAACAGTCCTTGGTTCTTGGAAGATCCCCTTATCAGTGGCAGCATGAACCGGTGCTATTTGGTTGGAAAAAGAAGGGTAATCATCTCTGGTATTCAGATCGCAAGCAATCAACCATATGGGAGTTTGATAAACCCAAGAAGAATGCAGATCATCCAACTATGAAGCCTATTGCTTTAATTGCGTACCCCATTATGAACTCTAGCCTTACCAATAGCATCGTGCTTGATCCTTTTGGTGGTTCAGGAAGTACACTGATTGCCTGTGAGCAGACAGATAGAATCTGCTACACCATTGAACTGGATGAAAAGTACTGTGATGTCATTGTAAAAAGGTATATTGAGCAAGTTGGAAAATCAGACAGTGTGTTTCTCCTAAGAGATGGTTCGAAAATAAGATATTGTGACCTGCCGGAGGTGAATGTAGATGAGTAAATTGAGACTCGGCTCCCTTTTTGATGGGAGCGGAGGTTTTCCTCTAGGCGGTCTGCTCTGTGGCATTGAGCCTTTATGGGCATCTGAAATTGAGCCGTTTCCTATAAGAGTTACGACCAAACGCATCCCTCAGATGAAGCATTATGGGGATATAAACAAATTAAATGGTGCGGAGCTTCCACCTGTAGATATCATAACATTTGGCTCTCCCTGCACAGATATGAGTGTGGCGGGTAAAAGAGCGGGTCTGGACGGAGAACAATCCGTCCTTTTTTATGAAGCAATACGAATTATCAAGGAAATGAGGTGTAAGACCAATGGACAATATCCAAGGTATGCAGTCTGGGAAAATGTCCCCGGAGCATTCTCGTCAAATAAAGGAGAGGACTTTAGGGCAGTCCTCGAAACGATCATCGGTGTCAAAGAGCCGAACACCTCGGTGCCTTTACCTGAAAAAGGACGATGGCCATACGCTGACATCTATATGGCAGACGGATGGAGTGTGGCTTACCGAACTATCGATGCGCAATATTTCGGAGTACCCCAACGTCGTCGTAGAATCTACCTTGTCGCAGATTTTGCAGGCAGAAGTGCCGCAGAAATACTATTTGAGTCCGAAGGCATGCCAAGGAATTTTACGCCGAGCGGCAGCCCGTGGCAAAGAACTTCCGGAAATGCTAAAAACTGCACTAGAAAGACAGGCACTGTATGCTTAAACGATCAAGGTGGACAACGCATCGATGTGCTTGATGATAAGACGGCAACACTTAGAGCAAAAGCAAATCATCCACCCTGTGTAATGTTTGAAAACCACAGTCAAGATACACGATACAAAGGCCCCGTTGATGTAGCACCAACTGTATCCGCTACATATGGGAAGGGTGGTAATAATCAACCTTTTGTAACAACTGCTGGATTCTGCACAGAACATTCATCGGATAGTCGTAGTATTGGATATGAGGAGGAAATTTCACCAACGTTAAGGGCAGGAGACGTACCAGCGGCTGTATCATTAAATGAGACTCCAAAGACCCTAAAAATTCGTTCTGGGTGTGAAGGTGGCGGTAAAGGTGCGTTAATTCAAGATGATAAGTCTGCGACCCTTGGATGCAACAATGACCAGACCGTTTTTGTGCCTACTGCATTTGGCATCTGTTCTGATAAGAGCAACTCTATGCAGTCAAGCAATCCTCACAGCGGTATATATGAAGCGGATACTTCTCGAACCATCGATGCTAATGGTGGAAATCCGGGATGTAATCAAGGTGGTATTGCTGTAGTTGCTCTTCAAGGCTCTATGATTGGAAGACAGGATAAAAACGGTCCTCAAGGAGCTGGCATAAATGATAATATGAGTTTTACTCTTAATACAGTGGATCGACATGGTGTTGTGTATGCAATTGATCGTGAAACCTTTAACTGCGGACAGAATTTTGCTAGAAATTTAGGGATAACAGAAGACAGTGTTGCGTCAACTTTAAATGCTCAAGGCCCATCGGCTGTGGCACAACCTTATCAGAATGTCAGCGGTACGATTTCTGCAGGTGCACATCCAAGTGGTTTTAACGGTCAGGATGCATCAAACGATATGCTTATTACAGTCAAGAAAAACGATGAGCCAAATTATATCGTCCGAAGGCTTACACCAACAGAATGTGCAAGATTGCAAGGCTTCCCGGATGATTGGTGTGATGACCTTGGTACGGAAAATCCTACAGAAGATGAAATTTCATTCTGGACGGAGGTTTGGGAAACCCATCGCAAAATCATGGGTAAGAGTAGCAAGCCGAAAACAAGAAAGCAAATTATTAAATGGCTTAACAACCCCCATTCCGATTCAGCTGAGTACAAAATGTGGGGTAATGGTGTAGCACTTCCATGCGTCTGTTTTGTGCTGACTGGCATTGTGTTATCTGCACGGAATACCGCCGATTAATGGAACAGTATTTTCTACAGAAAGATGCCCTAAATGACTTGATATTAACAGCCTTTAGAGTGATATATGTATGTACCGAAAATAGAAAGGCGGTATAAAAATGCAGATAAACTATAATGTCACAGGAGCAAAAAGAAAAGAGTTAGTCAACGCAATCAGCCAAAAACTGAATACTCCTGCAAGATATCTTGGAGCACCTACATTTGCATATGAAGTGGCAGACTACAACATTGACAAAAACGGGGTAGTCAGAGGGCCAGATAATTCTGAACTGGTTAATGATCTATTAGGCCTTTATGACTTCAATGCGGTTACAGCAGAATATGACACACCACTTCCAGAAGCAGCGCCTGTTCCTGAAAATATTCAAGTTCCCAATGAAGCGGCTCTTGGGAGTATGGAAAGTCCAAATAGTGATTACGAAGAACCTCCCGTATACAGCGAATCAAATGAAACCGAAGAAGCTATTAGTTTGATTATTCAAATGCCGAGGGAGGGTTTTAGCGAAACTGCACTGGGTAACCTAAAAGGATTGGTAGAAAGCAAAGAAACCCTTATAAAGAAAGCACTTGATACTGATTCTATTCCCATTATCATAAATGAGGAATTTATAACCTTCCCTTGGTTCCAGAGTGAGTGCTCCGCAGAGGAGGTTAAGGCTTATACCCACTTTGTAACAGCACTTTGTGAAATGGCAAAGAAGCAGACCCGCGTCAACTCGACCGAGAAATCAGTGGAGAATGAAAAGTACGCTTTCCGTTGTTTCCTTCTAAGACTTGGCTTTATCGGGTCAGAATACAAAACAGAACGAAAAATTCTCCTCTCCAAACTGTCGGGTAGCTCTGCCTTCAAAAGCGGAAGTGCCAAGCATGAGGAGGTGAGTGAATAATGAATATCATTCATCCAGAAATGCTAAAGCATCTTAGAAGCTATTACACTCCAGGAACTCGTGTCATGCTACTTAAGATGAATGACCCTTATACCAAGCTTCAGCCAGGAGATAAAGGAACGGTTACTAGTGTTGATGATATGGGAACTATCCACGTCAGTTGGGATTCAGGCAGTTCTCTTGGAGTGGTCTTTGGAGAGGATTTATGCAAGAAAATTGAAGAATAAAAACACACATTTTAAGTCCAATATGGCAGTAAATATGTGGATTTATATTGCAGAATTGTCTTGCTATATAAGCCTTTTAGAGTGATATATGTACATGCCGAAAGGACAAACACACTTTAAAAGGAGCGAGACACGATGTTAAGTGCAAAATTCGGGATTGAGATTGAATTTACTGGGATTACAAGGGAAAGGGCAGCTAGAGTCGCCGCAGAGTTTTTGCAAGGCATTTACAGTGAAGGCGGGACTTACTATGATACCAAGAAGGTAAAAACTCCAGATGGTCGCGTGTGGAAGTTTGTGTACGATGGGAGCATCAACTGCCAAAGAAAAGAAGGTGGAAGAAAAGTAGCTGCAGGTAGAGATTATAGCGTTGAGCTGGTTAGCCCAATCCTAACCTATCGTGAGGACATTGAAACTTTGCAGGAGCTAGTAAGAAAGCTTCGAAAGGCTGGAGCCTTTACAAACACTTCTTGTGGAATTCACATTCATTTAGATGGCTCCAACCATACACCAAGAAGCATCCGAAACTTTGTAAATATTATTGCAAGTAAAAACGATCTTTTTTATAAAGCACTACAGATTGCACCAGAGCGAATGCGCTACTGCAAGAAGATGGATAGCATTTTAGTTGAGAAGATGAACCACAAAAAGCCAACGACCATGAGGCAGATTGAGGACATTTGGTACGAAGGCTACAGCGAAAGCAGGGGTACACATTACCACAATAGTAGATACCATTTCCTTAATCTACATAGCTTTTTTACTGGGAATCATACGGTTGAGCTTAGAGGCTTTAATAGCGAGCTGCACGCAGGCAAGATCAGAAGCTACATTGTTCTTGCCTTAGCTTTAAACAACCAAGCTTTAACGCAAAAATTTGCCTCTGCGAAGAAGCCTCAAGTAGAAAATGAAAAGTTTGCCATGAGAACCTACCTAAACCGTATTGGGTTTATAGGAGAAGAGTTCAAAAACTGCAGAGAGCATTTAACAGCAGCACTTTCAGGTTCTGCAGCTTGGCGGTTTCGGGCGGCCTGAGCTGCCCTAAGGTCCTAAGCTAGGAAGGAGGAAAACAATGAGTAACAAACTATATCTTGCCTATGGTTCTAATCTTAATCTGGAGCAAATGGCAACCAGATGCCCCACAGCCAAGGTAGTTGGGGCAAGTAAAATAAAAGGTTATCGGCTGCTTTTTAGAGGATCACATGCGGGAGCAGTGGCAACCATAGAGCCTTTCAAAGGCGAAAGCGTTCCAGTGTTAGTCTGGGATATCACACCGGCAGATGAAGCGGCTCTTGACCGCTATGAAGGATGGCCATTTTTATATCGTAAAGAAACCATTAAAGTGAGATTGAATGGTAAAACTGTGCAGGCTATGGTCTACATCATGAATGAAGGAAGGCCATTAGGCCAGCCAAGCTGTTATTATTATAGCACCATTCTAGATGGCTATAAAAGTGCAGGTTTTGATGTAGAGATTCTGCGTAAGGCGGTAGCGGATTCTTTTGAGGAGGATAATGAATGAACCAAACCATAAAAAAACAAATACTTGCCATTCGAGATTCAGGTGAAACAAATATGTTTGATATCCCGATTGTGACTAGCATTGCTTTAAGAGAAGGCTATAGTAAGCTAGTAGATTACCTTGAAAAGAATAAAGAAGCATATGTCCATTTTATTCTGACAGGGGAAGACAAAACAAAATAAAATAGCCTAATCAACTATATAAAATATTAAGGAACTCTTAGGGGGTTCCTTTTTTCGTATCCATAAGGAGGTGGCGTCCATACGTAAACTAAAAAAATATAAGCCGACCATCTTTAAGGCGGATGGTTCGGTATATGATAAGGACGCTGCAGACATTGCGGTGTCTTTTATTAATTGCTTAAAACATACGAAGGGAGAATGGTATGGGCAGCCATTTGAACTTATAGACTGGCAGGAACAGATTATCCGCGATGTGTTTGGGATTATAAAGCCGAATGGCTACCGTCAATTTAATACTGCCTATATAGAAATTGCTAAAAAGCAAGGAAAATCTGAACTTGCAGCAGCGGTTGCCTTGCTCCTTACTTGTGGTGATTTTGAGCATGGTGGTGAAGTATATGGATGTGCATCTGACAGACAGCAAGCTTCCATTGTTTTTGATGTAGCAGTTGATATGGTAGAACAATGCCCAGCTCTGAAAGCAAGAATTAAACCGGTACTATCGCAAAAACGACTTGTTTATAAACCTCTAGGTAGTTTCTATCAAGTTTTATCTGCAGAGGCATATACCAAGCATGGACTAAATGTGCATGGTGTGGTATTTGACGAACTTCATGCTCAGCCAAATAGACAGCTTTTCGATGTCATGACTCATGGTTCCGGTGATGCCAGAAAACAACCACTGTATTTCTTAATCACAACTGCTGGGAATGACACCCATTCCATTTGCTACGAGGTGCATCAAAAGGCCAAAGATATCCTGGAAGGGCGAAAGGTTGACCCTACATTCTATCCTGTCATTTACGGTGCTGACGAAGATGATGACTGGACAGATCCAAAGGTATGGGCGAAAGCCAACCCCTCTCTGGGTATTACAGTGGACATTGAAAAGATACAGATTGCTTGTGAAAGCGCAAAGCAAAACCCAGCCGAAGAGAACCTATTCAGGCAGCTTCGTTTGAATCAATGGGTTAAACAGTCGATACGTTGGATGCCTATGGAAAAGTGGGATAAATGTGCTTTTACTGTAAACCCAGAAAGTCTTACAGGGCGTGTGTGTTATGGTGGTTTGGACTTATCCTCTACAACCGATATAACAGCATTTGTTCTTGTATTCCCTCCTGAGTATGAGGGAGATAAATATATCATCCTCCCTTTTTTCTGGATTCCAGAAGATAACATGGACCAAAGGGTAAAGCGTGATCATGTTCCCTATGACGTATGGGAGAAGCAGGGGTTCTTACACACCACTGAAGGAAACGTGGTGCATTATGGTTACATCGAAAACTTTATCGAAGAGCTGGGCTTAAAGTACAACATTCGAGAAATTGCTTTTGACCGGTGGGGAGCTGTACAGATGACACAAAACTTAGAGAACCTTGGGTTTACAGTAGTTCCTTTCGGTCAAGGTTTTAAAGATATGAGTCCACCTACAAAGGAATTAATGAAGCTTACCTTAGAGGAGAAACTGGCCCATGGTGGACATCCGGTTTTGCGATGGATGATGGATAACATCTTTATACGTACTGATCCTGCTGGGAATATCAAGCCGGATAAAGAAAAATCAACTGAAAGAATAGATGGAGCAGTCGCTACCATTATGGCTCTTGACCGAGCAATCCGCAAAGGTGGAACAGGTAACTCTGTTTATGACGGTCGAGGGCTTCTTATTTTGTAGCAAAGGAGAGTGATGCAGATGGGATTGTTTTCTAATATTTTCAAAGCACGTGATAAGCCGCAAAATCGAACCACAGGAAGCAATTACAGCTTCTTTTTTGGTGGAACAACCAGCGGTAAGCCTGTAAACGAACATACAGCAATGCAAATGACAGCGGTCTATTCATGCGTAAGAATACTTGCAGAGGCTGTGGCAGGGCTCCCCCTACACCTATATAAATACACTGATAGCGGTGGTAAGGAGAAAGCACTTTCTCATCCACTGTATTTTTTATTACATGATGAGCCGAATCCAGAGATGAGTTCTTTCGTTTTCCGAGAAACGTTAATGACTCATCTTTTATTATGGGGTAATGCCTATGCACAAATTATTCGAAATGGCAAAGGCGAAGTCATAGCACTATATCCGTTAATGCCTAATCGAATGTCGGTGGATCGGGATTCCAGTGGCGCTCTTTATTATACTTATACTAAGTATTCTGATGAAGCACCTACGATGAAAGGTATGACAGTCACACTTAGACCAAGTGATGTATTTCATATACCTGGCTTAGGCTTTGATGGACTAGTGGGCTATTCGCCGATTGCAATGGCTAAGAATGCTATAGGTATGGCAATTGCTTGTGAGGAATATGGAGCTAAATTCTTTGCTAACGGAGCTGCTCCAGGAGGGGTACTTGAGCATCCAGGTACCATTAAAGACCCTCAAAAAGTACGGGATAGTTGGAATGCAGCCTATCAGGGAAGCAGTAACTCTCATCGTGTAGCGGTGCTTGAAGAAGGAATGAAGTATCAGCCTATTGGTATCTCACCAGAACAAGCTCAGTTCTTAGAAACAAGAAAATTTCAGATTAATGAAATCGCTCGAATTTTCCGCGTACCTCCACATATGGTAGGAGACTTGGAAAAATCGAGCTTTTCTAATATTGAGCAACAGTCACTGGAGTTTGTGAAATACACATTAGATCCTTGGGTGATTCGTTGGGAGCAGACCATCAGCCGAGCACTTTTAAGGCCAGATGAAAAGAAACTTTATTTTGCCAAGTTCAATGTAGATGGACTGCTTCGAGGTGATTATGTTTCTCGAATGAATGGGTATGCAACCGCGAGACAGAACGGCTGGATGAGTGCCAATGATATTAGGGAGCTTGAGAACCTTGATCGAATCCCACCAGAGCTTGGAGGAGATTTATATCTAATCAATGGCAATATGACCAAACTTGAAGATGCGGGTATTTTCGCAAATAAAGAAGGATTGGAGGGAAAACCTGAATGAAGAAATTTTGGAATTGGGTTCGCGACACAGATACACAGACACGAACCCTCTATCTAAACGGTGCAATTGCCGAGGAGAGTTGGTTTGAGGATGATGTTACCCCAGCTGCTTTTAGAGAAGAGCTAATGAGTGGTGAAGGAGACATAGTAGTTTGGATTAACTCTCCTGGTGGTGATTGTATTGCAGCATCTCAGATATACAACATGCTAATGGATTATAAAGGAAACGTCACTGTAAAGATTGACGGTATTGCTGCATCAGCTGCTTCTGTCATCGCTATGGCAGGGACGGAAGTCTTAATGTCTCCTACCTCACTGATGATGATCCATAATCCCTTTACCATAGCTATTGGCGATAGTGAGGAGATGCAAAAAGCAATCCAAATGCTTGATGAAGTGAAAGAGAGCATCATCAATGCATATGAGCTTAAAACCGGCTTATCTAGAACAAGGTTGTCGCACCTGATGGATGCTGAAACCTGGCTAAACGCCAATAAGGCAGTTGAGCTTGGTTTTGCAGATGACATTATGTTCAAACCAGGAGAGAGTTCACTACAAGACAGCTTTGTATTCAGCAGAAGAGCAGTGACCAATTCACTAATGAATAAACTTCAAAAACCAGTTGTAAAACAGTCAGTAGAGCCGCTTTATGAGCGGCTTAATTTATTGAAATATTAGGAGGAATAAAAATGAGTAAAATTCTTGAACTGCGTGAAAAACGCGCAAAAGCATGGGAAGCAGCAAAGGCATTTCTTGATTCAAAGCGTGGTAGTGATGGGCTTGTATCCGCAGAAGATGCAGCAACCTATGACAAAATGGAAGAAGACATTATTAATCTCGGTAAGGAAATAGCAAGATTGGAACGTCAAGAGGCTCTTGAAGCAGAGCTTAATAAGCCAGTAAATATGCCTCTTACTGGAAAGCCAGCTGTTCCAGGGATGGATACAAAGACCGGAAGAGCCAGTGATGAATATAGGAAAGCATTCTGGAACGTAATGCGTAGCAAAAACCCTCGTCATGATGTGTTAAACGCCTTATCTGTAGGCACTGATTCTGAGGGAGGATACCTTGTTCCTGATGAATTTGAGCGCACCTTGGTTCAAACTCTTGAGGAAGAGAATGTATTCCGTAAACTTGCAAAGATTATTCAAACTTCAAGTGGTGATCGTAAAATCCCGGTTGTGGTGACCAAAGGCACAGCTGCTTGGCTTGACGAAGGTGAGGAGTTTGATGAGAGTGATTCTGTATTCGGTCAGACATCTATTGGTGCTTACAAGCTGGGTACAATGATTAAAGTTTCTGATGAACTTCTCAATGACAGTGTATTTGATCTGGAGAATTATATCTCCACTGAATTTGCCCGTAGAATCGGTGCTAAGGAAGAAGAAGCTTTTTTAGTTGGAGACGGAGATGGAAAACCTACTGGTATTTTCAACGCAACAGGCGGAGCACAGCTTGGAGTGACAGCAGGGTCTGCAACTGCTATTACTGCAGATGAGATTATCGATCTTGTTTACTCATTAAAAGCGCCATATAGAAAGAACGCGGTATTCCTGATGAATGATGCAACAGTAAAGGCAATCCGTAAGCTGAAAGACGGTCAAGGTCAATATCTGTGGCAACCTTCTTTAACAGCAGGTACTCCAGATACTTTATTAAATCGTCCGGTTTATACTTCAGCTTATGCTCCTACTATTGAAGCTGGAGCTAAAACTATTGCCTTCGGTGATTTCGGATATTATTGGATTGCCGATAGACAGGGACGTTCTTTCAAACGTTTAAACGAGCTTTTTGCAACCACAGGGCAGGTTGGTTTCCTTGCGAGCCAGCGTGTAGATGGAAAGCTTATCTTACCTGAAGCCATCAAAGTTCTTCAGCAGAAGGCTTAATGGGAGGTGTAAATGATGAGCTATAACGCAAAGAACTACACCGAACAAGGCGGGGAAAAGACAGTTATAGGTGGAGAGCTTGTAATTGAAGAGGGAGCCAAAGTAACTGGGCTCCCTGTTCTTGATAATCAACCAGCAAGTACTGCGGAAACTGTAGAAGCTTTGGTGACAGACTTTAATGCCTTACTAAGTAAGCTTAAAGCCGCAGGAATCATGACTGCGGATACGCCTTAAAAAAAGGATGGTGACGGTTATGACTCTATTTGAAAAAGTAAAAGCTAACTTAATTCTCGAGCATGAACGCGATGATGAGCTTCTTCAAATGTATATCAACACCGCTATCGCTTATGCCGAGAGTTATCAGCATCTACCAGAAGGACATTATTCTGAAAATGAAATGCCACCAACTACAGAGCAAGCCGTCATCATGTTATCATCTCACTTCTATGAAAGTCGAGATGGCAGTACTGGCGGCTTTTTTGCTGATAACGTCCAGGCAAGCCAACAAGTTTGGAACACTGTAAATTTACTGCTTAGACTTGACCGAGATTGGAAGGTGTAGAGTATGAGTTTTGGTAAGATGAACACCTTTATTGATATCATATCCGTTGAAACAACGAGAGACAGTGAAGGTTTCGGTAAATCTAAGGATATCATCCTTGCTTCTGTTCGTGCTTATAAAGAAGAACGTCATGGTAATGAAAAATGGGCCAATCGAGCAGTATTTTCTGAAGCGACTGCTCTGTTTTGCTTTCGTAAGATACCTGATGTTGAGGTGTCTACCAATACGGTGATTGTGTGTAGTGATGGTCGTTATGAGATTACAAATGTTGAAGATGTAAAAGGCAGAGGCATGTATATTGAAGTTTTGGCAAAAAAGGTGGTGGGGTCAAGTGGCTAAAGTACAAGTTAAAATGCCTGAGGAGTTCCTTCTAAAACTATCAAGACTGGGAGAAAAGACGGATGAAATTATTCCAAAAGTACTTGAGTCAGGCGGAGAAATTGTTTTAGAAAAGGTAATGTCAAATTTGAAAGCTTTAGTTGGTAGTGGAACAAAAGAGAAAAGTCGGTCTACTGGTGAGCTTGTCAATTCCCTGGGACTGTCTCCGGCAAAAGTAGATAGGAATGGAAATTTTAACGTGAAGGTGGGTTTCAAGGAGCCACGAAGAAATGGCGAAAGTAATGCCAAGATAGCCAATATTATTGAATATGGAAAATCAGGTCAGCCACCAAAACCATTTTTAAAGCCTGCAAGAAGTGCGTCAAGAAAAGCATGTATTGACGCTATGAAGAAAAGGTTTGAGCAGGAGGTAGAAAACTTATGAGTATATTAAATGAACTCAAATTCATTGCAGATATGTGCAATATTCCAGTAGAGACAGGACGGTTTTCTGGTGTTCCTCCTGATACTTATCTTGTGATTACACCTCTTATTGATTTGTTTGAGGTTCATGCGGATAACACACCGGGATATGAAGTACAGGAAGCCAGACTTTCCTTATTTGTTAAAGGTAGTTATACAGCTATAAAAAATGCAATTGTCCGCACTCTTTTGGGTGCGGATTTTACGATAACGGACCGTCGGTACATTGGACATGAGGATGATACCGATTATCACCATTATGCCATAGATGTGGCTAAATCATATGAATTTCAATTGGAAATGGAGGAATAAGAAATGGCTACGATAGGTCTTGATAGGCTTTATTATGCAAAAATCACTGAAGACATAAACGGTGATGAAACCTATGAAACACCGAAACCGCTGGCAAAAGCAATCAGTGCAGAACTTTCCGTTGAGCTTGCTGAGGCAACTCTTTATGCAGATGATGGTGCTGCTGAGATTGTAAAAGAATTTAAAAGCGGTACCCTTACACTCGGTATTGATGATATAGGTGTAGCAGCTGCCGGAGATTTAACAGGAGCTACCATTGATGACAATCATGTGCTCATCTCAACCAGTGAGGATGGTGGAGCTCCAGTTGCGATTGGCTTCAGAGCACAAAAAGCAAACGGTAAATACCGATACTTTTGGCTGTATCGTGTGAAGTTTGGAATTCCTGCAACAAACTTAGCGACAAAAGGCGATAGTATCACTTTTTCAACCCCAACTATCGAAGGAACAGTGCTTCGAAGAAATAAGCTAGATGGTCAAGGTAAGCATCCATGGAAGGCGGAAGTTAACGAGGGTGATGAAGGGGTAACTTCAACGGTTATTAATAGCTGGTTCAACGAAGTGTATGAGCCCACATTCGCAGCTTCTAGTGGAATTGGAGAGTAAGGGGGAATTGAAATGGATAAGGAACGAAGTGCAATGATTAATATTGGCGGGCAGGAGTATGAACTTATTCTTACTACTAAAGCCACGAAAGAAATTGCGGGTAGATATGGTGGCCTTGAAAATTTGGGTGAAAAATTGATGAAGTCTGAGAACTTCGAAATGGCACTGGATGAAATAGTCTGGCTGATAACTTTAATGGCCAATCAGAGCCTGCTCATTCATAACCTGCGAAATCCAGATAACAAAAAGCCGCTTCTTACTCAAGAAGAAGTTGAGCTTCTTACTTCTCCTTTGGAACTAGCGACATATAAGAGTGCTCTAACAGAAGCTATGTTCAAGGGAACAAAAAGGAATATTGAGTCTGAAGATGACTCAAAAAACGTGCAAACCGGGTAAATGAGAATGAACTCTTTACCCGGCTTTTATATTACGGAACTGTTCATTTAAATCGCACTGAAGAGGAAACATGGCTTACACCTATTGGCTTGCTTATGGATTTATGGGAGTGTCATAAGCAGTTCCTTGGGATGTCAAAACCGAAGCGGGAACTTTATATCGATGACATTATTCCTTATGGGATTTGATTTTTCAACGAAAGGAGGAGGTAATCTTGGCAGATAATTTCGGTTTAAAAATCGGAGTGGAAGGCGAAAAGGAATTTAAAAATGCACTTCGTGATATTAACCAGGCATTTAAAGTCTTAGGTAGTGAGATGGCTCTAATCAGCTCCCAGTTTGATAAAAATGATAAGTCCATCCAAGCCTTAACAGCGCGTAATGAAATATTAGAAAAAACGATCGATGCACAAAAAGAAAAGATAGAGACACTACGATCTGCACTAGATAATGCCTCCACTTCTTTCGGAGAAAATGATCGTAGAACTCAAAATTGGCAGATTCAATTAAATAAAGCTTTGGCTGAGCTCAATGGTATGGAACGAGAACTTGAAAATAACAATAAGAGTTTGCGTGATCATTCCGATGCTACAGATGAAAGTGCTGACAACATGGAAGATGCTGCTGATGCAGCCGACGAACTTGCTGATAATGTTGATGATGTTGGCCATGAAATGGATGATGCCACTAAGAAAACCTCTGTTTTGGGAGATGTACTTAAAGCAAATCTGCTATCAGATGCCATAATCGGTGGAGTAAAAGCATTAGGCTCGGCTATTGCGGGAATAGGAAAAGCATTTGTGGGTTCGATGAAGGATGGCGTTGAATACAACGCTCAAATGGAAAGTTATACTGCATCGTTTACTACCATGCTGGGCGATGAGGCAAAAGCACAGAAGTTAGTTAATGATCTGAAAAAGGAAGCAGCAGCTACTCCATTTGGAATGCAAGATCTTGCTCAATCAGCCCAAACTCTTATGAGCTTTGGAATGTCTGCAGAAGAAGCTCAAATAAGAATGAAACAGTTGGGTGATATATCTCAGGGGGATGCCGAAAAATTCAAAAGTTTAACTTTAGCATTTGCACAGATGTCCTCAACCGGTAAGTTAACAGGGCAAGACCTAATGCAAATGATTAATGCAGGCTTTAACCCATTAGAGGAAATTTCACGTAAGACAGGAAAATCCATCGGTGAACTCAAGGAGGAAATGTCAAAAGGGGCAATTTCAGCAGACATGGTTGCGGAGGCATTTGCATCAGCAACATCAGAAGGTGGGCGTTTCTATGGTTCAATGGAAGCACAATCCAAAACTTTTTCTGGGCAAATGGCAACTCTTGAGGATGGAGTTGCTTCGTTAAAGGGGCAGCTTGCTGAAGGGTTAACAACCATGCTTTCTGGAACTGTTCTTCCGATGGTTAATGGTTGGATTGATGAATTATCTCAAGCCTTTGAGAAAGATGGTGTTCAAGGCTTAATTGATGCTTTTGGTGGAATCTTAGAAGAAGCAGTTCAATTTATTTCTGAGCAGTTGCCAATTGTAGTGGATATTGCTTCTCAAATAATTATTTCTCTAGTTCAAGGACTTACCTCTGCATTACCGAAGATAACAGAGGCGGCTGTCATACTACTGATGACATTAGTCAATGGAATCATTGAAACTTTACCAGCACTTGTTACGGCAGGAGTACAAATGATCGGAACTATTGTCAGTGGAATTGCAGAAGCACTGCCACAGTTAATTCCGGCTGCGGTATCAGCAGTGATACAAATTGTGCAGGCACTTTTGGATAACCTACCAATGATCCTAGAGGCGGCACTTCAGCTTGTACTTGGACTAACTCAGGGTATTTTGGATGCTCTTCCAGTGTTGATTGCAGCATTGCCGGTCATTATTACTGGGATAGTAGATTTTATTATTGGTGCAATACCTCAAATAATCGAAGCGGGTATTCAACTTCTAACATCTTTAATTTCAGCTTTACCAGAAATCATCACAGTAATTGTAGAAGCAATTCCGCAAATTGTCGACGGGCTAATAACAGCGATTTTGGGCTCAATTCCGCAGTTTATTGATGCCGGAGTGCAATTGTTAGTAGCACTGGTTCAAAATCTTCCACAGATCATTTCGACTGTTATTACTGTTATACCAAAGATTGTGTCCTCTCTTGTGAATGCTATTATTGGCAGCATACCTCAGATTATTCAGGCGGGGATCATGCTGTTAGTTTCACTGATTAAGAACCTTCCAACGATTATTGTAGAGGTTGTAAAAGCTGTACCTCAAATTATTACAGCACTGGTTAAAGGGTTTACAGGCTCAATTTGGCAAATGGCTCAGGTTGGAACCAATTTGATCAAAGGATTATGGCAGGGTATCTCAGATGCTGGAGCCTGGCTTTGGGATAAAATTTCAGGCTTTTTTGGTGGTGTTGTCGATAAAATAAAAAATTTCTTTGGCATTCATTCACCATCTACATTATTTGCTGGTATAGGTGAAAACCTTGGAGAGGGTATTGGGGTTGGTTTTGAAAAAGCAATGAATAGTGTTAGTCAAGATATGCAAAATGCCATCCCAACTGATTTTGACATCAACTCCAATCTGAATATGAATGGAGCTGGCATTAGTAGCAGCTATGGAACTTTTGAAGGTTCATTAATTACGATACAGCAGATGATTGTTCGAAGTGAGGACGACATTCGGAAGATTTCACAGGAGCTATATAATTTAATGCAAACAGGATCACGAGCTCAAGGAAGATTTATAACTGCATAAAGGAGGGCGATGTATGGGCTTCGTTTATAATGGTATCAATTCAAAAAATATGAAGATAAAAGCAAAACTTACAAGGTGGCAGGCATCGCCCGCTCTACGAAATTCGTATGAGGTTGTTCCAGGAAAGGCGGGAGTTGCAGATTTTGGTTGTGATAGTTCAGAGCGGATCATAACAATCAGCTGTAATGTATATCCTCAAAAGAGTTTTGCAGATTTAGTGAGCGTTTTAGATTCTATTGCAGAATGGCTTAATCCAATGAATGGTCTCAAGCAGCTTGTATTAGAGGATATTCCCGATCGATACTTTTATGCTCGGCTTACTGAACAAGTAGATTGTGAGAGATTACTTAGAACTGCTGGAGCCTTTGAATTAAAATTTATTTGTCCAGATCCACACGCCTATGCACTGATAGATGAACAATTTACGATTTCCAGTGTTGGTGCTCATGAAATTAAAAGGTTAACTGGGAATGCGGATTCAGAACCGGTTTATCAACTTAAGGGGATAATCAGCAGCTCATCATCCACCTACATTTCTATTACGACAAATGGCGAAGAACTACGAGTATTTGGGGCTTTGGCAGCAGATGAAGTGCTTGTCATTGATAGTGGATTAGTAACTGCAAAAATAACCGATGCAAACGGAAATACACTTAGAAATGGGCTTGCAGGCTTGGATGAGCTTAACTTTCCTATACTGCACAAAGGTGAAAATGAAATAACAGTTTCAGTGGCGGGAGCAACTTTTTCGGAGCTGAAGATTATGGCTAAAAGCAGATGGAGGTGAGCTTGTGGCAATTAAATCAATCTTAACATCACAGACAGATTTTACAGGTGAGTTTCCTGTAAGCGAGAAGACAGTTGCTCTTTGGCGATTTAATGAAGCTACACCAGATAGCAATAACATGCTTGCAGATGATTCTGGTCATAACAGAAACTTCTTTGTATCCGGATGGTCAGGCACATCAGCCAACTTATCATCTGGTAGATTAGGAAGATATTTTAGGCAGAATATCATTAATCCAACAAGTGAAAAGACGCATTTAGTGGCTACCAATGATGGTAGCTTTTTTAGTGATTTAGGTGAAAAGATTGTTGTTGGTGGATGGATAAACCCAACTACTTATTCTGTGGGGCAGACGTATATCCCGATTTTCAATACTAGACAAGGCCCTGGCCAACCAATTTTTTATGTTTCTTTATTTCAGGGAAGGTTGCGATTAATGCTGTATAATTCTTCCGGCTCCCTGATATATGACCAGACAGAAACACCTACTATTCCCCTAAAGAATAACGGGTGGTACTTTATTGCATCAATCATTGAGGTAAACAGCAAAAGGGTACAGAACTTACTTTGCGATCGAAGTGATGGGGCTGTCTGGCAATCTCCAGTTCGAACATTCACGGGAGACTTAAATCAATCCTGTGTTGCGGACATTGTGATGGGGATGCATGCAAATACCTATTATTACGCAGGAGGATTTGATGACTGGTTCTATGAAAAAGATTCTTCGCTTACCATGGAGGATCTTATTTTCTATTTTAAATCTTCAATTTTGGCAAACGGTGGAGACAGCACTGCTGATGTTGATGCTCTTGTGGACCCTGGTTCTGTCATACTAAAAGCAACAAGCGGAGTCTATGCACAAAGTGGCCAGTTTTATTCGATAGCAGCTGCCTGTGGGCTTTCTGGAACGGGTAGAGTATCAGTTACAAGTGAATACATTGCAGGTATAACATCGATAAGCTTAGTTGAAACTTCTACATCAGATGATTTGTCTAGTTGGACTGAATGGCAGGCTATTGGAACAAGTGGGGAATTACAATCTCCAAACAGAGAATATATTCGTTATCGAATTACATTATCTACTCAAGACACCAGTAGAACTCCTAAACTTCTTGAAATACAACTACATGATATACCAAAACCTCCTTATGAGAGACTTGGATTTGCAAGACCAGTTGTGTTGGATACTAACGGGGCTTGGGAAGCAGTGTTAGAAAATGCCTTTGATATTGTAGTAACAAGTGAAGTAAATGGTGCTGATATTCTGGAGTTTAAACTGCCATTTCATGATTCCAAGCGAGAGACATTAGACAATGAAAAACAGGTGCAGATTGTTAATGATGTTTATCGTATTCGAACTATAACAGATGAGAAAAGCTCCGATGGAAGAGTTGTAACTCAAGTATATGCGGAAGCAGCATTTTATGATCTTTCTTTTAGTGCTGAAAAAGAACCCATGGAATTTGTTGCAGAGACACCAGAAGTCCCTATGCGCTATGCCTTACTTAATACTGGCTGGTCATTAGGAAACGTAACTGTAAATACTAAACGTACATGGCAATCAACAGAAAAGAATGCATTAGCTATCCTACGAACAATACAGAATATTCATGGAGGCGACTTGATTTTCGATAGTGCCAATCGTTTGGTACATCTTTTGACATTTGGAGGTACTGATAGTGGGGCATTGTTTTGCTATAGAAAGAACATGAAAAGTATACAGCGCGTAGTGGATACTAGAAGTCTAATCACTCGCCTTTATGCTTATGGTAAAGATGGTATGACATTTGCTTCTATCAATGGTAATAAGGAGTATGTTGAGGATTATAGCTATTCATCAGAAGTTAGAGTAGGAACGCTGGATGCTTCATCAATTAGCAATCCCTATCAGTTGCTCGAATTTGCTAATATGCGCTTAGCTCAGTATGCAAAGCCACGAATTTCATATGTTCTTTCTGCTATGGATTTATCGGTGTTGACAGGCTATGAGCATGAGGCATGGAAGCTAGGTGATATAGTAACTGTGGATGATAAAGATTTGAATTTATCTGTCAAAACTCGTGTGGTACGCAGACAATATAATCTCCAAGAACCATGGAAAACATTGCTGGAGCTATCAACAACTTTAAGAGAACTAGGGGATTCATCTGCTGTTTGGGATAAAGCTGCTGATATTTTATCTTCAGCTGATGTTCTTGACCGTCAGGAAGTAAAAGACTTAGTGCCTTTTAATCATCTACGAAATTCACGAGCTGATGACGGGTTAACCTATTGGCTTAGTTCAGGCTTTACAGTGGACCCTAATAATGGTGTATCAGGATCAGCTTCTTTTAAAGCTGAGGGAGTTTTAGGAATGACAAAAAGTCTATCCCAGACTGTGTATCCTGCAAGTAGGAAGAGTTACACATTTTCAGTGCAGATTGCATCGGAAAACCTACAGAAAGGGCCAAACGGAAAAGTTGGAATTGAAGTTGTTATTGAATATGAGGACGGTTCGACAGAAACTAGGTTTATTGATCTCTATTAGGAAGGAGGTAGCGCTATGGCTTATTTTTCACAGACAGCTCATGCTATTACACCGAGAGGTTTTGGCAAGATAAAGTCGCTTACCATCCGTCTTTTCATTACTGATTGTACTGGTGAGGTATTCTTTACGGATATGCTTTTGCAAGGTGGCTCTGTTGCTACGGGCTGGGTTGGTCATGTGTCAGAAATACAATGGACGCTGGATGGGTAGGTGGTGCAAATGTCAGTTGCATTTACCAGATTTACCGAGACGATTCATTGTAAAGAGGATAAACGAGTAGTAAGCGTAACAGTGAATTTACTTCTTGAAGATTGTACAGGTACGGTATATTTTACTGATATTCAAGCACAGGAAGGAAATCACCTTACTGGTTATACAACTAACACAGAGAGCATGCTGCAAAAATATCGAGAGAATGAGACAATTGTTCCTGTTCGCTTTTATAATGGAGTAGTTCGAAGCGGAGAGACGATTATTCTCTTCAATCTGGGTTCAACTTCCGCTGGCCTTGACTGTCATATTTATCCCAACCAAAATATGGCTGCAGGCAGTATCCAATTGTCTCAAGGAGCAGGGGCGCACAAGGTGATATTTAATGAGGCAGTTAGTCCAGGTGATACCTTTTCGCTACTAGCATCAACTAGGCAGTGTTTAAAGAACGGAAACCCAACTGATAAGGAAGGTTTTTTTCAATATACAGCATCCGGTGATAGCAAACATGTGATAAAGCTAGAAGACAGAAAATCAGCTCGGCTATTGTTCGAATTTCAAGAAATGCAGGAAGGAAGTGAGCGCCTTTGATTGACTATTTAAAAGGTAAGCGTTGTATGGTCTGGAGTTTCATGGGGAATACCCGCATGTATCAAGCATTACGAGACTATGGTGATCGAATTGATACGGTGGGTATTTTTACTTTTGAAGTGGATATCACCGGGACAATAACAGAAACAGGAACAAGCATATCCAGTATGCTTACCTATATTAACCGTTGGCCTCATATCAAATGGCTACTGACTATTATGAATCATGGTACAGCTTCTATTTTTACTGCCCTTAGAAATAATACCAGTGGTGCGAAGGATAAATTTCTTACTGAGATCATTCGCATTATGGAAAAGTATCCATGGTGTGCAGGGGTTGATATAGACTTGGAACGTGGAGGTGGCTACGAGAACAAGGATGCTGCCAATGCCCTATTTCGTGACATATATAATACTGTCAAAGCCTATGATTCTTCTAAACTCGTTAATATTTGTTTACCAGGAATGACGGGAGTACAAGGCTCGGTTGGTGGCGAAAATTGGTGTGTCTATGAAGACTTAAATCCGTACTGTGATACGGCAGCGATTATGAGTTATGGCATGGCATGGGCTGGTTCTGCTCCGGGACCGGTTTCTCCGAGGGATTGGTTGGAAGGTATTTATGATTATGCTGTTCGGGTTATGAATCCTGAAAAAATATTTTTGGGATTGCCCGCCTATGGCTGGAACTGGAGGATACATGATACACCAGAGAACCTTGGAATAACATATCGTGGGATTTCAAACACTTATTATGCAGCAAAGCTTTGGATGACAGGAGGATATAACTTTACTGATGACGGGCCACCTCAACCAATGATTCCAATCATTGCGTATTGGGATGATTATGATAAGGTTCCTTGGGCGTTACCACATGTGTATGACTACATGGAAGGCTGGGATGCTGTTTCAAGAACATACCCATTACTTGAGGAATCCTACAATCGTCGCAGATATTTGACCGCCTATAGTAAGCAACAAAAAACTGAATTTGGCACAATCTTTATAGACCGTAGTGGTGGAACACCTGATAATTATTTTGGTAATGTATCAGTTTCATCTCAATTTATTACACTTGGAGATGAAGGTGAAGCCACCTACGAATTTGAAATAGAATCTGCTGGTTTTTATGATGTAGCTATTCGCTTTTCTTTTCCTTTTTGGGACAAGAATACTATCCATGTTTCGCTTGACGGAATAAATAAGGTATTTAGTGAGAGTAGGTTATGGTGGCCATATTGGAGAACAACTTGCTGGAGCTCTTTGGCTTCGAGTGTATATCTTTCAGCTGGAACTCATACTGTCACAGTTAGTTCCTCAGTAACAGGAGTACAGTTCTATGGATTTCGGGTATGTTCAAGCTTTAGTGAAGAGCCTTCTGCTGGAGAGGCTGACTTCATGTTATCCCCTCGCCAGTTTAAAGATGTGAACGGTTTAATGGTTCAGCCCGATCGAGGATTTAAATTGACAACGGAAGTACTTCGTAGAAAGCCTGATTCAGCACTAATTTGGTATGAAGACTTTAGAGATGAAAATCCGCTTCCATCCAGCTATTGGACAACACTAAGCGGAGAGTGGGAGGTGTGGCAGAACAAGAATGATTCAGCTGCTCGCCCTTATTCACAGCTTGATGGGCATGGGAGGTTAGCGTGGAATTATAATGGTTTCTCAGATGTTCATTTAAGAGCGAGATTAGCTTTTCCTTCAGATGGAAGTGGTCGAGCTGGCATTTTTTGTGGAGAACTCTTTTGCTGTTTAAATATTAATTCACAGCGTATTGAACTATATAATGGTTCTACTCTAATCGGAAGCTATGCAACCGAAATTTCTAAAACTCCATCATCAGATCTTCGCTCAAATCCAAGAATGTACACCATTGAAATGAGGATACGTAGTAATTCTGTAAGGGTTTATTCTGGAGCAAGTAGTATTTTGCGATTCACAGCGTCGCTTGATGGTTATTCAGGTGGTTATGCCGGAATTCAATCGGATGGACGTATTCTATGTGAATTAATAAGATTAGGAGATGCCTGGACTTATGAACCTTATGAAAGATTTGATGTAATCTTCCCAGATGGAACTAGAACGGAGTATGGGAGACTAGAAAGAACTGGTGTTACATGGGATAGTGAGTTTCAGGTTTTTACAGTTAACAGTGATGTGGAGGAAGCTTCAACAAGAAGTCAGGATATTTCCATGGATTATGATTTTTTTCACTCAGAGCTTTTATCATTGGTCTGTGGAAATGACTATTCAGTAAAGATTGTGCCTAAGGACATTAATGTATGGATTTCACGCCTATTTCTCGGGGATGCTGATGGCTTCTCAATTCTTTACTACCAAGACGTGGATAGCCTAGTCTATTGGGCAAATGAGGCAGCGTATCGATGGAAGCTTAGGGGGATTGCGATATGGTCTCTGGGACAGGAGGATATGAGGTTATGGGAAGCCTTACCTAAACAAATATAATTAACACACTGAACCAAGAGTGTTTGCGATAATGCAGACACTCTTTTTATATATGCACCAATCATGAAGGAGGTAAAAATAATGAAGGAAATTTGGAGTTGGATACAAACTGCGTTTACTGTACTTGGTGGACTTTTAGGATGGTTTTTAGGAGGTTTTGATGGATTTTTATATGCATTAGTGGCATTAATGGTGGCTGATTATATCACCGGTGTCATGTGTGCCATTGTTGAAAAGAAACTATCAAGTGAAATAGGGTTTAAGGGCATATTCAAAAAAGTACTTATTTTTATTCTAGTTGGAGTTGGACATTTGATTGATACAAATCTGATCGGAGATGGGAGCGTGCTTCGGACTGCTATCATCTTTTTCTATTGCTCCAATGAAGGTGTATCTATGCTAGAAAATGCTGGTCGATTAGGACTACCAATACCAGAAAAATTAAAAGATATCCTTGTTCAGTTGCATAATAAAGGAGGTAAGGAATATTGAATCTAAGAAAATTTATTCTGACTGAAAATGCTTGTTATAAGGCAGGTAAAAAGATTACACCGAAAGGTATCATGGTTCATAGCACCGGTGCCAACAATCCTTATCTTCGTAGATATGTTGGGCCGGATGATGGTTTATTAGGTGTAAATCAGTACAATAATCACTGGAATCAGGATAGGCCCGATGGAAAACAGGTTTGTGTCCATGCTTTCATTGGAAAACTTAAGGATGGTTCAATTGCTACCTATCAAACTCTACCATGGGACCATCGAGGGTGGCATGCTGGAGGAAGTGCAAATGATACACATATTGGTTTTGAAATATGCGAGGATGGATTGACCGATGCCTCGTATTTTAATGCGGTTTATAAAGAAGCGGTAGAGCTTTGTGTTTATCTTTGCAAATTATACAATCTAACTGAAAAAGATATTATTGGCCATTATGAAGGCTATCAAAGAGGAATCGCAAGTAATCATGGTGATCCGAAAAACTGGTTTCCTAAGCATGGAAAGAGCATGGATACATTTCGTGCAGATGTAAAAAGCCTCTTAAGTGAAGGAGCTAAATCTGGAGAAACAGAGAAAAAGAAATACTACCGCGTTCAAATCGGTGCTTATTCCGTAAAAGCCAATGCAGAGGCCCAGCTTGCCAAAGCGAAAAAGGCTGGCTTTACGGATGCGTTTATAAAGTATGATTAACACTTTTACCTATGACCTGAGGAGTGTAATAGCTCTTCGGGTCATTTTTTTTTGACCTTTAGGGGTTCGAATCATTAGGGATTTTTGCATATAGGTGCAGGGGTCTACCTGTAGAAATGGAGGTTACCTATATGCAGATTACTAAAATTACAGATAAACAGGATCTACTATTAAATCTAAAAAGGAAATATCTAAGTGCCGAGGCTCTTCAAAGAGAATTTGATTATTATAGGGCGGAAAAGCTATTACATCAAATGCTTGATAAGGGTCTTATTTCAAAGGAAGAGTTCAACAAAATTATGCTATTAAACCGCGAAACTTTCTCACCTATGTTAGCACAGATAATGCCCGATATTCCTTGATATACTGGGCGTTCAGAGGTAATATGTGACCTACCAAAAAGGAGGTGAGTCGATGAAAAAGATAACAAAAATAGACGGGAATAAGGGTACATCAATTATCAAGCCAAAATTACGAGTAGCTGCTTATTGTCGTGTTTCTACGGACAGTGATGAACAGTTAGTGAGCCTAGAAGCACAAAAATCCCATTATGAGACTTACATAAAGGCAAACCCAGAATGGGAATATGTTGGCTTGTATTATGATGAGGGAATTAGTGGCACTAAAAAAGAAAACCGGTCAGAACTTCTTAGAATGCTGTCAGATTGCGAAAGCAAGAAGATTGACTTAATTATTACAAAGTCCATTAGTAGGTTTGCAAGAAACACAACGGATTGTTTAGAGATGGTTCGTAAACTGTTGGACCTGGGTATTTACATCTATTTTGAGAAAGAGAATATCAATACCCAATCAATGGAAAGTGAGTTGATGCTTTCTATATTAAGCGGGCTTGCAGAAAGCGAGTCCATTTCCATTTCGGAAAACAACAAATGGGCAGTTCAAAGGAGATTTCAAAACGGAACTTTTAAGATTTCATACCCACCATTTGGTTATGACAACATTGATGGTCAAATGGTGGTAAACCCTGAGCAGGCAGAAATCGTGAAGTATATTTTCGCAGAAGTATTATCGGGCAAAGGTACACAGAAAGTTGCAGATGATCTTAATCAAATGGGTATACCTACTAAAAGAGGTGCTCGTTGGACTGCTACTACAATTCGAGGGATATTAAAAAATGAGAAATATACTGGGGATGCTATACTGCAAAAAACTTATACAGATTCCCGATTTAATAAGCGCACCAATTATGGTGAGAAAAATAAATATTTAATAGAAAATCACCATGAGGCAATTATCAGCCATGAAGTATTTGAAGCAGTAGAGGCTGCCTTAAATCAAAGGGCAAAAGAAAAGGGAATAGAAAAGCGTAATGATAAGTACCAAAACCGGTATTCTTTCTCCGGAAAAATTATTTGCTCGGAATGTGGTAGCACCTTTAAAAGACGAATTCATTCATCCGGCACAAGAAAATATGTAGCCTGGTGTTGTAGTAAACACTTAAAGCAGATAACAGAATGTTCCATGCAGTTTATTCGAGATGAGGATATAAAGACGGCCTTTGTTACTATGATTAACAAGCTGATTTTCGGAAGAAAACTTATTCTACAACCACTATTAGATGCTTTGCGTGGAATGAGCAACTCAGATAACCTTTCAAGAATTCAGGAATTAGAGAAGCAAATTGAAAAAAATGCAGAACAGAGAGAACTGCTTGTAAAGCTTATGGCAAAGGGTTATCTAGAACCTGCCCTTTTTAACAGAGAAAACAATGAACTGCAAATGGAAGCAGATAATTATATGGGGCAAAAAGAAGCTTTAATTCATGCTTTAAATGGAGAATTATCAAAGGTGCAGGAAGTCAGTAACTTAATAAAGTTTACAAATAAGGCTGAAATGATAAATACCTTTAGCGAGCAAATTTTCAATGATTATGTTGAAAAAATTATCGTTTTCTCAAGGGTAGAGATAGGTTTCGTTCTGAAATGTGGAATCACACTAAGGGAAAGGATGTGAGAAAAGTGGCACATACGCCTTATGGCTATAGGATAGAGAATGGAATAGCAGTTATCGATGAAGAAAAAGCTGAAAAGGTTAGGAATTTATATAAGGGTTACTTATCAGGCCTTTCCTTATCGGTCGCAGCAAAGACTGCTGGAATAGATGCTTATCATGGAACTGCTGGAAGGATGCTAAGAAATGAACGTTATCTTGGTGATGATTATTACCCTGCCATCATTGATAAAGAGACCTACGAAAAAGCAGAAGCAGAGAGGGTAAAGAGAGCGAAAAAGCTAGGTAGAATCTTTGAACCCAAGAAAGAAGACAAACCTACTATTTCTAAGAAGTTTACCATAGGACAAGTAATTCAGAAGTATACAAATCCTTTTACACAAGCGGAGTATGTTTATAGCTTAATAGAAAGTGAGGGACAGTAAGATGGCAGTTAGTAAAAATGTAATGATTATACCTGCAATAAAACGCATGGGCAACAATCGAAAAGAAGATGAAACACCAAAACTTCGGGTTGCTGCTTATTGCCGAGTTTCTACAGATAGTGATGAGCAGGCTAGTAGTTACGAAGTGCAGATTGAACATTATACTGAATTTATTAAGAAAAATTCAGAGTGGGAATTTGCAGGGATCTTTGCTGATGATGGTATCAGCGGTACAAATACAAAAAATCGTGATGAATTTAATCGAATGATTGATGAGTGCATGGCAGGGAAAATTGATATGATTATTACCAAATCAATAAGCCGATTTGCTAGGAATACCTTAGACTGCCTACATTACATCAGAAAATTAAAAGATAAAAATATTGCGGTATATTTTGAAAAAGAAAATATCAATACACTGGATGCCAAAGGTGAAATTATGCTAACTATTATGGCTTCCTTAGCGCAACAAGAAAGCCAGTCATTAAGCCAGAATGTAAAGCTTGGCTATCAATACCGATACCAACAGGGAGAGGTAATGGTCAATTGCTCTAGGTTTTTAGGATATACCAAGGATGAGAATAAGCGATTAGTAATTGTACCGGAGGAGGCTGAAATAGTTAAGAGAATTTACCGAGAATATCTTGAAGGCTCCAGTATGGATAAAATTAAAAAAGGACTTGAAGCAGATGGCATACTTACAGGAGCGGGCAAAAAAAGGTGGCATACCAGTACCATAAGGAAGATATTAAGCAATGAAAAATATATTGGTGATGCATTGCTCCAAAAAACTTACACAGTAGATTTTCTTACAAAAAAGAGGGTTGTAAATAACGGTATCGTACCTCAATATTATGTTGAGAATAGTCATGAAGCTATTATCCCGCGTGAAATTTTCATGCAGGTTCAAGAAGAGTTAGTTCGTAGAAGTAGAGGACATATAAGTACTAGTGGAAAGAAAAGAAACTTTAGTTCAAATCATGTATTTTCACAAATTATCTTCTGTGGAGAGTGTGGCGAAATATACCGTAGAGTTCATTGGAATAACCGAGGTAAAAAATCGATTGTTTGGAGATGCGTCAGTAGACTTGAGAATACAGGGTTAGCTTGTCATTCTCGAACCGTGCTGGAGGATATGATAGGCCTTGCTACGGTGGATGCAATTAATAAACTAATAGGGCAAAAGGATGGCTTTTTAACTATCTTAAAGGAAAATATAGAAACAGTGATAAGTGAAACGGACAATCATATTGTTTCCGAGATAGATAAAAAGCTAGAGGAATTACAAAAAGACCTTTTGAGACTGGCCAATTCCAAAGAAGATTATAACGATATAGCCGATGATATTTACAGGCTCAGAGAGGAAAGACATAAGGCTTTAGCAGAAGAAGCAGGCAAAAAAGGCTCCAAGCAAAGACTAGAAGATATGGAAAAGTTCCTAAATGAACAATCCACCCTCCTTGAGAAGTATGATGAGCAACTAGTAAGGAGACTTATAGAGAAAATAACGGTCTATGATGATAAACTAACTATTGAATTTAAATCTGGTGTAGAAATTGATATAGAAAAATAAAACGAATTTGACCGCCGATTGAGGAGAAATACTTCTTGATGGGCGGTTCTTTTCTATTTATACTTGGGGATAATCTAATAAGTGAACTCGTTTCAGCAAGCTGAAACATCGGGGAATCAGATGGAGAGTCTACTCCACCTGATTAAAACCCACCTACGCTGCGCTTAGAGGTGGCGGTCTTGACCGTAAAGCTAAAAGATAAACACACTTGAACAATTACTCATATGTTTTTATTGACAAACGGAGAATTGAGGTTTATAATACATATGAAAGCTTATTCAAGTGTTCAATTGAATGATAAGGAGGTGATATAAATATGGCAAAAAAAAAATTCAACCAATTGAAAGATGCTACTCTGATGTAATACATGAGGAAATTGTAAATAAAGTGCGAGAAAAAATGCCTCAAGAAGAAACTCTATATGATCTAGCAGAACTATTTAAAGTTTTTGGAGATTCAACAAGAATTAAGATACTCTGGGCATTAGATGAATCAGAGATGTGCGTTTGCGATATTGCATTCTTATTAAATATGACCCAATCAGCAATTTCACATCAGCTAAGAGTCTTAAAGCAGGCTGGACTAGTAAAGAGCAGAAGAGAAGGAAAGATTGTATTCTACTCTCTTGAAGATGAACATGTAAAGCAAATATTTGACCAGGGATTAATTCATATTTCAGAAGAAAGTAAGTAAAGGAGGGTCAGTAATGTTAAAGAAGGAAGTAATTTTAGAAGGTTTAGATTGTGCAAATTGTGCAGCTAAAATTGAAGATGAGGTTAATAAATTAAATGGAGTCAAAGCCTATATGAACTTCATGAACAAGACATTGACTTTAGAAATTGAATCAGAGCAAGAGTATAAGAATATATTACAGCAAGTTAAAACCATAGTACACAAGCACGAACCGGATGTGGTAGTGAAAGAAAAATCCGTTAACAAGAGCAATAAAAAAGTATTAATACTTGAAGGACTTGGCTGCGCGAATTGTGCAGCTAAAATGGAAAAAGAAATAAGCGGTCTAGAAGGAGTTGAATTTGCTGCAGTAGATTTTGTTTCGAAGAAACTAACACTGGAAATAAGTCCGAAAGTCAACCGCTCTGAGTTAAATGAGAAGATTGAAGGCATAGTAAAGAAAATAGAGCCAGATGTAAAGGTCATTTTTGAGGAGAATAACTCCAAGACCAAAATAAACGAAAATAACGAAGAGGAAGAAGAAGGTGTCAACAAAAAAGAAATCATAAGACTTGTGGTCGGTGGAGCAATATTTGCCGTGGGAATCATCTTTAATTTCCAAAATTGGCTTGAGCTTACCTTGTTTATTATTAGTTATATCATAGTTGGTGGAGAGGTTGTCTTAAGAGCAATAAAAGGTATTGCCCGCGGTCAGGTATTCAGTGAGCATTTTTTGATGAGTATTGCTACCATTGGTGCTTTCTTCGTTGGAGAGTATCCAGAAGGTGTAGCAGTTATGCTGTTCTATCTGGTAGGTGAATTGTTTCAGGATATAGCTGTAGGTCACTCCAGAAAATCAATACGTGCTTTGATGGATATTCGTCCTGACTATGCAAATCTTAAAGTTGGCGATGAGATCAGGAAAGTATCTCCTGAAGAGGTAAACATAGGTGACATCATTATTGTTAAGCCAGGAGAAAAAGTTCCCCTCGATGGCAAGGTTATAGAAGGAAACTCAATGGTTGACACTGCAGCGTTAACAGGGGAATCTGTTCCTCGTGAACTCGAGCCAGGAAACGATGCATTGAGCGGATTCATTAATAAAAATGGCGTTTTGACAATAGAGGTAACAAAGGATTTTGGTGATTCAACTGTATCTAAAATTTTGGATCTGGTTCAGAATGCCAGCAGTAAGAAGGCTCCTACAGAAAAATTTATAACAAAATTTGCCCGTTTCTATACTCCGATTGTAGTCTTTGGAGCATTAGCCTTAGCAATCATACCTCCATTGGTGATCCCCGGTGCAACTTTCTCTACATGGATATATCGAGCCTTAGTGTTCTTAGTTATATCTTGTCCATGTGCGTTAGTAATTTCAATACCATTGGGCTTCTTCGGAGGGATTGGTGGAGCATCGAAGAGAGGTATATTAGTAAAAG
>NZ_LOEE01000049.1 GCF_001562415.1 Thermotalea metallivorans | reverse complement strand
TTATTGAGCATAGTCACCACCCTGTATTTGTTTTTTGGGATAATTAATATTATACAGGATGATTGTGCTCCAGGCTACCCTAAACCGGTAGCCTATTTTATTTGCCAACTATAATTTTACTCTAAGAATTTCATACAATCATTGCCATGGAATTTTTGACATTTTGCCCATGCCCTGTTTTATTTTTTGAGAGAGCCGGCTACGATTTCGGCAATTTGCACTGCATTAGTGGCTGCCCCTTTGCGAATATTATCGGCTACTACCCATAGATTCAACCCGTTTTCTATGCTGTAATCCCTGCGAATTCTTCCTACGTAGACGGCATCAGTACCTGCAGCCCTTCGTGCTAGAGGATATACATTGGAGGATGGATCATCTTCCACGACGACGCCTGGGCTCTTTGCCAAAATTTCTCGAACCTCATCCAAATCAAAGGGTTTTTCCAACTCCACGTTGATGGATTCACTATGACTGTTGAATACGGGTACACGAACGGTAGTAGCTGTGATCTTTAGACCGTAATTTCCAAGAATTTTCTTTGTTTCTTCAATCATTTTCATTTCTTCTTTCGTATACCCGTTTTCTAAGAAGACGTCAATATGGGGCAGGCAGTTATTGGCAATCGGGTGAGGATATGCCGATAGAATATCATTTCCCTTCAAACCTTCTTCCAAATCCCGTACTCCTTTGACACCGGTTCCAGAAACAGATTGGTACGTAGAATATATGATTCTTTTGATATGATATCGGTCATGGAGAGGCTTCAAAGCTACGACAGCCTGTATGGTAGAGCAGTTGGGATTTGCAATAATTCCTTTATTCCATTGGATATCTTGGGGGTTTACCTCCGGCACCACCAGAGGGACATCCTTTTCCATTCTCCATGCACTGCTGTTGTCTACCACGATGACTCCCTTTGAAGCAGCGATAGGGGCAAATTTTTTGCTGATATCCCCTCCTGCAGAAAACAGTGCGATATCAATATCCCTGTCGAAGCTTGCCTCCGTTAGTTCTTCTACCACGTATTCAATTCCTTTGCAAGTAACTTTTTCACCAGCGGATTTGGCAGAGGCGAAAAGATACAGATTTTCATAGGGAAAATCTCTTTCTTCCAGTACTTTCAAAAAGGTTCTTCCGACCATCCCTGTTGCGCCAACGACAGCAAGATTGATTTTTTTCATGTTTTTAACCTCCTCAGTCTTTTGGGATTTCTATAAAATTTTCTTTGCCAATTCAACTAGAATACCGCGTCTCGAAATACGGTGCAATTCATCTTTGTTTGCCTTTTCATCGGTAATAAGCATATCAATTTTTTCCAAATCGCCCACCTTTGCAAAGGTAACCCGACCAATTTTTCTATAATCGGCTACCACGATGTTTTGCCGGGTGCAGTCCAAGAGGGTTTTGAGAAAATCCGCACTGTCGATGGTGGAAGTGCTGATGCCAAAATCTTCTTTGATTCCGGCGCATGGAATAAATGCCTTGTCGAAGTGGTAGTTTCGGAGCTCATTGACTGCTCGGGAACCCAAGATATTTCCTTTATAGTTTTTGATGCGTCCACCAATTATGATTGTTTCGATTGTTTCCAGAATAGATAGCTCTTTGGCAATATTCAAGGAATTAGTGACGATGGTGATGTTTTTTTCCCTCAGCATGGGAATCATTAGCAAACCGATAGTACTTCCCATGAGCATAATGGTGTCTCCGTTTTCCACAAATTGTGCTGCCTTTGCAGCAATCAGTTTTTTTTCTTCCAGGGCTTCGTTCTTACCTTCCTCCATCGTTGGAATCCATTTGGTCTTTTCGATGCGGACAGCGCCACCGTGGGTTTTTTTCAGCAAACCTTTCTCTTCTAAATCTGTAAGATCCCTCCGGATGGTGTAGATCGACACATGAAAGGCTTCTGTAAGTTGCTGCAGATTGACAATACCTTCTTTTTCAACCAATTCCAATATCTTTTTTCTTCTCTCTTCCGTAATCAAGTCTTATGCCCCCATATTCTATAATATGATTAATTTTTGCTAATATTATTATAATTTAATTACAATGTTTTGGTTACATTTATCTTATCATATTCTCTATGATTTGCAAATAGTTTTTTTCCAAAGATTGGCTATGTTTATTTTATATTATATTCCTGCAGGAGATTCATATATGATAGTGTGCTTTGCAGGACATGGGCCACGAAAATGAAGCCCACAACGAAAGAGAGAAGGGGAAAATAAAAAAACGACAAAAGAGTAAAAGGTACCTTTTGCCGTTTTGGAAACGTCAATAGAATACAACTTTCACCCTGTGTGTAGTAGCGCTTCATCGATAAACTGGGTGATTTATCGATGACAGTCCTATACTTATTCAGCATAGTCCCAGCAGGATATTCCAAGGGAAGAATATCTGCTTCGGCGAAGACACCTTTCCTTGAAGCATAACGACTCCCTATGCCTAGCTTCGAAGTACTTTTTGTCGATCGCAACCTCTAAGACACAACCATTTCGTTGAATTGTAAAGGTTTATTCAATTGAGTGTATCTTAACACAAACGATAGGATATGTCAACAAAGAATGGAGAATTTTTTTCTTTTCTCAGGACCGGAAAAAGGATACAATGAATTTATGAGATGTGGTAGATACTAGGTAGGGGTGAAAAGTATATGATCAAAATAGAAGAAGAATTGTTGGCTTTAAAGGAAGAAATTATACAAACCAGGAGGATGCTGCATCAAATTCCGGAGGGCGGATTTGAGGAGTATAAGACCAGTGCTTTTGTGGCGGGAAAATTAAGAGAATACGGCATAGAAGTCTATGAGGGAATAGCTAAGACAGGGGTGATCGGGTATTTCAAGGGTACCGTCGGAGATCAAACCATAGCCTTCCGGGCAGATATGGATGCCCTGTCTGTAGAAGAGAAAACCAATCTGCCCTTTCAGTCTATCCACAAGGGGATGATGCATGCCTGCGGCCATGATGCCCACATGGCTATTCTGTTGGGATTTGCAAAATATCTTTCGGAAAATAGGGAAAAAGTAAAATGGAATGTCGTGTTTTTGTTCCAACCGGCCGAAGAAGGCCCCGGAGGAGCAGCACCGATGATCGAAGAAGGAATTATCAGCAAGTTTCAGATTGATAAGGTGATGGGCCTTCATGTTTTTCCAGAGGTTCCGGAAGGAAAGCTGGCCTGCAGGCCCGGTCCTTTGATGGCACAAACAGGAGAGTTTGACATCAAAATTACGGCCCAAAGCGGCCATGGCGCCATCCCCCATAAGGCCATTGACGGCGTTGTGGTGGCGGCGAATCTCATTATGGCCTATCAATCGATCATCAGCAGAAACATTGATCCTGTGGAAGGTGCCGTATTGACCATCGGCAAAATGTGGGGAGGGGAACGGAGAAATATTATTGCGGGGGAAGTAGTGCTGGAAGGGACGATTCGTGCCTTTTCCGAGGAGACCTTCCGGAGAATTCAGCATCGGATGAAGGAAATTGCCGACGGAATGGCCTTGTCCTATCAATGCAGGATCGAGATTATTTTTAGGGATATGTATCCAGCGGTATGGAATCACGAGGAAATGTATAAGCAGCTAAAGGCGGCTGTGGGCGAAGAAAATATGGATATGATTGCACCCCAAATGATTGCTGAAGATTTTTCCTACTTTCAGAAGAAAGTGCCGGGACTGTTCTTTTTCTTGGGGACTAGAAATGAAGCGGCGGGATATGTCCATCCTTTGCACAGTTGTTATTTTTCTTTTCATGAGGATATACTTTTAACAGGAATCCAGGCCTACGTAAATTATATGAAGCTGGTAGAAGCCATGGAAGCGTAAGAAAGGGTGAATCGATTGAAGAAAAAAAAGGGAATAGATATTTTAGGGGTAAATATACTTTATTTTGTTGTAGCACTGCTGCTGTTGACCGTCGGTTCTTATGTCCAATACAGGGAAATAAAATCGGGGCTGATGATTACCGAATATATCCTTGTTTTGCTGCCGGCAATCCTCTATATAAAAATGAAGAGAGAAAGTCTGAGGGAGGTATTGCGATTCAATTCCATAAGTATCAAGCATGGTTTTCTGATTGTATGCATTACCATCCTAAGCTACCCAGTGGCGTTGTTTTTTAATCTTATTGCCATGACAATTCTAAGCACCTTAGGAAAGCTGGAACGGCCACCTATCCCTACGGCCGACAGTTTTCAGGAGTATGTGGTGCTGATGCTGATTATTGCTGCGTCAGCGGGAATTTGTGAAGAGGTGTTCTTTCGGGGGCTTCTGATGAAGGGCTATGAAAGATTGGGGAAGGAAAATGCCATTGTCCTTACGGCGGTTTTGTTTGGCGTTTTTCATTTTAATTTGCAGAATTTATTAGGACCTATCGTTTTGGGATTGATTTTCGGATATCTAGTTTGTAGGACCGATTCCATTTTTGCGGGAATCGTAGGACACATGACGAATAACGGTCTGGCAGTGACCCTGGGTTTTTTGCTGAATATGCTCAATCGGAAGCTCGCGGGAGGGGATTTTGCTATGGGACAGCAGGGGATGCCCGATGCCCTGCAATTAGCGGCTGCGACCGTTATCGTGGGCATGGGGGCAGTGCTTTCAGGGGGGGTTGCCTATATGTTGTTAAGGGTGATCATCAAGGATACGGAGGGAAGCCAGCATAGCAAAGAAGAAGAAAGACTGATGGATGAGGAAGCAAACGGGGAAGAGACTGGAAAACATAAAATTTCCCTTGTTGCTTTTATACCTGTATTTCTGACCTTGGCCCTGTTCTTTGTGGTAGGATATCTGCAAATCCGACAGATTTCTTAGATTCGATAAAAAAGAAAATGGTCCTGCCTGCGGCAGGACCCCAATCCTTTATATATAATATATTAAAGGGGGAGTGGGAAAATAGTATTGATATTGCAACAACATTAAAAGATTACCACGTTCAAGGATAGAAATCAATCATTTATTGAAATTATGAAGAATATTTAAAAATTCCAAAGGGATGAAGGCTTTCGTCGAATTGTCCCGATAGTCTTTCATTTTTCCTTTTTTTTCGCAGTTTTTGAAAGTTTTTGACGGAGAGGAAATATTATATTATAATGAATACAAAACAAATGAATAGGAAAAGGGGAGCTAAATGAATTTGGCTGAGAGGGAGCTATTCTGCTCCGACCCATAACCTGATCTGGATAATGCCAGCGGAGGGAAAAATATATGGATGAACATGATGGTACCCTATATCCCGTTGGGATATAGGGTATATTACTAAGGAGGATGAAATATGGCCCATGTAAATTTAAGCCTTCAAGTGCTGCCAAGGGTTCCCGATGAACGGATTTACCCTGTAGTCGATGAAGTCATCAAGCTGATACAAGCTTCCGGCTTGAAATATGAAGTAGGACCTATGGAAACGACCATTGAGGGTGAATTGGATGAGCTGCTTGAAATTGTGAAAAAAGCCCAAGAAGTTTGCATTCGAGAAGGGGCTACGAGGGTAATGTCCATCATTAAAATCGACTATAAGCCAGAGGGCGTGACAATGGATGAAAAAATTGCAAAGTATAGGGAATAGGTTGTTGCCTATCGGTTTTACAAGTATTTTGCTTGCCATCTGGGAAGGAATGGCTCGAAAAGGATTTGTTCAACCCAATCTATTGCCTGCACCCACAAAAATCATACATACCCTGGTAACAAATTTTTCATTGATGGGGGAACATATACTCATTACCTCCTTTGAAGCCGTGGCAGGGTTTCTGATTTCCATTGCTGTGGCTGTGGTTGTGTCGGTATTAATGGATATGATGCCGATGATGAGAAAAACCCTATATCCCATGATGATTACTTCCCAAACCGTTCCTATGATTACTTTGGCGCCCTTGTTTCTTATCTGGTTTGGTTATGGTTATTTACCTAAGATCATTATCGTTATATTGGTATGTTTTTTTCCTATAACCATCAGTCTGTTGGAAGGATTGGCCTCCGTAGATCAGGAACTTTTGAATTTACTGCGGTCCATGGGTGCAAAAAAATATCAAATTTACCGCCTGGCAAAATTTCCGGCGGCCATGCCTGGTTTTTTCTCAGGGTTAAAGATCGCGGGAACCTATAGCATCATGGGAGCAGTGATCGGAGAGTGGGTAGGAGGAAAAAAGGGTCTGGGTTTGTACATGATTCGTGTCCGCCATTCTTTCGCTACGGATAAGGTTTTTGCTGCCATTCTTGTCATTACAGCTTTGAGTTTGCTGCTCCTGGGCATCATTCGTTGGATGGAGATCCGTTTGGTCCCTTGGAAAAAATATATGTTTCAACAAAGTGAGGAGGAATATGATTCATGAAGAAATTTTTAGGTTTGTTGCTGACAACGGTTTTGATTACAGGTTCTTTGTTAGGCTGTACACCGAAGCCGGCAGAGGAGCCAAAGAAAGCGCCGGCCCAAGAACTGCAAAAGGTTACCGTAATTTTGGATTGGGTACCCAATACCAATCATACAGGGATGTATGTGGCAAAGGAGAAGGGTTATTATGCTGAGGAAGGTTTAGAAGTGGAAATTATTCAGCCTACGGAGGGAGGAAGTGCAGATTTGATTGCTGCCGGACAAGGTGAATTCGGGATTAGCTATCAAGAGCAGGTAACCTATGCAAGGACAGCCGCGACGCCGTTGCCGATAAAAGCCATTGCAGCCATTATCCAGCACAATACATCGGGATTTGCTTCGCCGGTGAACAAAAATATCCGATCTCCTAAGGATTTCGAAGGGAAAAGATACGGCGGTTGGGGTTCGCCTATGGAAGAAGCGATGTTAAAAGCTTTGATGGAAAAAGAAGGAGCAGATTTTTCCAAACTGGAAATGGTAAATATTGGGGCATCTGATTTCTTTACCAGTGTAGAAAAGGATGTGGATTTTTCGTGGATCTACTACGGCTGGGACGGGGTACGGGCCGAGCTGATGAAATTTCCTATGCATTTTATAAAGCTGCAGGATCTGGATCCTGCCTTGGATTTCTATACGCCGGTGATTATTGCCCATGAAGATTTATTGAACCAAAATCCTGAACTGACAAGAAAATTCCTGCGAGCTACGGCCAAAGGCTATCAATATGCCATCAAAAATCCTGAGGATGCGGGAAAGGATTTATTGAAGAATGTACCGGAACTGGATGAGGAGATGGTGATTGCCAGTCAAAAATATCTAGCCAAAGAATACCAGGCCGATGCCCCGAGATGGGGAGAGATGAAGGAAGAAATATGGGAGGTTTATGGGAAATGGATGGGTGATAGAAATCTTTTGGAGGGACCCTTTGATGCAAAAAAAGCATTTACCAATGAATTCTTGCCGGTAGAGTAGATATGAAAAAGGTCGAAGTAATTGGCATCAAAAAATGTTTCGGCAATTTAGTCACCCTAGAAGATGTTTCTATTACTCTGGAAGAGAATCAGTTTGTAAGTATCCTAGGGCCCAGCGGCAGTGGGAAAAGTACATTGTTTAATATCATTGCCGGACTTATAAGACCCGATGAAGGGACTGTGGAAATAGAAGGGGAAAATGTCATCGGGAAAACAGGCAGGGTAAGCTATATGCATCAAAAAGACCTGCTGCTGCCTTGGAAAACCATATTGGATAATGTATCGATTCCTTTGATTTTAAAGGGATTTCCGAAAAAACAAGCAAGGTGGAGGGCAGGGACGTATTTTGAGCTGTTTGGCTTACAGGGTTTTGAAGATTATTATCCTGCCCAGCTTTCCGGGGGGATGCGGCAGCGGGCTGCCCTTCTAAGAACCTATATGTTTTCCAATGACATTATGCTCTTGGATGAGCCCTTTGGAGGACTTGATGCAATCACCAAGAGAAATATGCAGCATTGGCTGTTGCGTGTTCTGGAAAATTTAAATGCATCTATTTTATTCATCACCCATGACATCGATGAGGCCATTTTCCTATCAGACAAGATTTATGTCCTCTCGGAAAGGCCTGCAAAGGTCAAGGCAGTTTTTGATGTAAATATTCCACGACCCCGCAATATAAAGACCTTTACATCGAAAACCTTTAACGAATTGAAGGAAGACATTTTGAATATTCTTTAAGTGTGCTACAAATAAAAATAAGCCTGTGGAGAATGGTTCTGCAGGTTTATTTTTTTATGTAAAGGAACGGAAGGATTTTGCTAGGATAGAAAATTAAGCTAAGGGTATAAAAGTTGCTCCTTTTTCCCATAATACAAAAGAGGGGAGGGGTAGAAATTGTCTAAGAAAAACAGCCTAAAAAACAGAAAAAAGAAAATCGAAACCATAGAAGATCGATGGAAATATGAAATTGCCGCAGAGTTAGGGCTCATGGATAAGGTAGAGAAATTCGGCTGGGGGGGCCTAACGGCGAAAGAAACGGGTCGCATCGGAGGATTGATTACCGTAAGGAAAAAACAATTGGGTCAAAAACAAAGCACAGAGGGATAGTGGATGCTATCTCTTTTGTTTTTGGGGCGGGGATTCTTTTTTCACATTTTCTATGGCGGGAAAATGAGATATAATAACATTAAAGGCTCTGGAGCAGATTTATGAAAAATTATGCCAATATAAGGGGAGATAGGATGGAAGCCTATAGCAGGTTTGCATATGTATATGATATGCTCATGGAGGATGTTGATTATGAAGGATGGGTAGATTATGTAGAATCTATTTTTCACAGATATGAAACAAAGCCGAAAAATATTGCAGAATTGGCCTGCGGCACCGGAAATATATCTAATTTGCTGGCCTTTAGGGGATACCATGTGATTGGCACTGATCTATCGGAGGATATGTTGTCTGTTGCCCAGGAAAAAGCTGTTGATCTGGGCATGCAAGTTGTATATTTGCATCAGGATATGCGGGAAATGATGCTGCCCAACGAGCTGGATTGCATATTATGTGTTTGCGACGGCATCAATTATATTCTTCATGACGATGATCTGCAAAATGTTTTTCAATCGGTTTATGAACATCTGAAAAGGGGAGGCTTATTTATATTTGACATCAGCTCCTACTATAAGTTATCCCATATACTGGGAAAAAACACCTTTGCAGAGAACTACAGAGATGTATCTTATATCTGGGAAAATTATTTTGACGAAGAAAAAAGAATTTGCGACTTTGATTTGACCCTTTTCATTCGGGAAGGAAAATTATATAGAAAATACACGGAAAACCATCGGCAAAGAGCCTATACAGAGGATGAAATCTTGGGGATGCTAGGGAAAATTCCTTACAGAAAAATAGAAACATTTGATGCTTTTACCTTTCATCCACCTGCAGGTGAAAGTGAAAGGATCTATTTTGTCTGTCAAAAGTAATTGTAGCATTTTCACAAATCGACGATTTTTATGGTTTGACAGAAATTATCACCTATGATAAACTTTAAAGAGTAAGGAAGTGCTTACGCTAGATTTTTTTTAGGAGGATTGTTTCAATGGAAAAAGGTACAGTAAAATGGTTTAACGCAGAAAAGGGGTACGGATTTATCTCAAGGGAAAATGGAGATGACGTATTCGTCCACTTCTCAGCTATCAATATGGATGGCTACAAAACGTTAGAAGAAGGTCAAACGGTTGAATTTGAAGTAGTTCAAGGAGAAAAAGGACCTCAAGCTACAAACGTTTCAAGAATATAACCGAAAGTGTTCTAAACGAGTAGCAGCTAAGCCCTGAATCATATCAGGGCTTTTATATTGGGGCGTCATCCTATAGATATGGAGCAATCTGTGCATAATAATATGTATAATATTTGCACTAGGAGGAGAGAAGGCCAATGAAAAACTATGTGATAAGGGCCGTGGCGGCAAATCAGAATATACGGGCTTTTGCGGCAATTACAACAGAATTGGTGGAAAGGGCCAGGCAAATTCATGATACTACCCCTGTGGCAACGGCAGCCTTGGGAAGGACGCTGACGGCTGCGGCAATCATGGGTGTTATGCAGAAGGGTGAAAGGGATAAAATTTCTATTCAGATCAAAGGGAATGGTCCGTTAAAGCAAATTTTGGCGGTGGCTGATTCAAAGGGAAACGTGAAGGGGTATGTGGCAAATCCCTATGTAGAGCTGCCCTTGCGAAAGGACGGAAAGCTGGATGTGGGAGGAGCTGTGGGAAGGGAAGGAAAAATCATCGTCATCAAAGATCTTGGCCTCAAAGAACCCTATATCGGACAGTTGGAACTGGTTTCCGGAGAAATTGCGGAAGATATTGCGGCATATTTTGCTTATTCGGAACAGCAGCCTTCCGCTGTGGCTTTAGGTGTGCTTGTGGACCGAGACCGGACTGTAAAGGCAAGCGGCGGTTTCATGATTCAAATTTTGCCGGGCGTGAGCCACGAGATGATTGAGAAGATTGAAGACAAATTAAATCAAATTCCTCCCATCACCCAGATGGTTGACAGCCAAAAAAGCGGCGAAGAGATATTGGAGATGGTTTTGGAAGGATTTGATGTGGAAATCTTGGAAAAAAAGGAAATTGCACTGCTTTGTGATTGTTCCGTGGAGAGGCTTGAGCAGGCATTGATTAGCATTGGCGCCAAGGATCTAAAAGAAATTATTGATGAGGATGGTCAGGCAGAATTAACGTGTCATTTTTGCAATACCAAGTATCATTTCGACCGGAATCATCTGATAAAACTATATGAAGAGGCGGTAAAATATTAAAAATAAAAAATTGGTCTTAAAAAGGAGAAAACCTCCAAAAAATACATGCATGACAGGAAAAATAAGAGAAGAGATACGAAAATTAACATTGACTAAACTGAGAAAATGTTGTATTATATATTTTGTCAGTTTTGTTGATTGGGGCGCATAGCTCAGCTGGGAGAGCACCTGCCTTACAAGCAGGGGGTCATAGGTTCGATCCCTATTGCGCCCACCACAATCTAGAAGCAAGAGGCGAGAAGCGAGAAGCAGGAAAAGACCTTAAAAACTTACAAAGACAATCTTTAATTCTTGCATCTTGTTTCGCATCCGGCATATTGCATCCATTTTGGCCCGGTAGTTCAGTCGGTTAGAATGCCAGCCTGTCACGCTGGAGGTCGAGGGTTCGAGCCCCTTCCGGGTCGCCATTTTGCCCAGATAGCTCAGTCGGTAGAGCAGGGGACTGAAAATCCCCGTGTCGGTGGTTCGATTCCGCCTCTGGGCACCAATGGAATAGGGCTGGGAGGAAAAAACTAAATTTTCATTTGCGGAAGTGGCTCAGAGGTAGAGCATCGCCTTGCCAAGGCGAGGGTCGCGGGTTCGAATCCCGTCTTCCGCTCCAATGATTTGGCGGCATAGCCAAGTGGTAAGGCAGAGGTCTGCAAAACCTTTATTCCCCAGTTCGAATCTGGGTGCCGCCTCCAATGAAACATGGAATCCTAGTACAACTAGGATTTTTTTATTTGGGATAGAAGATGATATGGGTATTCAAATAAAAGGCTGAAATTTATTAATTTTCTTTCCTGAAAAGTTTTGCAAAAGCGAGGTGAAAGGATATGGAAGGAAGGTATATAGATACGCCTTTTTTGCCAAATAGAGACGTGACTGCTGTCGTTTTGGATGGAAGAGCTTCCCCGGTGTTGACGAATAATTTGAAAAGAATGGGTATACATATAGTAAAAACAACCTGCTGCAAAGAAGTGTATGATGCGATTTCTTACCATCCTGATATTCTGTTGCATCCGGTTACATCCAAAGATATCGTCATTGCGCCAAATGTTTATAATTGTATGAAGGATACTTTTTTCTCTTTAGGATTCAATCCTTTGAAAGGGGACACTGTTTTAGGGAGGAACTATCCCCAGAATATTGCATATAATGTAGCAAGACTTTCAAAATTTGCCATCCACAATTGGAAGTATACGGACAAAGTTCTTTTGAGACTACTGGAAGAAAATCAAGTGGAGTTGATTCATGTAAAACAAGGATATTCAAAATGTTCTATATGTATTGTGAATGATCATGCCATCATTACGGCTGATCCCGGCATCGCTAGGGCAGTAGAAAGGTACGGAATTGAAGCACTGTTGATATCTCCGGGATACATATCATTGTCGGGTCTTGATTACGGATTTATAGGAGGTATTTCCGGATTGCTGGGGAAAAACAGGCTGGCATTTTCCGGCTACTTGAGGCACCATCCGGATTATGGGCGAATTATGAAATTTTTGGATGAAAATAAAATGAATCCCATATTTTTATCAGAAAACTATCCGCCCGATATAGGTTCTATTGTGCCCTTATTACAAATGGCATCTTAAGAAATAAATGTTATCATCCATTTTGAATATCACTTCTGATTACACATATACTACTAGTAGCGTAGAAAGGAGTGGAAAAGGATGTACCTGCTTTCTGTTGTACTTGGTGAAACATCGGATTATATTTGCGATAGATTAGAAAAAGAAATCAGCTATTTTAAAAGAGAAGGAATCGTTGTAGAGCAGCACATTGATCAACTTGGTAAAAACCAATGTATTTCTTACGATTTAATAGAATCTACCTTAAAGAATTATACAAAAAAAGATTTTCAGAATATATTTAAGCATTACTTGGCCAATGCTTTTTCAGATATCATTATCCATCATGAGGAAATAAAGCTGGCAAATAAAATATTGCAGGAACAGTATTATTATTTTAGCCCCAAGGAAAGGGAAAATATTCTTGGCCATTTAGAAAATGTGCTAAAAAATGAAGAATACAAATATCATGGGGGGATTAGCTATCTCATCAGCAGGAAGGCCAAAATCCTTCAGCAGGTGATGGATTATTTGAAAGAAAACGATTTTATCCATTTGGAAGGATTTATCCGGTTTCGATTAAAAAATTATGTATCAGAGCTGGAAGAAAGCGTAGATAAGGCTGTAGAAGATTTTTTGATGGAGAAAGAATACAATGAGTTTATCAGGCTCTTAAGATATTTTGTAGATATTCAGGAAGCCAAGATGGATATCATCCATGTACTTATTCACGAGGATGGAAAATATCATTTATTTGATAAACTAAAAAGGAGCATCAACAATGAATATGTGGAAGATCTGGCTGCAGAGATGCTGGATAGCGACATAGGGTATGATGATCTGCTCATCAGTTCGTTGATTACCATAGCACCGAAAAAAGTTATTATACACTTTACGGGAAAAATTCACAACAAAGAGATTATAAATACAATAAAAAATGTATTTTCCGATCGTGTCAATGTATGCAGCGGATGTGATTTCTGCACTTTGGTACAGCATGTAAAGGAAGAGTAGAGATACCTCTACGCTCAGTCTGTAGATAAACCCTTGAGATTTGGCTTCCTGCTCAGATCTGCGGCGATTTTCTGAATAAAAGTATAAGGAAAAAAGCGGCTTGCTGATTCGTGACGAATCCGAAATCTCAAGGATTCCCAAATATTCTATTGCTTTGTCTTCAGTGTGAGAGTAGAGATGCCTCTACTCTTTTGATGTATATTGTCGTCCATAGAAGTTGAAGGGAATCGAATCCTGTGGTATACTTGTTTCCGATGAAAGAATGCTGTAGAAGGAAACATAAGGCAATCATCCGAGGTGAGTTACGTTGTTTTGGATAAAATTGATGATATTGGCACTGGTTGGAGCAGCCATTGGATGGTTTACCAATGTGTTGGCAATCAAACTTATTTTCAGGCCTTTCAATCCTATACGAATCTCTATATTGAATCTCACCTTTCAGGGGCTGATTCCCAAGAGAAAGCCGGAATTGGCCAAAAGTATCGGCGAGATTGTAGAATCGGAGCTTATTTCGATTGAAGAAATCATTGACAGATTTATTGAAAGTGAAAATAAGAGGGAAATGATCTTTGGGATTAAGAGAAAAATTAAAAAAATTGCAGAGCAAAAGCTTCCTGTCATTATTCCCAGTGCTATCAAGATGATGCTTCTAGACTATATTGACGATATTATCGATCGGGAAGCAGAAGGAGCCATTACGGAGCTGACGGAGAAAATGATCCACAAGGCAACTGGCCAAATCAAGATCTCCCAAATGATTGAGGAGAAGATCAATCGCTTTGAAATTGAGAAACTGGAATCCATTATTTTGGCCATTGCACAGAAAGAACTAAAACATATTGAAATACTGGGCGGGATTATTGGCTTTATCATAGGAATTTTGCAAGGGTTGGTGCTATTGTTGATATAAAATGGATAAAACGATTGACAAGGGGAAAAAATATGCATATAATATTTAAAAAATCATATATAAAAAAGGCGATGAAGAGACGGAGTACTATACACCCAGTCAACAGAGAGAGGATGTCGCGGCTGAAAGCATCCTTTGACATGGCTATAGGAAAAACTAACTCAGAGCTGTATCCCAGTAGTCTTAGGATGAAAAGATGTTCGTACCGGCAGCGTTAATGCCGAAGAGTGGATTTTATCAATTAGGGTGGAACCGCGGGAATAACCTCTCGTCCCTTAGCAATGGCTTAGGGATGGGAGTTTTTTTTCTAAATGTATAAGAAATGGTGAACATTTAAAATAGAGGAGGTATATCTATGGAGCAAATCAAAGTTACACTAAAAGATGGATCTGTAAAGGAATTTCCCAAAGGGACGACTGTCTTGGAGATTGCGGAAAGTATTAGCCCCCGACTGGCAAAGGAAGCGGTGGGAGGAGAAGTAAACGACAGGGTTGTAGATTTAAAATACCCCGTCCATGAAGATGCTGAAGTAAATATTTTAAAGTTTGAGGATGAGGAGGGACAAGATGTCTTCAGACATACCAGTGCCCACATTCTTGCCCAGGCTGTCCTGCGATTGTTCCCCGGAACAAAGCTGGCCATCGGACCTGCCATTGAAAACGGATTCTATTACGATTTTGATGCTGAACATCGATTCACCCACGAGGATTTGGAGAAAATTGAAAAGGAAATGGAAAAAATTGTTCAAGAGGATCTGGACATCGAAAGATTTGAATTGCCGAGAAATGAAGCGATAAAATTTATGCAGGAGAGGGGAGAGGTCTACAAGGTAGAATTAATTGAAAATCTGCCGAAGGATGCGGTGATTTCCTTTTACAGGCAGGGTGAATTTGTAGACTTGTGTGCAGGTCCCCATCTGCCTACGACAAAACCTGTAAAGGCTTTGAAACTGCTAAGTGTAGCAGGAGCCTATTGGCGTGGAGACGAAAAAAATAAGATGCTCCAGAGAATTTATGGAACATCCTTTCCAAAACAAAAAATGTTGGAAGAGTATATTCACCGATTAGAAGAAGCCAAAAAAAGAGATCATAGAAAATTAGGGAAGGAATTGGATTTGTTCAGTATCCAGGAAGAGGGACCGGGATTCCCTTTCTTTCATCCGAAGGGAATGGTGGTAAGAAATATCTTGGAGGATTTCTGGCGAAAGGCCCATGTGAAGAGGGGCTACCAAGAGGTAAAAACACCCATTATATTGAATGAGCAGCTCTGGCATACGTCAGGACACTGGGATCATTACAAAGAAAATATGTACTTTACCCAGATTGATGAAACCGATTTTGCTGTAAAGCCCATGAACTGTCCGGGAGCCATGCTTGTATACAAAAGAAAGATGTACAGTTATAGGGATTTCCCCATTCGAATGTGTGAATTGGGCCTTGTTCACAGACATGAGTTGTCGGGGGCTCTTCACGGATTGATGAGGGTTCGTTGCTTTACCCAGGATGATGCCCATATTTTTATGCTTCCGACCCAAATTAAGGATGAAATCAAAGGTGTAATTGATTTTGTAGACTATGTGTATAATATTTTTGGATTTAAATATCATATAGAATTATCTACAAGACCGGAAAATTCCATGGGTAGCGATGAAGAATGGGAGATGGCGACAGATGCATTAAGGGAGGCTCTGGAAGAAAAGAGTCTTTCCTATAAGGTGAACGAAGGGGATGGTGCATTCTATGGTCCAAAGATTGATTTTCATTTGGAAGATTGCATCGGAAGAACATGGCAGTGCGGGACAATTCAGTTGGATTTCCAAATGCCCCAACGATTTGATTTGACATATATAGGCAGTGATGGAGAGAAGCACAGGCCTGTCATGGTGCATAGGGTGATCTTTGGAAGTATCGAGAGATTTATCGGTATCCTGATTGAACATTTTGCAGGAAAATTTCCTGTTTGGTTGGCGCCTGTGCAGGTAAAAGTGCTGCCCATTGCTGATAAATTCATGGATTATGCTGCCAAGCTGACAGAAATGATGAAAGATTTGGATATCCGCGTAGAACTGGATGATAGAAATGAAAAAATCGGCTATAAAATCCGGGAAGCCCAATTGGAAAAGGTACCCTATATGATCATTGTAGGAGAAAAAGAAGTAGAGATGAATAACATTTCTGTACGCTCCAGAGATAAGGGAGAGATTGGAAGCCAAGACATAAAATCCTTTATCGAGATGATTCAGGAGGAAATTAGAACAAAGGTACTATAAAAGGAATTAAAAGAGAGTCGTTTTGATTGCCAAAACGACTCTCTTATGTGATCAGGCTGCAAGCGGTTTTCTTTTGGGAGTCTTTGATAAGAGCTTCAAATTCTTCGCCTGTCAACGTTTCTTTATCGTATAAGGTTTTTGCTACTTCTTCCAGAATATCCAGATTGTTTTTCAAATGCTGCACTGCTTCTTGATAGCACTCATCAATAATCTGTTTGATCTCCTGATCAATCATAGGGTAGCAATTTTTTACCAAGCTTGATTCAAAAACTCTATTCCCCAAATTGCTCATGCCATATTCACAGACCATTTGATAGACAATGGCATTTGCTTTTTTTAGATCGTCTCGGGCACCTGTAGAGATTTCTCCAAAGATAATCTCTTCTGCTGCTCTGCCGCCGAGCAAAACTTTTACTTTGTTTTTTAATTCACTCTTTGTCATAAGGTATCGATCTTCTTCCGGCGCGTACATCACATAGCCCAAGGCTTCTCCTCTGGGAATGATTGAAACCTTTGCGATGAAATCTGTATTTAACAGCTTTCCTATTAGGGCATGACCTGCCTCATGGTAAGAGACGATTCTTTTTTCTTTTTCCATGACTACAGCATTTTTTCTCTGGAGGCCCGCCATTACCTTTTCGATGGCCTGGTTGAATTCTTCAATGCCAATGACTTTTTTATTGTTTCTTACCGCAAGAATGGCTGCCTCATTGGCAATATTGGACAGATGGGCTCCGGACATGCCATGGGTTCTTTTGGCAAGGGTTTTAATATCCACCTTCCCATCGATGGGCTTGTTTCGGATATGAACCTTTAGAATCTCCTCCCTTGCCCGAACGTCGGGATTACCAATAAACATATGCCGGTCAAAGCGCCCCGGCCGTAAAAGGGCTTCGTCCAGCAAATCCAAGCGATTGGTGGCACCTACCACAATTACCGTTTGATTGGAGTGAAAACCATCCATTTCGATCAACAGTTGGTTTAGGGTTTGGTCCTTTTCGTTATTGCTTTCTGTACTTCTCTTTGCACCGATGGCATCTATTTCATCAATAAAGATCACGCTGGGTGCATCTTTTTTTGCCTTTTCAAAAAGGGTTCTGACCCGCTTTGCTCCTACACCCACGTATTTTTCCACGAACTCAGCGCCGCTGGCAGGGAAAAAAGCGGAGTTTGTTTCGCCGGCGATGGCTTGGGCGAGCAAGGTTTTTCCTGTTCCGGGGGGACCGTAAAATAGAATTCCCTTTGGAATTTTGGCGCCCATTTTATAATATTTTTCCGGATTATTGATAAAGTCGATAATCTCTACAAGCTCCTCTTTTACTTCTTCAAGACCGGCAACATCCTTGAAGCGCACAGGGGGTCTGTCGGGATTGTCGCCTTTTTTATCATTTTCTTTTTTGTCGCTTTTGATATGCACAGGCTCCAATTCCGGAGAACTATCGTTCCATTTCATATAAAAGGCAAATAAACTTCCGCAGGCTAACAGCAGGAAAATCCGAAATATGTTGCTTAGATGAATGGAAGGAGGGTCTCCCAAATAGGAACTTAGGAGCAACAAACTGAGAAGGATGATCCCGCTTAAGCATAAAATCGAGATTTTTCTATTTTTCAAGATTTTTCATCACCTTCTTTCCTTTATCATGTATTTTTAGTTTGCCCAATGTCATAAGAAAAATATAAAAAATTAATGTTTTTTTCAAGAAATAAAACTTTGAAAAAATCAACACATAAATTAGTTCATATATAAAAAATAAAAAATATAGAAAATATTTAAAAAAATCCAAAAAAATTAAAGGATTTTTATGACCAATATCGAATATACTTTTTCATGACAAAAGAATTTATTCTATCCACAGGCTTAGGAAACAAACTTTGTTCATGAATAGAAAAGGTACAGCATAATATTGGTATAAGTAAGCATGCATTGATTTTACAGAAGGGATGAAATGTTTCTTCATCCTTTCTCTAAAATATATACAATTATTAAATGGGGGGAATCTAAATGTTAAAACGCAGTTTCGCAATTATTCTAGCACTTTTGATGTTGGTAAGCTTAGCTGCTTGCGGACAAAAACAGCAGCCCGCAGCTTCCAATGAGCCTGCAAAAGAAGAAAACAAGTTTAAAATTGGGATCATGACCGGTACTGTATCTCAAAATGAAGAAGAGTTCAGAGCAGCAGAGAAAATGAAGGCAAAGTATGGCGATATGATTGTACTCCAGACATATCCTGACAACTTCATGAAAGAGCAAGAAACAACCATTGCAAATGTAATGAGCATGGCTTCTGATCCAGATGTGAAGGCCATTGTAATTTGTCAGGCAATTCCTGGTACGTCGGCAGCAATCGATAAGGCCAGAGAAGTTCGATCTGATTTACTCTTTATTGCTGCCGTACCTGGTGAAGACCCGGATATGATCGCTTCTAAAGCGGACATCGTTCTTCAAGCCGATGAGCTGGGCATGGGTGTATCTATCATTGAGCAGGCGAAGAAGATGGGAGCAAAGACATTTGTTCACTATTCTTTCCCAAGACACATGTCCTACCAATTGCTTGCCATGAGAAGAGACATCTTCAGAGAGCAGTGTGAAAAGAACGGCATTAAGTTCGTAGATGCCACAGCGCCAGACCCTACAGGAGATGCGGGTGTTCCGGGAGCACAACAATTTATCTTGGAGGATGTTCCGAGAAAAGTTGCTGAATTAGGAAAAGAAACTGCATTTTTCAGCACAAACTGTGCAATGCAAGAGCCACTGATTAAAGCAACCTTAGAGCAAGGAGCTTTATTCCCACAACAATGCTGTCCTAGCCCATACCATGGATATCCGGGAGCTTTGGGAATCGAAATTCCTGAAGACAAAGCAGGAGATATCGCTTATATCGTTGAACAAATCAAAGCCAAAGTAGCAGAAAAAGGCGGTACAGGCAGATTTTCCACATGGCCTGTTCCTGTGAATATGATGTTCATTGAAGGCGGCGTGGAGTATGCAAAAGCTTACTTAGAAGGCAAGTTTGCTGAAAAGGTAAATAAGGATGAGCTGGTGAAGATTTTCAAGGAAGTTGCAAAGGCTGATATGAAGGTCGATACTTTAACCAGTGAAACCAGTGGTAAGAAACTTGACAACTTCTTCATGGTTCTTTCGGACTACATTACATTCTAAGATCTGAGATAGGGTTGCCGTTTTGGCGGCAACCTTATTCTAGTTTTAATTATGGTCATAAAATTCACAGAGGAGGTATCGAATCCGTGGGAGCAAGTACAATACTTGAAATGAAGAATATAGAAAAAGAGTATTTTGGTAATAAAGTTCTTAAGGGTGTAAATTTAACAGTGAAAGCAGGAGAAATCCATGCACTGTTGGGAGAGAACGGAGCTGGAAAATCCACCCTGATGAATATCCTGTTTGGTATGCCTGTGATTCACTCTACCGGCGGATTCAATGGAGAAGTCGTATTTGATGGACAGCCGGTGGAATTGAAATCTCCCAAGGAAGCCATGGAGATCGGCATTGGTATGGTGCACCAAGAATTCATGCTGATTCCGGGCTTTACAGTTACAGAAAATATCAAATTGAATCGGGAAATTACGAAACATAATGTTTTTAGCAGAATTTTTGGTTCAAGCCTCATGAGTTTGGATATGGAACAGATGAATAAAGATGCAAGAAAGGCTTTGGATACCTTGGGTATCGGTATTGACGAGTGGATGAAGATAGCAGGGCTTCCTGTAGGCTATATGCAGTTTGTAGAGATTGCCAGGGAAATCGATAAAAGCAATGTAAAGCTTTTGGTTTTTGATGAGCCTACGGCAGTATTGACAGAAAGTGAAGCGGATACTCTGTTGGAGGCCATGAAAAAAATTGCAGCTGCAGGGATTGCCATTCTGTTTATTACCCACAGGCTGGATGAAGTAATGAGTGTCGCCAATCAAATCACAATTCTTAGGGATGGTGAATTGGTTGCCTCTTTGAAAAAAGAGGAAACCAACGTCATGCAGCTGGCAGAGCTCATGGTAGGAAGAAAAGTTGAAAAAGTGAAAAAAGAAAAAGAAGTAGACCGTGAACGAAAAGAAGAAATTATTATGAAGATAAGAAATCTGGAAGTGATGATGCCTGGAGAGGAAGTCAAAGGGATTGATTTGGATATCAAAAATGGTGAGATCATCGGAATCGGAGGGCTGGCCGGACAGGGGAAAATCGGTATTGCCAACGGCATCATGGGGCTTTATCCGTCAACGGGCGAAGTGGAGCTTGCAGGAAAGAAAATTGAATTGAATAATCCAAAGGCATCTTTGAATAACGGTTTAGCCTTTGTTTCAGAAGATAGAAGGGGTGTAGGCCTCCTGCTAGATACATCCATTGAATTAAATATAGCCATTACTGCCATGCAAAATAAAAAGAAGTTTTTAAAAAGATTTTTATGTTTTGATCAAATGGATGGAAGAAAAATCAGAGAGCATGCTGTGAAGATGATTGAGGATTTGGATATCCGCTGTCGGGGTCCTCAGCAGATTACTAGACGATTAAGTGGAGGAAATCAACAAAAGGTTTGTATCGCCAGGGCATTGACCATGGAACCCAACGTACTGTTTGTGTCGGAGCCGACCCGAGGTATCGATATCGGGGCAAAAAAATTAGTATTGGATTTGCTGGTGAAACTAAACCGGGAATTTGGGATGACTATTGTCATGACATCCAGTGAATTGGGAGAGCTTCGATCTATCTGTGATCGGATTGCCGTTGTTACGGAGGGAAAGATTGAATGTATCCTTGACCCCGATGCCAGTGATGCCGACTTTGGTTTGGCCATGGCTGGCGGATATAAAAAAGTTCATAGCAAGGAGGCGGTATAGAGATGAAAGAAAAAATCCAATCTATGGTACAAAAACTTGGAATACCACGAATCATTATTATATGTTTTTTAATTTCGTTGGTATTTGGAGCCTTTACATTTCAGCTACCATTGGGCTCATTGACGACAGATACTTTGATTCGATTTGGAATGAATGGCGTACTGACCTTAGCCATGGTTCCCTGCATACTATCCGGCACAGGCATGAACTTTGGTTTGCCCTTGGGAATCATATGCGGCATTTTGGGGGGGCTTATCAGTATTGAAATGAATCTTGTAGGTTTCAAGGCCATTTTTGCAGCGATGCTCATTTCTATTCCCATATCTTTGACTGCAGGGTATTTTTATGGTTTGCTGCTGAACAAGGTCAAAGGATCGGAAATGATGGTAGGTACTTATGTGGGTTTTTCAGCGGTATCCCTCATGTGTATCGGATGGTTGGTGCTCCCCTTTAAAAATGGAGAGATTATTTGGCCTATTGCCGGAAAAGGATTGAGAACCACCATTGCTTTGACTTCCAGATATGACAAGATATTAAATAAACTATGGGCGATCAAGATAGGCGGGGTAGAATTTCCTACGGGATTGATTCTTTTCTTCTTTCTGTGCTGTTTTGTGATGTGGCTCTTCTTGAGAAGCAAAACGGGAGTGGCATTGAAGGCAGCGGGAGATAACCCGAGGTTTGCGGTGGCATCGGGAATCAATGTAGACAGGGCGAGATTGATCGGGACAATTCTTTCTACCATCCTCGGCGGCATCGGAATTATTGTGTATGCCCAAAGCTTTGGATTCTATCAGCTATACCAGGCACCCCTCTATATGGGTTTTCCTCCGGTGGCTGCCATATTGATCGGTGGGGCATCTATTAAGAACGCAAAAATCAGCCATGTGATCCTAGGGACTTTCTTATTCCAGGCCCTACTCACTATTGCACTGCCCGTTGCCAATAAGTTGGTTACGGAGGGCAACCTTTCAGAAGTGGCCAGAATTATCGTCAGCAATGGAATTATTCTTTACGCATTGACACAAGCAGGCGGAGGTGAATAAAATGGTAGAAATGAATGCAAAAGCACAAAGTGTAGAAAACAACCAAAAAAGTACGGGGGCTTATATCAAACATTTATTATTCGAAAACATGGTTCCTATCTTATTTATCATCATGTGTCTCATTGGCGTGAAGCTTTCAAAACTGCCTGTGCCTTTCATCATGAATGAACTGGTGACACGATTGGCAAGAAATGCCTTTGTTGTGTTAGCTTTGATTATTCCTGTATTGGCAGGTATGGGATTGAATTTTGCCATCGTGCTGGGTGCCATGGCCGGACAAATTGCCATTATTGCAGTAATTCACTGGCAAATCGAGGGCTTATCAGGGTTGCTCCTTACGGTAATTTTATCCACGCCATTTGCCGTTGCCTTTGGCTATCTGACGGGAAAACTGCTGAACAAAACAAAGGGACAAGAAATGATTACCAGTATGATTTTGGGTTTCTTTGCCAACGGCGTATATCAATTGGTTTTTCTGTTCTTTATTGGAACCATCATACCCATGAAAAATCCGGTATTGGTATTGAGCGGCGGTGTAGGCATTAAAAACACTATTGACCTCTTGGCAATCAAATACTCCTTGGATAATATTATCAAGTGGGATATGTTTAAAACTCTTTTTGTCTTTGGATCCTTATATATGCTTATTCTGATCGGGATGACTGCTTATAGGCATGTGATAAAAAAGCATGAAATCAAAAATAAATTAAAGCTGTCGCTATATATCCTCTTAGGTATTCTTATGACAGCTACAGGCTATGTCATGATGAACAGCAAATCTATGTATAAAATTGTGATGATTCCTGTGGTCACCTTTATCGTGATCGGTATTTTATGTTTATTTAATGTGTTTATTGTAAAGACAAAATTAGGGCAAGAATTTAGGACTGTTGGACAAGATATGCATATCGCGAAGGTATCCGGGATTCATGTGGACAAGGTGAGGGTCATTGCCATCGTCATTTCCACTGTTCTGGCAGGATGGGGACAGATCATATTCCTCCAAAACCTGGGAACCCTGAACACCTATGGCAGCCATGAGCAGGTGGGTATGTTTGCTGTGGCAGCTTTATTAATCGGCGGGGCTTCCGTGACAAAGGCTACCATTGGCCATGCCATTATGGGGACCCTGCTGTTCCATACTTTGTTTATCGTTTCTCCACTAGCCGGTAAAAATCTGTTGGGCAGTGCAGAAATCGGAGAATATTTCAGAGCCTTTGTTGCTTACGGCGTCATTGGGGTTTCTTTAGGATTGCATGCATGGAAACAACAGGTGCAGGCAAAGAAAAAGGCAAAATAGCCATGGTACAAAAAATTTAAGATAATGACATTGACAAATGGGCATGATAATGGTAGACTATATGCGTGGTATGAAGTAGAAGTGATCCGCTTCTCACCTTACAACGGAAGTTCGTAAGGTAAATATGAGCTTGTTGCTTATGGGGTTGACATTGTAAGCATTTGATTGGGCTTGTGGAGCGGATGTATTATGCATCCGCTTTTTCGTGCGCCCGGCATGGGCAGTAACTTGGCGGTGAAAGTCCGCTATGGGCTTGGCAGTGGGAACCATTAGCCAAAGGCAAGGGTGTCCATCGTGAGGTGGAATCTGAAGGAAGCCGGAGGCAAAGTCCC
>NZ_LOEE01000048.1 GCF_001562415.1 Thermotalea metallivorans | reverse complement strand
ATAGAATTAATATTTGATACTTTCGTATCCAGCTTCGAAAGTGCCAAAATTTATTCAACCGTTAAAGAAGCTGTGCAGAGCTTCCTTGACAAAGATCAGGTAGCTTAGTCAAACTTGTAAAGTGGTAAAAAGAAAAAGTAAAAAATGAAAAAGTTTTAAATAAAATTTTGTCTCTTAATCTTAATAAGTCTAATGAATCTGAACGCAAAGATGTTGAATTAGAATCAGAAATCATCCCTAATGGGGTCGAAATTGGAACAGGCTATGCTTGGTATTATGATTATAAAGTATCTCTAAGAATTGGAACGATGTATGCATCTATGATCACAGAATTTGTTATTGTTAATGGAGGGGATGATTATCTAATTCCAAGTGGCTTTTATGGTCCTACAGCAACGGGATTTGGTGAGTTGGGTCAAATGCCAACTATAGAAATAGTAAGAGAACAGGAGAACAGCTCTATGAGCAGATGGGCACTTGCAAATTCTAATTGGTATGTCAACTACCCAATAAGTACACCTTGGGGAGGGTCAACCCTAAGTGGTACAAAATATTTATGGCTAGGTGTAGGAAATAACACATATAGAGTTTCCGATACTCTGCCATATTAAAAAAATTCAAAACATTCTCTAAAAACTTAAAAGTTATATATTTAAATTATAAATAATAAAGTTAGTAGATTCAATGAAGGGTTAAGCAGTTTGCCATTTAAGTTAGGTACTGCTTATCCCTCTTGTATTATTATTAAATACCATCTACAAAATACAACTTAGATTTCTGAGAATAATCTATTAGACGTCTATGCTGCTGATGTGGCACCAGTGGAAGGATGAAAATTGATTTATGTCGAAATTTCTATTTGACTGACTAAGGCAGGTCGATTAACTATGGTGCCTTGAACCCGATAATTAGAAAGACCACAACGACTAGATGCGCCACAGATTGTTGTAATTTTAGAGCACGCAGGATAGAATGATTGCTTAACATTCCTAAACTGAAGGGGTATTGTATGAAAAAAAGAGTGATTTTTTTATTTTTGATTTCATTTATTACTCTAACATATATATTTACTAAACAAAATATATTTGGAAAAACAATAGAAGAAGTACTTCCTAGTGTAAATTCAAAACCAGTAAACATCTTGCATGAAGAAAAAATAGACAGAGGAATGATAGTGTTTTATAATCACTTGAATGGGAATGATTTATCTGTGGCCATTCTGAAAAAAAATTAGGTGGTTACAAAGTTGTTTATAGTGGTACACAAGCAGATATAAAAAAATTTCTAAGCAAGTTTGGAATATCATATACTTATATGCCTGCTATAGAAAAGGTCTCTCCTCCAATGTATTTAGGTATCGTTGATAACCCTAATATTACGCAAGTGAACATAATTGAAAAGAAAAGAAATATTGTAAGGCAAGCAAAAATTATTGATGCTAAAGGTACAAGAATATGGTTAATTTATATGAATGATTTGGAAGGTTCATATTTTAAAATTATAGGACTATCAAAAGATGGCAAAGAATTGATAATAAGAGATGACAATATTTTACCATGGCATGTAGAACAAAAACCCTTTAAAGGTTATAATTAATGTTATAAATTTTTAGACGAAAAGTTCATTATTCACTTGGATAGTGGTTATGGTTCTATGGAAACCACAGAATAGTTAAGATGTTCCTGTTGCGAGCATATCAGGTTCGTTTATGAATAAATATAGAGTAGGAGGTGCGGTGATATGGCCAGAAGAAAATATCGACCTTTTACTCTTTTTTTATGCCTGTTGCTATGGGGATTTATCATATTAGGGCCTATTTATTTTTTAGAATATAGACCGGAATATCCATACAAGGATCCCATGAAGAAGGAGGTAGCCTGGAAGGGGGTTATCACCCTATGGGATTATCCCCGTCTTGATGTGACCAATGGAAGCCGCTACGGATGGATTATCAGCAAAATCAAACAGTTTGAGCGGGAGAATCCCGGTGTATTCATAGAATTGAAGCCAATGGATTGGAAGACAGGCCCCGTTGAATTAGACACAGCCATTCAAATGAAAATGTATCCTGATATTGCACCGGTGGCCACGGATTTTTCTGTGATTGATCGGGATGTGCTGGAACCGGTGGATGAATATTTGACAAGGGAGGAATTGGAGGATTATAAAGTTCAGGCCCTCAATGCCGTTCGCTATAAGGGAAAGACATGGGGGTTTCCTTGGATGATGACCACCTATACCATGCTTTTGAATTTAGATCTGTTCCATGAAAAGGGGGTGGATCCCCCGAAGGACGGCAACTGGACCTATGATGAATTTGTCAAGGCTACCAAAGCCCTTACCTTTGACAGGGACGGAAATGGCAAAAATGATGTCTATGGCTTTCACTCCTTTATCGATTTGAACAGCTACAATACTTGGGGGATCTTGCTTTCCGATGGGGCAGAGTTATTCGATGAGGATTTCAATTATCGCTTCAATGATGAGCGGGCCAAAAGCGGCTTAAAAAAACTGGTAGATCTTAAGCAGGTCCATGGAGTAATGCCCCCGAGTTTTGGAGAAAATACGGAAGGGGAAGCCTGGCAAAGCTTTTATAAGGAAAAGAAAGTTGCCGTATATCCCGTGGGCACATGGGCAATCCATGTGTTGAATAATTTAAGAAATCAAGGGGAGGGATTTGAAATCGGCGTAGCCAATTATCCCATCGGGAAAAAAGGGATTCCCGTATCCTTTGGCAATCAAGTATCAGCCTATGGCATATTCAAACAGGAGGACAAAGAGAAATTAAAAATGTGTGTAAAGTTTCTTAAATTTATCACCGATGGTCAGTTTCAAAAGGATTTGGGAAGGCTGGGAGTTTTTCCCGTAAAGAAAAGTGCAGGGGACATCTATCGCCATGACCCCCTCATGGCTACGGTGGAAAAAAGCCTTGCCTATTGTGAAAATATACCGGTCCATCCCCATTGGATGACCATTGACGGGATTTTGCAAAGCCAAATCCGGCAGGCGGTTTTGGGAAATAAATCCGTTGAAGATGCGTTAAGGGACGCGGAGATGAAAATAGAGGCTTATCGCAAGATGATGCAAAAGCCCTAACAAAAGGGGTGAAGAATAGCCTTGTATTTCATCGGGTAAAGCGGTATACTAATCATGATAAAATCTAAGGTTGAGAAGAGAAGAAAAATGGGGAGTTGTTTTCATGGTGATGAATGAGGTGTATGAAAAATTAAAGGATAAAATTCAGATAGATCGCATCAGACGCAATGAATCCATGCAGGAGCATACCTCCTTCAAGATTGGAGGACCCGTCGATATTATGGTGCTGCCTGCTTCTGTTGAAGAAATCCGCTACGCATTGCAAGTTTGCAAAGACTATCAAGTGCCTTATCATGTGATCGGCAACGGAAGCAATCTTTTGGTAAGGGATAAGGGAATCCGAGGTGTTGTGATCAAGATTGCAGAAAATTTCAGTGATGTACGGATAGAAGGAAATCGGGTCACCGCCCAGGCTGGGATTCTTCTTTCCGCCTTGGCAAAGAAGATGATGAAAGAAAGTTTGGCGGGTTTTGAATTTGCCAGCGGAATTCCTGGAACCTTAGGAGGAGCTGTGGCCATGAATGCAGGGGCCTATGGGGGCGAGATGAAGGATGTGGTAACAGGAGCCTCTGTATTGGATCATGATGGCAAGGTAAGTTGGTTGTGCCGGGACGAGCTGGCCTTTGGCTATCGGCATAGCATCGTCCAGCAGAAGGGATTGATCGTACTGGAAGTAGAGATGGAGTTCCAGAAGGGAGATTATGAAAAAATCAAGGAAATTACGGCGGATCTTACCCAAAGGAGGACAACAAAGCAGCCCCTCCATTTGCCCAGTGCCGGAAGCACTTTCAAAAGGCCCCCGGGACATTTTGCCGGGAAACTGATTGAAGATGCCGGTCTAAAAGGGGTAAGAATCGGCGATGCCCAAGTGTCGGAGCTGCATTCCGGATTTGTGGTGAATGTTGGCAGCGCTACGGCAGAAGACGTAATCCATTTGATGAAGTTAGTCCAAAAAGTTGTTCGGGATCAATTTGGGGTGGAGCTTCACCCGGAGGTAAGAATTATCGGTGAGGAATAGGGAGTACTACAACCAATGAATACTGGAGTGAGGAAAAAATGAAAATTTTTGCAGACTATCATACCCATACAAAGTACAGCCACGGGAAAGGAACCATTCAGGAGAATGTGGATGAAGCCCTACGAAAAGGATTAAGGGAAGTCGCCATTACGGATCACGGACCAAACCACATTGCCTATGGCGTTAGAAAAAAAGATATAAAAAAAATGCGGGAAGAAATAGACAGGATAAATGGCAGTACCGATAAAATCAAGGTGAAATTAGGTTTGGAAGCCAATATTGTCAGCACTGATGGGAAAATCGATATTGATCAAGAGATTATCAAAAATTTGGATATTGTCTTGGCCGGCTACCATTTTGGCGCCATGCCCCAGGGTATTTCCGAAGCTTTGAAAATCCACGGGAGCAATGTGCTTGCCAAATATTTGCCTTCTGTAGAGAAAAAAGTGCGGGTAATCAATACAAAGGCAGTGGTTGAAGCCATTTATAACAATCCTATTGATATCATAACCCATCCGGGAGCCAAGGCCAATATTGATACCGCCGAGCTTGCCCAAGCTGCAGTAAAAAGGGATACAGCCCTGGAGATCAACAGCAGCCATGGCTATCTTACAGTAGAATATATAAAAATAGCCATGAAGGAAGGGGTAAAATTTGTAATCAACAGCGATGCCCACAGGCCGGCAGATGTGGGAAACGTCAAGGCAGGCATTGATCGGGCAGTAGCGGCAGGGTTAAAGGTGGAGCAAATTTTGAATGGAGAAGCATAGGGAAGGGGGAGCTGCCATGAAATTTGTCATCATCACCGGGCTGTCAGGAGCTGGCAAAAGCCAGGCGATGAAGAGTATGGAGGATTTGGGTTTCTATTGCGTCGATAATCTTCCGCCTTCATTGATACCTAAATTTGCCGAGCTTTGTTTCCATGCCAAGGGAGATATTGAAAAAATTGCTTTGGTGATTGATATCCGTGGGGGGAAATTTTTCGACGATTTGTTTGAGAGCTTAGATACGATTGAAAAGATGGGGTATGCCTATGAAATTCTCTTTCTGGAGGCCTCTGATGAGGTGTTGATCAAACGTTTCAAGGAGACGAGGAGAAACCATCCTTTGAGTCCTAAAGGCCGAATTATTGAGGGCATTGAGGCTGAACGGCAAAAATTGTCGCAGTTGAAGAGCAGGGCAAAGCATATCATTGACACATCCAATCTGACTTCCAGTCAGCTAAAGGAAGAAATTCGGAAAATATATGTGGAGGGTCTCAAATCAGAGAATTTGACGATTTCTATTTTATCCTTCGGATTTAAAAAGGGAATTCCCCTGGATGCTGATTTGGTATTTGATGTTCGGTTTTTGCCCAATCCCCATTATATCGATACCCTGCGGGATTTTACGGGAGATGATCCCGAGGTGAGGAAATATGTGATGAAATGGCCTGAAAGTATTGTTTTTGTGGAGAAGTTAAAAGATTTGCTCTTTTTTTTAATTCCCTATTATATTAAGGAAGGAAAATCTCAATTGGTGATTGCCATCGGATGTACGGGAGGGAAGCATCGTTCGGTGACAGTAGCCAATATTCTATATGAAAGTTTGCTGGAGAAGGGTTATCGTGTAACGATCAATCATAGGGATTCAGTAAAAGTTGTAAGGGAGTAGATAGGGATGAATTTCTTTGATTGGTTAAGGCCGGGTCTGAAAATCAAACGATGGCTGGCGATCATGATATTGGGGATTGTATGCATTGTTTTGGGTGCTTATCCTGTGATGAGCAGTGTTTTTTTGAAGGGAATAGGGGAACAATATGCCCCTGTCTTGATGATGCTTGGAGTTCTCTTTATTTTTGCAGGGGCGAAACAAATCCGACTGTTTTTGATCAATTTTTTGGATATGGGTTCTGCAGGATTGGGCTATAGAAATCCTATGGATAAAATTTCCCACCATAAGAAAATATTGATGAAGGGTCCGAAAGTGGTAGTCATCGGTGGAGGAACAGGACTTTCCGTATTGCTGCGGGGAATGAAAAAATTTACGTCCAACATTACGGCCATTGTTACCATGGCCGATGACGGAGGTGGATCTGGAAAGCTGCGGGAAGATCTGGGAATGCTTCCCCCGGGAGATATCCGAAACTGCATTTTGGCATTGGCCAATACGGAACCCATCATGGAGCGGCTGCTCCAATATAGATTTGAGGAGGGATCCTTGAGGGGACAGAGCTTTGGCAATTTATTGATCGCTGCCATGAACGGCATATCCGATAATTTTGAAGAAGCCATCCGGAAAATGAATGATGTATTGGCTGTTACAGGGAAAGTGCTGCCTGTAACCACGGAAGACATCACCTTGTACGCCAAGTTAAAGAATGGCAAAGTGATCAAAGGGGAATCGCAGATTCCCATCAAGGTAAAGGAATTGAATAGTGAAATTGAACAGGTGTTTATGAAGCCGGAGCACGCAAAGCCTTTGAAAGAATCTTTGGAGGCTATCAGTAGCGCCGATGTGATTGTATTGGGACCGGGAAGTCTCTACACCAGCGTCATTCCTAATCTTTTGGTGGAGGATTTGGCCGATGCCGTGAAAAAGTCAAGGGCTGTGAAGGTTTACGTGGCCAATGTGATGACCCAACCTGGAGAAACGGACGGGTATGGGGTGTGGAGACATGTGGAAAGCATCCTTTGTCATACCAAGGGACAGATCATCGACTATGTATTCGTCAATCATGAGGATATTTCTCCGGAGGTATTGCAGAAGTATGCGGAGGATGGAGCACAGCCCGTCCAGTTGACGATGGAAGACCGAAAAAGGATCATGGAAAAGGGTATGAAGATCATCGAAGGACCGTTTGTAGAAATAAAAAAACAATATATTCGTCATGATGCCGTAAAATTATCGGAACAGATTATGAAGCTGGCCTTAGAAGAAAAATACGCTACAGATAAATTTCGAATATTGGATTATTATTATCTCCATGATAAACTGAAAAAGATGACAAAAGGTTAAACCCAGATACATTTGCGTACGGCAGTCCTGTGATTTCAGAGGTGCCCTTTGCCACCGCTATCTGTGTCCTTTGATTAGCGATATGCATGCTTCTGCAGAAAAACTTATGGCCAGGCCATTGGTTGGACGCATGTCAATTTTTTGTGTGATAATTTTAGAAAAACAAGGAATTTTTCTGCGGATGTAGAACTTATTTATAGAGAAGTATAAAAAAATTGTAATAGGTAAAAAAAATCGATAAAGTCAAAGGAAAAAATATTGATTAAGGGAGGAAGTAAGATGGCAATCAGAAAGGCTGAACCATTTAAAATCAAAATGGTTGAACCCATTCGAATGATTTCCAGAGAAGAGAGGGAAAAAGCGCTGATTCGAGCAGGGTATAACCCTTTCGCCTTGAGGGCAGATGAGGTGTATATCGATTTGCTAACGGACAGTGGAACTGGTGCTATGAGCGATGCCCAGTGGGCTGCCATGATGCTGGGGGATGAATCCTATGCGGGCAGCAAAAGTTTCTATCATCTGGAATCTGTTGTGCAAGAGATCTTTGGATACAAATATGTGATTCCCGCCCACCAGGGCAGAGGTGCAGAACAGGTTGTATTCCCTAATTTGATAAAGAATAAGGGTGATTATGTCTTAGGAAATATGCATTTTGACACGACAAAAGCCCATATTGAACTGGCGGGGGGCAGGGCTGTAAACCTGATTGCCGATAAGGCCTTCGATACTACCACTTACCATGATTTTAAAGGCGACTTTGATTTGGAAAAACTAGAAGATTTTATCAAGACCCATGGTGTTGATAGGATTGCTGCTATTGTGATCACGGTTACCTGCAACTCGGCAGGGGGACAGCCGGTGTCCATGGCCAATATCCGTGGAGTAAAGGAAATTGCGGATAAATATGGACTAAAGGTAATCATTGATGCGGCCAGATACGCCGAGAATGCCTATTTCATTCGGATGAGGGAAGAAGGCTATCAAGATAAGTCTATCCGGGAAATTGTAAAAGAAATGTTCAGCTATGCCGATGGTTTCACCATGAGTGCCAAAAAAGACGGACTGGTCAATATGGGCGGGTTAATTGGCATTAAGGAAGACGAGGAACTGTACACCATGTGCAGGTCTACCATCGTGCCCATGGAAGGCTTCCCAACTTACGGAGGATTGTCAGGAAGGGATATGGAAGCGCTGGCAGTAGGCTTGCAGGAAGGTGTAGAATTAGATTATCTGGAGTATAGGATCGAGCAGGTGAAATATTTAGGAGATCGGCTGATGGAAGCCGGCGTGCCTATTCAGTATCCCACAGGAGGGCATGCGGTGTTCGTGGATTGCAAGAAGATTTGTCCTCACATTCCATACGATCAATTCCCTGCCCAGGCAGTATGCAATGCTGTTTACCTGGAAGCAGGCGTAAGACCGGTAGAAATCGGTTCTTTCCTGTTGGGAAGAGACCCTGATACAGGTGAAAACTTGGAGTCACCCCTTGAACTCATGAGACTGACCATTCCGAGAAGAGTATACACCAATAGACACATGGATGTGGTGGCTGATGCAGTCATTGAAGTATATAAAAATGCAGACAAACTGGTTGGATTGGAATTTGAGTATGAGCCAAAGGTATTGCGACATTTTACTGCCCGATTGAGACCGGTAAAATAAATGCTCAGTGAAAAATACAAGCGGCACACTTTTGTCAGTGCCGCTTGTATTTTTCACGTGCGCCCGGCATGGGCAGTAACTTGGCGGTGAAAGTCCGCTATGGGCTTGGCAGTGGGAACCATTAGCCAAAGGCAAGGGTGTCCATCGTGAGGTGGAATCTGAAGGAAGCCGGAGGCAAAGTCCC
>NZ_LOEE01000047.1 GCF_001562415.1 Thermotalea metallivorans | reverse complement strand
AAGGGATGTCCTTATGACAATGCCAGTATAGAAAGCTTTCATGCAATATTAAAGAAAGAATGTGTATACCTGAATACATTCATAGATCATGAACATGCAAAATCAGTATTATTTCAGTATATAGAAGGGTTTTATAATAGAAAACGAATCCATTCATCAATTGATTATATGACCCCAGAGCAATATGAGAATATATGTAGAGCAGCATAGTTTGCTTTAGATTTTAAGCCTGAGGGAATACTAGCCAACCCGTAGGGCTTGCCCTTGATAAACTAATGAATAAATGCTAAAATAGCTTGTTCCGAAGGCTGTATATAGCTTGCTTTGAGTTTATCGCCTTCGGGTAAAAGTCAGGGTGCATTTATGAATAGTTTGTCAAGGGTGGCGGTAGTTGAAATAAAAAACTTAAATTTGTGTCCAAACTATTGACATAGATCCAGTTTTATTGGACATGGAGGTTATGAAAAAGAAATCTGCAGATTTATTGGAAAAAATGAAAGAAGAATTGAAAGGATTAGATGTTAGAACAGTTTCTGCTGTAGGACATCCTGCAGATCAAATTATTGCTACAGCAAAAGAAGAAGCAGTAGATTTGATTATTATGGCTACCCATGGCATGAGTATGATGAAGCGTTACTTAATAGGTTCTGTTACCAATAATGTGGTGCATCACTCTACGATACCGGTGTTAGTGATTCCTTAATCTGTGATGATAAAGCAGATATATCACATCTAAAAAAGAAATATTTGTATTAGATATTTACAAAAAATATAATTATAAAGATTGTTTTTCAACAAATGAATAAGGTTTTGTGATTTACATCCCGTGGATCCTTTGAGTGCCACGGGATTGTTGCGTTTACTGGAGGAATATGGCACGAAAGAGTGTCGGAGGGAAATCATGTGTATATGCATGGGAACAAAATGTTACCAAATATTTTAAAATAATGTTGGCCTCCTTTCGCGATGATATGAGATAATAAAGCAAACGATATTCTAAATATTCAAAAAAATATATGGATGGCTTGTGATTGAAAAAACACTGGACAACATGCAGCATGTGATTGCAGGAAAAGAAGAAGTAATAGAGAAATAAAAGGAGACATAAATAGAAAAATCTTTGAATTTATAGTAAATTCAAAGATTTTTCTACTTGTCTAATTTTTTTCTTATAGAAGGGCTTTTTCTATTCTTTCCAATCCTTCTCGAATGTTGTCAAGGGAAGTGGCATAGGAAAGTCTGATATAATTGTCTGTTCCAAAGCCTGCCCCTGGGATTACAGCTACTTTTGCCCTATCCAGCAGGTATTCTGCAAAATCCATGGAACTGTCAATCACAAAACCATTGATGGTGTTTCCTATAATTTTTGAAATATTTACCATCACGTAGAAGGCACCTTCTGGCATTCTGCAGGATAAACCGTTGATGGAATTGATTTTTTCAACCATATATCTTCTTCTTTCATCGAAGGCTTTCACCATCTCCTGAATAGGTTCTTGAGGTCCTTTGAATGCCTCGATGCTGGCATATTGGGCGATGGTGTTTGGATTGGATGTGGCATGGCTTTGGATGTTTGCCATAATATCTGCAATGGTCTTATTGGAAGCAGTATAGCCAATTCTCCACCCTGTCATGGCATAGGCTTTGGACATGCCGTTCACCACGATGGTCAGCTCTTTGATATCCGGCCCCAAAGAAGCGATGCTGATATGTTTTCCTTCGTAGATCAATTTTTCATAGATTTCATCGGAAATCATATAGATGCCATGGCGGACAGCCAGGTCGGCAATTTTTTTCAATTCATCTTCCGTATAGACGGTTCCTGTAGGATTATTGGGGCTATTTAAAATGATGGCTTTCGTTTTTTCACAGATATTTGCTTCCAGGTCTTCTATTCTGTATTTGAATCCGTTGTCCTCAGGGGTTTCCACAAGAACCGGCACAGCATCGGCCAGCTTTACCAGTTCGGGATAGCTTACCCAGTAGGGGCAGGGAACGATTACTTCGTCGCCCGGATTGCATATGGCCTGAAGGGCATTGTACAGGGAGTGCTTTGCTCCATTGGAAACCACAATATGTTCAGGTTTGTATTCCAATCCGTTGTCTGTCCTAAGCTTATGGCAAATGGCCTGCTTTAGCTCTGGCAAACCGGATGATGCAGTATATCCCGTAAGACCCTTTTCAATGGCTTTGATGGCTGCTTCACGAATGTGGGCGGGGGTATTGAAATCCGGTTCTCCGGCACCAAAACTGATCACATCGATGCCGTCGGCCTTCATTTTTTTTGCCTTTGCTGTAATGGCCAATGTGACGGAGGGTGATATTTCCATATTTTTTCTAGACAGATTGTTGTGCATGATAGATCTCTCCTTTTCTCCTTTTATACCGGATGGGTTTTTTGTACTTTATCTACAAGACTTCCCTCTATTTTATATTTTTCTGCTTGGCGTTGCTGGAAAAAGTTTAGGGCTACCTGCGGGAATAATGCATAGGACAGAACATCTTCCTCCTGCTCCAAATATTCCTTGATTTCATTCCGAAGGCTTTCTAGCTGGGGCTCAATTAAGTCTGCCGGCCTGCAGGTGATTACTTCCTCATCTCCAATGATTTTTTTGATGATTTCTTCATTGATGGGTACCGTCGGTTTTCCATACATTCCCTTCACGTAAGCTTTGATTTCTTTGGGGACCATTTTATATCTTTCCCCTGTGATCACATTCAATACGGCCTGTGTTCCAACCATTTGGCTTGTAGGTGTAACCAAAGGAGGATAGCCCAAGTCCTCTCGAACCCTCGGCACTTCTTTGAGAACTTCCTCGAATTTGTCCAAAGCATTTTGTGCGGCCAATTGACTTACAAGATTTGACAACATGCCGCCCGGTACCTGGAATACCAAGGTATTGATATCTACTCCCAATACCTTTGGATTGAGCAGTCCGTTATCCATATATTTTTCACGGATAGGTCTGAAGTGTTCTGCAACTTCATTGAGTTTGCCCATGTCCAATCCTGTATCATAGGGCGTGTCTTTCAAAGCAGCAACCATTGGCTCTGTCGGAGGTTGAGAGGTGCCCAGGGCAAAAGGAGAAATGGCCGTGTCGATGATATCGACCCCTGCCTCGACGGCTTTTAGATAGGTCATGCATGCTAAGCCGCTGGTGGCATGGGAATGCAATTCTATGGGAACCTTTACTGCTTTTTTGATCATGCTGACCAGCTCATAGGTATAATAAGGCGTTAAAAGGCCGGACATATCCTTTATGCAGATAGAATCTGCTCCCATGTTTTCCAATTCTTTTGCCAATGCCACATAGGTCTCCGTCGTGTGGACGGGACTAATGGTGTATGAAATGGCTGCCTGGGCATGGCCTCCTTCTTTTTTTGTGGTCTCCAGGGCCACCTTTAGGTTTCTGGTATCATTCAAAGCATCAAAGATTCGAATGATGTCTATTCCATTGGCAATGGCTTTTTTTACAAAAGCGATCACCACATCATCAGGATAATGTTTATATCCCAGCAGGTTTTGACCCCTTAAAAGCATCTGAAGATTCGTCCTTTTCACGTGCTTTCGGATGATTCTGAGTCTTTCCCATGGATCTTCATTTAGAAATCTTAAACACGCATCAAAGGTTGCACCTCCCCACATTTCAAGGGCATGATAGCCAATATCGTCTAATTTGTCTAAAACAGGCAATATTTCTTCCATTTTCAGTCTTGTGGCGATCAATGATTGATGGCCATCCCTTAAAACGGTTTCCATGATTTTTACTTGAGACATAATTGACCTCCCCGGTATATCGATATTTTTCAACAATATCATCTCTTTTTTACCACCATTATATCAATCTATTTTTTTATGTACAGTCAATAAATAAAGTGATATGCTATAATTGGTTTATTATTAAAAAAAATATCTAAAAATTCTTTATTGAATGATGGAGGGTGTTTGATGGATTCCACAGATTTGAAAATCCTTGAAATTTTACAGCAAGATGGCCGGATTTCTATGAAAGACCTGGGGAAAAAAGTGGGATTAACTTCACCGGCTGTATCGGAGAGGGTGAAGAAGCTGGAAGAAAATGGAGTAATCTTAGGTTATAGGGCTATCGTCAATCCGCAAAAACTAAATAAAAATATAAAGGCTTTTATCGACGTGTCGATTAAGGCGGAAAATTATAAAAAATTTCTGGAATTTGCACCGACCCATGAATGCATTGTGGAATGCCACCATATTACCGGTGGTGATTGCATGACTTTGAAGGTGATGACGGAAAATATGGCGGAGTTGGAAAAATTAATTGATGATATTAAACGGTTTGGTAATAGCAGGACATCTATTATCCTTTCCAGTCCCATTGAATATAAGGTTATATTATAGGGGGACATCGATAGAAACTATGATAAAACATTGAGAGGTGATAGCTTTGGGCGACATCGCAGGAAAGGGCTGTGAAGTATTGATACCCTTTGAAGAAAGAAAGCCTCTTTGGGAAATAGAACGCAGCCTGATTACAAAATATAGAAAACATATATGGTCAAAGTTTATCAAAGCATTAAAAGATTTTAACCTGGTGGAAGCAGGAGACAGGATTGCCGTGGCCATTTCCGGCGGGAAAGACAGTATGCTGATGGCGAAATTATTCCAAGAATTGAAACGGCATGGGGAAGACAATTTTGAGTTGGAATTTATTGTCATGGACCCGGGATATCATGAGGATATCAAGGGTCTGCTGGTGGATAACTGCAGATATTTAAACATCCCTATTCAAGTTTTTGATTCGGGGATTTTTCGAATTGTAGACAATATTGCAAAGGATTATCCCTGTTATATGTGTGCGAAAATGCGGCGGGGAGCGCTGTATACAAAGGCCCGGGAGTTAGGATGCAACAAACTGGCCTTGGGGCACCATTTCAATGATGTCATAGAGACAACCATGATGAATTTGCTGTACACGGGGTGCTTCAAAACCATGCTGCCCAAATTGAGGTCTTCAAATTTTAAAGGATTGGAGTTAATTCGACCTCTTTATTACATTGAGGAGCGCTATATTGAATATTATACTCAAGAGAGCGGGATCTGGCCCCTGAATTGTGCATGCATGGTAGCTGCAGAAAAGACAGGAAATAAGCGATATGAAATCAAGGAGTTGATTAAAAATTTAAAGGGCAGCTTTAAGGATGTGGATAAATCCATTTTTAAAGCCGCCCAGAACGTAAACTTAGATGCTGTTTTAGGCTGGGAAAAAGGGGGAAAGCATTATTCCTATTTAGATTTTTATGATGAAGAATAGGAGAAACAGCAATGGGATCGACAAGAACCCTTGAGATTTCGGCTTCGTCGCGAATCAGCAAGCTGCTTTTTTCCTTATAACACATAGAAAATGATGTACTTTCATAAGTTGTGGATAAGTCATAATTTTCGCCATGTGTTTCAACAAAGTCTTCCTTGAAACTTTCCAACGGAAAACTTTGTTATTTTATGATTGAGAAAAGGGGCACAGATCTGAGCAGGGGAAGTCCAATTTCAAGGAGTTGTCTACAAACCAAAGGGAGCCTGCAAGAGGCTCCCTTTGAAAATGTCCTGTTTCTTTCACAGCATCTGATGTTCATATCTTTTGGCTATCTGTAAAACACATGATCGCCGATTCTCATGACATAAGTTTTGTTTTTTACAATCCACTTTCCTTCTGCTTTATCAGGATTGAAGAAGTATGTGGCATCTCCTACAGGTCTTGCGCCGTTGAATGCATCCTTTGCAGCTTGTATACTTTCCTCAGAAGGCGTATTGTAAATCGTGCCCTCCGCCACAGGACTAAACTGGGGAATTCCCTGATAATACTCGAATATGACGCCCTTCACGGTGTTCGGAAAGTCCTTGGATTTTACCCTGTTCAGAATCACATTGCCCACTGCCACTTTTCCCTTATAAGGCTCGGCTCCCGCCTCAGCATGGATAATTCTCGACAGCCAGTACAGGTCTGTGGCATATGAATCATTCCTTGTAATTGCACCCCTGGAAACAGGTTGTGCATATAATCTGGATTGGGTTTCCTTCCCGGCGATTCCGTCTATGGTTAGACCATTGGCTTTTTGGAAAGTGATGACGGCTTTTTCAGTCTTTTTTCCATAAATACCGTCGATAGGGCCTGGGGAAAATCCTTTGTTGCTCAATGCTTGCTGCAATTTGGTTACGGCGCTTCCTCTGCTGCCGAATTTTAGCGTAGCATAAGTAATGGTTTCCTTTGCAAACACATTGGTGAATTGTAGTGATAATAGCAATAAAATTACACATATCGATACAATTCTTTTCAATTTCATCCTCATCACAATACACTCCTTCCTTTCTATGCTTCCGAAGTTAGCTGACGGGTTCGGGATAGAAGGTTCCCTACCATGAAATACATGGATTAACCCCAAAATTGGTTCCTCCGTACCCGGAATATCCGGGATTCAGCAAATGTAATGTGTTTACATTATGTTTATTATAAGGGAGGCGTTGCATTATGTCAACTAGCCAATATTATCCAATCGGGAAGGTGTTTTGGTATGAAAGGAAAGGTGACAGAAAGATTTTGTATAGGAAAATGAATGGCCCTGATAGAAAAGAGTAGTTTTCGTAGTATAATATTGGTAAGTGTGCAGTACTTCCGGTTGTCTGACCGGGATAGTTGTTTTCATAATCATGGACAAAGTCATAGGAATGATAAGGGGTGGGAGAAAAAATGAAAGAGAAAGTGAAGGTAGGTCTTATTGGTTTTGGTTTAGGCGGGAGGGTATTTCATGCACCCGTCATTTACAGCGTTGAGCATTTGGAACTGGCGAAAATTGTATCAACCCGGGAAGAAACGGCAGCCATGGCAAGGCAGATTTATCCTCAAGCGGTGGTTGTTCCCGACGCAGATAAGCTGTTGGAGGATGAGGAGATAGAATTGGTGGTGGTGGCTACGCCGAATACATCCCATTTTGAGTATGCATCGAAGGCATTGTTGGCCAATAAACATGTGGTGGTGGAAAAACCCTTTACGATTACATCAGAGGAAGCCGATGCACTGATCGCCCTTTCCCAAAAACAAAACAGGGTATTGACAGTGCATCAAAACAGAAGGTGGGACAGTGATTTTTTGACGGTGAAGAAAATTATAGACAGTCATCTCCTTGGAAATGTGGTTGAATATGAGGCCCGGTTTGATCGTTTCAGAAATGTTCCTAGGCCCAATGCATGGAGGGAAGAAGATGGGCCGGGGGCAGGGGTATTGTATGACCTGGGCAGCCATTTAATTGACCAGGCCCAATGTCTGTTCGGCCTTCCCAGAGAGGTCACGGGAGATATTCGCATCCAGCGGGAAGGGGGAAAAGTCGATGATTATTTTGAAATTACGCTGCATTATGAAAAAACAAAGGCAATCCTGAAAGCAGGCATGCTGGTTAGGGAGCCCATGCCCCATTTTGCCGTCATGGGAGATAGGGGTTCCTTTGTAAAATATGGTATGGACGTGCAGGAGGCTGCCTTGAAGAAAGGTTGTTTTCCAAAGGATATGGAGGACTGGGGGAAAGAGCCGGAAGCTTTATGGGGGATTCTAAACACAGAGATCAACGGATTATCCTTCAGGGGAAAGGTGGAAAGTTTGCCCGGGGATTATAGGGCCTTTTATGAAAATGTCTATAGGGCCATCCGGGGAATAGAAGCGCCGGCGGTGAAACCTTGGGAAGCAAGAAATACCGTTCGTATTATTGAATTGGCCATGGAGAGCAGCAAACAAAAAAGAACCCTTCCTTTTTGCTAAAATATGCAAGGAGGAGATTGATATGATCTATAGAATATTACAATAACCACATGGCATGGGATGGGCCATAGCTGACTCAATTTATTTTATCAGGGGGAACATGGCTTCATGAAGATATGGAAAAAAATTTTTGACTGGATTGTACGCAATATGATGGTTATTTTAATCATTTTCATAGTAATGACAGGCATGGCTTTATATTGGCTTCAAAGGGAGGAAACCAGTATTTTTTTGTCAAAGCCAAAGTACCATTTTTACTTTGTAGGGCAAAATTCTGTGGATCCCTTTTGGAAAGAAGTGAGACGAGGCATAGAGGATGCAGCCAAATACTATAATGTCGTTGTGGAATTCAATGCCCCGAGGTTTAATCATCCTCAGGATGAGTTGCAATATCTGGATATTGCCGTTATGTCCAATGTGGATGGAATCATTACCCATGTTTCCAGCGGGGTAAACTTTACGGAATTGATCAACAAGGCTTATAGCAAGGGGATTCCCGTTGTTACCATAGAAAATGACGATAAAAACAGCAATAGAAATGCATTTGTGGGAACCAACAGCTTTTTGCTGGGAAAGGAAGCTGCCAAGCTAATGATAAAAGCTACCGGAGGAGAAGCCAATATTGCTATCATTGTCAGCAATGATTTTGAAATGGATACAGCCAGCCAGAACCTGAAAATAAACGGTTTTTTGAGTACAATCAACAGCTACCCCCATATGAAAGTCATCAAAGTGTATACATCCAAAATGGGAATTTTGAGCGCAGAAGAGATTACCCAGTCTATCATCAACAGCCAGCGGGGCATTAACGCAATCTTTACAACCAATTCGGTGGACACTTTGGGAGCTGCCCAGCTTATCGTGGACCATAACAAGGTTGGCAGTATTACTTTGGTGGGTTATGGAGACACACAAAATATTTTAAGGTACATAGAAAAGGGTATCATTTACGGTACGGTCATGAGTGATCCTTATAAAATGGGATATGAAAGTTTGAAAGCTCTAATGGATATCAAAGAAAAAAACAATGTATCTACCTTTATTGATACAGGTGTAAAGGTGATTGAAAAGGAAAACCTAGCAGAATACGAAAAAAAGGCTGATCGTATGGAATAGTTGGTGAAACCATGAACAAAGATATTTTTAGATTTACGGGCATCAGAAGAAAATTGATCATTTATTATTTGATCACTACTTTTTGCTGGGGATTACCAGTCTCTTTTCCTATTATAATGCCAAAATTGTCTTAAACAGATTCCACTCCATTATATCGGACTATGTCTATCTCAACAGTTTAAACAATGATGTCAATCTCCTGATGATAGAGGTTGAGAAATATCTTGCTTCCAAATCTTCAGAAGCTCTTTTGAATTATTATACCATTTATAACAATCTTCAAGAAAAATCAAGGAATATACCCAGGGAGGCCGTCTATGATTTAGATCGGCTAATGTTGAAGGATATTGGTTATATGATAGACAACCTCCTGAAGGAAACGGACAGTGCCGTAAGGGCAAAGCGGGGCAGGATCAGCAGTGAATATATAGCCCATTTCACAAGATCAAACCAAATCAGTGAATACATTAAGCTTTACATCCATCATCTTCTCAATGCAAAACTCCAGGGCGGATCTCAGAAATATGCTATGATTACTAAGAATATGACCTTTATCAGCTATTTCAATCTTCTGATCATTATAGGCTCTGTAATGCTTAATATTTTTCTTGCGATTTTATTCACATATCGGTTGACAAAGCCCATCGTAGAACTTTCCCATTCAGCGGAGAGAATTTCAAAGGGCGATTTTGATATTGAACCTGTAGAAATACAAACGGATGATGAAATCCATATACTGGCCAAGGCCTTTCATAAAATGGTTGTCAACATCAGGAGCTACATTGATGAAATCAAGAGACAGGCAGAGATTGAGAAAAGGTTGAAGGAACAGGAAATGCAGAACTTAAAGATGAAAAATCTGCTGAAAGAAGCGGAACTAAAATCTCTACAGTCCCAAATCAATCCTCATTTTCTTTTTAATACCTTGAATGCGGCATCCCAACTGTCCATGATGGAGGGAGCCGATAAGGCCTCGGAGTTTATAGAAAATATTGCCGAACTCTTTCGGTACAATCTGAGGAAATTGGATGAGCCTGTAACCTTGGGAGATGAGATCAAGTATGTAAAAAACTATATGTATATTCTGAAGACTAGGTTTGGCAATCGCATAGAATTTTTTACAGATATTGAAGAAAGGGTGCTTGAGGCAAAGATGCCTTGCATTATTATCCAGCCCATTGTTGAAAATGCTTTTATCCATGGTCTTGAACATTTAGAAAAAAACGGAGAAATTCATTTGAATATCAAGGCCGATGGGGGAAAAATTTTGGTGGAAGTGCAGGATAACGGCATTGGCATGGATGAAAAACGTGTAGCAGCCATTATTGGCGCCGACAGTAGTGATGATCCATCCAACAGGCATGTGACGGGAATCGGCATGCATAATGTCATTGACCGTTTGAGACTTTTTTATAATATTTCAGAAATTAAGGATGTCATAGAAATAGAGAGCAAAATAGGCGAAGGAACGAAGGTTATCTTAAAAATACCATATGGTGAGGATGGGGTTTGTCATGATGAAGCTTTTAATAGCGGATGATGAGCATTTGGTGATTGAGTCTATAAAATTTATCATTGAAAAAAATGTTCCTGACGTGCAAATCGTGGGTACTGCCATGTCGGGGAGGGAGGCTATAGAAAAGGCTTTTGATGTAAAGCCCGATATTGTATTTATGGATATCCGCATGCCCGGCATCGATGGCATCGATGCCATCCGCCAAATAAAAAGTACAAATCGTGACATTATTTTTGTGATTATTACTGCTTATGAATATTTTAACTATGCCAAGGATGCAGTAAATCTGGGGGTTCATGAATATCTGTTAAAACCGATTAACAAAAACCGGCTTGTTGAAACCATCGGACATATCCGTGAAATTATCTCTTCGAAAAGGGAAGCTATGCAAAGGGAGATTTTGCTGAAGGAAAAAATTAATAAAATTCTTCCCCATATGGAAGGACAGTTTGTTTATTCCCAATTGTTGAATGGCAGAGGAATCAGAGACATAGAATTCTATGAGGATATATTTGGAATGAAAATTCAGTATGGATATGTGATGATGGCCATTGTGGATGATTTTGAAAGCGATGTGAAGGAAGAAAATCTGAAAAACAGTCTGATCAAACAGAAATTTTATGACGTATTTAGCATGGAGTTGAAAAGCCTGTGTCCCTGTCTTATAGGGCCTCCTCTTTTAGATAGAGTGGTGGCCTATATTCCCGTCGACAAAAATACAGATGCCTATGAAGTTCGCAATACATCCATGGAAATAGCTGCAAAGCTCATGGAGAGAGTGAATCGAAGCATTCAAATCCATTACAAGATAGGTGTGGGTAGAGGGTATGCTATTGAATATTTTTCAAAGTCCTGCAATGAAGCCTATACGGCCGCATCTGTTTCCCGTGAGGCTGGAGTAGTCCACTTTGAAGATATCGTTCTTCCCTCCCATAAAGCGGATACTTATCCTATCCATCAGGAAAAGATCCTGATCCATGGAATGTTAACAGGGGATTTGACAGGTGTGTTGAACGGATTTGAAGAAATTTTCTGGTGGCTTTCTGTAAATTATAAGGATGATATCGATAAAATAAAATCAAAGCTTATTGAACTGCTGATTGTTTTGAGAAGGGCCATTCCCTATGAGATGGAAGCTCCTCCTGTATCGGACGAAAATTATTTTATGGATCTGTTGAAGATTCATCATATGGAGGAATTGAAGATGAGTTATTTCCATTATTTAAAAAATATGACAAATCGGATCCATGCATTGAGAGAAAGGGAATTAAGCGGATTGATTTCCAAATCCCTCAAATATATTCATGAAAATTATGATCAAGACATCAGCCTGGATGATGTAGCAAAGGAAATGAACATGAGCTATCATTACTTCTGCAAATTCTTTAAAGATGCTGTGGGAAAAAATTTTGTAGATTATCTGACAGAGTTGAGGATTGAGAAATCAAAGGAACTATTAAAGGATGCTGCCGTCAGTGTCAAAGAAGTATGTTATAAAATCGGATATAGCGATCCAAATTATTTCAGCAAAATATTCAAGAAGGTAACAGGGATTACACCAACGGAGTACAGAGCTAATTCGATGTCTCAAGAGGTGATATGATGATGCGGGCAAAACAAATAGTAAAAAAAGGAATATTGATTTTTCTTACGGTTGTTTTGGTCATGCTCCTTTATCTGACTTTCAAGAACCTTTATGGGACCAAGCATCCCCAAAAGGATAAAGAAGCGGAGATTGTTGACAACAGGGTGAAGATTGGTTTTTCTCTAGGAACCTTAAAGGAAGAACGGTGGATGAAGGATCGGGATATACTGATGGCAAAGGTGAAGGATCTGGGAGGAGATATTATTGTACAAAATGCCAATAACGATGACCAGGACCAGCTAAAACAGGTGAGATATCTTCTTGATCAAGGCATTGATGTTCTGGTGATTGTTCCCAATGATTTGGAAAAGGCGGCTGCGGCCGTCGAACTGGCGAAGCGGCAAGGGGTGAAGGTCATTTCCTATGATAGGCTGGTCCTAAAATCCAACGTAGATCTATATATATCCTTTGACAATGTCCGGGTAGGGGAACTTATGGCAAAATATGTGCTGGAACATGTACCGGAAGGCAATGTTCTTATTGTCAATGGTGCCACCAGTGATCATAATACAAAAATGATTAAGGAAGGCTATGATAAATTGTTGCAGCCTAAGGTAAAAAGCGGGCATATCAAAATTATCGCTGAGGAATGGGCATCCAATTGGATGAATGAATATGCCTTTCGGGTAACCGATGAGCTCCTTCAACAGGGAAATGCCATTCATGCCATCATTGCAGGGAATGACGGTTTGGCCGACGGAATTATTGGGGCATTATCGGAGCATAGGTTGGCAGGGAAAACCGTTGTGGCAGGGCAAGATGCAGACTTGGCTGCATGCCAGCGGATTGTAGAAGGAACCCAATTGATGACGGTGTATAAACCCATCGAAAAGTTAGCCGATGTGACGGCAAAGATGGCTGTGAAACTTGCCCGGGGAGAGAGTTTAGATATCGAAAACTCTATTTTTGACGGGAGATATTCTGTACCCTATTATGTGCTTGAACCTATTGCCGTGGACAAAAATAATATCGATGAAACGATTATAAAGGACGGATTCCATATGCGGGATGAGGTCTACAGAAATTCCACCGAATTATATAACCAGTGACAAATATGATATTTCAAAAGGATGGACAACAGCCTGGCGACAAAGAACGCTTTTGTCAGTAGGCTGTATTTTTTTGTCTTAAAAAATTACTAGAATCTGTTTACCAAAAAACTGAATCTGACAAAATAGAGAAGAATAACTCAAAATGGTACAGAGGCAAAAGGGAATTAGAAAGAGAATTTATTCATAGCTTAATTTTAAGAATCATGAAAATGTTTGCAATTATTTTTTGATAAAAGTCCTTTCATGGGGAAGGGTAAAAAGGCACTTTTCAGATATTTCTTTAAAATTGATCCTAAAGCAAACGTTATCCAGGAAAGGGTCGATGGGTCGTTTTAACTTAGCTGCATTTATATGAAAGACCCTCCCAGTAACCAATATTATAAATGCAGCTAAATTCATAATAAACAATATAAATAAGGAAAGGGGAAATTTGTGGTGAAAAGAAGTAAAATTTTTGCATGGATGCTGGCAGTGCTGATGGTGGTGACGTTATTTGCCGGATGCAGCAAGCCTGCACCTGCCGGAGAAACATCTGCAAATGCGCCGGCCAAAAAAATTAAAGTAGGTCTGTCTTTGCCTACCCAAAGAGAGGAAAGATGGGTAAGGGACAAGGAAAAGATGGAGCAAGTAGCTGCTGAAAAAGGTATTGAATTGATTGTGAAAGTAGCTGACGCCAACATGCAAGAGCAAATTACACAAGTAGAATCATTGTTAACCCAAGGAATCGATGTATTGATTCTGGCACCCCATGATGCTGCCGCTGCTGCAACCTTGGTGGAAAAGGCAAACAAGGAGGGCATTCCGGTAATCTCCTACGACCGATTGATTACAAATACCGATAAGCTGGATATTTATCTGTCCTTTGACAATGTAAAGGTAGGAGAATTGCAAGGCAAGTACATTACCGAGAAGGTATCGGAAGGAAACTACATCATCATGTCCGGTGCTCCTACGGATAACAATGCCAAATTGTTCAAGGCAGGGGCCATGAAGTACATCCAGCCATTGATTGACGCAGGAAAGATCAAAGTCATTGCTGAACAAGCAGTAGAAAACTGGGTACCGGAAAATGCATTAAAAATTGTTGAAGCAGCATTATCTGCCAATAATAATGAAGTAGATGCAATCTTGGCACCAAATGACGGTACAGCAGGAGCCGCGATTCAGGCCCTGGCAGCCCAAGGATTGGCAGGCAAAGTACCGATTACAGGGCAGGATGCTGAGAAAGCTGCTGCCAAGAGAATCATGGAAGGAACACAATCCATGACGATCTTTAAGGATACTCGAGAACTGGGAGCAGCAGCCATTGATATAGCCATCCAACTGGCAAATGGAGAAAAGGTGGCTACCAATGGCGAGGTAGATAATGGCAAGATTGCCGTACCTTCTGTTTTGCTGGAGCCTAAAATTGTGACAAAAGACAATTTGAAGGAAGTACTGGTAGACAGCGGATATATTTCAGAGGCTGATCTAAAATAACAAACTAGTTTTCAAGGCTGATAGGAGGAATAGCTTTTAGTTATTCCTCTCTCTTTTAGAAAGGTGGACAGGGAGCGATGAGTGAATACATTTTGGAAATGGAAAATATCGTAAAAGAATTTCCAGGCGTCAGGGCCCTTGATCATGTGAACTTCAAGGTGAAGAAAGGCGAGGTTCATGCCTTGGTGGGGGAAAACGGGGCAGGGAAATCCACATTGATGAAGATTCTCAGCGGGGTATATCCTCATGGTTCCTACAAAGGGAAAATTATCATCCGTGGGGAAGAACAAAAATTTCTCAATACAAAGGATAGTGAGGCCGCGGGCGTAGGAATTATTTATCAGGAATTGACTTTGGTAAAACAGATGAACATCTGTGAAAACATATATTTGGGAAATGAGTTTGAAAAATATGGAATTATTGATTGGAACAAGGCAATGGCTGAAACAAAAAGGCTGTTGCATGAGGTAGGATTAACGGAAAGCCCCGATACAAAAATTGTGAATTTGGGAATCGGAAAGCAGCAATTGGTAGAGATTGCAAAGGCCCTATCCAAAAATGTAAGTATATTGATATTGGATGAACCGACAGCTGCACTCAATGAGGACGATAGTGAAAATTTATTGAATATCATTAGAAAACTGAAGCAGGAAGGCATCAGCTGCATTTACATTTCTCACAAGTTGAAGGAAGTAAAGGCTGTGGCGGATACGATTACCATCCTGCGGGATGGAAAGACCATAGAAACTTTTCCCAATGATGAACATGTCAATCAGGATCGAATTATTACCGGTATGGTGGGAAGAGCCATTACACAGCTTTTTCCCAGGAAGGAGCATACGCCCGGTGAAGTTGTGCTGGAAGTAAAGGATTGGACCGTTTATAATCCGGAGGTACCTGATAAAAAGATCATTGACGGCGTGAGTTTTCAAGCAAGAAAGGGAGAAATTCTTGGGATTGCCGGATTAATGGGGGCAGGAAGAACAGAATTGATGATGAGTTTATTTGGTGCCTATGGATTCAATAAATCGGGGTATATTCATATAGATGGCAAAGAAGTGGAAATCAAAGAACCTAGGGATGCGATAGAGAAAGGATTATGCTACCTTTCCGAGGACCGCAAAAAAACAGGGTTGGTACTGATGATGGACATTAAGGAAAATATCACCTTGCCCAGCTTAAAAAAAATAGCAAGCCTCCGAGGAATCAATGAAAATGAGGAAATCAAGATTGCAAATCGCTATGTGGAAGCTTTGAAGATAAAAACGCCGTCCATAGAACAGAAAACAAGGAATTTGAGTGGGGGAAATCAGCAAAAGGTAGTGATAGCTAAATGGTTGATGGCGGCTCCCAAAATATTGATATTGGATGAACCGACTCGAGGAATTGATGTAGGGGCAAAATATGAAATCTACAATATCATGAATGATCTGGTGGAACAAGGGGTAAGCATTATTATGATCTCCTCCGAGTTGCCGGAGGTTTTGGGAATGAGTGATCGAATATTGGTTATGCACGAAGGAAAAATAACGGCAGAGCTGGATTGGAAGGAAGCCGATCAAGAAAAAATTATGTATTATGCAACGGGCAGTGGAGAAGATTTTTCAACGATGTATTAAAGGAGGATATTTCATGGCAGGTAAAGTTGAAAATAGACAAAGTGCGGTAGAAATTATAAAATTTTCCCTTAGGAACAATATAAGACAATATACTATGTTTATTGCTTTGATAAGCATTATGCTGATCTTTTCATTTCTGAGTGATGTATTTTTAACACCAAGGAATCTTTCCACATTGTTTTTGCAAACTGCCCATATTGCCATATTGGCTTGCGGCGTAGTATTGGTGATTGTGGCAGGGCACATTGATTTATCCATCGGAGCTGTTGTAGGATTGACAGGTGCCATCGTTGCCATATTGCAGGCAAAGTATGACCTAGGTATACTGCCTGCCATATTGATTACCTTGGCAGTAGGCGCCTTGATAGGGCTTTGGCAGGGCTACTGGGTTGCATACCGGGATGTTCCTGCTTTTATCGTGACCCTAGCAGGGATGATGATTTTTAATGGGTTGCTTTTGGGAGTGACAAAGGGGGAAACCATTGCCACTACCGGCGCATTCAACAGGATTGGGCAAGATTATATCCCTACATTGTTTATTGCAAACTCGCCCAAGGACATGCTTCCCCATGATACAACCCTAATCATATTGGTGCTTGTGATAGTAGGCTACCTATGGATGGAGCTCAGAAAAAGAAAAGAAAGGATCAGGTATGGCTTTGACATTTTGCCGAAAACACTATTCTTATTGAAAGTTAGTCTGGTGGTCCTTTTAATCACTGCCATATTTGCAATTATGGCCCTATATCTGGGTATACCCTATTCTATTTTGCTGTTGATGGGAATAGGCAGTTTCTATGCCTTTCTGACAACAAAAACTACCTTTGGCCGCCATATATATGCCATCGGAGGCAATCGCGAGGCAGCCAAGCTATCGGGAATCAATATTCGCCAAAGAACTCTTTGGATTTTTATATCGTCGGGCATACTGTGTGCCATCGGCGGGATTATTTATACAGCCAGGGTCGGTTCTGCGGCGGCATCGGCAGGACAGGGAATGGAGTTGGATGTGATTGCTGCAGCCATCATCGGCGGAACCAGCACCTTGGGTGGGGAAGGAACCATCGTCGGTGCCATCATCGGTGCCCTGGTCATGGCTACCCTGAACAACGGCATGCTTCTTCTGGATGTAGGGACTACCCAGCGATTGATCGTAAGGGGACTGGTTTTGCTGTTGGCCGTCTGGGTAGATATTTCATCTCGAAAAAAAAATGCCTAACCTGATGAAAAGGAAGTATCCAAGGCATGGATTTTGGGGGCAGTATTATGCTTATTGTGGAGACTGAATGGAAAGCAATACAATGTTTATTTGCTGTGAAAACTGAGCTGCCGGGTATTGAACCGGCAGCCATAACCATAGAATCCATGGAGAGAAACAAGCAATATGCCGTTTTATATTGCAATCTTTTGAACAGGATTTGAAACCCTCTGATGAATAGGAACATAGGCTTTCGGAAGGCTTGTGTTTACATAAGCGGGACGTATAATTTTTTGATCGCTTACCAACTGCTCAATGCGGTGGGCACACCAGCCTGCGATCCTTGCCGTGGCAAATAAGGGAGTATAGAGCTCCGGCGGAATATTTAAAAGTTCATATACGAAACCTGAATAAAGATCCACATTGGCACAGATGACGAAGTCTTCTCCTTTCAGTTCCCCAAACAATTCCAATGAGAGCTCTTCGATATCTTTATACAGTTGAAACTCATGGGCTTTATCCTTTTCAACAGCCAGTTCAAAAGCTTTCTTTTTCAGCAGGATGGCCCTCGGATCAGATTTTGTATAGACGGCATGGCCCATGCCATAGATGAGCCCTTCTCTGTCAAAGGCTTCTTTTTTGATGATTTTCCATAGATAGTCTTTTAATTGGCTTCTGTCTCCGATATCCGCAACATTTTCCTTAATATTCATCACCATTTCACGGACTTTGATATTTGCGCCGCCATGTTTTGGACCTTTCAGAGAACCGATGGCTGCAGAGATGGCAGAATACGTATCTGTACCGGAGGAGGATACCACATGGGTTGCAAAGGCAGAATTGTTTCCGCCGCCATGTTCCGCATGGATGACGAGGGATAGGTCTAATGTTTCCGCCTCTGTTTCCGTATAACGATTATCGGCCCTTGTCATAAATAAAATATTTTCAGCAGTGCCGATGCCCTTTTGAGGAGGATGAATGAATAGACTTTTCTTATCAAAATTATGGGCCTTTGCCTGGTACCCATAGGAAATAATGGTAGGGAATCTGGCAATCAGCTCTATGCTCTGTCTTAATACATTGGAAATGCTAATATCATCGGGGCTTTCGTCATGGGAATAAAGAACCAAAACACTTCTTTGCAGTTTGTTCATAATATCTTTGCTGGGTATTTTTAAAATCATATTTTCCGTAAAACCGGCAGGAAGTTGTCTTGCCTCATCCAACAATTGTTGAAATGTATTTAGTTGTTCCTGGGCAGGAAGCTCGCCGAAGAGCAGCAAATAAACACATTCCTCAAAGCCCCGTCTGTTTTGGCATTGGAATCCTGCTACAAAATCCTCCAAATCAATCCCGCGATAAAACAACTTGCCTTCCACAGGTATTTTTGTATTCTCTTCCAGACTATAGCCCTTTACGGAGCCTACATTAGTAAGACCTACCAAAACCCCTGTACCGTTTTCGTTTCTGAGACCTCTTTTCACATTGTGTTTTTGATAGAGTTCCGGAGGAATGAAATTGTTTCGTTCCGCTAAAACCGTCAAGTCATAAAAATTGGTACTATTGAATAAGTTGCTCAATGGGTGACCCTCCTCATGGTATAGTTTCATAGCATATTTTCGATTATGGCCTTTGTCATATCTGTGGTTGAGGCAGAACCGCCTAAATCCTTTGTCAGATATTTGCCTTGGCGAATCGTTTCTGTCACAGCCTGAGAAATTACTTGGGATTTTTCTCTTTCACCTAGATAGTCCAACATCATAGCCCCAGATAAGATAACGGCTGTGGGGTTGGCCATGTTTTTCCCGGCAATGACAGGGGCACTGCCGTGAACAGCTTCAAATACAGCCATATTTTCTCCTATATTTGCACCCGGGACTACTCCTAGACCGCCCACCAGACCAGCACACAGATCTGATAGTATGTCGCCGTACAGATTGGTAGTAACGATTACTTCAAACTGGGACGGATGCATTACCAGTTGCATGCACATATTGTCTATGATGACCTCCTGCAGATGAATATGAGGATATTCCTCGGCAATTTCCCTGGCACACTGAAGGAACAATCCGTCGGTCAGTTTCATAATATTTGCCTTGTGGACTACGGCTACTTTTGTCTTGTTATTTTTATCAGCATAATCAAAGGCTGCCCGAATAATCCGGGTAGAACCTTTTTTTGTAATCCGTTTTACAGCTTCTGCTGCATCTTCAGAAATCTTTTTTTCTAAGCCCATATAGAGATCTTCGGTATTCTCTCTAAAAATAACAAGATCCACATGTTGAAACGGAACATTAATTCCGGGGATTGTTTTTACGGGACGAACATTGGAAAAGAGATCGTATTTTTTTCTGAGCAATACATTGATACTTTGAAACCCACAGCCTATGGGCGTTGTGATAGGTCCTTTCAAGGCAATTTTGTTCTTTTCAATACTTTCAAAAACCCTTTCCGGGATAAGAACTCCTTCATTTTCATAAACATCTGCTCCGGCATTCACAATATCCCAATCGATTTGAACGCCGGCAGCTTCAATGACGTTTTTGGCGGCCTCTATCACTTCAGGGCCTATGCCGTCTCCAGGGATCAGTGTGACTTGATGCATAGAATTCACCTTCTTTATGAAATATTGGATTGTTTGGCGTAGTTTAAATACCCTCCAGCCTTTAAGATATCCGCATCCCTTCTGGAGCCTTCAAATTGAAGCCTTACAGCAATTCCCTTTGTCTTGTTGAATAAAGATATTTCGGAACCAGCATCGAGAGCACCGATGATGTCTCTGATTTCCAGTTCATCCAATGCATCAAAATATGCATAATCTTCCTTATCGATAAAAGTAAGAGGAATAATGCCGGAATTAATCAAGTTTGCCTTATGGATTCTTGCAAAGGACTTGGCAATCACAGCTTTGACACCGAGATAAAGGGGAACCAATGCGGCGTGCTCCCGGCTGGAACCTTGACCATAGTTTTCACCGCCCACAACAAATCCTCCGTTATATTTTCTTGCAATTGCATGAAAATCTTTTACCAGTGTGCCAAAACAATGCTTGGACAATTCCGGTATATTGGAACGATAGGGCAGCAAGCTGGCATGGGATGGCATAATATCGTCTGTGGTTACATGGTCGCCGGTTTTTAACAGCATTTTCCCCCTTAAGACAGGGCCTAAGGGTTGGTTGACAGGGAAGGGCTTAATGTTTGGGCCCATGATGATTTCTGTATTGGTCCTGTCTTCCTTAGGGTACACGAAATAGTGATCCGATACATGGTATTTTTCAGGAATTTCCACCAAGGGAACATCACCAAAGGACGAAGGGTCTGTGAGATATCCTGTAATTGCTGAAACAGCCGCTGTTTCGGGACTTATCAAATATACATGGGCATTTTCCGTGCCGCACCTGCCTTGGAAATTCCGGTTGAAGGTTCTGAGGGACACGGCACTGGATTTCGGAGCTTGTCCCATCCCGATGCAAGGACCGCAGGCAGCCTCTAAAATTCTGGCACCGGCATCGATCAAAGCACCCAGGGCCCCATGATCAGACAGCATTTTCAGTATACTGCTTGACCCTGGAGAGATCACCAAACTTACATCTTCATGGACTTTTCTCCCTTTTAGGATTTTAGCCACCTTCATCAAATCTGTATAGGATGCATTGGTACAGCTTCCGATGGCTACCTGGTCCACCTTGATTCCTTGAATATCCTTTACTTTGGCAACATGATCCGGACTGTGGGGCATGGCAGCCATTGGGAAAATATCCTCCAAATTTACAACGATTTTTTTATCATATTCGGCATCGTCATCGGCTGTCAAGTGAATAAAATCTTTTTCTCTGCCCTGCCTGATCAAGAAATCCCTTGTGATCTCATCACTGGGAAAGATAGAAGTGGTGGCGCCCAATTCAGCCCCCATATTGGCGATGGTAGCCCTGTCGGTAACGGATAACTCGCGGAGTCCTTCCCCGGAATACTCAATCATATATCCTACGCCCCCTTTGACGGTGAGCTCCTTTAATATATACAATATGACATCCTTAGCAGACACCCAAGGTTTCAGCTTTCCTTTGAGCTCAATATTCAGTATTTTAGGGACCTTTAGAAAATAATATCCCTTTGCCATGGCTACAGCTACATCCAAACCGCCAGCACCTATACTGAGCATGCCCAGGCCTCCGCAGGTTGGGGTATGGCTGTCGGAACCGATCAATACATCGCCGGGCTTGGCAAACCTCTCCAGATGGAGCTGATGACAAATACCGTTCCCAGGTTTCGAATAGATGATTCCGTATTTGGCTGCCACGGACTTGATAAATGCATGATCATCGGCATTTTCAAAGCCCGTTTGCAGTGTATTGTGATCTACGTAAGCTACAGACAAGTCTGTTTGAATATCTTTTATTCCCATGGCTTCCAGTTGCAAGTAGACCATGGTGCCCGTGGAATCTTGAGTGAGGGTCTGATTGACCTTCAGAGAAATTTCATTTCCAGGCTGTAAAGACCCGGACAACAACTTTTTTTCAAAAATTTTAAGTATTATATTTTTTCCCAAGTGCATTCTCCTTTCTGCAGATCGTCTTCTACATATAATTAATGTATTATTGTATACAATTATACATTAATTATATGTGCATCCCATATGCTTGTCAATAAATTTGTTACAAAAAATTTAAAAATAGGGACAAAAACAAAAATGAAATTTGCTCTCAATGGAAAAATGGGATGATCTATTTTCAATATGCAATTCTTTAAAATATCTTAATACTTTACAATTACGGTTGACTGCTGAAAAGATAGGATTTAAAATAAAAAAGGCAAAAGTGCATATTGGTGGATGAAAATTATTGGAGATATCCGTTTCGGATAACCGTAGAAGAAAGGGATAAGCGGCGCTATTTGCTTATTTCCGAAGCTTTCAGGTATGATACAATAATTGGACACACCCCTGGAGAGACTACTTGTGTAGCATCAAAGGAGCAACTTAACGGGATGCGTTAGGGAAACTTTCAGATAAAAGGACAGGGCGTAAAATAGCTTTATTTTTCATGCTGTTTTACGTCCTGTATTTTTTTGTATATCATATCTGCCATATGTTTGAGAAAGGAGGGATAAGGCAAGTTTTTTTTCGATGATTCTACCTAATCTCTACAATAAAATACAGAAAGGATGGAACTAAGAATGGAAACAAAAATATGCAGTAGTGAATCAAAGGAATTAAAAAAAGAAATAGGGTTATTTGAAGCCATTGCAGTAGTCATTGGGGTTGTCATCGGTTCAGGAATATTTTTCAAAGCATCCTTTGTGTTTAAAAATGCCGGGTCCCCCCTCATGGGAATATTGGCTTGGATTGCAGGGGGAGTCATTACGATGGCATCGGGATTGACGATTGCGGAAATTGCAACGGCTATACCGAAAACAGGGGGCGTATTTGTTTATTTAAAGGAGTTATATGGTGAGAAATGGGCCTTCCTGTTTGGATGGGTTCAAACAGTTATATATGTTCCGGGTGCAGCAGCGGCTTTGGCTATTGTTTTTGCAACCCAGGCCACATATTTTATTCCTATGACTGATTTACAGCAAAAACTGCTGGCCATTGGAATTATTTTTATCATTATGATTGGCAATATTCTTTCCACCAAACTGGGAAGCAAGATCCAATTTATATCTACCATAGGAAAATTGATCCCTATATTTATTATTATTGTTTACGGACTGGCCAAGGGTACCGCCAATAGTTTTACCCTGTCTACAACGGGGGCAGAAACGATTACGGGCTTTGGGGCAGCGATTCTAGGAACCCTTTGGGCCTATGATGGATGGGTAGGCGTTGGAAATATCGCCGGAGAATTAAAAAACCCTAAAAAAGATCTGCCGAAATCCATCATTGTAGGTGTACTAACCATTATTGCGGTCTATGTTTTTATTAATTTGGCGATCATCCATGTGATTCCGGTAGAAGATGTCATTGCTTCCAGCAAGCCAGCTTCCGATGCAGCTATGGTATTGTTTGGAACTGCGGGAGCATCTTTAATCTCTGCAGGAATTTTAATATCTATTTTCGGTGCATTAAATGGTTATTTGATGACAGGTGTTCGTATTCCCTTTGCCATGGCACAAGATAAATTGCTACCTTTTGCCAATTTTTTTGGAAAAGTTGATGAGAGGTTTTCAACACCCTTCAATGCATTTTTATTAGAAGTAATTTTGGCATGCCTTTATGTATTCTCAGGTTCTTTTGAGATGCTCTCAAATCTAGTAATCTTTGTATTATGGATATTCTTCACCATGGCTGTAGCCGGTGTTTTTATACTAAGAAGGAAGCACAAGAATATGGAAAGGCCATATGAGGTGCCATTGTATCCCATTGTACCTTTGATTGGAATTATCGGAGGACTATATATCACCATCAATACATTGATTACGGATACAACCAATGCCCTTTACGGATTGGGTATTACGTTGATTGGTTTCCCCGTGTATATGTATATGACAAGAGAAAAGAAATTTGACCTATGATGGAATACAATCATAGGTTTTTCCGCATTGAATCATCCTATTTTTGAAGGAACATTGGAACATTTATAGAAATTATTATTTTACAAAGAAATGAGGATACAAGGGATTTTCTGAGAATATCGGGAGAGAAGCCGCACTGTTTCGACAGTTTTACGGGTGTTAAAATTCACTTTTTCACGTATAGAGGAGGCTATGGCAATATGACTGGTTTTGTTAATGAATGGGCTATTATAAGGAACACCCTTGTTCCTGTGATGAAAGACCCCCATTTTCAAAGCGAGCAGGCCGATGAGGGACTATTCGGAATGGTGGTGCAAATCAAAGGGGAAGCAAAGGATGGCTGGCTTTATGTAAAAACCCACTATGACTATTATGGGTACATGCATAAGGATCATTTGCTCATCGATCGTGAAGAGGCTTTACGGTGGAAGGAAAAGGCGAACCATTTTCTCATATACGCCATGGCAGATGTGATGGCAGAGCCCAAATATGCAACTTACCCTGTGGCCTTTTTGACAAGGGGAGCATTGGTTCAAGTAGAGGATAAAATTGAAAAAGACTGGATTCAAGTCATCCTCCCTTATGGACGGAAAGGATGGATAAGAAAGAACTTTGTAAGGAAAATGGAAAAAATATCTCCCCAAAACCATGAGAATCAATTGAGGGAAAATTTGGTAGATATGGCCCTTTCCTATCTTGGCACTCAGTACCGATGGGGGGGAAAGAGTCCCATGGGGATAGACTGTTCGGGTCTTTGTTCCATGGCTTATATGCTGAACGGGATCATCATTTACCGAGATGCTGTCCTCAAAGAGGAGTATATGCGAAAAATAGAGAGGGAGGACATGAAGCCCGGAGACCTGCTGTTTTTTCCTGGACATGTGGCTATGTATATAGGAGATGATCGCTATGTCCATGCCACGGGAAGGGAAGGCAGCGTTGTGATCAATAGCCTGAATCCGGCACATGGAGATTATCGGGAGGACTTAGCAAAAAATATTACGGGGATTGGCACAATTTTTTAGATGACTTGTCCTTTGCAGTACGATATTCGGCCAATAACAGATCCACCATCCTTCCATAGCTATGGACGCCATCTTCTTGCAGATTTGATTTTAGATAGGCATCATTTGCCTTGGAAGCAGCGCGCTCAATAGGGCCTTCGTAGCGTTTCCAAAATTGATTCCAGTGAAGTAAATCCTGCTGAAGGCTTAGACTGTACATGGCTTTTAGCTGTTTGTAGCTTTCCGGATCATGGAGAGACAAGGTATTCATAGAATGAATCAGGGCCAGCAGAATACCTGAATATTGGAAATCTGCATCGGGGTGCATGGTGCAGGCAAGATAGGCAATGTAATTGGCCTCGTCTTCCCTGGCAAAGCCCCGCTGATGAGCCATTTCGTGGCATGTGGTGCTTGGCAGCATACAATCTGGAATAGCGGTGTTTACGTTGGCTTCACCTGTAAATGGAAAATAAATGCCGGAAATGCCGGCATACGACATGACATTCGAAAACAGTATACCCTTCGGTCTGCCATATTTCCCGTCAAGTTCAGGATAAATGGCGGAGGCATTTTCATAACCTTTTGCAGCCCTGAAAAACACGTCTTTATGCCCTTTTGCTATGTACATCACACCCTGCCCATTTTCATCAACCAGTGTACGAAGGAAGTTGGCCCGGATGATTAGGTTTTTGCACAATTCCCTTAATTCCACGACAGAGGCGGGTCTAATGTGTAAATTAGCGATGCTTGCGAAGGGGAGACGATGATAATTCATCCCCCATAGGGTGATGAAGATAAAATAGGCAATACAGAAAAAAGATAGAATACTGGTGAAAATCCGCAACATCGTTCTTTTTTGAATTCCTTTATATCTTGTGATGTGCACAAAGCCGTAGAGAAGAATGCCGACAGTAGAAAAAAACAGCAATATTATGGACACCTCCATTAGAGAGAAAGGAAATATTCCTGTAATGCGGCTTAAGAACTGCCCGATAATTTTATAAATTCCGGAGGCATAGATTTGTTCTACAGCGGAAGGATAAAAGGAGGATAACCAAGACAATAACCATGCACAGGGAAATAAGATGATTGCTATGGATTTGCGAAAAAACTTTGTTTGCCCCACGAATGTCCCAGCCTTTCATCGAATAGATTTCTATTTATAGTATATCTTACATACCGTGGAATCATATAGGGTTTCTATGCCTACAAAAACTTTTTTTTACAACACATAGGAATTGATGTACTTTCATTTTCATAAATTGTGGATAAGTTATGATTCCCGGCATGTATTTCAATAAAGTCTTCCTTATTAATCTTCCAACGGAAGACTTTGTTATAATAATAAGTGGATGCGATGAAAAAAAGACTATGATTAGGAGTACGAGATCATGAAAAAAGAAATATTTAATAGCATGGAACAGACACTGGAGAATGGTATTCAGCTTATTTCCATAAAAAAAGATACAAGGATTTTTTCCTTTCACGTTGGCATAAGGATAGGAGCCATGTATGAGAATATAGAAGAAAAAGGAATTTGTCATTTTATCGAGCATATGCTTTTTCAGGGTACAAAAAAGAGGAACAATCATCAGATAAATCAAGCCCTGGAAGAACGGGCAGGATCGTATAATGCATACACCGACTATGTTTCCACTGTGTTTTCAATTACGGCTTTGGCTGAGGAATTGGAGTCTTCTGTGGAGTTGTTGTCAGATCTAATCACCAACCCTACATTTCCCGAGAAAGAAATGGAAAAGGAAAGAAGGGTGATTTTAACGGAGATAAAGACGAATTTGGATGATGTGGAACAGTATTCCTATCAAAAAGTAAATGAAATTGCTTTTACTCATAGTCCTTTGCGTTATGATGTCATTGGTACTGAAGATACCATCAGGAGATTTACAAAAAATCAATTGGAAGCTTTTTATCATACCCACTATATTCCTAATCGGTGTATCATCAGCGTGGTATCTCCCTATGACCATGATACCTTAAGAATATTGGTTGAAAAATATTTTGGGAATTGGCGTAAAAAAGAAGGGGCTCCACAGCAGATTGTTGTGGAAAAAAATCGTCCTGTGGAAAAAAAGTCTTATAAAAGCAATATAGAGCAGAATACTTTAATTTATCTTTATACTTTTTATGGACTTACCCGCAAAGAAGAACTGGCTTTGGAAATTCTCAATTATAAATTAGGAGAAAGTGCAAATTCTATCCTTTTTAAAGCCCTTCGGGAAGAAAAAGGTCTATCCTATGATATCTATTCGGAATTAGATGCTACCGAAGGCATCAAAACCCTGTATATCTATACGGCTGTAGGGGAGGAAGATATTTGGGAGGCAAAAAAAATCATAGAAGACTGTATAGCAAAAATAAAAGGACGGGAAATTCATCTGGATAAGCAAAATATTACCCATATGAAAAAGGTAATGAAGACAGCCGTTGCATCTATCCTAGAAGATTCAGAGGGGCTAGGCCATTATGTATTGCATCAGAAAATCACAGGCAAAAAAATTGATGCATTTGTAGAGGATATGGAGGAGCTGGACCATATTCAAATGGATGATATTTATTGGGTGGCTGAAAAAGTCCTTGCGAATCCTACGGTACATATTTTGATGGGAAGAAAAAAGAAGTTGTAAAGGGACCTGTTGCAAGATAGCATCTGCATTGTATTGAATAGAATATTTTGTCTAAAAAAGACTGAGGATATATCATCCTCAGTCTTTTTTATCGGAGTCAAAAAGACTTATCACCTTTTGTCCCAAATGGACATAAAGTATTGTAGGAAAAAACAGGGGAGGAAAAAATTCATGAAAGTATTATGCGTCAATCATCTACTTTACTATATCAATAAGGGAATTTTTGATGCAATGCTGGATTACGGATATGACCTGTGTGTGATTCCCCTGGGAGCTTACGGAAAAGAGCAGCAGGCAACGGTTTTGAGGGAGGTTTTAACCTATTTCAGACCTCACTATATTTTCACTCCTGGGTGGTCTGTAGGAATTTTTGACGTGGATCAGTTTCTGGAAATCGTGAAAGAATTTAAAGTGCCGCATGTTTACTGGGCTACGGAAGACCCCATATTTACGGAGGATATTTCCATGGTTTTTGTACCTCACAGCAATTATGTCTTTACCCCTGCAGAGGAATGTAATGAGATATACCATCCATTAGGCATAGCGTCTTCCACTTTGATGTTTGGATTCCATCCCCGTTTTTTTTACAGCCAAGTGCCAAAACCGGAGTATCAACATGATATTGCTCTGGTGGCCAACAACTTTTATTGGTTTTCTGAGGAAAAAAATTTTCGCAGAAAGGCCCTAGAGGATCTCGTAGTACCACTAATCAATGAAGGATATGATATCAAAATTTGGGGGTTGAATTGGACAAATCCCCAGTACGGTTTTTCCATAGATCCTAAGTTCTATGGAGGGTGTTTTGTGCCCTATGAAGAAACCGCCAGCATTTATTCTTCTGCAAAAATTGTACTAGGGATTCACTCTGTGAATACCTCCGTGACGCAAACGAGCATACGAACCTATGAGATTTTGGCCTCAGGAGCTTTTTATCTTACCTGCCATACGCCGGCCCATGAAAATCTTTTTCAAAATCACAAACACCTGGTTTGGTCTAAGTCTGCCGAAGAAACGCTGGATCTTGTGAAGTATTATCTAAAGCATGAAGACGAGCGAAGGGCCATTGCAAGGCAGGGAAAAGCCGAAGTTTATCGCAAGCATACGTATTATCATAGGATAAAGGAATTGGAAGAAAAATTGCATCCATATTTGGAAGGGTGCTAGGATGCATAGAATTTTATGATGCAGATGGTTGAAGGACATGTTCAAGTTATGAAATGATGCACTATAAGGAGAGGGTGATGGAAATGAAGGTATATGTTTTTGGTTTAGGGCATATTGGATTGCCTACAGCATTATGGATATGCTTAAAGGGATATGAAGTGGTGGGGATCGATATAAACCCAAAGGTGGTGGAAGAAATTGAAAATGGGAGTATCCCTATCCATGAATATTATGAAGGTATTCATATTTCTAAGCTGGCCCAAGATTTGATGAAACAGAAGAGAATGACTGTTCGAAAAGCCTATGAACGTATTGGAGACGAACCGTCTATCTTTGTGATATCCGTAGGCATTGCTGATCAAGAGGATGGATTCCATGACATATCCCCGATTGAGAATGTGGTGGATACCATTCTGCCTACCTTGGTCCATGGAGATCTGCTTCTCTTGAAAACTACCATGATACCTGGAACTATTGACAGCCTAGTGATTCAAAAAATAAAGGATTTAGGAAAAGAAGTATATGTGGCTTACTCCCCTGAAACAATTTCTGAAACTTTTGCCTTTGAAGAACTTCGTTCAAATCCCAGAATCCTTTCTGCCATGGATGATAAAAGCTATCATGTGGCAGAAGCTTTTTTAAAAAGTTTGTCTGATTCAGCAATCCACAAAGCTTCCAGCATTAGGATGGCCGAAACGGTAAAAGTCATACAAAATATAGATCGGGATGTGAACATTGCTTTGGTAAACGAAATCAGTGAAGTTATGGGAAAATTGGGACTCGATGTTTATGAGCTTTGCAATCTGGTCAATACCCATCCTAGGGTCAAGCTGCTCCAGCCCGGGCCCGGCGTCGGAGGATACTGTTTGCCAAATGCATTAAAATATCTAAAAGGAGCCTTTGGAAAAGAAGAAAACATACCGTTGTCTTTGATGGAAACGGCAAGAAGATTGAATGAAAGGCGTCCCCGTAAAATTGTGGAAATGGTCGAAAAAGCCTTGAGGGATGCGGGGAAAAATATAAAGGAAGCAAAAATTGCTGTGATTGGACTGGCCATGAAAGATTATTGTGCTGATTACCGATATAGTCCGGCATTGGATATTATATCTCTCCTGATGGAAAGGGGGGCTGAAGTACGGGCATATGACCCTTTGATACCTTTCATCGTAGATTGTCAAAAAAGCTCATATGTAGAAGCTATCGCCAATGCCGATTGCATGGTGGTTGCGGCAAAGCAAAAAGATGTAGTCTTTGACATCAATGAAATATGTAGCGTTATGGCCCAACCGGTAATTGTCATTGATACAAGAAATACGGTGCCACACAATCATAGGATTCAGCTGTTCAAATCTTAAAGAAGGGTGAGTATGATGGCAAGGGAAAAGACAGTAGTGATAACCGGTGGTGCCGGAGCCATTGGGTCCAATTTGGCAAAATATTTGCTGGAGCAACAGTACGAAGTAATTGTGATTGATGACCTATCCAGTGGGAGCTTGAATAATCTGATGCAAAGGGAGAAACTTCACTTTTTTCAAAAAGATGTAAGGGATGCATTTGTGGAAGAAATTTATCGAAAATTTCAACCTGGGGTTATCTTTCATCTAGCTGCCCACTATGCAAACGAACTATCCATCAGGGAACCTGAATATGATTTGGATGTCAATACGAGGGGGACGCTAGTTCAGTTAAATCTGGCTCGAAAAATAGGAGTGGGGCGGTTTGTATATGCTTCTACCTCTTGCGTATATGCACCTTCTGAGAAACCCTTATCAGAATGGTCTTTGGTGAAACCCCATACGCCCTACGGCATTTCAAAACTTGCCGGGGAGTATTACTGTATTTTTTACAATCAAATGTATGGTTTGCCCATAACCATTTTAAGATATTTTAATTCTTATGGTCCCAACGAAGCAGTAAATATTTATCGAGGAGTGGTTCCGCAATTTGTTCACTGTGCCCTCCACGGACTGCCTATTGTAATCACCGGGAATGGGGAAGAAAAAAGAGACTTTACTTTTGTAGAGGATACTGTGAGAGGGACAGTGATGGCGGCATTTTCTGAAGAGGGTAAAAACGAAATTTTTAATATCGGTACAGGATGTGCTACAACCGTCCATGACTTGGCAGAAAAAATATGTACTATATCCGGGAAAAATGTACCCATGCAATGGAAAGACAGAAGACCATGGGATCAAACAGTCCATCGAGAAGCGAATATTGAAAAGGCTAGGAAAGTATTAGGCTACAAACCCATGTATACCCTTTATGACGGTTTGGGCAAGACAATAGATTGGTATAGAAACCAGCAAGAAGGAATATCTGTTTGAAAAATTGACATTTTTATGGATTTGGCGAACAGGAAAGAAGGGTTGAAGAGATGTCTGATTTTTCAAAAGGATTGGCAAAATTTTTCCACTGGAAGAAAAATGAAGGAGTCCAGCATGAGCAGCCGGAGGGAACAAACACATCGAAAAGACAAAAACCATGGAAAGTAGCATATATTCTAGACCATTTCAGCTATGAATGCCTAAAATACGAATGCAATCTCATGGAAATCGATGACAAGGAATATATGCACATCCTAGATTTGGAAAAGCCTGATTTGCTTCTTGTGGAATCGGCCTGGGCAGGCAATGACGGCAAGTGGAAGGACAAAATAGCCAATCTAGAGGTTTCGAAGGATAAAACTTTGGGCCTTTTGGTTGAGGAATGCAGAGCAAGAAATATTCCTACAGTTTTTTGGAATAAAGAGGATCCTCTGTTTTTTTCAAATTTTATTGAAGCAGCAAAGTTGTTTGATTATGTATTTACTACAGATGAGGGCTGCATAGAAAAATATAGGGAGATATTAAAGCATGACAAGATCTACAATTTGTCTTTTGCAGCCCAACCGAGAATTCATAATCCCACATATAAGTATAAGATCAGGCTGGGCAGGATAGCCTTTGCAGGAACTTGGTATCATATATTTCCTCACAGAGCAAGGGATATGGAGATGCTGCTGGATCCTGCGCTGCATTACGGATTGCATATTTATGATCGAATGTATCATTCGAAAGACAATGATCTTTTTCAGTTTCCCGAGAAATATCACCCTTACATTTGTGGAAGCCTCGACTACAAAGAGATGATCCACTATTATAAGCATTATGATATATTTTTGAATGCAAATCTAATCCATGACAGTTCTACCATGTTTTCAAGAAGGGTATTTGAGTTGCTGGGGTGCGGGACCAATGTCATCAGCAGTTATGCCACAGGGATTGCAGATGTATTTCCGGGGATTGTAAAACTATGCAGGACGGAAAATGACACATCCAAGTTTATAGATTTACTGCTAAAAAACAAGGAATTGAGGGATCGTTTATCCTTGCTCGGGCAAAGAAGTGTTTTTCGGCATCATACCTATCAGCAGAGAGTTGAAAAAATCCTGGAAAAGGTTGGTCTTTCTCAAGGATTTAAAGAAAGCCCGGGGGTTTCTATTGTTGCCTATGGGGATCAAAGGGATAAAATAGAAAAGATATTTCAAAATTTTCAAAGACAGGCTTATGCAAAGAAGGAATTGATTATGATGGTTGATTCAGAAGAAAGCTTAAAAGAGTGGGAGGATATGACAAAATCCCAGAAAAATATCAAAATATTTTTTCAAAAAGATAAAAAGAGCCTAGGGGAATGTTTAAATTTTGCTGTAGAACAAATTTGTTATGATTATTTTTCTGTTTTTGATGCAGATGATGATTATGGCCCTGAATTTATTGGCGATATCATGGATGCATTTTTGTATGCAGAATCAGACATTATAGGCAAAGGAACACACTATGTTTACTTGAAAAAAGAAAATATTTTGGCTGTGAGATATCCCGATTTAGAATATGATTATGTAGATTTCCTTGATCGCTTCGCCTTTGTAATGAAGAAAAATCTTTGGGAACAAATAAAATTTCCTAATACAGACACAGATATTGTAAAAAAATTTACAATGGCATATGCACAAAGGGGTCAAAAGATATTTTCAACAGATCGTTTTAATTATGTTCATATGCCTGCTTTTCATCAAGATAAGCCTTTGGAAACAGAGGAATATTTGCAGAGATGCCAAATCGTTCTATATACACGAAATTGTATGCCCAATATCACTGTGTAGAGCATTTTTGAAAGGATGAAACAAATGTTGCCCATTATCAATAAGAAAACGGGGCTTCCCGTGAAAGCAGCTTCTATTTTAGACAAATTCGGCGATGAATGGTTTCAATATGAATGTCGGCTAATACCTTTGCCTACAAGTTTTTGGAAAGAAATACTGATTGCCGAAAAACCTGATCTGCTGCTGGTGCAATCCGCTTGGCAAGGAAATAACGGTCAGTGGAGATATAGGATCACGGACTTGCATTTAAAGGAAAAAGACCTTGCCTTGAGGAATATTGTAAGATGGTGCAAACAGCATCATATTCCTACAGTCTTCTGGAATATTGAGGACCCTTATCATTTTGAACACTTCATTGATGCAGCAAAGGAATTTGATTATATTTTTACCACAGACGGCAATAGCATTCCAAGATATATGGATATCGTGAGCCACCATCGTGTATTTCTTTTGCCCTTTGGTGCACAGCCTAAAATTCACAATCCCATCGATAAGGATAAGGGAAAATTAGGAAGTGTAGGCTTTTCAGGTACTTGGCACTGCATTGGACATGAAGCCAGAAAGCGTGATATGGAAATCATACTGAAACCTGCCTTGCCCTATGGTGTCCATATCTACGATCGAATGTATCATTATCACCAGGATGACAATTATAAGTTTCCTGACATCTATCAACCCTATATTCGGGGAACAGTTCCCTATGAGCAGATAGGATCCGTCTATAAAAAGTATCATGTGTTTTTGAATGTAAATACCATTCAAGACAGTCCTACCATGTTTTCTTGCAGGATTTTTGAGCTGTTGGCCTGTGGGATCAATGTAATCAGCGGATATGCCTTAGGAATTGATAAGATGTTTCCCGGCATTGTAAAATTATGCAAAAATGAAGAAGACACTGTTAGGAATCTTGAGCTGTTGTTAAACAATAAAGAGCTGAGAGACAGGATTGCCCTGCTGGGTTTGAGGGAGGTGCTGAATAAGCACACATACAGACAGCGGCTGTGTACCATTTTAGATCATATAGGGATTGGGCATATGGGCAAGGATAAACCCGGAATTACATGCATTACCAGTACAAACCGACAGGAATTCATGGATAATGTTTTTGAAAACTATCAAAGGCAGAGGTACGAAAATAAAGAATTAATTGTCGTATTGAACAATCACCGTATGAACATAGATCTTTGGATGGGAAAGGCCCGACAGTACGAACAAGTTAGGATTTATTCCGTTGATGAGGGGGAACCTTTGGGCGTATGTTTGAATTATGCCATTTCCCAATCAAAATACGATTATATTGCAAAAATGGATGATGATGACTACTATGGACCAGAGTATATAGGAGATTTGATGAATGCCTTTCAATATACGGATGCGGACATTGTGGGCAAACATGCCTATTATGTATACTTTCACGGCAGCAAAACCTTGGCTTTGAAATTTGCAGAATACGAGAATTGTTATGTAAATTTGATTGCCGGTTCCACCATCACTGCCAAAAAACATGTGTTTCAAAAAGTTCCTTTTGTGACAGATCGAAGGGCAGGTGCTGATACACAATTCCTATTAGATTGCAAGAAAAACGGATTCAAGATTTATTCAACGGACCGGTTCAATTTTTGTGCCTGCAGGAGGCCAAGGGTAGAGGAACATACTTTTCAAATTGACGAAGAAGAATATCTGAGAAAATGCCAAGTTGTGGGGTATCTCGATGATTTTATAACCCACGTAACAGTGTGAATACTCACTTTGAACAACCATACTGGAAGGAAAACAAACAATCATAAAAGGTATGCTGGAAGCTGATCATAAAATTGATTGGTTTGGAAAGAAGGGGAGAATATGGATCAGCCTTTGAAAGAAAAAATTATTCATAAAAGCGCAAAGGTTGCAGTTATCGGGCTAGGTTATGTGGGGCTGCCCTTGGCATTAGAATTGGCAAACGCAGGTTTCCATGTGTTTGGCATAGATATTTCGAAAGAAAAAATAGAGAGTTTGCGTAGGGGACACTCCTATGTCCTTGATGTGGAAAACAGAGAGGTGGAGGCAGTAATCCATCAAAAACTGTGGGTAGGAGATGATTTTTCCGTGCTGTCCAATATGGATGTCATCAATATCTGTGTACCCACTCCCTTAAATGAGATGAAAGATCCAGATATTTCCCATATTCAAGCGGCGGTGGAAGAAATCATAAAATATATAAAAAAAGAAACATTGATCATTTTAATCAGTACAACCTATCCAGGAACTACGGAAGAATTCATTGTTGAAAAAATTGAAAAGGAAAAGAACTTTACTATAGGCAAAGATTTTTTTGTGTGTTTTTCTCCGGAAAGGGTGGACCCGGGTAATAGGGTTTTTAAAACAGCCAATACACCAAGGGTCATTGGAGGCGTGACGCCTATCTGTCTCGAACTAGGAATCTCCCTATACAAAACTTTTATAAAAGAAGTGATCCAGGTAAGCTCGGCAAAGGTTGCCGAAATGGTTAAATTGTTGGAAAATACCTTTCGATGTGTTAATATTGCTTTAGTAAATGAATTTGCTGTAATGTGTGATAAAATGGGCATTAACGTTTGGGAAACTATTGAAGCTGCGACAAGCAAACCCTTTGGCTTTATGCCATTTTATCCCGGACCCGGTATCGGAGGTCATTGTATACCCTTAGATCCCATATATTTGTACTGGAAAGCAAAAAAGTACAACCATGACAGTCGGCTGATTAAATTGGCCGGTGAAATCAACGGAAATATGCCCCATTATGTGGTCCATCAGATTATAAAAATATTAAACACGGGGGGCAAAACAATCCAAAATGCGGTTATATATCTGATTGGTTTAGCTTATAAAAAAGATATTGACGATCCAAGGGAATCTCCCGCCATAGAAATCTTGAAACTATTAGAAAAAGAAGGAGCAGAAGTGATATATCATGATCCCTTTCTGCCCAGTATTCAAGTAGAAAGTCGAACCGTATATTCTCAAAATCTTACACGGGACAATCTGGCAAAGGCTGATTTGGTTGTTATTACCACCGACCACAGCAGTGTGGATTATGAATGGATTGTAAAACATGGCAAAATGGTTTATGATACAAAAAATGCTACAAAAAATATGGATTTCGAACATGTTGTTTTGTTGGGAGGATATAAAAAAAGATCTAGGGACACAAAGGGCAGAGAGTAAAATATATGGCTTTATTTACTTGATGTGGATTTTATGGTAGAATTACAATGGTTTCGCAGGTTTTTATAAATGGTGAGGAGTGAAAATATGGGAAGACATGGTACGATCGTCAATAGGAAAGAAAAGCAAGATGCAAAGAGAGCACAGATGTTTACAAAATATGCAAGATTAATTACTGTTGCAGCAAGACAAGGCGGTTCTGATCCTGAGTACAATGCTGCCCTAAAGAATGCCATTGATAAGGCAAAGGGTATCAATATGCCCAACGATAATATAGAAAGGGCCATCAAAAAAGGCGAGGGTGGGATGGATGGCGCTAATTTCGAAAGCATCACCTATGAAGGATATGGACCAAACGGTATTGCTGTCATTGTCGAGGCCCTAACAGATAACCGCAATAGAACAGGGGCCAACATGAGATATTATTTTGATAAAAATGGAGGAAATCTGGGAACGACGGGGTGTGTAGGCTTTCTATTTGACAGAAAAGGCCAAATCATCATTGAAGCCAACAATAAAATTAATGAAGATGAATTGATGGAGCAGGCTTTGGAAGCAGGAGCAGAAGATTTCATTGCAGAAGAGGACGGATACGTTATCATAACGGCTCCTGAGGATTTCTACACAGTAAAGAATGTCCTTGGACAAAAAGGCTATGAATTTGTATCAGCTGATGTGGCGATGATACCCCAGACTACGGTAAAATTAACAGACCCTGAGCACATCAAACTGATGAATCGCTTGATCGATATGCTGGAAGATGACGATGATGTGCAGGAAGTGTACCACAACTGGGAGATGGAGTAGAAAGGTATATCTTTAGTTATTTTTTTGTCGGGATATAGGTAGACATCTTGAACACCTTTTTATATGAATACATCAATTCATGTAAAAGGGTGTTTTTGTGTTTTTTGGATAAGTTGTTTCGATTGAATTTTATAGGAAAATAGGCCGATGATATATATGAAAATTTCCCAGGAAAAGAAATGGACGGTGAAACATTTTATGTTGAAAAATTTTTTCACAAAACGGAAGAATGAGGAAAGGAAAGAAGTTGCAAATAAAAAGAAAGATGAATTGGCTGAGATTGTATATAAGAAAAAGGACAGCAAACTGTGGAAAGTATCCGATGATGTCATAGCAAAAGCTATTCGAGATATGTTGCGGGATGGGAAAGGATGAAGTATGGAAAAAATCAATTGCAGTACTTGCAAATATTATTATATAACATGGGATGTACGCTTTCCTTATGGATGTAAATTGTTTCAAATACAATCAAGGCAAATTCCTTCCATCTTAGTCTATCAGTCCTTAGGAAAGGGATGCGAGTATTATATGCAAAAGCCTGAGAAGATTTCTCAGACATAATATATGATGCATCGTGCTTATCTAGGCTGAAAATTTCGTATACCTACATATAGTCTCATCAGATTCTCTGTGGCTTGCGTGATAAGCTCAAAACCTTGAGCCATGGCATCTGTAAGATGCATAGGTCCGTTTACGATGCTGAATAGCGCTGTAATCCCTTTTTCATAGAATGACCCACTGGAATTTTCGATGCTTCCTGACAAGCAAATGACGGGAATATGATACTTTTTGGCAAGATTGGCAATGCCCATGGGAACTTTGCCATAGGTCGTTTGTGCATCAGTTTTTCCTTCCCCGGTGATCACCAGGTGGGCATCCTTTAACTTTTCTTCCAAGTTAGTTATTTCTATCATAATCTCCATGCCGGGTTGAAGGGTGGCATCCAAAAATGCCATCAATCCTCCGCCGAGTCCTCCCGCAGCTCCGGCACCGGGTATATTGAGGATGTCCTTATGCAAATATTTTTTCACCTGTTTGGCATAGTGATCCAGACCTTGATCCAGTTTTTCAACCATTTCAGGAGTGGCGCCCTTTTGAGGACCATATACATAGGAAGCACCGGTAGGCCCGCATAGGGGATTATTGACATCACAGGCAACAAGAATTTCCGTGTCTTTGATTTTTGGGTGAAGGAACCGGGTATCGATGAAAGCAATTTTTTCTAATTCCTGCCCGCCCATCCCCAAGAGATGACTATCTCGGTCGTAAAATTTTACGCCTAAGGCTTGGGCCATGCCCATACCTCCGTCATTTGTGGCGCTGCCGCCGATTCCGATGATGAGTTTTTTGCATCCGTCATCTATTGCCTGCTTGATGAATTCACCGGTCCCATAGGTGGTAGTCATCAGGGGATTTCTCTTTGATTCTGGCACAAGGGTCAAGCCGGAAGCGGCAGCCATTTCAATGACGGCCGTTTTGCCATCATGCAAAATACCGTAAAAGGATGTTATTTTTTCACCTAAAGGACCGGTGACGACTGTACGGCGGATATCTCCTCCTGCAGCCGTAATAACGGCATGAACGGTGCCCTCCCCTCCATCGGCCATAGGAATTTTTACTACTTCGGCGGCGGGCATGGCACGGAGAATACCCAGCTCCATGGCATTGGCAACTTCCACGGAAGATAAGCTCCCTTTGTAGGAATCAGGTGCTACAATAATTTTCATGGAATTCACACCTTCTTTATTCATCGATTTGATATAATAAAAGTATATACAAAATATTCCCAAGAATGCAATGCAGAATTTGAAACGAAAGAAAGGAGTGGTTTCCTTGAATAGGCCAAAAGTTTTGGTAACCCGACAAATACCTGAAGCTGCTTTGAAACTGTTGAGACAGCATTGTGAAGTGGTGGTGAATCCTTATGATCGGGGGATGACGAGGGAGGAACTATTGGAGGGTGTTCGCGGCAAAGATGGTGTGCTGTGCCTTCTAACAGATATCATTGATGATGAAGTTTATGAAGCTGCAGGAGAGCAATGCAAAATATTTGCAAATTATGCCGTAGGTTATAACAATATTGACGTACAGGCTGCCACCAAGAGGAGGATCATCATCACCAATACGCCGGGGGTTTTGGATGATGCGACGGCTGACCTGGCATGGGCCTTGTTATTTGCCGTATCCAGAAGAATTGTGGAAGCAGATCGATATACAAGGGAAGGCAGGTTTCAAATATGGGGGCCTATGCTTTATCTGGGTCGGGATATCACCGGTAAAACCCTGGGGATTATAGGGGCAGGCCGGATAGGCAGCAACTTTGGCAGAAAGGCGAGGGGGTTTGATATGAAAATCCTTTACACCAATACAAAGCCAAATAAAAAATTTGAAGAGGAGACAGGGGCAATGTACGTAGATAAAGAAACTTTATTGAGAGAATCGGATTTTATTTCCATCCACTTGCCTTTGTTGTCCTCGACCAGACATTACATAGGAGAAAAGGAACTCGATATGATGAAAAGGACTGCAGTATTGATCAATACATCGAGGGGTCCTGTGATTGACGAAAAGGCCTTGGTGCGGGCATTAAAGGAGAAGAAAATATGGGGTGCAGGGTTAGATGTGTTTGAAAATGAGCCAAAACTGGAGCCGGGGCTGGCTGAGTTGGATAATGTGGTGGTTGTGCCCCATATCGGCTCTGCCACTATTGAGACCAGAACCAATATGGGATTGATTGCGGTGAAAAATATGATTCAAGCATTTAGCGGAGAGATACCGGATCACTGTGTCAATCCAGAAGTGCTGCATCTTAAAAAGTAGAGGAAAATCAACTTCCCCTCTTCAACAATTCTACAGTGGTAATTCCGTCCAAGCTTAACAGCTTTTCTACAACGGCAGTTTTATGGATTTTTCTGGGTACCACAATGATTAACTGTATATTGACGAATACATCATCTACAGGGCTCATGCTGATGTTTTTAATGGCAACATTCATTTCGCCCAAGGTAATGCCGATCTTGCCAATCTGCCCTGGTTTATCGATGGAAGTAAGTTTGATGATAGTTTCGTTATGCAGGCCTGAAATAAATGTATGTTCAAATTTGGAGAAAGCAACCAATGTAATCAATACGAAAATTGTAGCAATCGTCGCCCCTGCATAGAATCCGAGGCCGATGGCGATGCCGATTCCTGCTACAGCCCATAAACTGGCTGCTGTCGTCAAGCCTTTGACGGATGAACCTTCTCGAATGATGGTACCAGCACCTAAAAAGCCAATTCCACTGATTACCTGGGCGCCAAGCCTGGCGGGATCTATATTGGTATAGCCCTTGAATTGTTCAAAAAGATACAGGTTTGCAAGCATAACCAGGGTAGAGCCGATACATACCAATACATGGGTGCGAAAACCCGCAGGCCGATGAATGCTTTCCCGTTCAATGCCAACCAATCCGCCCAGCAAGCAGGAGAGGGCCAAGCGAATAACAATATCGAATGTGGTGAGCATAGTCAAAACCTCACTTTCCAGAAAATGGGGGACCAAAGGAGATGATTATACATCATAAATACCCTTTATTTTATTTTTCAAAATTTAGAATAATTTTAAATTTCATTTTGAGACTGAATGCTGCAATTATTGCAATTATTAAATAGTTTTCAGTAGTTAATAATATTATATGCATGGGTTTTCATATAGGTTAGATGGGTAATATATTTTATGAAAATAAAACCGAACAAAAAAGGAGTGAAATTATGAAGAGAATTTTAATTACAGGAGCTTTGGGGCAAATAGGATCGGAGTTGACGACTTATTTGAGGAAAATCTACGGGGAAAGCAATGTTGTGGCAAGCAGCAAAAATCGCGAGGCAGGATCAAAAATTGTGGAAGAGGGTCCCTTTGCAATTGTAGATGTATTGGATCCAGGACAGATTGCTGAGGCAGTAGAAAAGCATGAGATCGATACGATCATCCATTTGGCCGCAATTTTGTCTGCAGTAGGGGAAGCAAATCCCACCTTGGCATGGAAGGTAAACGTGGAAGGACTGTTTCATGTTTTAGAGGTGGCAAGGGAAAAAGGCTGTGCAGTTTTTACTCCAAGCTCCATCGCTGCCTTTGGTCCTTCGACGCCAAAGGATCAGACACCGCAGGATACATTGCAAAGACCTACGACGATGTATGGGGTAACCAAAGTAAGCGGCGAATTGCTGTGTGATTATTATTTCAAAAAATTTGGCGTAGATACCCGTGGTGTTCGCTTTCCAGGATTGATTTCCTATGAGACATTGCCCGGCGGAGGCACTACGGATTATGCAGTTCATATTTATTATGACGCAATTCAAAAAGGTAAGTTTACATGCTATTTGAAAGAGGGAACTGCCATGGACATGATGTACATGCCCGATGCCTTGGATGCAATCGTTCAACTGATGGAAGCAGATCCTTCTCGATTAATCCATCGAAATGCATTTAATGTAACTGCCATGAGTTTTACGCCGGAGAAAATTTATGGGGAGATTCAAAAGCACATACCGGAATTCATTATGGATTATGATGTAGATCCTATCCGTCAAAGCATTGCAGATTCATGGCCCAACTCCTTGGATGACAGTGCTGCCCGAGAAGAATGGGGGTGGAATCCCAAATATGATTTGTCATCCATGACGATAGACATGCTGGACAAATTAAGAAAGAAATTAGGAACAAAATAAAATCATCATTGGAAAATAGGACTGTCTGGTACAGTTCTATTTTTATGGGAAATTTTCTTTGGAATATTTAGGAATATGGCACTATTTTTTCAACAAAGGATTTTAAATAAATGTAACATTGTGTATAATTATGTTGAAAAATAGTGGAGTTAGGGGATGTTGGCGTGGATCAATTAACGAGGGAAGAACTGGATTTTCTTTATACAAAACCCAAAAGAGACGGCTGGAATCTAAAGTCAAAAAGATGTATTTGGACAAGAATCGTTGAATTCATGGTGTTTATAGCCTTTTTTCTATTTTTATGGGATAAAGTATTTCGTGCATGAGCACAATCCAATCCTATTTTCGAGGATCGGCTGATAGGATTACAGGAATTCGACATAGGTATGGGCTGCTGACGAAAAATGAAAAATGATTCTCCTCTTGGATACAAAGGAATACAGCTTCTTATATAGAATTACTTTTCACGAAGTATCGTTACAAGAGGGGATGGGATCTATGAAAACGTATTATTGTTTTGCTTATGGGGATTTGGTGCCGGCAGAAGAAATTTGTTTGCCTGACACAGCGGAGGAAGGAGATATTTTCAGTTGTTACGGCCTGTTGTATCAGGTAGTGGGGCAAATAAAAAAAGATGGAAAGAGAATTTATCGGTTGAAATTTATATAGAGGGAAGTTGGGAGCCAATGGGGCTTCCTCTTTTTTTATGTTATTTTTCTTGCTGGGATCCGTTCTTCTTGCTGTGCCGGGAAAAAAATTTAAAAAACAGAAATAAAGATCAGACCGATAAATCCTGCCAATATTCTTTTAACGGTATGATCATTGTAGTATAATTTTATTGGCTGTCATTACAAAAATACGGAAGGGAGCAAAAAGATGAGAAATATTGATGCAGTCATCGTAAAAAAAGCAATCATCCATGTTTTAGATAGAAATGCCGATACACCGATTTTGGCAGATTTTGAACAAGAAATCGATGAGGATATCCATGAGTTTTTGGAAAAGCATATCATCAAATCTTTAAGTGATGAAGAAAATCGAAAAGCAAAATTTAGGGGCGGGATAACGGTTGTAAAAGATGCATGTTTGTCTATTTTTGAGGATGAAAATAATTTTGTGGAAGCCTCTAAAAAAATTGCCCAACAGCTTTTTAAGGCCATGCAAAGCAACAATCAGATTTCTTCTGCCGACTTGGTTGTGTGCTTATATACTGCTGAAGAAAAAAATTATATTGCCCTATTAAAATTGGATTACAAGAAATCATTTATCCATAATGTGGAGTTTGTGGATCATCAGTTGAAAATATCGATCCTGCCCCAGGCAATCGGACTGCCGGGCATGGGACAAAAATTGCAGAAGTGCGCTTTTGTAAAGCCCATGGATCCAGAGGATGAATATGATCTGATTGTTTTAGACAAGCAGATGTATGGAAACGATGAAGATGCAGAAATTGCTCAGTTTTTTGTTCATCACTTTTTAAATTGTGAAGTGTTGGTGGATAACCGGGACAAGACCAAATGTTTTAAAAGTCTTACGGAAAAATGGACAAGAAAAAATTTAAAGGACGATATAGAAAAAGCCCAGGAAGTTAGAGAAGAAATGATTGTTGCTTTGAAAAATTCAGCAGAAATTGATATTGAAAAGTTTACCCGGAGTGTTTTTGGCAATGATATGGATATGCAGCAAAATTTTATCCAGCATTTCCATAAGGAAGGAATACCTTTGCAGAGTTTTGAAATCGATAAAAATTGGGTGGAAAAGAAGATGAAAAAACGTGTTATGAAAACCGATACGGGTATTGAAATTAGAGGGGAATATGAGGATTTTGAAGATAAAATGAAATTTGAGATCAAAAGAAACGGAGATGGAACGGTGGACCTTATCATAAAAAATGTGAGAAGTTTTCAAGAAAGATAGAGAAAGGAAGGATCATCATGGTCAATTTTTTAAGCATAGGGAAACAAAACATAACTGTTCTGAAGGGGTTGCCAATTCATATCAATGCCCACTTCATAACGGATACCTCCCAATCCTGGATTTTTAGCAATACCAAGGCCGAGGAGGGTGTATGCGAAGTCCATATCCATTACATTTCTCCTGAAAACAATAAAAAAATGATGATGGAGCAACCTTTGTGGAGAGGGTATTTAGCTGCAGAAATTCCCGATGAAGGGATGAAGGCACAAATGCTGGAACATATCAATCAACCGATCCTCCATGTCATTTTGAATGTTTATCAGGATTACAAATATATGGCCAGCGATTTGGTAGACTTTGTTTATCGGCTTTTGAAAAAGAAAAATGACAGTGTCGAAGAAATCGTAATGGATACCTTTATATATTCTGAGGTGATCGAGTGGGAAGGTGATAATATTTAGTATTTATGCCATTTAAGGGTAAGCTTAAATGGCTTTTCTTTTTGCCTTGGATATGATATAATACACATTATGTAAACCATACCCATAGGTACATAACATGGAAAGGGGGTATAGGTATATGAAGTTGAAACTGAATAAAAAAATCATATGTATCGTTGCAGCGGTTCTTTCTTTGTGTATGTTATCAGGTATAGTTTATTTTCAATTTCAAGGCAAAAAAGAGAGTGTTCATCTAAACTATAGAGATTTTATAACCAAAATGGAAGAAGGAAAAGTACAAACCGTATATTTGGTGGATGAGGCCAAACTGAAGGGAAAATTGCGCAGCGGTCAGGAATTTGTGACCGATAATCCCAGAACAGAGAATTTTAAAGAAACCCTGTTGATGCATAACGTAAGGGTCGAAGAGAATAAAGGCAATTCCATTATTGTGAACATAGCCAGTTTTGTAGGGTTTATCCTAGTCTTCGGAGGCATGGCAGTATTTATGTCAAAACAAGCCTCTAGACAAACTTCCATGGAATTTACAAAAATGTCTAATATGGAGGCAATTCCTCAAGGAGATATAAAGGTAACCTTTGCCAATGTGGCAGGAAACGAAGAGGCAAAGGAAAGCATCATGGATTTGGTGGACTTTTTGAAAAACCCTGAGAAATATGCAAAATATGGTGCAAGAATTCCCAGAGGAGTTATTTTGTATGGGCCTCCTGGAACAGGGAAGACCTTGCTGGCAAAGGCTTTGGCCGGCGAAGCAGGTGTCCCCTTTTATGCCGTATCGGGGTCAGATTTCGTTCAAATTTATGCCGGTTTAGGTGCTGGCAGAATCCGCAGTTTATTTAAGAAAGCAAGGGAACATAAAAAATGTGTAATATTTATTGATGAGATCGATGCACTGGGCAAAAAAAGGGATGGGATCCATGGAAACGATGAAAGTGACAGGACATTGAATGCCTTGCTGACAGAGATGTCAGGCTTCCATGAGCATGAAGGAATTATTGTCATTGCAGCTACAAACCGATTGGATACACTGGATGAGGCATTGCTGCGGCCTGGAAGATTTGATCGGCAGATTGAGGTTGGCCTGCCCGATGTCAATGCAAGACACCAGATCTTAAAATTGCACAGTCAAAGGAAGCCCTTGGCGCCCAATGTGGATTTGGGAAAACTTGCCCATCAAACAGTATATTTCAGCGGAGCAGAGTTGGAATCCTTGCTGAATGAAGCTGCTATATTGGCAGCAAAGCAAAATACGGAACAAATCGGTATAGAGCATATAGACAAAGCGTACTATACGGTAATTGCAGGGGAAGAAAAGAAAGACCGCAGCGCCATTGCAAAGGAAGACAGGGAAGTCATTGCATACCATGAGGCGGGACATGCCCTGGTGACAAAAATGGTGGCGCCCGAAAACAAGGTGACAAAGGTAACCATTATTCCCAGCACAAAAGGTGCGGGAGGATTCAGCATGAACATTCCACCGGATAAAATGTGCAGAAGTAAAAGGGAAATATTGAATCAAATCAAGATTTCTCTCGGAGGAAGGGCAGCAGAAGAAATCGTTTTTGGGGAGGAAAACATTACTACGGGGGCGAATAATGATATTGAAAAGGCTACAACAACCATGCTTGCTATGATCAAGCACTTTGGCATGAATCCCAAAACCGGTCTGCTGAATTATGATGTCCTTTATAATTATAGCAGCTCAGGAATTGACAGTGTCATCATCGATGAATGCAAAAAAATGATGGAACAGTTGTATGGGGAAACAAAGGAAGTGCTGAAAAATAACAGAGATCTTCTGAAAAACATCGCCGAGGCTTTGTTGGAAAGGGAAACTCTTAATGAAGAGGATTTAGATCAAATGATTTATGGAAATCATGAAAATCTCAGGAGGCTCATATAGGCAGCAAATGTTTGAAAATTCAAAAAATATCTAAGGATTTCTTTATGAATTTATTAAAACTTAACATAATCAGCAATAAATGGTCCTCATGCTATATTTATAGACTTTTCAACGGTTCGTTAATCGTGTATAATAAAAATATCTGAAACCTGGGATGTTCGTGGAGCCCCTGTAAATTCAACCTACAGATTGTATTCGGGAGTTTGCGTTCCTTTATGGATGAAATGCCTCCTTTGCGTGGACTTCAAAAGTAAAGGACAGGACACCCACCTAGTTGAGGCTAGGGTGTGAATTTAGAGGCTAGCGGCATTCTGGGAGAAAATAGTAGATTGATTTGAAACGAGTCCTTAGGTTTAAATCAGTCTACTATTTTTTTATATAAAAAAATAGGTCATAAAAGATGACCTGCGAAAAGGAAGGGAACTATTTGTGATTTGTTTTGCAATTCCAAAACATGCGTATTTTAATTTTATTGTAGCAAAATGATTGGTTAAAATTGTTATGGAAAAGTAAAAAAATAAATAGGATAATTTACTATCTCTTAACCAAAAGGTAATCAAAAAAATGTCAGGAATGATATAATCAATGAGAAAACATCATGGATATACAGGGGATGGTTTTAAATGAACTCGATAGGGAAAAATAAATTTCTTTTTGAAGCCTTGATGGATACTTTAAAAAATAAGTCGATCAGAACAGTTTATCAGCCGATTATTAGCTTAAAGAACGGGCAGGTATTAGGGTATGAAGCGTTAAGCAGAGGACCTCAAAATTCTTGTTTGGAGTCCCCGGCAAATTTATTTCATGCGGCAGAAAAATTTAATCGTTTGTGGGAGGTAGAGCTTCTCTGCAGAATGAAGGCTTTAGAAAATGCGAAAAATCTGCCTGAGGGCAAATTGTTGTTTATCAATGTAAATCCCGAAATGATCAAAGATAGAAAATTTAAAAAAGGATCTACCAAGGAATATATAGCAAAATATGGGATAAACCCCACCAGCATTATTTTCGAAATCACGGAAAGAACAGCCGTCAATGATTTTAAAAGTTTTCGAAAAACGATTGACAACTACATTAGTCAGGGATATAAAATTGCTATAGATGATACGGGGGCTGGCTATTCAGGTTTACGACTGCTGGCAGAAACTCATCCACAGTACATAAAGATTGATATGGAACTCGTTCGTGATATCGATAAGGATATTATTAAGCAGGAATTGATAAAAACCTTTCAGGCCTTTGCTCAAATTACCAATATGAAGCTCATAGCAGAAGGCATCGAGACAATTGATGAATTGCATACTTTGATCGATATTGGCATTCATTATGGACAAGGATATTTTATACAAAAGCCTGATAAAGACTTTGTGACAACAGCTCCTGATGTATGTGAGTTAATTATCCGGAGAAACCAAATGATGTGCAATCACTCCCAAATTGATTGCAATAGAATGAAAATTGGAGAAATTGCAAGGCAAGATAGAACATTAGATGTCAAGGCAAGTATTGATGAAGCCTATAGAATGTTGTATAATCATTACAATTTGCAGGGAGTAGTAATCTGTCGTCATGAAGTTCCTGTAGGATTAATTATGAAATGGAAATTATATTTGGAAAAGGCAAAACAAGATAAATTTTTCAAACAAGATCTTCAGAAGGTCATGGAAAATAATCCCCTGATTCTTGATTATAATACTTCAATAAAGGAAACCTGTAAAAAGGCGATTACCAGAAGGGAGGAAAATATTTACGATTATATTATTATCACAAAGGATAAAAAATACTACGGAGTGGTTCCGGTGGGAACGTTGTTGAATACATTGCATAACATGGTTTAGACAGCCTAAAAGCTGTCTATTTTTATATGAAAAGGCAGGATTATGGAATGGAAAAAGGGAAATAAATAGGGAATAGGAAAATTCGGGGGTGAATGATAGTGGATAAATATGATGTCAGCAGAATATTTCATGAAATTGCATGGATGCTGGAATTATTGGGGGAGAATCCCTTCAAGGCAAAGGCATACCAAAACGGAGCAAGGATCATTGAAAATATGGAAGAAAATCTGGAAACTTTAATAAAAGAAAATAGGGTGGAAGAAATCAAGGGAATTGGGAAGACATTACAGGAGAAAATTCAAGAGTTGATGACCTCAGGCAAATCGACATATTATGAAGAACTGAAAAAGCAGATTCCTCCAGGGTTGTTTGAAATTCTAAAAATTCCCGGACTGGGTCCCAAAAAAGTGAAGCAGTTGTATGATGTTTTGCATATTCAAACGGTAGGGGAGCTGGAATATGCCTGCCTTGAAAATAGACTCATTGATTTGAAAGGTTTTGGAATGAAAACCCAGGAAAAGATCTTGAAGGGGATTGAAAATCTAAATAAATATAGGGGAAAATTTTTAATTTCCGAAGCCATGTATTATGGAAAGGCTGTGGAAGATCAATTGAAAATTCATCCAAAGGTAATAGAATGTAGCATGGCGGGAAGTATTCGCAGAAAAAAAGAAATCATTAAGGATATAGATATTCTGGTAAGTGCCAAGGATGGAGATAGAAGTGAAATCATGGATGCTTTTGCATCATTGGATACGGTGGAAGAGATACTGGTCAAAGGAGAAACAAAATCCAGTGTGAAACTTTTTTCCGGGATACAGGTTGATTTGAGGATTGTCAAAGAAGAAGAATTTCCTTATGCTCTCCATCATTTTACAGGAAGCAAAGAACATAATGCTGCCATGGGGCAGAGAGCCAAAGCCATGGGTTTTAAAATAAACGAGTATGGATTGTTTCAAGGAGAGAAAAAGTTGATTTGCAAGAGTGAAGAAGAACTATTTCACACTTTAGGGCTGCAGTTTATCCCTCCTGAGTTACGGGAGGATAACGGAGAAATTCAGGCTGCAGAAGCCTATTCCCTGCCGGAGCTCATAGAGGAGAAACATATCAAAGGGCTTTTTCATATGCATACCCATTATTCGGATGGCCTAAATTCCATTGAAGAGATGGCCCGAATGGCGAGGAGCATGGGGTGTAGTCATATTGGTATTTCAGATCACAGCAGGTCTGCTTATTATGCCCGTGGTCTTAAAAAAGAACATATAGAAAAACAGCATGAGGAAATACAAAGACTCAATAGAGCATGGAAGGATTTATACATACTGAAAGGCATCGAATCAGACATTTTGGCCGACGGCTCTTTAGACTATGAGGAAGAAATCTTAGAACAGTTTGATTATGTTATTGCTTCCGTACATAGCCATTTCCATATGGGAAAAGAAGAAATGACCCATCGTGTCATTAAAGCCGTAGAGAACAGGCATACCAAAATATTGGGACATCCCACAGGCAGGCTTTTGTTATCCCGGGAAGGCTATGACATTGATTTGTTGCAAGTATTGAAAGCATGCAAAACCAATGGAGTGGCTGTGGAAATCAATGCCAATCCCCATCGGTTGGACTTGGATTGGAGGTTTTGCAAGATGGCAAAGGCGTTAGGCGTGAAAATTGCCATAGAACCTGATGCACATGCTGCCGATGGGTTGAAGGATGTGATCTATGGCATTGGCATAGCTCGGAAGGGATGGCTTGAGGCAAAGGACGTAATTAATACATTTACGTTGGAACAAATTCGAGATTTTTTTAAAAAGTAAAAGTGTATCCGTCAAATGCGACCCATGTAGATTCCATACCAATATCATGGGATAATACACCGAAGATATTCATTGGAGGTGTGTTTTTTTTATGAAAATAAATAAAAACGTAATCTTGTAAAATCGATCGCAACATCTAAAGGAAATATGTATTACCCCAAAATTAGCATTTGAAGTCCGATAACTGCCAGAAGTACACCAACAAACTTTACAAATTTTTCTTTTGGCATTTTTTCAATCACTTTTTTTCCAGTCCATGTACCTGCAATCATAGCAACACCCATGAAAAGCCCAATGCCAAGAGCATACAATCCAATACCAAGGTACTTTTGATAAACAATTGTTTTTGAAATATGCATGGCGATTGCTGTGACTGCTTCACTTGCAATATACGATACAGGTGGAAGGTTCAGTGAAAGGAACAATGCTGCGCCAATCGGTCCTGCACTGCCAACAAGTCCTGAAATTAAACCTACTACTGCACCACCAATGAATATCGTTCTGTCACTAGGTTTAAATTTAAGCACTTTAAAATATTTTAAAATAACAAAAACTATAATGGCTAGGCCAATTCCCCTTGTTATAATTTCCTTTGGCACCTTTACGAAAGAAAATGCGCCTAAAACACTCATTGGCACTGCACCCAGTATAAACATTAATACAGGCTTCCATTTGATTTGTTTTAATCCAAAAAAGGCTCTGGACAGGTTGCCAATTAACTGTGCTATTGTAAGAACTGGAACAGCCATTGTTGTACCGATTGTTTTCGATAAGAGGGGTAAAAGCAGTAGTGCACCTCCAAAACCTGCTGCGCCTGATATGGCAGCAGCAAGAAAACTGCCTGTGAAAAGCAGTAAAAACTTTAATGCTGTATTATGATCTATAGACAATTCAAAGGAAAACATCTTTAGCACCAGTGCTGATATCAAAATGATCCATAAGAATATAATTACTGCTCCAGCCTTCCAGTTATGGGACTTACCATCCTTGAACAAACTCTCTGCTTCCCTTCGGCATTCCTCCATTACTGACTGAGGAATAAGCTTGATTGCTATTGTGATTCCAAGTGGTATAAGGACTAAATCATCAAGATAGCCTAATACAGGTATGAAATCAGGGATCAGGTCCACAGGACTTAAGGCGTATGCAACAACAACTGCAGCAATAGCCTTTACATACCAGGGAACATTCTTTTTTTTACACGCAAGGTATAAGGCTGAAATTTCTTTTTTTAGTTCCCGAGAATGCTTCTTTAACTTATCAATCATGTTCCTCAACATGTACTACACCACCATTCTTCTTTATCACTATCATCAACCACTATAGGCTTAACTAAGGATATGATTAAAGGCCTCATGGGAATATGATTGGTTGAAAAACCATTTTTATCAGCGTTTTATCATCATTTTTTCCTTTCCAAAGCCGTTCATCAAAAACGCCGTGCAACCGTATTCCATGCGGATTTTGGCAAGCTTTATCTGAATTATGCACTCCATAGGGCTTGTGAGAGGATAGAATGAATGTCATTCAACCTGTCGGTAGATGGAAACATATCCATAGCGTTTTTAATACTATCGGTACTGGGAGACATATCAATTATTCAAGTCCTGTTTCTTAGTACATATAGATTGAATTTATAAGCAAATGGAGATACTATCATCTGACTTACCCTCTTAACTAAAATTAAATCCAATTTGGAACAATAAAATAACCAGGAGCCAACTGCAGTATGTCCTATGAATATTTTAAACCTCTTCATATAAAATATTAAGCAATACTTCTGTTAAATAAGGATCAAATTGGATGCCTGCACATCTTTTTAATTCTTCAATAGATTCTTCTTTACTTTTAGGCTGATTATATGGTCTTTTACTCATCATGGCATCATAGGCATCTACGAGAGATAAAATCCTACATTCAATAGGGATTTTCTCCTCCTTTAATCCTAATGGATAGCCTTTACCATCCCATCTTTCATGATGCTTGAGTATCAAATCTGCAATATCTGAAAGTTCATGGGAGTTTAATGCAATTGGGTAGCCCTTTTCTGTATGGCTTTTCATGATTTCCCATTCTTCCGCTGTTAATTTTCCCGGCTTTTTAAGTATATGGTCAGGTATTGCGATTTTCCCTAAATCATGGACTTCTGCCAAAAGAACTAACTTACTTTTTTTATCTTCATCTAATTCTATTTTTTGTGCAATTTTTTTACACAGATCTGCTACCCTTTGGGTATGACCTGATGTAACAAAATCCCTTTCTGATAACATAGCCATCAAAACACTTAATAATTGCCTTTTGCTGCTTTCTTTTGTTAAGAGCTTGTTTCTATACATGGCATCATCGGCTTCTTTTAAGATTTTATCAATTTCTTTATTGTCTCCTATACTGCATCCTAATGCTACTGACAATCTTAAGATTTTATTTTGGATAGCTTGATTGTACTTTTCTATATTTTCTTTAATTCTTTCCATTATCTTTTTTATTTCTTCTCTATTATTTACCTGTGGAAGTATTACAACAAATTCATCTCCACCTATTCTGGCTATGATATCATTTCCCCTGACAGACTTTTTTAATATGTCGGCAAAGATTTTTAAAAACTCATCTCCACTAGTATGTCCCAATGTATCGTTAATCAATTTAAGTCCGTTTAAATCACACATAATTAACCCAAATTGAAGGTCTTTCTTTTCTTTATACTCTCTTATTTTGTTTTCAAAGTAGTTGAAATTAAATACTCCCGTTAATGCATCATAAATACTTAGATACTCTAGTTTTTTTTCATATTTTTTTATTTTGGTTATATCAGTATAAATTCCATATCCTCCTACTACTTCCCCTTCCTTTCCAATACTAACACTTCTTATTAAAACATTTACAGGGCATTTGTCTTTTTTGTACCTTATCCCTTCGGTATAAACAACTCCCTCTTTTAAAGTCTCCTCTGTCAATTTTTTAGAAATTTGGTGGATTTTCTATGTCTTCTTCCTTTAAGGTCACTACTTGTGACGCATCATCTACTATAAATCCTACTTGCTTTTCCCCTATGGTTACAATGATAATTCTACTGTTTTTCTTTACTTCTGTTTCTTCTAAATTGAATCTCTTTTTTAGGTTAATTAATGGTATAATACTGCCCCTTAGATTTATAACTCCATCAATAAAATCAGGTACATTAGGTATTTTGGTTGTTTCTTTAAGTTTTGTTATTTCCCTTACATGCATAATGTCAATACCACATTCTTCACTACCTAATTGAAAGATTATATATTGTCTTTCTGCTGCCATTTCTTCACCTCCTTGTTTTTTTAGGCAAAAAAACTATACTTAGACCCTAGAGTTATGTTGTATAAATTGTACAACTGGTTGCCATAGTTTCACCCTTAGGCCTTTTAGCTGATGTTAGTATATAAGTATGGACACAAAATAAGGTTTTAGATATACTAAAGATTTAAGAAAGGAAGTGTCCATAAATGACAAATCGAAGAACTTTTACAGAGGATTTCAAAACAATGATAGTAGAATTGATACAATCCGGTAAAACAATCAGGGAAATTTGTAGCGAATATAGCCTAAGTGAAACAGCAGTCCGAAGTTGGGTAAAAAAGAAATCTCCAATTAACATAGAAGGAGATGTTACAAGCCTTGAAGAAATCAAGAAAATTAAAAAAGAAATTGCAAAGCTCA
>NZ_LOEE01000046.1 GCF_001562415.1 Thermotalea metallivorans | reverse complement strand
GCTGACCGATACTAATAGGTCGAGGACTTGACCAGTTTATTGTTAGCCCTTAGGGGTTAGCAGCAAAAGATTCTCTTTGCATTGTTTAGTTTTGAAGGTACATTCGTTGCCAGAAAAAACTGGCAACTGTGGCGAAGCCACACACATCCAGTGACAATGGCGAAGGGGATACACCTGTTCCCATACCGAACACAGAAGTTAAGCCCTTCAGCGCTGATGGTACTGAGGTGGAGACGCCTTGGGAGAGTAGGTCGTTGCTGGATATCCAAAAGGACTCAAGAGCAAAATTGCTCTTGGGTTTTTTGTTTTTCAAGTATAGGTGTAATGTTATAATTGAAGTGATAACAAATATGTTTCTTATGAAATTGTTTGATAGAGAAAATTTTTTTCCGCCATTATCAAATACCTATAATTTGCAAATCCTAAATAGTGATTGTAAGTTAGCTGCGGACTACAAATACTTAGGAAAGACGGTGATGTGGACATGTTGATAGATAAAGCCCTGAAAGAAAAACTGGAAGTGCTTCAGCCACAATTGATCCAAGGGATCCAGGAGTTGATAAGAATTCCAAGCGTTATCGCTGAACCTTCTGAACAATATCCTTTTGGTGAAGCTATTGACAGAGTGCTGAGAAAAACCTTGGAAATCTGTGAAGGATTAGGATTTCGTACATATTATGATCCAGAAGGATATTATGGATATGCTGAAATCGGCCAAGGTAAAGAGTTAGTAGGGGTATTGGGCCATTTAGATGTGGTACCGGCCGGAAGCTTGGATGATTGGGAAAATAATCCTTTTGAGCCGGTCATAAAAGATGGCAAACTGTACGGCAGGGGGACACAGGATGATAAAGGACCAACCCTTGCGGCTGTATATGCTGCGAAGGCACTGATGGATTTGGAGGTTCCATTTCATAAAAGACTCCGATTTATTTTTGGAACCGATGAAGAGTCATTATGGAGAGACATGAAAAAGTATATGGAAAAAGAGGAGAAGCCTTCCATGGGATTTACACCTGATTCCACTTTTCCTTTAATCTATGCAGAAAAAGGGTTGCTGCAACTTTTGCTTGAAAGCAAGAATGAGACAGACCTTGTGCTGGAAGGTGGAAATTCTTTCAATGCCGTGCCGGATAACATTGTGTATACAGGAGAAAAACAGGAGGCTTTAAAGGATAAGTTGTTGGAACTTGGCTATGAATTTGAGGAAACTGTTTCAGGGGTAAAGGTATTAGGAAAATCAATGCATGCCCAAGCTGCTGAAAAAGGGGTGAATGCCATCAATCGATTAGCCATTGCCTTAAAGGAAATAGGCATTACATCAAAGACCATTGAATTTATTGCCAATGAAATTAAAGAAGATCCCTTTGCTACACGAATTTTTGGTTCCTGTGAAGATGAGGATTCCGGAAAGCTTAAATTTAATGTAGGTAAAATCAACTTAGGGGAGAAAGAGACCCTATCTATTGATATTCGAATTCCGGTGACAGTAACCAAAGAGGAAATTGTATCAAAGCTAAGTGCCGTAGCTGGCAAATACGGTCTAGCTTATAAGGAATACGATTGGCTAAAACCAATTTATATTCCAAAAAATCATTTTTTAATTCAGACATTGATGGAAGTATATCAGGAGGTAACAAGGGATACCCTATCTCAGCCCATATCTTCAGGGGGAGCCACCTATGCAAGGGCAATTGATAATTGTGTTGCCTTTGGCGCAATTCTGCCGGGAAGAGAAAAAACCGAGCATCAGCCCAATGAATACATTGTGCTGGAGGATTTATATATTGCTTTGGAAGTATATGCAAAGGCCATATATCGTTTAACAAGATAATAAGTGCAGATTTGTTATTCTTAAGAGATGTAAAATATTCCAAATGACATAGAAACCATAAAAATCTATTGCACGTCTAAAGAGACATAGGATATCATATATATAGATATAGAATAGGTTTTCACGTTATGAAAAGTGGACAACACAGGCTGAATCTATTTTCTCAAAAGTCTGGGCCCTATAGGATAAGCAAGAATGAAGGGGGGATTTGCTGGGTATGAAAGCACTCTTTGAGAAGGGAATTTCATTTGAGGAATTTGTAAACAGAGATAAGGATACACATAAAGAAAAAACTTTAGAAATCTATCACCAGATTGAAGTTGATGAGGAACTGGTGCAAGAAATTAAAACTATTGACCGAATCATCCATGTATTGGTTTTTGGAGAAATATGGTGCCCAGACTGTATGATCAATGTACCAGCCCTCCAAAAAATGGCGGATATCAATGATAAAATTGTAATTCGTATTGTTTCTCGGGAAGGCAATGAGGCATATATGGAAAACTATGCCGTGAATGGAAAACCGAAAATTCCTACGTTTGTATTTATGGATGAGAATTTTCAGGAGATTGGTGTTTTTATAGAACAGCCTCAAGTGGTAAAAGACGTTGTGGCAAAGGGCAAGCAGGTAGAAATTATTGTGGCGAAGCGAAAATACAGAAAAGGCGAATATGTAAATGATACAATCAGGGAAATATTAAAAATTCTTAAAAAATCGTAGATAATAGCACGAAAAGCTTCTCGAAGAAATGAATGGGGAGCTTTTCCTATTTTTTGAGGAAAATTGATTATTTATCAAAGCATAGGGGCATAAATAAGACGTGATTTCCCCTGATAGCTCTTTTTGATGCCATGGAATAACCAAATATTGTTTTGACATTCCTATGGTCAGATGATACAATATTTAGTACACCAACTTTGGCAGCTATACCAAATGTAGTTATAGGAGGTAGGATTATGCAGATTTCAGAGAATGCCTTAAAGGTTCTTGAAAGACGATATCTGGCAAAGAATGAAAAAGGCGAAGTGATAGAAACGGTAGAAGAGATGTTTCGAAGGGTAGCAAGACATGTTGCAAAGGCAGATAGGATATATAATCCCAATGCCGACCTTCAGACTTTAGAGGATAAATTCTACAATATGATGACCAATCTGGAGTTTTTGCCAAACTCTCCAACACTGATGAATGCAGGAAGAGAATTAGGGCAACTTTCTGCATGTTTTGTACTGCCCGTAGAGGATACCATGGAAGGCATTTTTGATGCTATCAAAAATGCCGCAATTATACATAAATCCGGTGGAGGGACAGGCTTTAGTTTTTCTAGATTGAGGCCGAAGGGATCGACGGTTGCCTCAACAGGCGGGGTGGCTTCCGGACCTGTCAGTTTTATGAAGGTTTTTAATGCAGCTACAGAAGCAGTGAAACAAGGTGGTACGCGCAGAGGAGCCAACATGGGAATCTTACGGGTAGATCATCCCGATATATTGGAATTCATCCAGTGCAAAAAGGATAACGACGAGATTACAAATTTTAATATTAGTGTAGGGATTACAGAGGCTTTTATGGAAGCTGTAAAGAATGGAACGGAATATGATTTGGTAGATCCCCATACAAAAAAGATTGCAGGCCGAATCAATGGAAGAAAAGTTTTTGATATGATTGTCGATATGGCGTGGACCAACGGAGAGCCGGGGATTATATTCTTAGACCGATTAAACAGAGACAATCCTACGCCGGCCATAGGGGAAATAGAGAGTACGAATCCGTGTCTTCATGGCGACACCTATATTTCAACAATAAATGGGCTTGAAAAGATCAAGGATGTATTTGATAAATATAAAGATGGAGAAATTGACATTCTTACGGATAATAGAGCAATCAATGGAAAGATGATTCATCATAGAAGAGAATATTATGAAAATGGCGTTACACTAAGAAAAGCAAGGGTTTTCAAAACGGGGACAAAAAAAACGATAGAAATTTGTTTGGATAATGGACAGAAGATCAAAGTAACACCGGAACATAAGATTTTAACAGTGAAGGGATGGATAGAAGCTGAAAAATTAAGTGTAGAAGATGAAGTATTCGTTCAGTCGGGAGCAGGAAATTGGGCCGTATCCGATGATATTGGCGAAGAACTGGGGCTATTTTTGGGATGGTTTACGGGAAACGGGTGGTTAACGGTCGATGAAAAAGTAGTGGGAATGTTTTTTTCATCCGATGAGAAATATATCATGGAAAGAATGCAGCAAATTGCAGAGAAATTTGGCGCAGGGGAAGGGATTGTCAATGAGGGAGAAAATGGAACATGGCAATTGTTGTTTAAGAGAAAAGAGTTTGTAGAGTTAATCAAATCTTTTGGCTTTGAAGCAAAACGAGTCCATGAAAAAAGGGTTCCTAAATCAATATTTACGGCTTCAGAAAAAACTGTAGCAGCTTATATAAACGGACTTTTCAGCTCAGACGGAACAATAAATTATGTAGATGAAAATCACAGGGACATTCGCATTAGTTCAAGTTCTTTAGAACTTTTACAAGATGTACAATTGCTGTTATTAAATTTCGGTATATTCTCCAACATCTACGATAGAACAAAGGAAGAAACTTCAAATTTTATTTATGTAACACAAAACGGAGGAGAAAGACAATATGATTCTACACCTTGTTACGAATTGATTATAAATGGAAATGATATTTGCAGCTTTAAACATATAATCTTTAAACTATTACATGAAAGGAAGAATGAAAAATTAGAACAAATCAATAGTGCTTCTAGAAAAAATACAAAATATACAAGTAAGGTAAAATTCATTAGAGAAAGTGAAGAAGCGGAAGTATATGATATTTCAGAAGAGATTACACATTCTCTTATAGGAAATGGTATCATTGTCCACAACTGTGGGGAGCAACCGCTGCTTCCTTATGAATCCTGCAATCTGGGGTCTATTAATCTTGCCAGAATGATCAAGGACGATGGCGGGAAAAAATATATAGATTATGATAAATTACAAGAAGTGGTTTACTTGGCAGTACACTTTTTGGATAATGTAATCGATGTGAACAATTATCCGCTGCAAGCCATTGAAGAGATGACAAAAGGAACGAGGAAGATTGGCTTAGGCGTTATGGGTTTTGCAGATATGTTAATCCAATTAGGTATTTCCTATGACTCTGAAGAAGGCGTAAGACTGGCAGAGGAGATTATGAAATTTATTGATCAAAAGTCCAAGGAAATGTCCATGAGATTGGCAGAGGAAAGGGGTGTATTCCCTTATTATAAAGGCAGCATCTATGAAAAGAAGGGCATAAAACTGAGAAATGCAACGACGACAACAATTGCCCCTACGGGAACAATCAGCATTATTGCCGGAACTTCCAGCGGCATAGAGCCCCTTTTTGCTATTTCCTATTTCCGGAATGTCATGGATAATGATAAGTTGGTGGAGACTCATCCTTTATTCGAAGAAACGATAAAGAAGGAAGGCCTTTATTCAAAGACGCTCATGGAAAAGGTGGCTGAAAGAGGGGGTGTGGCCCACATACCGGAAATACCGGAGCATATTCGAAAGATATTTGTGACAGCCCATGATGTTTCACCGGTATGGCATATCCGAATGCAAGCGGCCTTCCAAAAATATGTGGACAATGCTGTATCCAAAACCGTGAATTTCCGTCATGATGCTACAAGGGAAGACGTGGAAGAAGTGTATACTTTGGCCTATGCCCTCGGTTGCAAGGGCGTAACTATCTATCGTGACGGCAGCAGGGAAGGTCAAGTATTGAATATCGGGCCTGTAAAGGAAAAAGAAGAAAGGGAGGAAGCGGTCACCCCAGCAGCTGCAAAATCGCAGATTACGCCGAGACCGAGGCCGGAGATTACAAGGGGATTGACAGAAAAGGTAAGGATCGGATGCGGAAATCTATATATTACTGCAAACTATGATGATGAAGGAATCTGCGAGGTGATCACGAATCTGGGAAGGGCCGGTGGTTGTCCGAGTCAAAGCGAGGCAACCAGTCGTATTGTATCTATTGCATTGCGGGCCGGAGTAAGCGTGGAAGCTATTATTGAACAACTGCGAGGCATCCGGTGCCATTCAACCCTGACCCAAAGAGGGAAAGGAAACAAGGATATCAAGGTATTATCTTGCCCCGATGCCATCGGCAGAACCTTGGAGAAAGTATTAAATATGCATGTAAAATCAACAGAACCCAATGTGCAAGACATGGCATTGGAAATAGAAGAGGAGACGATCGATCGCTGTGCCAGCAACTGTTCCTTATGTTCCATGGCAGAGATGTGTCAGAGTGAATATCACCAAGAAGTATCCGTTGCCATGGAAAAAAGAGAGAATGATTGTCCAGAATGCGGATCCAAGGTAGAACATGAAGGGGGTTGCATGATCTGCCGTAGCTGTGGATTTTCTAAATGCGGATAAACCATTGATTCCCTTGATGATATATAAGAATGCCGATGAGGGGGAGAAAAAAAGACAGGGCTATATAAAATCCTGTCTTTTTCCATATATTCGGCATAAATGGGGGTTTGGCGATGCAATTCCTCCATGGGCTTGACAACTGCATATGTTGGATAATATTGTATTTACTGTAGAATGATATTATGAAAGACATTATGTGAAAAAAGGGGAAATGAAAGTTGGGAAAAAATAATGGATGCCTTATTATTCACGGCTTCGGCGGGAGTGTTCATGAAGTGAGTCCTTTGGCCGCATATCTGCAGGAAAGGGGATATCAAGTCATATGTCCCACTTTAAAAGGACATACGGGAAGAAAAAAGGATTTAAGGGAAGTTACTTATGACGATTGGTTAACTTCTGCAGAAGAGGGGCTACTTCAGCTGATATCTTCCTGTGACCGTGTATTTGTCATAGGATTTTCCATGGGTGGTTTGATTGCCATGAATCTGGGGATCAAATATAAAATTCATGGTCTTGTGACAATCAATTCGCCTATTTATTATTGGAATTTGAAAAGAATATGCCTAAACATTATAAACGGCTTCAAAAAAAGAGATTATAGAAATATCAGAAGATATTTGAAGGCATCGAGAAATATTCCGTTGGCAGCACTTTTTCAATTCAAGTCGCTGCTTCTCAAAACAAAGCCAATCATCAAAAATATAAAATGCCCTTTATTGGTGATACAGACAATAGATGATGATACCGTAAGAAGTGATAGTGCCAATTATATATATAAAAAAGCCGATACTGAAAAAAAGAAATTAAAATTTTATGAGCAAGGGGGCCATTTGGCTTTAAGAAGTATTGCAGCCCAGTCAATCATGGAGGATGTAAGGACGTTTTTTGGTGAGATAGAGGAGATAGCGCAAGACTAAACTTCATGTTGCCAAAACCCCCATGAAGTCTCTTTAGCTGTCTGAGGACTTATCTTGTAAAGGAGAGGAATCAGAATTGAAATTTTGAGGAGTTTGTTTTTGCAATAATATACTACAATCCTTATTATTTATACAACTTTTTGCAGAAATTTTTACTGGATATGCTGAAGTAAACATACAATAAGGCTCCACAAATTAGCTACAAGATTGCCTTGTGGAGCCAATTCTTTTTAAATGTAATATAAATCCAACAAGCTAAGACTAAAGTCTCAATTTCATATAAAAAAGAAAATAGTTACAAGATTCTACAAATTTCAACATTACCTTTGATTTATAATATAACCATAAACCCTATATGGGAAAATACAAACGAAGGAGGAGAATGAAAATAGAAAGATTAATTGATCTTATACTGGGAATGTATAAAAAACATTTAAACATAGAAAAAAAACAGGAAGCGATTCTGAAATATTCTTTAACAGTGCTGTTGCAGTCTATCATTGGCTATACATTGACCCTTGGCTTTGCGTGGATATTCGACATATTTTGGCCCGCGCTTATGATTATCATTACATTTTCCGTCTTCAGGTCATTTTCAGGGGGGGCCCATTGTTCCAGTCCCCTAAATTGTGAATTATACAGCGTAATTTCAGTAAACGTCTTAGCTTTTATTTCAAAATTTATTTCCCTTGATTACCAATACGTAATGCCGATTGCAATTTCTACAATGCTCTTTTCTTTCTGGGCTGTGGCCAAGTATGCACCAGCGGACACCCCAGCAAAACCTATAACGGACCCAAACAAAAGATATAGGTTAAAAAAATATTCCCTGATACTGTTGTGCATCTGGAGTACCTCAATATTACTATATTTTAAGACCGTTCATAAAGGAAACATGATTATCTTGGCATCTTCCTTGGGATTGCTATTCCAGAGTTTTTCCATAACAAAGTTAGGATATGCTTTCTGGAAAGGGTCAGATGAATTGCTCAATATAATACAAATGAAAAGGGGGGGGAGAGTATGCTAAGAAGATTATTGCAACTTTCTATCACGCTGCTTACTTTTGCTGCATTTACTAGCGCCGCATCTGCCTGCACTTTACTAGGATATCAGCCGGAACTGCCAGAAGAATTAAAGTAATCAACTTCCCAAACAAGAAAAGGATCTTGTCATCATAAAGATCCTTTTCTTGTTTGGGAAGAAAGTATTGGATAGTCAGCAGGATTGTATGGGGCAATTCCTTTGCATGTCGATTTTTTGTCTTTGCAGAGGAAATTTTCTTATTGACGTCGTGAAATCTTTTAAATAAAATATAGAATAATTATAAAAAAATGACATTTGTAGGATTTTGCGGAAGGTGACAGAATGGACTATGCAAAAAATATAAGGAACTATTATATCTATTCCATATTTCATGAATTGCTGATTTTAGGCCCTATTATTGTTTTATTTTTAATTGCCAAGGGTTTGTCCTTTACGGAGATCATGATTTTGCAATCTGTTGCTGCGATTTCGGTGGTGATATTTGAGGTACCCACGGGAGCCTTGGCAGACAAGCTCGGAAGAAAATTCAGCATTCTTTTAGGAGCAGCCCTGTGGGCGGTAAGTTTGTCCATATACATGTTGGGAAAACACTTTATCGTATTCATGTTGGCGGAGATTGTATTCAGCTTAGGGGCTACATTAAAATCGGGAGCCGATGGGGCCTTGATATACGATACCCTAAAGGTATTGGGAAAGACAGAAAATTATCAGAAGATAGAAGGATTTGCCCGGGGCATTGCCCTATATGCCCAAGCCGTGGGCTCGGTTGTGGCAGGCTTTGTATATGAGGTTCATATCTTCCTGCCCATGATCATTTCTATTGTTTTCATGATGATTACCGTTGTTGTTGCGTTGCGATTTCAAGAACCGCCCATAGAAGGAAAGAAAGGACCCTATGGAGAAAAATATCTGGATCAGATGAAAGAGAGTGCTCAATATATTTTTACCCATGAAAAAATTAAGGCCGTTCTATTGTTTTCCATGATTTTTTTTGTATTCTATCGTGTAGGATTTTGGTATTTTCAACCCTACATGGAAGCTGTAAATATACCTGTAAGATATTTTGGCATTATCTTTTTTATCTTCAATATTACGGCAGCTTTTACATCCAGAAGAAGCCATCACGTGATGGCTTTGACAAAACCTAGGACTTTGACTTTTATAGCGGCACTGATGATTTTGTCCTTTATTTTATTAAGTATCATAAAGCTTTGGATAGGTGTCTTTGCAATTTTACTGCAGCAGATGGCCAGGGGTCTGTATAGGCCTGTTACTGCTAAATATTTAAATAAACATATTCCTTCCGATAAGAGGGCTACCCTTCTTTCTTTTCAAAGTTTGGCGGCTAATGTGGCGGCCGCCGTTGCCTTTCCATTTATGGGGATATTAAAGGATGCTACAGATATTTTTTGGGCCCATAGGATTCTGGCAGTAGCCATGATCATTTTGATGATAATTGCAAGCCAATATATGAATCGCTGTTTGGGCGTGAAGTATCAAGGAAAAAAAGTAGCATAGTATTGACGGAACATGTATAAAGTCTTGATCGTCTAATGATTGAGGAGCAGATAGGGAAAGGGGGAAGAATAGGATATGAAAAAATTGCTTTGCGTTTTTTTGACTTTTATGCTTTTGGCAGGATTTATACAAGGATATGCCTTGGAACAACCTAGGATTGAAATCCAAATCAACGGGGAGGCCATGGAATTTGATGTGAATCCCATCCTTGAAAATCATCGGGTTTTGGTGCCGGCAAGGGGGATATTTGAAAGATTAGGGGCGGAAGTTGCTTGGAGTGAAGAGACATCTACCGTATGGGTGAAAGACAAGTACACGGCCATTGAAATTCCTGCGGGAAAGGATGAGGCCTATATCCATAAAAATTTCGATTTTACGGGGATCCCTGAAAAAATAAAATTAGATGTTCCTGCCAAAATGATAAAGGGCAGAACTTTAGTTCCGGTACGATTCATTGCGGAGGCCCTCGGAGCCAAGGTAACTTGGGATCAAAAAAACCATAGAGTTATGATTGTGTTGGAGGTGGAGCAGATGCCCATGGGAAAAACCATCGCTTATAAGCAAATCATGTTCGAGGATATAAAAGAAAATCATCAATTAAAGGAATGGTTTGAATCCAATTATCATGTAAAGGGAGTTCACTATGCTCGGCTGGGCAAAAATATGTACGTTCTGATCAGCGGTGGAGAAAGATCTACGGGAGGATATAGGGTGGAAGTGGATAAGGTGGTCATGGAAACTCCTGATAGGGCCTATGTATCGGCTTATGTCGCAGCCCCCGAGAAAGGATCTATGGTCACCCAGGTCATTACCTACCCCTATGTCTTGATTCAAATTGAAAATGAAAATATAAAACATGTGCAAGGTGCCCTGGAGAATAAGCAAAGTGGAAAAATAAGAAAAGAGTAACCAAAAAATAAATCCTCCATATATTGATAGTGGGAATGGACAATCCGATTTCCGCCAATATAAGAGAGGAGGCATGAAAATTATGGCATGCAATAAAAAGAGTGCAAACTTGAATCTTTCTATTGAAGATAGATGCTGCACAGCGACCACGGGCTGTCATTTTGACGGCAATTTGAAAAAGGTTGTATCGGAGCCTATCTACGTTCAAAAAGTTTATGATGCGGCATTGTTTAACTTGCAGGGATTGAGGACTGTAGAAGGCCAATTGTTTACACCTGCCTTGGGAAGAGGGGCAAGGATTATTGCAGTAACAGATATCCGGTGCAGAAAATTCTTTAATCCGGAAAACATCAATGACCCCAGAAATTTAGTTGCAACACCCAGTACAACTTTGGCCGGTGCCGATTTTGTAGAGGATGGATCGGGTAAGGATGTACGGGTGATAGGGCCCGATGGAACACCCTCTGAAAAACTTGTGTTTGTCAATACACAGGAGTGCGATGAAGAAGGAAAAGGAACACCCATCTTCGGGACACAAAATATAGCCATTTCAGGAAGTGTTGTAATAGAAATAGATGTTATCTTTACGGATGACTGTGATAAAGAGTGTGCTGTAACGCTTAAGGCCATTGCACCTATTGCATCGCCCACTGCACCGCTGGTACTGACAAATTTCTTTGAGTTGTGTTTGCCCTCTGTGTTTGACAGTGCATTCTTGCCGAGATTCACAGAATTTTGCAATATAGACTGCGAGGTCAGACTGGCTACAAACAGTATCAGAAGGGATATTTTTGTGGATCCGGCAACGGGCACGGTAAGGGCCAATTTGATTATTGCCTTGTGTGTAACCTGTGAGAAGAAAATTGTGGTGCCCGTTCAGCTTTGTGTATTGTCTACGGGATTTCCTGTACTTGAAGCAAATGTTGAGCAGATCTGTACAACATTCCCGCAGTTATTCCCGAATCAAATTGATGAAAAACCAAAACCACCTTGCAATTAAAATGGTTGCGAAGACTCTCTGGCAAAAACCAGGGAGTCTTTCTGCTTTATGAGACAAAAAGAATCGTGTTATAATAACACCACTTTACAAGTAATCAAAGATTAATTGGATAAAAATAACAAAATCAGACACCTGAATCCTAGGAATACTAATTTTGTGTAACCAACACCCTAGGAGGCGTCTGATATGCTTAGTATATCCAAAGATTCATTTATTCAAACTATAGAGCAATATTTACTGCAATACCGTTCACTTTTTAAAAAGCGGAGCTTCAATATTTTCCTTTGGCTAATGTTAGCTATTACCTCTGTTGAAGAAGTTCGGTCTATCCCCTTATCCTTTCAAGGGGAAAATAGAATTCTAAGTCTCTCTCTAGGATATAAGCTCTATACTAAGAAAAGAGCAAGTTACAAATGGCATCAGAGATGATTGACTGTGCTATGAAGTATTTAAAAGATTTTCCAGGCATTCTTTTGTGGGACAGTTGGTACTCTAAAGGCATCATCCTAGATACAGTAAAGAAAAAGGATCAGAAAATCTAATTCTCCGTGCCTATGGTATACGATGGAATATGGAAGTCATATTCTATCAGCAAAAGCTATTTTGGGGATTTAGCAACTATTTCATAGAGAATTAATTTAAAACAGTTTCATATCTTCCCTCGAAAATAGCAAAATATATGCTTCAATAAAGGAATCTGTTAAATGCTATTTACAGGGAAGGAAGATTGATTAGGCAAACTTGTAAACTAGTGTTATAATAAACACAATAGAAAATATTTAGGGAGAGAAAAAATCTTATGAACAATATCTACCGCGTGGTTCAAGACCAAGGATTAACCTATCAGCAAAAAGTTCTCCAGCTTGCCAGGGAGGCAGAAAACAGTATAGAGGTACTTCATATTTCTAAGGAAGCTAAAGACTACATGGAAAAACGGGTGATTTGCGACTTGTTTGAAGGAAAGGCTCCCTATCGGCCAAGATATATTTTGCCCGATTATGAAAGGCTCATGAAAATCGGCAGCAAATTTTTGGAGCTGAATCCTCCTGCAGATTTATGGGAAGCCGTGAATCATCTTCTGATTTTCTATAAGCATGTCCCTTCCATTACATCTTTCCCCGTCTTTGTCGGGGTGTTGGATCAGTTATTGGAACCCTTTATAGTGAATGAAGAGGAGGCTTATAAGATTATCAAATTATTCTTCATCCATATGGATCGGACGCTGACCGATTCCTTTGTCCATGCCAATATCGGCCCCCATGATTCCCGAGCAGGAAGGCTGATCCTAAAGGCGGAGAGAGAATTAAAAAATGCTGTTCCCAATCTGACTTTAAGATACAGCAAAGATACGCCCAAGGATTTTGCCCTGGAGGCGGTGCAAACGGGCCTGGAAGTTTCAAAGCCTTATTTTGCCAACCATGAAATGTTTGTGAGGGAATTTGGCAAGGAATACGGGATTGCCAGCTGCTATAATGGTCTTCCTGTGGGCGGCGGCAGTTATACCCTTGTAAGGCTGAATTTAAAAAGACTTGCAGAAGAAGCAGGAAATCAAGAGACTTTTTTCAAACAATATATTCCCCATGCCGTAGGCTTGGTGACAGAAATCATGGATGAAAGGATTCGTTTTTTGGTAGAGGAAAGCGGCTTCTTTGAAAGCAGTTTCTTGGCAAAGGAGGGCTTTATCCATAAGGATCGTTTTACGGCTATGTTTGGAATCTTCGGATTGGCCGAGTGTGTCAATCTTTTTTTGAATGCCCGGGATCGAAGGGATCGGTATGGGCACAGTGAAAAGGCCAAGGAATTAGGTTACCAGATCGTGAAAAAAATCGAGGAAGCGGTAAATCAGCATAGAAATCTTTATTGTCAGGGAACAGGGCAAAGATTTTTACTTCATGCTCAATCGGGCATTTCAGCCGATATAGATGCCACTGCCGGTTGTAGAATTCCTATAGGAGATGAACCAGAACTTCTGGATCATATCCTTTATGCTGCCAAGTTTCATCCTCTTTTTCCGTCGGGAATCAGTGATATTTTTACTTTTGAAAGCACGGCAAAAAACAATCCGGAGTTTGTTCTGGATATCATCCGGGGAGCCATGGAAAAAGGCATGCGGATGTTTGCTTTCTCTTCCGGCGACAATGATTTGATGAGGGTTACCGGGTATTTGGTGAAAAAGTCAGAGATGAAAAAGCGAAAGGCAGGGGAACCGGTGTTGCAGGACACGGTGGCATTAGGGCTGGAGGCCGTAGAAAACCAAAGACTTCTGGAAAGAAAGGTTATCAAGAATGATGCTTAAAGGGTATGTCCATAAAATTCTACCTTTCAGTGCTGTGGATGGACCAGGAAATCGGACGGTAATCTTTCTGCAGGGATGCAATTTTGATTGTATCTATTGCCATAATCCTGAAACTATCCGACGGTGCAGCCATTGCGGCGAGTGCATAAAAGCTTGCCCCTACGCCGCCCTAGGGCTGGAGAGAGGAAAGATCCTATGGAAACAAGATTTATGCAGGGATTGTGACGGTTGTATCCGAGCATGTCCCTATGATAGTTCTCCCAAGGTGCAAACAATGGATGTGGAAGAAATAATGGACCATATAAGGAAGGTAGGGGGATTTATTTCGGGAGTTACCCTGTCGGGAGGAGAATGTACCCTCCAAGCTGCTTTTGTCATAGAAATTTTTAAAAGAGTCAGGGAGATGGGACTTACTGCTTTCCTGGATACCAATGGCTTTGTTCCCCTGCAGCAGATGAAGGAGATGGCCCTTACCATGGATATGGCCATGGTGGATTTGAAATCCTACGATGGGGAGGAACATAGGATGCTTACGGGAAAAGGCAACGAGCCAGTGATTGAAAATATTCGATATTTGGCGGAAATCCACAAGCTTTATGAAATTAGAACGGTAATTGTCCCGGAGTTGCTGGATAACCGAAAAAATGTAGACAAAATCAGCCGATTGATTGCAACCTTAGATCCCAATATCAGATACAAGCTGATTTGGTTTCGATCTGTTGGCGTTCGAGAGGGCGCAAAGATTTGGAAGGAGCCCACGGAGGAATTGATGAAGGAATTGGTTGCCATAGCGGAAAAAAATGGATGCAAAAATGTAGTGATGGTATAGAAGGGCCTTATCTGATCAGATAAGGCCCTTCTATACCATCAAGTATTTTCTGCTTTGGACAGCAGGAGGAAAATCAGAAGGGCAGGCCGTCAAAAAAATACTGAATGATGCCGCAAGCCAGACGTTTGCCTGCATCACCGGCGGGCTGGGTTCTATAGTCATCGGGACTTTGGTGAATGATGACGGCTTTTCCGATAATATCCTGGACCTTGAATTTATTTGTAAAGAATGTCATCCTGGCAATGCCGTCGTTGGAAAACAACACAGGGAAATCGCCTGCATGGTTTCCGTGGGGTTGGTTTGTAGGGTTCCAATGCTCTCCTGCTGCCCGAAAGGGGTCTTCTGGATTGCCTACGGTACAATCGCCCTTTTCATGGATATGAAAGCCGTGGGGCCCGATGGGATCCTTGTTTTTGTCGCCGGGCAGATAAGGAGGAAGGCCGCTGATATTTGCATAAACTTCCGTGCCTCCGGGAACATCTTTAAAATAAACTACACCCTTCAGATCAGGGGCCAAGGGTCCTCCCCGCATACATGCTACGGCAATATTTTTACTACTGGGACTGCCGCTGCTTTGTATAAAATGATAGGGTTCATACCTGTACCCAAAGGGTAGGAATGGTACCGCAAAAGGATGGGAATAAAAAAAGTTTCTCATCAAATCGTCTCCTTTCTTAGTGATAATACAAGTGACCTATTATCATGTATCGATATTCCGGGAGAGGTATTGCCATCTAATTTATACTATGAAAGGAAGAATATTTTTGAGCATGATAAAGTATAGTTATGGATAGGACGTATCTTAGAAGGAATATATTAGAATTTTTGTCCCGGGGTTGAGGCTATGGATTTTGATGGGTGCGGTTGCAGTTTAGGGAGAAGGAAAGGATGAAACAGTTAGTGTCCAAGGGGCGAGGATATATGAGTATAAAAGTAGGAAGAAATGGAAAAAAGAAAAAATAGCATGGCAAAAATAAAAAATATTTGACATAAATTGTTGCTCATTATATAATGTAGATGGGCGTAGCGAAAACCACAGCAACCAATATTGCCATAGGATCATAAAAAATATAAAATAAAATATGTGTATAAAAATTTTTTTGTACTGGGAGCGATGTGGAAATGAATACAACGGAAATTATGAACATAGCCTTGGAACTGGCGGGGCTGCAAGAAATTCCCTGGGATTCCGGAATCTCTGTAGAAGGAAATGACATCAAAAAAGTATTAATTGGCATTGATATGGAAACCCCAGAGCTTTTGCTGGCAAAGGAACTGGGCATGGATTTGGTGATCAGCCATCATCCCCATACGGGGGAGCAGGAAGTTTATTTTCATAAGGTGATGGCTGTCCAGATCGACAAAATGGTGGAATTTGGGGTACCCATCAACAAGGCCCAGAAGGCATTGAAGAAGAAGATAGGAATCCTTGAGAGAGCTTCCCATGGGAAAAACTATGACAAGGTACGATCTGCGGCAAAATTATTGAAGATGCCCTATATGAATATTCATTTGCCCGCGGATATAATTACGGAGAAATTTGTACAAAATCATATCAACGAAAAAATTAAAGGGCATCCGAAGGCTACGCTGAAAGATCTTATGGAATACTTGAATGAGATCCATGAATATCGGCATACCCCGGCAGGACCTGTCATTCGGGTAGGCAGTGAGGGAGATTATGCCGGTAAGGTGGCCGTGCTCATGGCAGGAGGTACCAATGGGGGAGCCGATGTATTCAAGGCATACTTTGAAGCAGGTGTGGGAACGATTATCTGTATGCATGTTCCCGACGATGTACGGGAAGAGGTAGAAAAGCAAAATATCGGAAATGTGATTGTGGCAGGACATATGGCCAGTGATTCCATCGGCTTGAATATTTTCATCCGAGAGCTTGAAAAGAGAGGCTTAGAAGTGATCAGAATGTCCGGTATCATAGAATAATCATTGAAAAAAAGTGGAATGCAGAGGCACTCCACTTTTTTCTTTGTTATTTGCAATCACAGCAGCATGTACAGGCTGCTTCCTTTTTTGTCTCCAATATATTGAAAACTTCCTTCAATGTTTCAATGAACAATTGGTTTTCTTCCATGGTTCCAATGGATACCCTTGCATAGGTGGCAAACATGGGGCGTATAATGACACCTCTTTTTTGCAGTTCTTCAAAGATTTCCTGAGCATCATACCGACAGTTGAAAAAAATGTGGTTTGCCTCTGAGGGGGCATAGGATATATCCATTTGATCAAAGGCTTGATAAAGATATTCTTTTCCTTGCTTATTTAAGGCATAAGCCTTTTGAATAAAATCTTGATCCGCCAGGGCAGCAATGGCTGCTTTTTGTGCCAGGGTGTTGACATTAAAAGGGTTTCTGATTTTGTTCAGTGTCGTGATAATCTCTTCACGGGCAATGGTATAGCCCACCCGAAGGGCTGCCAAACCGTAGATTTTTGAGAAAGTCCTCATAACCACGATGTTGGGGTATTTATCGATCAAACGACAGGCTTCTTGAGGATAATCTCTCCTCGTTACATATTCGTTATAGGCTTCATCATAGATGACCATAATGTGTTGAGGTACTTTGTCCAGAAACTCCATCAGGGCCTTTTCTCCAAACATGGTACCGGTGGGGTTGTTTGGATTGCATAGCCATATAAGTTTTGTTTTGTCCGTGATGGCATGATACATAGCGTCCAAGTCATAGGTAAAGTTCTTTAATGGGACAACCACAGGGGTACCTCCCATCATTTTTGCCGTAGCCATATATCTGGGAAAGGTGATATCCGCTACGATGACTTCATCGCCAGGATTGACATAGGCCTTTGAAATCATATCCACCATTTCATCGGATCCGCCACTGGGCAAAATCTGGGATGGCTTTAAGCCGAACTTGGCAGCCAAGGCGGTTTTTAACTCTGTACAGTTGCCATCGGGATATAGGCTGAGGCTATCCAATGCTTGCCGGATAGCTTCCATGACCTTTGGGGAACAACCTAAAGGATTTTCATTGGATGCCAGTTTTACAACATGGGTTAAACCATACTCTCTTTTTACGTCATCAATGGGTTTGCCGGGTTTATAAGGTTGAAGATCGGCAATTTCTGTTCTGTGCTGAATCGCCATTTTATTTTCCTCCCCCAATTACAAAATTTTTGTAAGATATCCAAACTAATTATAACATAAAGATTTTAGGAAAAGTGTTACATTTTTAAAAAATCGTTGCCGCTGATTAGCAACCGTCAGCTATCAGCTAACAGCTACCAGTACTGGTGACCGGTAACTGGCAACAAAACATTTGCAGCATAAAAAGATTATCTTCATAAAGGCATCAATCAAACTTTAGCGGTGTCTTACTATAAAAAGAAAGTGGGAAAAAGGCAAAGGTGAAAAAATTAACTTTTCCACAACAAAAATAAAGGAATTTTCAGAATAGTGAAGAATATTATAAATATTAGTTGTCTAAATATTACAACAATAAGCGAGGGGGAAACTAAATGAAGGGATATCCAAGTGATAAAATAAGGAATGTAGCATTGATTGGTCATGGCGGTTGCGGTAAGACGATCTTGACAGAAGCAATGTTGTTTACGACAAAGGTTATCAATAGATTGGGAAGAGTAGAGGATGGAAATACAGTATCGGATTTTGACAAAGAGGAGATTGCAAGAAAGATATCCATTAGCACATCACTGATTCCAATTGAATGGAAAGATTATAAATATAATATTCTCGACACACCAGGTTATTTTGATTTTGCAGGAGAGGTCAACAGTGCCTTAAGGGTGGCCGGCGGAGCCATCATTGTACTGGATGCATCTTCAGGGATTGAGGTCGGAACAGAAAAGGTTTGGAAATATACCAGTGATCGCAAAATGCCTAAGTTCATTTTTATCAACAAAATGGATAAGGAAAACGTTAATTTTGATAAAATATTGAACGATTTAAGAGAAAAGTTTGGAAAGGCCATTGCACCATTTGCCATACCCCTTGGGGAAACCAATAATTTTAAAGGCTTCATTAATGTAGTAGATATGATTGCTAGGGAATACAACGGCAAAGAATGTGTAGATAAAGGGTTAACGGATGATATGATCAGCATGATTGGTCCCGTGAGAGAAATGCTTATCGAGTCAGTGGCTGAAAGCGATGAAGTGCTTATGGAAAAATATTTTGCTGGAGAGGAATTTACCCTTGAAGAGATCCATGAGGGTCTCAGAAAAGGCGTGCTGGCGGGAGATGTTGTGCCTGTATTGGTAGGTTCGGCCGTCAATAATATAGGAATTCATACACTGCTGAATATGATCAGTGACTATATGCCTTCCCCGAAGGATATGAAGCCCTACGAAGGGGTTGATATAAAGAGCGGCACATCTGTGGAAAGAAAAATCGACAGTTCCGGGCCATTTTCTGCCTTTGTATTCAAAACGGTAGTGGACCCCTATGTAGGAAAGATTTCTCTGATAAAGGTCATTTCCGGTGAATTAAAAGGGGATATGGAGGTTTATAACCCTGAGAAGGATGAGGTAGAAAAGGTAGGAAGTTTGTTCGTATTAAGAGGAAAAACCCAAGTGCCTGTGGACAAAGTTGTGGCTGGAGATATAGCGGCCATTGCAAAACTGCAGCATGCGTCTACGGGAGATACCCTGTGTGATAAAAACCATCCTGTCCGATATCACAAGATTGAGTTTCCGGAGCCTACTTTATTTATGGCCGTGGAGCCAAAGGCAAAGGGTGATGAAGAAAAAATCGGTTCAGGATTAAGCCGTCTCACAGAGGAAGACCCGACTTTCGTAGTGGTAAGAAACCCGGAAACAAAGCAAACTCTTATCGGCGGACAGGGAGATATCCATATCAATGTGATTACCAACAAGCTAAAACAAAAATTTGGTGTAGATGTGCAATTGGTGGATCAAAAGATTCCCTACCGGGAGACCATCAAGGGAAAATCCGATGTGCAAGGCAAGCATAAGAAACAGTCAGGGGGCCATGGACAGTATGGAGACGTCAAGATACGCTTTGAGCCTGCTACAGAAGATTTTGTATTTGCAGAAGAAATTTTTGGCGGGTCTGTGCCAAAACAATATATACCTGCGGTAGAAAAGGGATTGAGGGAGTGCTTAGAATGCGGTGTCCTGGCAGGATATCCCGTAGTGAATATAAAAGCTACCCTGTATGATGGATCCTATCATGATGTGGACTCCTCGGAGATGGCTTTCAAGATTGCAGCATCCTTGGCATTTAAAAAGGGTATGGAAGCAGCGAAGCCGGTATTGCTCGAACCGATTATGCATGTGGAAATCACTGTTCCAGAAGAGTATATGGGGGACATCATGGGAGACATGAATAAGCGGAGAGGCAGAATTTTAGGTATGGAACCTCTGGGTGACGGCATGCAAAGAGTTATTGCGGAAGCACCCCAAGCAGAAATGTTGAAATATGCCATTGACCTAAGATCCATGACCCAGGCAAGGGGAAGCTTTACCATGAGATTTGAAAGATACGACGAAATGCCTCAACATCTGAGCCAAAAAGTAATAGAAGCTGCCAAGGCGGAAAAATAGTGATGGAGATGGAGCGAAAAGGCTCCATCTGCATTTTGCAGAAAAACCTTTGAGATAGGGCTCCTGATGGTGATGCTGCTTTGCCTTTCGTCTGTCTATGAATTTTTCCATGAACAAGCTTGAATAATATGGAGATGGTTGCAAAAACTAAAGAGGAGCAAATGACAAAGGAGGCAAAAGAATGAGTGATCGTTTCATTCATTATAACGGGGAATTGGGGCTTAGTGCCAATGGGAGGCTTTTAGAAATTATAAAGAAGGTAGGGCCGGAGGATGAATTGATCATCACCATGGATGCCGTCGAATCCCACCGGGCAGGATATATCCTTGACATACTGCGGGATCATGGATTTGAAGTATTGCCCAAAGGAGGACATGAGGGGGAAAAATATCATATCATTGCCCACAGAAAAAAACACAATTAATCAGCCAATCCTATGATTGGTTTTTTTGTTCAGTGGTAAAAATAGATAAAGAGAAATGAAAAATAGAGAAATTTTAAACAAATAAGATATATTTTGCAAAAATAAGTAAAAATCATCCTTGAAAAGGAATGGAAAATTTTTTAAAATAAAAGTCAAAGAAAGTCAAAATGGGGAGATGATTATGTCTAGGCTAAGCAATATTATTGAAGCCTTTATTAAGGAATTGTTGGAGGAATCAAACAACCGTGCCATAGAAATTCAAAGAAATGAGTTGGCCGATTATTTTCATTGTGCGCCGTCTCAAATCAATTATGTACTCATGACGAGATTTACAGTGGACAAAGGATATCTGATTGAAAGCAGAAGGGGTGGGGGAGGCTGCATTAAAATTGTAAAGGTCAATGTGGATAAAAACCAATACCTAAAGATATTGATGGAAGAAATTGGAGATGCCATCGGCAGGGTAAAAGCAGAAGGAATCATCCGTCGATTGGTGGAAAAGAAATGGATTTCGGAAAGAGAAGGAAGGCTCATGGCTGCTGCTGTAAATGACCGGAGCATCAACATTCCGGTAAATATGAAGGATCAGGTTCGGGCCAACATATTTAAAAATATGCTGGCAGCAGTCTTTATCTTTGATGGGAGGGAATAAAATGTTATGTGAAAATTGCAATAAAAGAACTGCCACGGTCCATGTGACCAAAATATTGAATGATAAGAAAACAGAGCTTCATCTCTGTGAACAGTGCGCCAAGCAAAGTGAAGAAATGCCCTTTGATACTTCCTTTTCCATCAACAATTTCCTGACAGGGCTGTTGGACTCCATTCAAGATTCTCCGATCAAAGTAGATTATATCAAGACAACTAAGTGTGACCAATGCGGAATGACCTACGGTAAGTTTAAGCAGTTGGGAAGGCTAGGTTGTGCCCAGTGCTATAATGCATTTCGCGAAAAATTGTTTCCATTGATTAAGCGGGTTCAAGGCAGCGAAGTGCATAGTGGAAAAGTACCAAAACGGGCTGGAGGCAACATAAGACTGAAAAAGGAAATTAAGCGGCTGAAAAGTGAGCTGGATGATGCTATCCGAAAAGAAGCGTTTGAACGGGCGGCTGTATTGCGGGATCAAATTCGTGAAATGGAAAGTCAGTTGAATAGTCTGAATTAGGGGTGAAAAGCGATGGCAAGGTGGATGGAACAGATGGGACCTGAAAGTGATATTATTATTAGCAGCAGAATTCGTTTGGCGAGAAACATCGAGGATTTTCCTTTTCCTATCGCCCTGACGAAGCATAAAAGCAAGGAGCTGATCCAGAAGGTCAGCAGCGGGATTCTCGAAGGGAATACGACTTTGAAAAATGAATTTAAATTATATGAATTAGAGGAAATGCCCCCCTTGGAAAGGCAAGTGTTGGTAGAAACATACCTGATTAGCTCCCATCTGGCAGAGCAATGGGAAAAAAGTGCTGTTCTTTTGAATCGGGATGAATCTGTCAGTATTATGATTAACGAAGAAGATCATATTCGCATTCAATGTTTGCTGCCAGGACTCCAATTGAATGAAGCTTGGGATCTTGCAGATAAAATCGATGATGTATTGGAGGAAAGGATTCAGTATGCCTTTGATGAGCAGTTGGGCTATTTGACATCTTGTCCCACCAATGTAGGAACGGGGATTCGAGCCTCGGTGATGGTGCATCTGCCCGCTTTAACCATGACAGGATATATCAACCGAATCCTGCAAGCTGCTGGTCAGATTGGATTGGCGGTGCGAGGGATTTATGGAGAAGGAACAGAGTTTTTGGGCAACATCTTTCAGATTTCCAATCAGCTTACCCTTGGTAGAAATGAGGCAGAAATTATTAGCAATCTGAAGGATGTGACATTACAAATTATACAAAAAGAAAGGGATGCAAGAAATACACTGTTGTCCAGCAACCCTATCCAGTTGGAAGATCGTATCTACAGGTCCTTTGGAGTTTTAGCCAATGCAAGAATCTTAAGTTCTCAAGAATGTATGCAACTTTTATCGGATTTGAGGCTGGGCATTGATACCCAAATTATCAAGGGGATTTCTATGGATGTGGTCAATCAAATCATGGTGATGTCCCAGGGGGCATACCTGCAAAAAATAGCAGGAAAACCTCTGAGTGCCCATGAAAGGGATATCCGCAGAGCGGCCCTCATACGGGAGAAGATTCAAAAAAAGGGTTAAGAAAGGAAAACACATGTATGGATGAATTTTTTAGGAAATAACTATTGGAGGTGTTACCAATATGGCGATGTTTGGAAGATTTACCGAAAGAGCGCAGAAGGCGATTTTATTAGCACAAGAGGAAGCACAAAATTTAAGGCATAATTATGTAGGCACAGAACACTTGCTGTTAGGGCTCCTAAAGGAAGGAGAAGGTATTGCGGCAAAGGTGTTGATGGTCTTGGGAATCAGCACGGAACAGTTGAAGAAAAAGATTGAGGACATGATTGGCTTTGGAAATGAAGATGGGGCCCAACTTCTCGGCTTTACACCCAGAACCAAAAGGGTGTTTGAATTAAGCTTTGCAGAAGCAAGGGCTTTGGGGCATAATTATATTGGAACAGAGCATTTGCTGTTGGGATTAATCAGAGAAGGAGAAGGCATTGCTGCCAAAATACTGGTGGATAGCGGTGTAAGCCTGTCGAAGGCCAGGGAAGAAATTATGAAACTGTTGGGGAACTCGGTTTCTAATAAAGATATGGAGGCCAATACCTATACGACAAATCATAAAAAAAATACCCCTACCCTGAATGAATATGGCAGAGATTTAACGGAAATGGCCAGAGAGGGGAAGCTGGACCCGGTCATCGGAAGAGAAAAGGAAATTGAAAGGGTTGTTCAGATTCTTAGCAGGAGAACAAAAAATAATCCTTGCCTCATCGGCGAGCCTGGTGTGGGCAAGACGGCCATTGCCGAAGGGTTGGCCCAAAGGATTGTAGAAGGCAATATACCTGAAATTCTTAGAAACAAGCGGGTTGTTACCCTGGATCTGGCTTCCATGGTCGCAGGTGCCAAATACAGAGGAGAATTTGAAGATAGGCTGAAAAAGGTTATGGAGGAGTTGAGAAAAGCAGGAAATGTGATCCTGTTCATTGATGAAATGCACACCATGATCGGCGCAGGGGCCGCAGAAGGGGCCATTGATGCTTCCAATATTCTAAAACCTGCATTGGCAAGGGGAGAATTGCAGGCGATCGGAGCCACTACCCTAGATGAATATAGAAAGCATGTGGAAAAAGATCCTGCTTTGGAGAGAAGGTTCCAGCCTATCATTGTAGAAGAGCCTACAGTGGAGGAAACCATGCAGATTCTAAAGGGATTGAGGGATAAATATGAGGCCCATCATCGTGTAAAGATTACTGATGAAGCGCTAAAGGCCGCCGCTGAGTTATCCCATCGGTATATTACCGATCGATTCTTGCCCGATAAGGCGGTAGATTTGATCGACGAAGCTGCATCCAGGGTAAGATTGCAGATGGTAACCCAACCGCCGGAATTAAAAGATTTAGAGGAAAAGCTGGAAGAATTGTTAAAAGAGAAGGAGGAGGCCATTAGCGCTCAAGATTTTGAGAAGGCAGCGAAAATCAGGGATGAGGAGAAAAAGATCAAGGATGAGTTGGCCAACAGAAAGAACAATTGGAGGGTAGAACAAACAGATCAAGCCACGGTAGGGGAAGATGAGGTCGCTCAAATTGTATCGGGATGGACGGGAATTCCTGTGAGCAAGTTAGCCCAGGAAGAATCTGAAAGACTTTTAAACATTGAAAAAATCCTTCATCAGCGGGTTATTGGGCAGGAAGAAGCTGTGAATGCTGTTGCAAAGGCTGTCCGCAGGGCAAGAGTTGGTCTAAAAGATCCGAAGCGGCCCATTGGTTCTTTTATTTTCTTGGGACCTACAGGTGTTGGGAAGACAGAGTTATCGAAAGCCCTAGCTGAGGCTCTCTTTGGTGATGAGGAAGCCATGATTCGTATTGATATGTCGGAGTATATGGAAAAACATACGGTTTCAAGGTTGGTGGGATCTCCTCCAGGTTATGTAGGATATGATGAGGGAGGACAGTTGACAGAGAAGGTCAGAAGAAAGCCCTATTCTGTCATCCTGTTTGATGAGATTGAAAAGGCTCATCCCGATGTGTTCAATATCCTGCTTCAGATTCTGGATGACGGAAGGTTGACCGATGCCAAGGGCAGAACGGTAGATTTCAAGCACACCGTTGTGATTATGACTTCCAACGTGGGCGCCCATACCATCAAGAAGCAAACAACCTTAGGATTCACAGGAAATACAGAAAATGAAAAGAAAGATGCCTATGAAAAGATGAAGGAAAATGTTATGGGTGAACTAAAGAGAACCTTTAGACCGGAATTTTTAAACAGAATCGATGAGATTATTGTCTTCCATGCCCTTGAGGAAGAACATATTCAACAGATTGTTGAGCTGATGATCAGAGATTTATCCAAGAGAATGAGAGAAATAAATATTTCTATAGAGGTATCTGAAAAGGCGAGAAAGCTATTGGCTGAAAAGGGATTTGATCAGGCTTACGGAGCAAGGCCGTTGAAACGGGCGATTACGAAGATGGTAGAAGATCAATTGTCTGAGGAAATGCTGAAGGGAAGAATCACGAAAAATGACGATATCCTTGTGGATGTGGAAAATGGAGAGATTGTCTTTAAAAGGAAGTAAGGGTATCAACATAGGGGGCCGATGCAGGCCCCTTGTATTATATTGAAAGATGAGATATAAAGAAAAATTTTATGGCTTGAGATTTTTCTGCAAGGCTTTTCATGTAAAAGGAAATTTCTTATGACATTGACGAAAAAATATCAAAGGTATAAAATCATAATATAGATAGCATAATTTCAAAGGAAAAGGACGGAAAAACAGGAGGAAAAAATGGCGAAAAAGAATAAAACTGTTTTTGTCTGTCAGTCCTGCGGATATGAAAGTCCAAAATGGATGGGACAGTGTGTGTGCGGGGCATGGAATTCTCTGGTGGAAGAGTTGAAAAGCCCCGAACAACCATACAAAAAATCTCCTACCCTTACCAGTTCCGTCAGACCCCAATCTCTCAAAACAATTCAGTCAGGAATCTATTCTCGATTAGATACTCGTATAGGAGAATTAAATCGTGTTTTAGGAGGAGGACTGGTAAAAGGTTCTTTAACCCTGATTTCCGGCGAGCCGGGAATTGGTAAGTCTACCCTGATTTTGCAGGCAAGCAGTAAACTGGCAGATCAGTACGGGATTGTGTTGTATGTTTCCGGCGAGGAGTCGGAGGAGCAAATCAAAATGAGGGCAGAAAGACTCCATGCAGTTTCAGAACGACTGTTGGTTGTCTCGGAAACCAATGTAGACGTTATTGAAGCTTATATCGATGAACTCAATCCTGTATTTATCGTAGTTGATTCGATCCAGACCCTATTCAAGCCGGATTTAACTTCGGCGCCAGGCAGTGTATCTCAGGTAAGGGAATGCGCCAACAATCTTATGAGAATCGGGAAGACAAAAGATATTCCTATTTTCATTGTAGCCCATGTGACCAAAACGGGAGAGTTGGCAGGACCGCGAATTTTGGAGCATCTAGTAGATACGGTGCTTCACTTCACCGGTGAGCGAACGGCAGAATTCAGGGTGATTCGTGCTATGAAGAATCGTTTTGGGACAACCAGTGAAGTGGGTGTTTTTGAGATGAAGGAAGAAGGATTGGCTGAAGTGGGGAATCCATCAGCCATATTTTTGGAAGGCCTGAATCCCCATATCGATGGAGCCATTGCTGTTTGCAGTCTGGAGGGGACAAGACCTTTGCTGGTAGAGATTCAGGCTCTGGCGGCACCTACAAACTTGGGATTCGCCCGGAGAACGGCCATCGGAATTGACCTGAATCGGTTAAATCTTATTCTTGCTGTACTGGAAAAAAAGTTAGGACTTCCTTTAATCCATCAGGATGTGTATGTAAATGTGGTGGGAGGATTAAAGCTAGAAGGAACCTCTTCTGATTTAGGGGTAGCTTTGGCTATCTATTCAAGCATGAAGGGCTTGCCAATTGCTGCTACCACTACGGCAGCCATAGGAGAAATCAGTTTGACGGGAGAACTAAGACCTGTTTCCCATGCTGAAAAAATGATCAAGGAGGCTGCAAAAATGGGTTTTAAGAAATGCATCATGCCTAAAAAAAATGTGGAAAAAATGCAAAAGTATGATGGGATTCAATTGATTGGGGCTGAGTCCCTGAAGGATGCCATTACCATCATGTTCCATCAGGAAAGGGAATAGGATCATAAAGGGAATTGCAAAAGAGAAAAAATTTGTGATAGGTATTGAAGAAAAGTGGTATAATTGGAAAATAGAGAACTTTTTTCAAAAGTGGTTTCTACGATTGATTATAATGTAAAGGGCATTCAGCACAGGACTGGGAGGGCAAACCATTGGTACGAGAAGATAGAATCAAAGAAGAGGGAATTATGGGTTCCATCAAATTATTAGCTCCTGGCACGCCTTTGAGGGAAGGTTTAGAGAATATTTTGCGGGCGAAAACAGGAGGGCTGATTGTTGTTGGGGACAATGAAGAGGTCATGAGCTTAGTGGATGGGGGTTTTTATATCAATATAGATTTTTCTACGGCCTATATCTATGAGTTGGCCAAGATGGATGGAGCTATTATATTAAGCTCTGATGCCAAGCGGATTCTATATGCAAATACCCAGTTGATTCCGGATCCATCCATACCATCTTCAGAGACCGGTATAAGGCACAGGACAGCAGAACGGGTGGCAAGGCAGACGGGACAGATGGTGATTTCCATATCTCAAAGGCGAAACATTATTACCATCTATAAGGGATATTCAAAATATATTCTGCAGGATACCAATAAGGTCCTAACAAAGGCGAACCAGGCGATTCAAACGTTAGAAAAATATAAAAAAGTCCTGGATCAAGCGATGACAAGCCTTAGTGCTTTAGAATTTGAAGATTTGGTAACCATTTATGACGTAGCTACTGTCTTGCAGAGGACGGAAATGGTCATGCGGATTGTTACGGAGATTGATAAATATATAACGGAGCTAGGAAATGAAGGGCGCCTTGTGAGCATGCAATTGGAAGAATTACTGGCAAATGTCAAGGAAGACGGCAAGTATGTCATTGAAGATTATCGGGTTCATGGGGAAGGATTGGACTATAATGGGATTACAAGACAAATCAAAAATCTCTCTTCAGAGGAATTGTTGGATTTATCCAATATCGGAAAGATCTTAGGATACAGCGGGGGATTGAATGCCCTGCTGGATACACCGGTCTCTCCAAGGGGTTACAGAATGTTAAGCAAAATCCCCCGCTTGCCCATGTCGGTCATTCAGAATGTTGTGGCCCATTTTAACGATTTTCAGCGCATATTGAAAGCTTCCATTGAAGAATTGGATGATGTGGAAGGGATCGGAGAGATCCGTGCCCGAACAATTAAAGAAGGCTTAAGAAGAGTGCAAGAACAGGTTTTGATGGACCGACACTTGCGATAATAAAAACACCAATGAAATAAACATTGGTGTTTTCTAGTGTTATATCCATGGATAGTCAAAGAAGAAATGCTAGTACAGGCTGTACTTTCCTAAGGTTTCTAGGCTTTTGACCTGATCCAGCATAATGTCCTGCAAGTTCAAATGTAAGGCATTGCAAAGGGCCGCCAAATAAAACAAATGATTTCCCAATTCTTTTTCCACTTTATCTCTACAGATATCGCATAATTCCCCTGCAATATGATTCGACATATAATCACTTAACTCTTCGAAGGAAATATGGTCGGGAATGTCTTGCTTTTTTGCATCTATGCGAATACATCCGCAGGCAGTAACGGATTTTATGATTGCACGATTGACTTTGGCGCAGCTTTCTTGATATTTGGTTATGATATCCAATATACTTTTGTGACGAACCAAAACGTTTGAAACTTCCTGCTGAAATTTATGGCAGACAGCATCCTTCATTTTATAATCACCTCAATGGGACAGGTTGGGAATGAGATTCTGTTTTCTAGTTTATTTTACCATAGAATATTTAAAATGGAAAGGAGAAACATGATGAAGGCCTGTTTGAAATAATATCCATAGAGAGAATAGGATTAAAAAATTTTAATAAAGATAAAAAATCAGATGGATAAGCAAAGAAAAAGTAAATAAAAAAGCTGAATAAAAATGAATGAGATTGACAAGTATTAAGTCATATGATAAAATATCTGTTTCTTGACAAAACTTCCTGATTTTTGTATACTTAATATGAGGCAATGTATAATTTGGGAGGTTTTGCTGCATGTTTAATATTGGCGATAAGGTTGTTTATCCTATGCATGGAGCCGGAATCATTGAAGCCATCGAAGAAAAGGAAATTCTGGGGAAAAAACGTAAATACTACATTATGAAAATGCCTTTGGGTGACATGAAGGTGATGATTCCCCTTGATAATGTAGAGGATATCGGATTAAGGGATATCATATCCATGGATGAAGTGGAACAGGTAATAGCCGTATTAAATGATGATACAACGAAGATGCCGAAGAATTGGAACAGACGATATAGAGCAAATTTGGATAAGATTAAGAGTGGAGACATTTATGAAGTTGCAGCTGTAGTCAGGAATTTGATGCTTCGTGATAAAGAAAAAGGTCTCTCCACCGGTGAAAAGAAAATGCTGAACAATGCAAAGCAAATATTGATTAGTGAATTAGTATTGGCAAGGGGTATCGAGGAAAAGATGGCAGAAGCCTTGATCAATGAGGCGGTTCAATAAGCTGAATATAGATGGAGCGTCCCAAGGGCGCTTTACTTTTTGTATCAGCTTGAACCATAATTTTTTATTTTTAATGAAAAAAGTGTTCCTTTGGAAAAGCGGCGGGTATAAGTGTAAATGATGAGGCAAAATTACCAAAAAATACAAATCCTATTGAAAACCTATATAGTTTAGTTATAAAATAAAGATACCATGGTTATAATTTTTGGATAGGAGGTGAAAAAGCATGTTCAATAAAATTATTCGTGGAGCGTTGACCTTGGCAGGGGCTTCGGCGGGTTATGCGGTTGCAATGCTTCTTACGAAATTAGTTGAAATGCAGCGATTTGTAGAGGTACCTGAAATCACACCGATTACGGTGTTGGTCATCAATGGCATAGGTGCCGTTGCCGGCGGAATTATATTTTTTATTATTACTCCATGGCTGATGGAGAAGGGCTTGAATTCAGCCAATTGGGTGGAAGGAGAACTGCAAAAAATTCCAACGACAGATATTGTCATTGGGTCGATGGGATTGATTATTGGCTTGTTCATCGCCTATTTGATAAGCCAACTTTTATTAGGCATACCTATACCATTTTTAGGAATGATTTTGTCTATCTTATTATACATTTTTTTGGGATATCTGGGTGTGAGTATCGCTACAAAGAAGAGAGATGATCTGAGTAATTTGGCTGCGTTATTTAAGAAAAGCACAGCATCCAAGGAGAAGGTGCCGGTAAAGCCGGAGTATAAGAGTCCCCCAAAGATTTTGGATACCAGTGTGATTATTGATGGTAGAATTGCCGATATTACACAAACGGGTTTTGTGGAGGGCACTATTGTCATCCCGGAATTTGTGCTGGAAGAACTTAGACATATAGCCGATTCTTCTGACAGTCTAAAGCGAAACCGAGGAAGAAGAGGCTTGGATATTTTAAATAGGATTCAAAAGGAATTGAATGTTCAAGTTGAAATTGTAGATAAGGATTTTGAGGATGTGGCTGAGGTAGATATAAAGCTTTTAAAACTTGCCCAATACATGAATGGAAAAGTGGTGACCAATGATTATAATTTGAATAAGGTAGCAGAATTGCAAGGAGTTCCCGTATTGAATATTAATGAATTGGCCAATGCAGTAAAACCTGTGGTACTGCCCGGAGAGGAAATGATTGTCCAAGTAATCAAGGAAGGAAAAGAATCAGGGCAAGGTGTTGCTTATTTAGATGATGGTACGATGATCGTGGTGGAAGGCGGAAGAAAGCATATTGGTGAAACGATGGGTGTATTGGTAACCAGTGTCCTTCAGACAGCAGCGGGCAGGATGATTTTTGCGAAACCGAAGTCAATGGCAGATAAAACGGCATAATGTTGTTGATGATCAATATAGGCCCAGCAAATGCTGGGCTGAGTTTATGGTAAAGGAGCATTTGCAAGATATGAATACCGCCATTATTTTAGCAGCCGGACAAGGCAAGAGGATGAAAGCATCCTTGAATAAACAATATTTGATATTAAAGGATAAACCTGTCCTTGCCCATACCCTTGGTGCTTTTGAAAGAAGTCCTCTGATCCATGAGATTATATTGGTTGTCCACGAAGAAGAACAGGAACTGTGCAGAAAAAATATCTTGGAGATATACCCGTATAAAAAAGTAAAGAAAGTGGTAAAGGGTGGGAAAGAAAGACAGGAGTCGGCTTATCTGGGACTTCAGGCCATGGAAGAAGAAACGGAAATTGTGTTAATTCATGATGGTGCCAGGCCTTTTGTTACGGAACAGATGATTCAACAATGCATAGAAGAAGCGAAGATTTATGGGGCAGTTTCTGCAGGAGTGCCAGTAAAAGAAACGGTGAAAATGATGGGAGAGAACCGGTTTGTGTGCTACACACCGAAAAGGGAGGATGTCTGGATCACACAAACACCCCAGGCTTTTCAAAGGGATGTCATTCGAAAAGCCCATGATTTTGCCATTGACCAAAAAATTTTAGGAACAGACGATGCAATGCTGGTGGAGCATATGGGCATCAAGGTAAAAATGGTGGAAGGAGATTACGGGAATATTAAGATTACTACACCGGAGGATTTGATGGTTGCCGAGGCAATGTTGGATTGCAAAAGGGAAAAATTAAGCCGGGGAAGGGGAGAAGGAACGGTGTTGAGAATAGGGCACGGATATGATGTACACAGGTTAGTGGACGGAAGAAAATTAATCATCGGAGGTGTAGAGATTCCTTATGAAAAAGGCCTTTTGGGACATTCTGATGCTGACGTGCTGCTCCATGCCATTAAAGATGCCCTATTGGGCGCTGCGGCCCTTGGCGACATAGGGAAGCATTTTCCTGATAATGACGAGCGATATAGAGGGGCTTCCAGCATAGAATTGTTGATGGAGGTCCATCGTATGATCAAGGAAAAAGGATATCGAGTGGGCAATGTGGATGCTACCATTATCGCCCAGAAACCCAAAATGGCTCCCTACATCTTGAAAATGCGGGAGAATATTGCCCAAGCCCTGGGTGTCCATGTGGACTGTATCAATGTGAAAGCTACGACAACGGAAGGTCTTGGCTTTACGGGGACGGGAGAGGGAATTGCGGCCCAAGCAGTAGCAAATATCATAGGAATTGTATAATATAGTATTAAATATAGCATGAAAAACAGTCATTTTGAGGAAAGACATGATTTCTATGGATTTGCCCGTTGACAAAGGGCAATGAATTGGTTAATATATAGGTAAATTCAACTGAAAAAGGCTGGGAAAGGGAACAGTAGATTGGCGAATCCTTTCAGAGAGCAGAATCCCTGGGCTGAAAGATTCTGTATGCGATAGCTTTTCGAACCCGCCCTGGAGCTTGGGACTGAAAATGAAGTAAGTCCTTACGGGTTCTGGACCGTTATCTCCAGATAAAGGGAATCCCATAGGGGGTTAATTAGAGTGGTACCGCGGAAATATAACCTTTCGTCTCTATATGCTATCGTAGAGAGGAAAGGTTTTTTTTATAGCACATAGGAAATTATGTACTTTTATAGATTGTGGATAAGTCATAATTTTCGTCATGTATTTCAACAAAGTATTCCTTTAAATTTTCTAACGGAAGACTTTGTTATTTATCGTACTTTCAGAATAGACCTTTTCCCTGTTGAGCGACCTTGTTTGTTATGTATCTCCCATTGTGAAATCCATGGGCATACAGTTTCAAAAAGTCCATTCTATGATGGAAGATTTATCTTGAAGGAAATAAGTATCGATGAAAGGAGTAGAGAGAGATGTCAAAAAAAGAAAAGCAGTTTGTTGAAGATATTACCCCGATGGAGGTAGATTTTCCCCAGTGGTATACGGATGTGATCCTCAAAACAGATCTGGTAGATTATTCTCCTGTAAGAGGATTCATGGTGATTAAACCCTATGGCTATGCCATCTGGGAAAACATTCAAAAATATATGGACAAACGATTTAAGGATACAGGCCACAAAAACTGCTATTTTCCTCTTTTGATCCCTGAAAGTTTGTTGAAAAAAGAAGCGGAACACGTGGAAGGATTTGCACCGGAGGTAGCTTGGGTGACCCATGGGGGGAAAGAGGAGCTTCCGGAAAGACTATGTGTAAGACCTACTTCCGAAACCATTATTTGCTCCATGTATGCAAAATGGCTAAAATCCTATAGAGAGCTGCCCTATTTATACAATCAGTGGTGTAGTGTTGTGCGGTGGGAAAAGGCTACAAGACCCTTCTTGAGAACTTCGGAATTTTTGTGGCAGGAGGGACATACCCTTCACGAAACCTATCATGAAGCCCAAGAAGAAACTTTAAGAATGTTGGATATCTACAAAGAAACGGCAGAACAGCTCTTAGCGATTCCGGTGGTAACAGGAAGGAAGAGCGATAAGGAAAAATTTGCGGGCGCCTATGCAACCTATACCATGGAAGCCCTGATGCATGACGGAAAGGCACTGCAGGCAGGAACTTCCCACAACTTAGGGCAGCACTTTACAAAGGCCTTTGAAATTACGTACTTGGACAGGAATGGGGAACTACAACATCCGTACCATACTTCTTGGGGTGTTTCCACAAGATTGATTGGAGCCATTATCATGGTCCATGGCGATAATCGAGGGCTTGTACTGCCTCCAAGGCTGGCGCCGATCCAAGTGGTGATGATTCCTATCGCCCAGCATAAGGAGGGAGTATTGGATAAGGTTTATGAATTGAAACAACTTTTGGGAGATGACATTCGTGTAGAAATTGATGACAATGACAATTATTCACCAGGTTGGAAATTTAATGAATATGAAATGAAGGGCGTGCCTATCCGCATAGAAGTGGGACCAAAGGATATAGAGAAAAATCAAGTAATGATTTTCAGAAGGGATACCCTAGAAAAGCAAGCGGTACCCATGGAAGGCTTAAGGGAAACTGTATTGAAGCTTTTGGATGACATTCATGATACGATGTTGGAGAGGGCAAGAAGACACAGAGATGAAAACACCTATGATATTAGTGATTTTGAGGATTTTAAGAAGAAGATGGAGGAAAGACCTGGGTTTGCAAAGGGTATGTGGTGCGGAGACCGCCAGTGCGAGGACAATATCAAAGCAGAGACAGGTGCAACGATCCGATGTATTCCATTTGAACAGGAAGATTTGGGAGACAAATGCCATTTCTGCGGAAAAGAAGCAAAGCATATGGTTTATGTAGCAAAGGCTTACTAGGAGAACAGGTTTTTAAAACCCTTGAGGTTAGATTTGTTGATTTGTTCCGAAGTCTGTAGCTCAAGGGTTCCTGATCATTCTACTGCGCTGTCTGCAATATGAACAGAGGTGGTTATAGGCATATAACCACCTCTGTTCTCACCGGTGCATGATGATGTGCATGAATATGGGCAAAGGGGTTGAAAGAGATGAGAATGTCCCAAATGTATTTTCACACGCTTAGGGAAGTACCCGGCGATGGGGAGATTCCCAGCCATCGGCTCCTGTTAAGGGCCGGCATGATCCGAAAGCTGGCTTCCGGCATCTACGGATATATGCCCTTGGGATATAGGGTGATTCGCAAAATTGAGCAAATAATTCGTGAAGAAATGGACGCCAAGGGAGCACAGGAGCTCACAATGCCTGCTTTCCAGCCTGGGGAACTGTGGAAACAATCAGACAGATGGGCTGATTTTGGACAGGAAATATTCCGGCTTATGGATAGAAACGGGCGAGAGTTTTGCCTAGGACCTACCCATGAGGAGATTTTTGCTATGCTCGTCGGGGGCGAGGTTAAATCCTACAGGGAACTGCCTCTCAATTTATATCAGATTCAAAAGAAATATAGGGATGAGAAAAGACCTAGGTTGGGGTTAATAGATTGCAGAGAATTTATCATGAAGGATGCATATTCCTTTGATAAGGATTGGGATGGTTTAGATCTGACTTATTGGGAAATGCACGATACCTACAGCAGAATTTTTAGACGCTGCGGATTAGATTTTCGGGTTGTGAAAGCAGATATGGGCATGATAGGTGGCTTGGATTCCCACGAATTTACGGTGCTTTCCCAGCATGGAGAAGATATGATCGCATGTTGTAACTCCTGCGACTTTGCAGCTACCCTTGAAAGGGCTGTCTGTGCGGCGGGGATATGGAACCAAGATGGAGAGGAAAGAAGGTTGCTGGAAATTTATACCCCCAATATCAAAACCATCCATGCTTTGAAAACATTTTTAGGGGTGCCAGGGGATAAGTTGCTGAAAACATTGATTTTCAAGGTAAAGGATCAACTGGTCGCAGCGGTGCTGCGGGGAGATCGGGAATTAAATAAGGTGAAGCTGGCCAATGCCCTGAAGGTGCCGCCCCATGCACTAGAATTTGCATCGGCGGAGGATGTAAAGAAATGTACAGGGGCGGAAACAGGGTTTGCAGGACCTGTAGGCTTGCGGCATGCAAAGATTGTAGCAGATCAGGAAGTTCCTTTGATGAAAAATGCTGTAGCTGGTGCTAACAAAACAGATTATCACATGGTTCACGTAAATTATGGAAGAGATTTTCAGGCCGACATGATTGTGGATTTAAGACTGATGGAGGAAGGAGATCCCTGTCCCCAATGCGGCTCTCCTGTAACCTTGGCTAGGGGAATTGCGGTAGGACAAATCCGCCAGTTAGGAACCAAATACAGTGAGGTTTTTGAGGCAACATATGTAGATGAAAATATGGAGGAAAAATTGATGGTGATGGGCGCTTACGGTATCGAGGTTTCCAGGACTATGGCTGCCATTGTGGAGCAGCATCATGACGAGGATGGCATCCTATGGCCCTTGTCCGTGGCTCCTTACCAGGTAATGGTGACTGTGGTAAACGTGAAGGATGCAACCCAAATGTGTATGGGAGAAAAAATCTATCAAGCCCTGAGGGATTCCCATATAGATGTACTCCTGGATGATCGGGATGAACGGGGTGGAGTGAAATTCAAAGATGCAGACTTAATCGGCATCCCCATCAGAATTACTGTAGGGAAAAGGGCAGGAGAAGGCATTGTGGAGTTCAAACTGAGAAGGGAAAAAGGCAGGGAAGAATTGGCCTATAACGGGGCCGTGTTCAAAACATTGAAGCTTTTGAAACAGGCGGGAATGAAGTAAAAATAATCGGGGGACTCCCTTGATAACCAAAATATTTTGGGATATAATAAACTAATATAAAAAAGGGATAGGATTTTGCAAATTGCAAAAAGAAATATATGTTTGGGGAGGCAGGAAAATGACAGTACGAGTTCGATTTGCGCCAAGTCCCACAGGATTTGTCCATATAGGCAGTTTAAGAACAGCCCTTTATAATTACTTATTTGCGAAAAAGCATGGGGGCCGGTACGTTTTGAGGATTGAGGATACAGATCAAACGAGATATGTGGAGGGTGCCATCGAAGGTATGCTCAGAGCTATGGCGTGGGCCGGCGTGAATCACGATGAAGGTGCAGTTTTGGAAAATGGTGAACTGGTTCAAAAAGGCGAATACGGTCCCTATATTCAGTCGGAGAGATTAGATATTTATCAGAAATATATCCAACAGTTGATTGAAGGAGGTCATGCTTATTACTGCTTCTGTTCAAAAGAAAGGTTGGAGGAAGTAAGGGAACAGCAGAAAACCATGGGTCTAACGCCGAAGTATGATGGTCATTGTAGAAAATATACCCTGGAAGAGGCAAAAGAAAAAATCGCCCAAGGAGAATCCTATGTGATTCGCTTGAAATTGCCGGAAAACAAGGATATACAGTTTATGGATGTGGTTCGGGGGAATGTCACGGTCAATACAAATGATATGGATGATCAGGTTTTGATGAAATCCGACGGCTTCCCTACCTATCATTTTGCTGTGGTTGTGGACGATCATTTGATGGGCATTACCCATGTGATTCGCGGGGAAGAATGGTTGATTTCTACGCCGAAGCATGTATATCTTTATGAAGTTTTCGGATGGAAGGTGCCCCAATTTGTCCATTTGCCCAATATCTTAAATGCAGAGAGGAAGAAGTTGAGCAAAAGGCATGGGGATGTGGCTGTAGAAGACTTTATGAGAAAAGGTTACCTTCCGGAGGCCCTGGTGAACTATATTGCTTTGGTTGGTTGGAGTCCTGAGGACAATCAGGAGATTTTCTCCATGGATGAATTGATAGAGAAGTTTTCTTTGGATAGGGTATCCAAGAGTGGTGGCGTCTTTGATACGGATAAATTAAATTGGATCAATGGCCATTATATTCGGGAAAGTTCTGTGGAAAGAATTGCTGATTTGGCGATTCCCCATCTCATAAGGGCAGGTTATATTGCAGAAGGAGAAGTTTCAGAAAAATATCATTGGATTCAGGATATGGTAACTGTAATGAAGGATCGCCTTTCCTATGTTGGGGAGATTGTTGACAAAGGGGAAATTTTCTTTACTGCAGAAATTAAGCCGGAAAGCCAGGAGGCGGAGGAAATTTTAAAACTGGAACACCTGCCCCAATTGTTGGAGGTCTTTGCCAGAAAAATTCAAGGGGTGGAGACTGTGGATGAAGACACTGTGCAAAATATATTCAAGGAAATACAGAAAGAAACTGGAATCAAGGGAAAAAATCTTTTCATGCCCATTCGTGTAGTGCTGACGGGCGCTGTCCACGGCCCAGATCTTCCTTTGATTTTAAAAGTAATCGGGAAACAAAATATTTTATCTCGCATAGAATATGTAAAGAATCATTTGTTGCTGTCAAAATGAAAGGACAACAGAAATGAATATAGAAAATGGCATGGATGAGGAGAGTAGGTTTAAAATATCCTGACAGAGAAAAGCTATCGCAGGCTGAGAGTAGCTTAAGGTATATTTAAACTGAAATGCACCTAGGAGCCGCTGTCCGAAAATATAGTAGGCACAGCCGGAGAGGGCACCGTTATAAGCCCATAGAGCTGGGGCATTGTTGAGCCTAAGCAGAGTGGAACCGCGGAAAACCTTCGTCTCTGTAATATGGATTATAGAGAAGAAGGTTTTTTTGGGTTGATTTATCGATAAAGAAGGGGGGAAAGGATCTATGATTCGACTTTTTAAATTGATTCGTGAGGATATCAAGGCGGTGATGGAAAGGGACCCGGCTGCCAACAATTGGCTGGAGGTCCTCCTGTGTTATCCCGGTGTCCATGCCGTCATATTTCATCGAATCGCCCACGGATTATACAAGAGGGACTTTAAGATTTTGGCCAGGCTTGTTTCTCAAATTAGCCGCTTTCTTACAGGGATCGAAATTCATCCCGGTGCCAAAATTGGCAGAAGGTTATTTATTGACCACGGAATGGGTGTTGTGATTGGTGAAACTACGGAAATCGGCGACGATGTAACCATCTATCAAGGGGCTACCTTGGGAGGGACAGGAAAAGAAAAAGGAAAGAGACACCCCACCATAGGAAACAATGTGGTTATCAGCAGTGGTGCCAAAATACTAGGACCTTTTAAAGTAGGGGACGGTTCTAAAATTGGCTCTGGATCTGTGGTGCTGCGGGAAGTCCCTCCCAATTGCACAGTAGTGGGAGTGCCTGGACACGTGGTTATAAAAGATAATGTAAAGTTAAAAAATATGCATAGGGATCCAATTGACCTGGATCAAGTAAGACTGCCGGATCCTATCGCTGAGGAACTGGAGTGTTTGAGAAAGCGCATTGTAGAATTAGAGAAAAAAATATTAGAATTAGAAAGGGAGAGAAGCCTATGAAACTATATAATACACTCACAAGAAAAAAGGAAGAATTTGTGCCCTTGGTACCTGGGGAGGTAAAAATGTATGTTTGCGGGCCGACGGTATACAATTATTTTCATATAGGAAATGCAAGGCCCTTTACGGTGTTTGATACCCTGAGAAGATATCTCGAATATCGAGGTTATAAAGTGACCTATGTGCAAAATTTTACGGATATTGATGATAAAATTATTGCCCGGGCTGCCGAAGAGGGCATCAGCCCGGGAGAAATCAGTGAAAAATATATTGAGGAATACTATAAAGATGCAGCGGCTTTGGGGATCAGGAAGGCAGACATACATCCCAGGGTAACAGAGAATGTGGAGGAAATCATTGCCTTTGTCCAAAAACTGATTGACAAAGGGTTTGCCTATGAGGTCAATGGAGATGTGTATTTTGACACCACAAAATTCCATGAATATGGAAAACTTTCGAAGCAAAGTCTGGAGGATCTGGAGGCAGGGGCTAGAATCGAAGTCAATGAGGTGAAGCGAAACCCTATGGACTTTGCCCTGTGGAAAGCTCAGAAGCCCGGGGAGCAGGCCTGGGACAGTCCTTGGGGCAAGGGAAGGCCGGGTTGGCATATTGAATGCTCTGTAATGTCTACAAAATATCTGGGAGAAACCATTGATATTCATGCAGGGGGACAAGACTTGATTTTTCCCCATCATGAAAATGAGATTGCCCAAAGCGAAGCTTGTACGGGACATCCTTTTGCTAGGTATTGGCTGCACAATGGATATATTACCATCAATGATGAAAAGATGTCGAAATCAAAGGGAAATTTCTTTACTGTGCGGGATATATTAAAGGAATTTGATGGGGAAGTCATAAGATTTTTCTTATTATCGGCTCACTATCGAAATCCTATTAATTTCAGCAGGGAATTGATGGAGCAGTCCCAAAGTGCTCTAGATCGCCTTTATAATGCCAAGGGAAATTTGGAACATTTGTTGGAGAATGTGGAAGACAGGATGGTAAGGGATGAGGAAAGGCAGCTCCTTGCCCAGTGGAAGATCTATAAGGATAAATTTATTGAGGCGATGGATGATGATTTGAATACAGCCGATGCCATTGCGGCCATTTTTGAGCTGGTGAAGGAGATCAATTCCAATGTAAAGGGAACTTCTTCCAAGGAGCTGGTGCAGAGGAGCTATGCTTTGCTTGTGGAGCTGGCCGGAGTATTGGGCTTGCTGAATAAAAGGAATGAAGAGGCAATAGATCCTGATATCCTGCAGTTGGTGGAAGAAAGACAGAAGGCAAGAAAAGAGAAAAATTTTGCTTTAGCGGATAAAATCCGGGATGAACTAAAGGAGAAGGGCTTTATTCTAAAGGACACGCCCCAAGGTGTGCAAATCATGAAACGGAATGAATCGGGAACAAAACCACAATTTTAAAAAAAGGTAGGTTGCTGAATGAAAAAGGATTTTCTGAACTCTATAGGGATTCGAAAAAAAACACCCGAAGAAATTCATTTTATTTCACCCTTGGTCTATGCATATATTGGCGATGCCATATACGAAGTCTATATCCGAACCTATATATTTCATCGGTATAGAGGCAATGTCAATATTATGCATCAGATCGCTACGAGGTTTGTCAAGGCTGGGGCCCAGGCGGCCGTCGTCCGAGCATTGGAGGATCAATGGAGCGAAGAAGAGTGGGGGATTATCAAGCGGGGACGGAATCAGAAATCTGGATCCGTACCCAAAAATGCCAACCTTTCTGATTATCGATATGCCACAGGTTTTGAAGCATTGCTGGGATATCTGTATTTGATGGACAAGCATGACCGGATAGAGGAAATTATCAAGAGGGCCATTGAAGTTATTGAAGGAGAAAAAATCCATACATTGGAGTGAGGAACATGGAGAAGAAGGAGAAAATTTATCTCTACATTACGCTGTTTCTGGCAATGGTATTGATAGTGAAATCACTGTTTTTGGATGAAGTAAAGGATCTGAAGGAAGATGAATTGAAAGTAAAACAGTTTGTTGAAAGGGCAGTGGACGAGCATTATGGGGGATTTTTCAAGGAAAAAAATATGGTGGGATATAGGGTGGTGAGTATAAAAAAAGTAAGTAACGAAGGAAAGTCTCGTATAGAATACTATGATCCTGAAGGAAAACAGTATGTACAGGGAGAAATACAAGGCAAATACCAAGCAAAGGTGAGGGGTTACTTCCTGCATGTTATCCCTTATAAAGAATTCAAAGTAGCAACGTATCGTGAGCAATAGGTTTTATACGAACTTTTACTTGTTTGTTTTGTCTTACGCCCAATGCTTTATTACCAACTGCTAGTACGGGTGACTGGCAACGGCTAAAGAAAAATAATCTTTGGATAAATGAAATTCTAAAGTTGTAAACCGAACGTGATTCAGTTAAGAAAAAGGGGGGATTTTATGAAGGTGACATTGATTCAACATACACCGGATCCGGAGAAGGTGGTTGCGGCAGCGGCAAAACTTTGTTATTCTGCCGTAGGTGTGGATGATATTATGGAAGACTTGACAGAAGAAAAGGTGGAGAAATTTGTAGATATGCTGATGGGATTGGGACATGAGTCCCCCATAGAACATGTGATTTTTACTTTTGCTGTGGAAGGGGTGAGCCGGGTGCTTACCCATCAATTGGTGCGACACAGGATTGCATCCTATTCTCAACAATCCCAGCGATATGTCAAGCTGGAACAGTTTGATTATATTATTCCGCCGAGCATTGAAGCTGTTCCCGAAGCAAAGGAAAAGTTTATCGAGGCCATGGAAGCGGATCAGAAGATTTATTGCCAATTGGTGGAAATCCTGCAAAAAGAACATTTCCACAGGTTGCTGAAAGAAGGAAAGGATGAAAAACAGGCAAGAAAAATGGCTGAAAAGACAGCCATTGAGGATGCTCGTTATGTTTTTCCCAATGCGTGTGAAACAAAGATTGTGTTGACGATGAATGCCCGGTCTTTAATGAACTTTTTCCATCATCGCTGCTGTGAAAGAGCCCAGTGGGAGATTCGTGCATTGGCCATAGAAATGCTAAGATTGGCAAGGGGTGTTGCACCGAACCTGTTCAGGCATGCAGGACCCGGTTGTATCAAAGGTCCTTGCCCGGAGGGGGTCATGAGCTGTGGGAAATTGGCAGAAGTAAGAGAAAAATTCAGAGGATGACGGAAATTTCCTTGGTACAAGCAGTGTTTTGGAGGAAGAGGGATATCTTCCTATAAAAAAACCGTCTTTGCATATTTATGATGATTTTGGGTATCTATAAAATATAGCAATGATGATAAAAAAGGCGGTGACGGGCGATGACGAAAAAGGAAAGAGAGAACTTGAATAGGGTAAGGAGTATTGAGTGTCCAAAATGCCAATGTGATATGATTTTGGAAACAGAAGCAGATGAAGAAGTTGTGGATGTAATGGCAGCCATCGAATGTCCCAATTGCAAAAATCGGCTGGAAGGGGACGACCTTAAACATATCACTGCAAATCAATTTCCGGGAATTTATTAAAAAGCTGTTGATTGCCACATAACAAGGAGGTGTCAGCTGCAAGTAGGCTGGACACCTCCTTGTTTGCTGAAAAATTTTGTTAGGACATCTGAAAAGAAGTCTTGCAGGTGTACATGCCCTGAGCAAACAGCAAGCATGAAAATGGCATCAAGGATAAGATTAGAGAAATTTTTCTTGAACTATGTTGCAAAATCAAATAAACTACAAAAAAGAGGAAAAAATAAAAAATAGATCGATTGGTGAATGAAAGAGGTGATGGGAGATGTCCCGTTCAGATAAAATTGAGGGAAGAAATCCTGTGATGGAAGCTTTGAAAGCAGAAAGGGAGATTGATAAAATTCTGGTGGCCAAGGGAGCCGCAGAGGGATCTATCCATAAAATTGTGGGGATAGCCAAGGAGAGGGGGATTCCCATACAGTATGTGGAAAGGCAAAAACTGGACCAGCTGTCGGAATCCCATGCCCATCAGGGGATTATTGCCTTTGCTGCGGCCCATGCCTATGTGGATGTGGCGCATATTCTGAAAAAAGCAGAGGAAAAGGGAGAGGATCCTTTTATTGTAATTTTGGATGAGATTACGGATCCCCACAATCTAGGTTCGGTGATTAGAACGGCCTATGCTGCGGGGGTTCATGGCGTGATCATACCGAAAAGAAGAGCGGTAGGATTGACAGCCGTGGTGGCAAAGACATCCGCCGGAGCCATTGAGTATGTACCTGTTGCCAAGGTATCCAACCTTGCCCAGACGATCGATCGATTAAAAGAAAGGGGACTCTGGATTATTGGTGCCGATATGGATGGAGAAAAGGCATATTATGAAAATGATCTTACAGGGAAGATTGCACTGGTGATCGGCAGTGAAGGAAAGGGGATCGGCAGGCTGATAAAAGAGAAATGTGATTTCATCATTCATATTCCTATGAAGGGAGAGGTAGGCTCGCTGAATGCCTCTGTAGCGGCTGCCATTCTTATGTATGAAGTCATGAAGCAAAGAAAAGGCAAGGAATAAGGTGACGGATATTGAAAAGATATTTGCTGGTGGATGGGTATAATATCATCAATGCTTGGCCAAGACTGAAGAGAGCAGGGATGGAAAACCTGCAGGAGGCAAGGGAGCAATTGATTGAAATATTAGCGGAATATAAATCCTTTACCGGAGAAGAAGTAATCATTGTGTTTGATGCCCATTTGGTAAAAGGAGCTCAAGGGAAGCGAGAGTCCTTAAATGGCTTAGAGATTATCTTTACCAAAGAGCATCAAACGGCTGATTCCTACATTGAAAGAAGGGTAGAAGAACTAACGAAAAACCGCAGGAATATGGTACGGGTAGCTACATCGGATTGGGCCGAGCAGCAGGTGGTGCTGGGGAGTGGTGCTGCAAGAATCTCTGCCAGAGAGCTGGGGATCGAAGTAGAGGCGATCAAAAATCAGATTCAGGAAAAGACAAAGGAAGTTCAGCAAAATCACGGCCGATTGGGGGATCGATTGGACTCGAAAATTGTTGAAATCCTTGAAAAATGGCGGAGAACACAGTAAATAAACTTGACGGTCAAAGACAAGTTGATGTATAATAGAGATACGGTTTTTGTGCTTGTGAAAAATGAAATCGGGGGCGATGTTGGTGGGAGCAAGTGTGCAAAAAGAGATTTCAGATAATTTCGAACTAATGGTTGATGAAGAAATCGTAGAAGATGCCAGACGTGGGGATGCGAAAGCGCAAGAATATCTCATCAAAAAATATAAAAATTTTGTTCGTGCCAAGGCCAGATCTTATTTTTTGATTGGAGCAGATAGAGAAGATATTATTCAGGAGGGAATGATCGGCCTTTTCAAAGCAATTCGCGATTTCAGATCAGACAAGCTTTCATCCTTTAGGGTATTTGCTGAACTATGCATCACAAGGCAGATTATCACTGCGATTAAAACTGCCACAAGACAGAAGCACATTCCGTTGAATTCCTATGTTTCTTTAAACAAGCCTATCTATGATGAGGAATCTGATAGAACCCTGTTGGACGTATTGTCCGGGGTAAAAATTTCTGATCCAGAGGAGTTGATTATTTCCAGAGAAGAGCTGGGACATATTGAATCAAAAATCGGAGAAATTCTTAGTGATTTAGAATGGAAAGTGTTAATGTCCTATCTCCAAGGAAAATCTTATCAGGAAATTGCCGTAGATCTGGACAGGCATGTAAAGTCTATTGACAATGCCCTGCAACGGGTCAAGAGAAAGCTGGAGAGATATCTGGAAGCGAGAAGCAGCTAAAAAATGGAAAGATTTTTACATAAAAAATAATTGACTTTTCAAGCAGAAGGTAGTAAAATATTTTACAGTAATGCCCATGTGGCTCAGGAGGTCAGAGCGTCGCCTTGGTAAGGCGGAGATCGGCGGTTCGAATCCGCTCATGGGCTCCATTTATAAATTTTTACATATAGATACACCCGGATAAGTTTACTAAGACGCAGAAGAAGTTTGGGAGAATAAAGGGATCTAAAAGTGCGATAAGGAGGAAGAAAAAATGGCAAAAGCGAAATTTGAGAGAACGAAGCCACACGTGAACATTGGAACAATCGGGCACGTTGATCATGGTAAGACCACATTAACAGCAGCAATTACAAAGACACTGCATAAGAGATACGGATTAGGCGCAGAGGTAGCCTTTGATCAAATTGACAAGGCACCGGAAGAAAGAGAAAGAGGGATTACAATTTCAACAGCCCACGTTGAATATGAGACACCCAACAGACACTATGCCCACGTGGACTGCCCAGGCCATGCTGACTATGTAAAGAACATGATTACAGGGGCAGCGCAAATGGACGGAGCGATTCTGGTAGTAGCAGCGACAGACGGTCCGATGCCGCAAACAAGAGAGCACATTCTGTTATCCAGACAGGTAGGGGTACCATACATTGTAGTATTCCTAAACAAGTGCGACATGGTAGATGACGAAGAATTATTAGACTTAGTAGAAATGGAAGTAAGAGAATTATTAAACGAATATGAATTTCCTGGAGATGACACACCGATCATCAGAGGATCTGCATTGCAAGCACTGAACGATCCGATGGGACCATGGGGAGACAAGATTGTGGAATTATTCGAGCAAATTGATGCATACATTCCTGAGCCACAAAGAGAAATTGACAAGCCATTCTTGATGCCTGTAGAGGACGTATTCTCCATCACAGGTAGAGGAACTGTTGCGACAGGAAGAGTAGAGAGAGGCGTGTTGAAAGTATCTGATGAGGTAGAGATTGTAGGATTAATGGATGCGCCAAGAAAAGTTGTTGTAACAGGGGTAGAGATGTTCAGAAAGCTGCTTGACCAAGCACAGGCAGGAGACAACATTGGAGCATTATTAAGAGGCGTACAAAGAGATGAAATAGAAAGAGGCCAAGTATTGGCGAAGCCTGGCTCCATCAAGCCTCATACAAAATTCAAGGCAGAGGTTTACGTATTGAAGAAAGAAGAAGGTGGAAGACATACACCATTCTTTAACGGATACAGACCACAGTTCTACTTCAGAACAACAGACGTAACAGGTTCAATTGCATTGCCAGAAGGAATGGAAATGTGTATGCCTGGAGACAACGTACAGATGACAATTGAGTTAATCACACCCATTGCCATCGAAGAAGGTTTAAGATTTGCGATCCGTGAAGGCGGAAGAACAGTAGGAGCAGGCGTTGTTGCTTCTATCGTAGAGTAATTTTGAAATGCATAAATTTTAGGACTAGGTTTGCTTCTCAAACCTAGTCCTTTAAAATGGTTGCAGCATCTTTCATGTGTAAATAATCAAATAAAATAATGGCTATACTAAAAAAGACTGCTAGAAAAAAATAGCATCAATACAGAGAAAAGCATAGGCGAGGATGTGGACTTATAGACAAGCCCTTGAGATTTGCCTTCATGATCATGATACTGATCTGACTTTAATGTGAAAGAGAAAAGATCCAGTCAATTGCAGGCAAAGTCCATGGCATGAATAGGAAAAATCGTATTGACATCCATTGCAAATTGTGATAGTTTTAATAAGTAATGGTATCATAATGAGATATCTGCGTCGATTTGCTGGAAAGTTGAGATAGACAGTAGGTTCTAGGAGGTGTAAACATGAGAGTGAAGATTACTTTAGCATGTACGGATTGCAAACAGAGAAATTACCACACAATGAAGAATAAAAAGAATGACCCCGAGAGATTAGAAATGAAGAAGTACTGCAAGTTCTGCAGAACACACACTGTCCACAAGGAAACAAAATAATTCCATATTCAATGTATGTTTACCATATTAACATATAAGGATGTGAAATAAGCATATGGCAACACAAACCAATACAAACAACCCAGGAAAAACTAGAGATTTCGGGAAGTTTTTCAGAGGGGTAAAGTCAGAACTGAAAAAAGTAAACTGGCCAACCAGAAAGGATTTAGTATCCTATACGACCGTTGTACTTGTGACATGTGGACTAGCAGCGATTGGTGTATGGATGATAGATACCGTTTTTGGAAAAACTCTTCAACTAATCATTAAATAGTGAGGGAGGGAAGAGTATTTTATACCAAGCGTATAAATACTCTGCTATATGTCGGAAAAGGCTAAATGGTATGTGGTGCACACCTATTCTGGCCATGAGAACAAAGTAAAAGCCAATATCGAAAAAATTGTGGAGAATAGGGGCATGGAAGATGTGATCCATGAGGTGCTTGTACCTACAGAAGATAAAGTAGAAATAAAGAATGGCAAAAAAAAGATAAAGCAGAAGAAAATTTTTCCAGGATATGTTCTTGTGAAAATGATCATGAATGATGAATCTTGGTATGTGGTAAGGAATACAAGAGGCGTTACAGGTTTTGTAGGTCCTGGATCCAAACCTATACCCCTAACGGATGAAGAAATAAAAAATATGGGCATTGTTGAAGCAATGCCGGAAATTGATGTGGTCGTTGGAGATACCATCAAAGTTACCTCCGGACCTTTTGAAAGCTTTATGGGAGTTGTCAAGGACGTAAATCTGGAAAAACATACATTGAAGGTGCTGATCTCTATGTTTGGTAGAGAAACACCAGTGGAACTTGATTTTACACAAGTACAAAAACTATAAACTGCTATGAAAAGCTATATGCTTTTTAAAATAAAAATTTGATGTAAGAAATCAATGCAAAACTTACACAGGGTAATGAGGAGGTGTAACCATGGCTAAAAAAGTTACAGGACTAGTAAAATTACAAATCCCTGCAGGGAAAGCTACGCCAGCGCCACCGGTAGGTCCGGCTCTTGGACAACAAGGTGTGAATATAATGCAATTCTGTAAAGAATTCAATGCTAGAACTGCAGATCAAGCTGGCTTGATTATACCAGTAGTAATCACTGTTTACCAAGACCGATCCTTTACATTTATTACAAAAACGCCACCGGCATCGGTTTTACTAAAGAAAGCTGCGAAAATCGAGAGTGGTTCTAGTGCACCGAATAAAACGAAGGTTGCCAGACTTTCTATTGACAAGGTAAGAGAAATTGCAGAATTAAAAATGCCTGACCTTAATGCTGGTAGCTTAGAGGCTGCAATCAGCATGATTAAAGGTACAGCGAGAAGCATGGGTATCGTAGTAGAAGAGTAATTGTTGAATGGGGCAAATCGCGTGGGAGGTATTCTCAACACCGTTAAAACCACAAAGGAGGTAGCAAAATGCCAAAAAGAGGTAAAAGATATCAAGAAAGTGCAAAATTAGTGGATAGAGCAACGCTTTATGAGCCAGCAGAAGCTTTTGATCTGGTCATCAAAACTGCAAAGGCTAAATTTGACGAAACCGTGGAAGCACACATCAAGTTGGGCGTTGACTCAAGACATGCAGACCAACAAGTAAGAGGGGCCATTGTTTTACCTCATGGAACCGGTAGAACAAGCAAAGTCTTAGTATTTGCTAAAGGTGATAAAGCCAAGGAAGCTGAGGCAGCCGGAGCAGACTATGTTGGCGCAGAGGATATGGTTGAAAAGATTCAAAAGGAGAACTGGTTTGATTTTGATGTAGTCGTGGCTACACCGGATATGATGGGGCTTGTGGGTAGACTTGGTAGAGTTTTAGGACCAAAGGGTCTGATGCCGAACCCAAAATCAGGTACAGTTACTTTTGAAGTAGAAAAAGCCGTAAAAGAAATCAAAGCAGGTAAGGTAGAATACAGATTAGACAAAACAAACATTATCCACGTTCCCATTGGAAAAGTTTCCTTTGGAACTGAAAGATTATCCGAAAACTTCCAAACACTCATGGAAGCTGTTATCAAGGCAAAACCAGCGGCTGCAAAAGGACAATACTTAAGAAGTGTTGTTGTTGCCAGCACAATGGGCCCTGGTATTAAAATAAATCCTGTGAAGGTAATGGCATAATTTGCCCTTGCTTTATCGTTGACATATAGATTTTACAATGATATAATCAAAGCGTTGTAAATGAAAATATGAATATAAACCGTAGACAGTAGGCACCCTCAAAGGGTTTAAATGATCCTACCGAGGTTGAAACTATAGATTTCGGGTTGGACGGAAATTATAGGACCTCTCTATGTCTACGGTAGAGAGGTTCTGTTATTTTTAACAGAACACATAAGGATTTTTGAGGTTGCAGAGGAGGTGGACACCGAAATGTCAAATAATTTGGAGATCAAAAAGCAGATTGTAGAAGAAATTAAAGAGAAGTTCAGCAAAGCCCAATCAGCAGTAATCGTAGACTACAGAGGCCTGAATGTGGAAGAAGTAACTGAATTAAGAAAAAAGATGAGAGAGGCTGGCGTAGACTACAAAGTTTATAAAAATACATTAACGAGATTGGCTGCGAAAGAAACAGGCTATGAATCATTATTAGGCGATCTTACAGGTCCTAATGCCATTGCTTTTGGCTATCATGATCCGGTAACACCGGCAAAAATCTTAAATGACTTTGCGAAGGATCACAAAAAGCTGGAGTTAAAGGCTGGCGTTGTGGAAGGTAAATACTGCAATCTGGAAGAAATCAAGGCAATTGCAGAAATTCCGCCAAGAGAAGTATTACTTGCAAAATTACTTGGAAGCATTAAATCACCATTGTCAAATCTTGCTTACTTGCTTCAAGCAATTGCAGACAAGAAAAATGGTGCTGAAGCGTAAAACAATCATGATCTAAAAATTTCGGAGGTGTAGATGAAAATGACAAGAGAACAAATCATTGAAGCGATTAAAAATATGACGGTGTTAGAATTAAATGAATTAGTAAAAGCATGCGAGGAAGAATTTGGTGTATCTGCAGCAGCTCCAGTGGCAGTAATGGCACCTGGTGCAGCGGCAGCTCCAGCAGCAGAAGAAAAGACTGAATTTGATGTAATCTTAGCAAATGCCGGTGCAGAAAAGATTAAGGTAATTAAAGTAGTTAGAGAATTAACAGGCTTAGGATTAAAAGAAGCAAAAGATTTAGTAGACAATGCGCCTAAGACATTAAAAGAAGGTGCATCTAAGGCAGAAGCAGAAGAAATCAAGGCGAAGTTAAGCGAAGTAGGGGCTACAGTAGAAATTAAGTAATTAAACAAACAAAAAGGACTCCAGAGGAATCTGGAGTATCTTTTTGTTTGTTTACAAAATACGAAAGGGTATTAGTTATATTTTAGCACATTCGCCAGGGCTTGACAATAAAAAAAGTTTATGATAGCATTATATAATGCCATAGAAGTCACGTTTTTTGTTTTGGAGTATAAATGAATTTTTTTTTGGCTATAGTATAAAGGATGCAAATAAAATAACATATTTATCCTTGATTTCCAGTGCATAAGTAGATAATAAAATTTTAAATTTTTTATGCAGTGTTTATAGATGGTTGCCTCATTCTAAGGTTTTATTTATTATTTATGGAAATTATCTTTTTTATTCGGTAAATGTCTTGTTGTTAGTTAACAGTTACCAGCCACCAACTGATAACAACTGGCAACTGGCACCTATAATACAGGCAATGTGCAATTTTAAAATTTTATATCTGTAGACATAACTGAGAAATATAGAAATTTAGATTACAACAAAGCTTTCTTTTTGTGGGAAAAGGAAGGTTTTGTCCATATAGAATGCAGTTCTAATAATCTCTTCTCATGATTTCTGAAGGACTTTTCCAAGGCATTGATGATGTAAACCGCTAGGTTTATGATTTTGTCATATGTTTTGAAAAGCTGCCTTTTATTATTCAGTAAAAGCTTTTTATATTACTACAAGGGGTGAAAAAACATGCCACATCCTATTCAGGCCGGTAAAATAACGAGAATGAGTTATTCCAGCATTGATGAAGTACTAGAGCTTCCAAATCTGATTGAAATTCAAAGCAAATCTTATGAGTGGTTTTTAAAGGAGGGACTGAAGGAAGTCTTTGAAGACATTTCCCCTATTCAAGATTATACAGGTAATCTTATTCTTGAATTCATCGATTACTCGCTGGATGGAGAGCCAAAATATGAAGTAGAGGAATGTAAAGAGCGAGACGTTACATATGCGGCTCCATTAAAGGTGAAGGTAAGATTGATCAACAAAGAAACTGGAGAAGTAAAGGAACAGGAAGTATTTATGGGGGATTTTCCCCTGATGACTGACAAGGGAACTTTTATCATCAATGGCGCTGAAAGAGTCATTGTCAGCCAGCTTGTAAGATCTCCTGGACCCTACTATGCAGTCCAAGTGGACAGAACAGGAAAGAAATTATTTTCTACGACGGTGATTCCAAACAGAGGGGCATGGCTGGAATATGAGACGGACTCCAACGATGTGATTTCTGTAAGGGTGGACAGAACAAGAAAGCAGCCCGTTACTGTCTTGCTAAGAGCCCTCGGTTTTGGGACTGATGCAGAGATACTGCATTTGTTGGGTGAAGATGAACGCCTGATGAATACCCTTGATAAAGACAACACAAAATCCCAGGAAGAAGGTTTGTTAGAGATATATAAGAAATTAAGACCGGGGGAACCACCTACGGTAGAAAGTGCCAAATCTCTAATTGATTCTTTATTTTTTGATCCCAAGCGATACGATCTGGCAAAGGTAGGCCGTTATAAATACAATAAAAAACTAGGTATTGTCAATAGAATTACCGGGTTTAAAGCAGCAGAAACCATTGTAAATCCGAATACCGGGGAAATCTTTGCAGAGGAAGGCCAAAAGATTGACCGGGAGACAGCGATTGTCATAGAAAATGCAGGGATAAAAGCAGTAAATATCATTGGAGAAGATGGAAAAGTAGTGAAAGTAATTGGCAATCACTTTGTGGATATCAAAGAATACATTTCTTTTCATATAGATGATTTAAATATTGAGAGCAGGGTACATTATCCTGTACTGAAAGAAATACTGGATACATGCAAAACAGAGGCTGAAATTCGGGAAGCATTGAAGGAGAGAAGTAAAGATCTGTCACCGAAAAATATTATTATTGATGATATTATTGCTTCCATCAGTTATATACTGAATCTTGCCCATGGCGTTGGAGAAGTGGACGATATAGATCATTTGGGAAACAGGAGATTAAGATCTGTAGGCGAACTGTTGCAAAATCAGTTCCGAATCGGTCTTTCGAGAATGGAGAGGGTTGTCAAGGAAAGAATGACCATTCAAGATATTGATGTCATTACGCCTCAAGCCCTGATCAACATTCGTCCTGTTGCTGCCGCCATTAAAGAATTTTTTGGCAGCAGTCAGTTGTCTCAATTTATGGATCAAACCAACCCGTTGGCAGAGCTTACCCATAAAAGAAGGCTGTCTGCCCTTGGACCTGGTGGATTGTCCCGGGAAAGGGCGGGCTTTGAAGTGCGGGATGTACATCATTCCCACTATGGCCGCATGTGTCCCATTGAAACGCCGGAAGGCCCCAATATCGGCTTGATTGGCTCTTTGAGTACTTATGCTAGAATCAATGATTATGGTTTTATTGAGGCACCCTATCGCAAGGTGGATAAAAAGAGGGGTGTTGTCACAGACGTCATCGAGTATTTGACTGCCGATGAAGAAGATAAGTTTATTATTGCCCAAGCCAACGAACCCTTGGATGAAGAGGGAAGATTTATCAACCGCAGGGTTACTGCCAGAACAAGGAATGGCGGCATCGATGTTGTGCCAAAGGATGAAGTAGATTATATGGATGTATCGCCAAAACAGGTGGTTTCCGTGGCAACAGCCATGATTCCTTTCTTGGAAAATGATGACGCCAACCGTGCTCTGATGGGCTCTAACATGCAGCGTCAGGCTGTGCCTTTATTACAAACCGATGCTCCGATTATCGGAACAGGTATGGAATATGTGGCAGCTAAGGATTCCGGCGTTGTGGTGCTGGCAAAGAATTCTGGAATTGTAGAGCGTGTGACTGCTGATGAAATTGTCATCAAAAGGGATGCCGATGGCGGGCGGGATAAATACAAGCTGTTGAAATTTAAACGATCTAACCAAGGTACATGTATTAATCAAAGACCTATTGTCAATAAAGGAGATCATGTAGAAAAGGGAGAGACCATTGCCGATGGTCCATCCACCGATAACGGAGAAATTGCACTAGGAACGAACCTTCTCATTGGTTTTATGACATGGGAAGGGTATAACTATGAGGATGCCATTTTGTTGAATGAAAGGCTGGTAATGGAGGACAAACTTACGTCCATTCATATTGAAGAATATGAAGCAGAGGCAAGGGACACGAAGCTGGGTCCTGAAGAAATTACCAGGGATATACCCAATGTAGGGGAAGATGCTTTAAGGGATTTGGATGAAAGAGGAATCATCCGTATCGGAGCTGAGGTAAACTCAGGAGATATTCTTGTAGGAAAAGTAACACCTAAGGGTGAAACAGAGCTGACAGCAGAAGAACGATTGCTTCGTGCTATTTTTGGTGAAAAGGCAAGGGAAGTACGAGATACATCCCTAAGGGTTCCCCACGGAGAATCGGGTATTATTGTGGATGTAAAGGTATTTACCCGTGAGAATGGGGATGAGCTGCCGCCGGGAGTCAATATTCTGGTAAGATGCTATATTGCAAAGAAGAGGAAAATCAATGTGGGCGACAAGATGGCAGGACGTCACGGAAATAAAGGGGTAATTTCCAGAATATTGCCAGAAGAAGATATGCCATTTTTGGCGGATGGAACACCCTTGCAGGTTGTGCTAAATCCCTTGGGGGTACCGTCCCGTATGAACATCGGCCAGGTGTTGGAAGTCCATTTAGGACTCGCCGCTAAGAAAAAAGGCTGGAAGGTTGCCACACCAGTATTTGATGGTGCCAGTGAACAGGATATTCGAGAACTGCTGCAGGAATGTGGCTATCCCGAAGATGGAAAACTGGTACTTTACGATGGAAGAACAGGCTTGCCCTTTGACAACCGAGTAACGGTAGGCTATATGTATATGTTAAAACTCCACCATTTGGTAGATGACAAAATCCATGCCCGCAGCACAGGACCCTATTCCTTGGTTACCCAGCAGCCCTTAGGCGGTAAGGCCCAGTTCGGTGGACAGCGTTTTGGAGAGATGGAGGTATGGGCATTGGAAGCGTATGGTGCTGCCCATACGTTGCAGGAGATTCTAACGGTAAAATCTGACGACGTAGTAGGACGTGTAAAAACCTACGAAGCCATTGTGAAGGGTGAAAATATACCAGAGCCGGGCGTGCCAGAGTCCTTCAAGGTATTGATCAAAGAATTGCAAAGCTTGGCTTTAGATGTGAAAGTATTGACAGAAGATGATGCGGAACTGGAAATTAAAGAATCGGTGGATGATGACATCAGTGATCTGGATGTAATCCTTGAAGGTGAGGAATTTAACACCTATGAAGAGGAGTATGAACAGCAGAAACTGGAGGAAGATGTAGACGCCGAAGAATATTTTGATGAGGAAGATGCAGATAAAGATCATTTCATCAGCGATGACGATTACAGTCAATATGAAGATTATGATGATGAATTTTAATAGGGATGTATAGGACGTTGCAGCAAAATCCATGATCTTTGAATCCGGATGGAATGTCTACTCCATCTGGATCAAGGATGAAGTATTGCAAATCCCCATGCTGATGGGCTGAAGTAGAAACATCATGAAATTAAAAAGAAGGGAGAGAAACTCCTTGTTTGAACTAAACAATTTTGAATCGATCAAAATCGGTCTCGCATCACCAGAAAAGATTAGAAGTTGGTCGAAGGGCGAGGTAAAGAAGCCCGAAACGATCAACTATAGGACCTTGAAACCGGAAAAAGAAGGTCTTTTCTGTGAAAAGATCTTTGGACCCACCAAGGACTGGGAGTGTCACTGCGGCAAATACAAGAGGGTGAGATATAAGGGCGTTGTTTGTGACCGCTGTGGCGTGGAAGTAACAAAATCAAAAGTAAGACGTGAGCGAATGGGCCACATCGAATTGGCTGCTCCCGTTTCCCATATATGGTATTTTAAAGGAATCCCTAGCCGGATGGGGTTGCTGCTGGACATGTCTCCCCGCTCTCTGGAAAAGGTATTGTATTTTGCTTCTTATATTGTAACCAATCCGGGAGATACACCCCTAAGCTATAAACAGCTTCTCAGTGAAAAGGAATATAGAGAATATAGGGACAAATATGGAAATGCCTTTAAAGCGTCCATGGGTGCAGAGGCCATCAAAGAGATTTTAAAACAAATCGATCTGGAAAAGCTCTCCAAGGATTTAAGACTAAAGCTGAGGGACAGTTCCGGACAAAAGAGAATCAGGACGATTCGCCGGCTGGAAGTGGTGGAGGCATTTAAGAAATCAGGAAACAAACCGGAATGGATGATCTTAGATGTGATTCCTGTAATCCCTCCGGATTTAAGACCCATGGTACAGTTAGATGGGGGAAGATTTGCCACTTCTGATTTAAATGACTTGTACAGAAGAGTGATTAACAGAAATAACCGATTGAAAAGACTATTGGATCTTGGAGCACCGGACATTATTGTAAGAAATGAAAAGAGAATGCTTCAAGAAGCTGTAGATGCTTTGATTGACAACGGCAGAAGAGGAAGACCTGTTACCGGTCCAGGCAACAGACCTTTAAAGTCTCTCTCTGATATGCTCAAGGGCAAGCAAGGACGTTTCCGACAAAACCTGCTTGGGAAGCGTGTTGACTATTCAGGCCGTTCGGTTATCGTAGTAGGACCAGAACTAAAGTTTTACCAATGTGGTCTTCCAAAGAAAATGGCCTTGGAACTATTCAAGCCTTTTGTTATGAAACGGCTGGTGAATGACGGGTATGCCCATAATATCAAGAGTGCCAAACGGATGGTGGAAAGGGTGAAGCCGGAGGTTTGGGATGTATTGGAAGAAGTGATTCGGGAACATCCCGTGCTGCTAAACCGTGCCCCAACTTTGCATAGATTAGGAATTCAAGCCTTTGAGCCGGTTTTGGTGGAAGGGAAGGCCATCAAGCTCCATCCGTTGGTATGTACAGCCTACAATGCCGACTTTGACGGGGACCAAATGGCGGTACATGTTCCATTATCGGTAGAAGCCCAAGCGGAAGCAAGATTTTTGATGCTTTCTGTAAACAATATTCTAAACCCGAAGGATGGTTCGCCAGTTACAACACCTACCCAGGACATGGTGCTGGGCAGTTATTATATGACGGTAGAAGTAGAGGGAGAACCTGGAGAGGGAATGGTTTTTAGGGATTATGATGAAATGCTGATGGCCTATGAAAATAAGATTGTAGGGCTTCATGCGAAGGTAAAGGTGCGAAAGAAGCTTTCCAAGGACGACCCGGGGAAATTGATTGAAAGCACCGTGGGTAGATTTATCTTTAATGAAAAGATTCCTCAGGATTTAGGTTTCGTAGATAGGGAAAAAGATCCCTATTCTCTAGAAGTAGATTTCCTATGCGATAAAAAAGCCTTGGGCAAGATTATTGACAAATGCTTTAGAGTTCACGGCAATACGGTTACAGCTTTGATGCTGGATCATATTAAGCAGATGGGCTTCCATTATTCAACCATAGGAGCTATTACCATCAGCGTATCGGATATGGAGATTCCGAAAGAGAAGGAAGAACTGCTCTCCCAGGCCGATGAGACTGTTGATAAATATGAGAAGGCCTATCGAAGGGGATTAATTTCCGATGAAGAAAGATATGAAAAAGTTATTCAGACATGGCAGGAAACAACGGAAAAAGTAACTGATGCATTGATGAAGAATCTGGGTAGATTGAACAATGTATTCATTATGGCCCATTCCGGCGCTAGAGGTAGTAAAAATCAGATTCGTCAGCTGGCGGGCATGCGTGGTTTGATGGCCAATGCATCCGGTCATACGGTAGAAATGCCCATCAAGGCAAATTTCCGTGAAGGGTTGTCGGTACTGGAATATTTTATTTCAACCCATGGTGCCAGAAAGGGTCTTGCGGATACGGCCCTGCGGACGGCTGACTCCGGATATTTGACAAGAAGGTTGGTAGATGTCAGCCAGGATGTCATTATCCGTGAAATGGATTGCGGAACCAATGAGGGAATTGTAGCAGAAGACTTCAGGGATGGAAACGAGATTATTGAACATTTATATGACCGCATTGTGGGCCGTTATGCTTTAGAGGATGTAAAACATCCCGAAACAGAGGAAGTGCTTGTTCCTGCCAATAAAATGATTTTAGAAAAAGATGCAGAAAAAATTCTGGCAGCTGGAATTACAAAAGTGAAAATCAGGACGGTGCTTCACTGTAGAACAAGACATGGTGTTTGTGCTGTATGCTACGGCAGAAACCTGGCCACGGGAGAACCTGTCAATGTGGGAGAAGCCGTAGGGATTATTGCCGCCCAGTCCATCGGGGAACCGGGTACACAGCTGACTATGCGTACATTCCACACGGGTGGTGTTGCCGGGGCAGATATTACTCAAGGTTTGCCGAGGGTGGAGGAACTTTTCGAAGCTCGAAAACCCAAAGGATTGGCTATTATTTCAGAAATAGAAGGTATCGTTGCCATCAATGATACCAAGAAAAAGCGGGAAGTTGTTGTTACCGCTGATGATGGGGACAGCAGAACCTATTCCATTCCCTATGGTTCCAGAATCAAAGTAAAAGATGGTCAAAGAATTGAAGCCGGGGATGAAATTACAGAAGGTTCCGTAAATCCCCATGATATCCTTCGAATTAAAGGTGTAAGCGGAGCACAGCAGTATCTAGTTCGAGAAGTGCAGCGAGTTTACAGGATGCAGGGGGTTGACATCAATGACAAGCACATTGAGGTCATTGTAAGACAAATGATTTCCAAAGTAAAGGTGGAAGATGCGGGAGATACGGAGCTGCTGCCAGGCGGATTGGTAAACTTGTATGATTTTGAAGAGGAAAACCGCCGGGTAGAAGCAGAAGGTGGAAAACCAGCTGTAGGGCGAAGGGTGCTTTTAGGTATCACGAAGGCTTCGTTGGCAACGGAATCTTTCCTTTCTGCAGCTTCCTTCCAAGAGACAACGAGGGTGTTGACAGAGGCCGCCATCAAAGGGAAGGAAGACCACTTGATCGGCCTAAAGGAAAATGTAATTATTGGCAAGCTCATTCCTGCGGGTACAGGCATGAGAAGATATAAAAATATTGCCATTGAACACGAAAACAGCCAGAAGATGGCCAGTGACAATTAATTGTTGACAGATAAGGTTCTTAATGGTAGAATAACAAAGTGTGCAAAATGAATAAAATAGTGGACTTTGAAATATCCTGAAAGATTATGTGGCAACACATAATCTTTCAGGTGTTTCATAATGCATAGGAAGTTCTCATATTTTTTTCCATGCATTGTAACAAAATCTTCCCTGCAGCAAGGCTTATGGAGATTTTGTTTTAAAGGAGGATACTATATGCTAGAACAATTAAAGAATCAAAACAAACTGGTGATAGGAACGAAGCAGGCACTGAAGGCCGTGAAAGAAGGAAGGGCCCAAACCCTTTTTATTGCCAAGGATGCCGAAAAACACGTGACAAGAAATATTGAAGAATTGGCAAAAGAGATGCAGTTGCAGATTGTGTATGTAGATTCTATGAAAAAACTGGGAAAAGCATGTGGTATCGATGTCAGTGCTGCGACGGCAGTAATTCTAAAATAGGGATTGCCAGCATGGGAGAGCAGATCCTTCGTTTCCATAAAATAAAATGATAGGGAGCATGGGATTCAAGTTTTCCTATGCATATTATAAATATATTTTTTAAAAATCATTGGAAGGAGGTGTACAGAATGCCTACAATTAGCCAATTGGTTCGTAAAGGCAGAGAAAAAGTTGAATACAAATCAACAGCTCCGGCTTTACAAAAAGGTTTTAACTCTTTGCACAGAAAGCAAACTGATCTTAGCGCTCCACAAAAGAGGGGAGTATGTACATCAGTGAAAACTGTAACGCCAAAGAAACCTAACTCAGCGTTAAGAAAGGTTGCAAGGGTAAGACTGACAAACGGTATCGAGGTAACTGCTTATATCCCGGGTATCGGCCACAATCTTCAAGAACACAGCGTTGTGCTGATCAGAGGTGGTAGAGTAAAAGACTTACCAGGGGTTAGATACCATATCATTAGAGGTACCCTTGATACAGCAGGAGTTAAGAACAGAATGCAAGGAAGATCCAAGTACGGTGCAAAGAGACCTAAAAAATAATTGAACGTCGAGCGGAAATGCATCCACCCTCTTTCGGAGGGTTGGATTTTATATATAGCATCCATACGCACGACGGCAATCCGAGGGTTGTCGAGTACCGATGAGAGAAATCTATGTTAAGGAGGGAAGAAAAGTGCCAAGAAAAGGACATGTGCCGAAAAGAGAAGTATTACCTGATCCAGTTTATGGAAGCAAAGTTGTTACAAAATTAATCAACAATGTCATGTATGACGGCAAAAAAGGCGTTGCCCAAAGAATTGTATACAATGCCTTTGATATGATCAGAGAAAAAACAGGGCAAGATCCTCTGGAGGTATTTGAAAAGGCAATGAACAATGTGATGCCTGTATTAGAAGTTAGGGCAAGACGTGTGGGCGGTGCCAACTATCAAGTACCTGTGGAAGTAAGACCTGAAAGAAGACAGACGCTGGGATTAAGATGGTTAATTAGTTATTCCCGCAACAGAGGCGAAAAAACTATGGATGAAAAACTGGCAAAGGAAATCATGGACGCTGCAAACAATACGGGAGCATCTGTGAAGAAGAAAGAAGACACCCACAAAATGGCAGAAGCCAACAGAGCCTTTGCCCATTATAGATGGTAGAGATATAGAAAACTTGTTAACTTTTGGTTTAACAAGGATATTTTGGGGAACAATATTTTCTATAGCAATTCCGGAAAAAGAAAGGAGGAAAAATTGTGCCTAGACAGTTTCCATTAGAAAAGACCCGTAATATAGGTATTATGGCACATATAGATGCGGGCAAAACGACTACCACGGAAAGAATCTTATTCTATACCGGTAGAACCCATAAAATTGGTGAAGTGCACGAAGGTGCTGCCACCATGGACTGGATGGAGCAGGAGCAGGAAAGAGGAATTACTATTACTTCTGCTGCCACGACTGCTCAATGGAAAGGCCATCGCATCAACATTATAGATACACCGGGCCACGTGGACTTTACGGTAGAGGTGGAAAGATCATTGCGTGTGCTTGACGGTGCCGTAGCTGTATTCTGTGCAAAAGGCGGTGTTGAGCCTCAATCAGAAACAGTTTGGCGTCAAGCAGATAAATATAGAGTGCCAAGAATGGCTTATGTAAATAAGATGGATATCATCGGCGCAGATTTCTACAATGTTGTTGCAATGATGAAAGACAGATTAAAGGCAAATGCAGTACCCATCCAACTGCCAATCGGTGCTGAAGATACTTTCACAGGAATCATTGACCTTGTGGAAATGAACGCAAGGATTTACAAAGATGATTTGGGAAAAGAAATCGAAATCACTGAAATTCCTGCAGATATGATGGACAAAGCGGAGGAGTATAGACTGGCGTTGGTAGAAGCTGTTGCGGAAGCTGATGAAGAATTGATGATGAAGTACCTGGAGGGCGAAGAATTAACGGTTGAAGAAATCAAGGCAGGAATCAGAAAGCAGACAATTGCCAATGCAATGGTGCCTGTACTTTGCGGTTCTTCCTATAAGAACAAAGGCGTACAGTTGATGCTGGATGCCGTTGTAGATTATCTCCCATCTCCAGTAGATATTCCGCCGGTGAAGGGGGTATTGCCCGATACTCAAGAAGAAGCCGAAAGAATAGCCAGTGACAGCGAGCCATTTTCTGCATTAGCATTTAAAATCATGGCTGATCCTTATGTGGGAAAATTGGCTTTCTTCAGAGTATATTCCGGTGTGCTTCAATCAGGTTCCTATGTATATAACTCAACAAAGGATAAGAAGGAAAGAATCGGCCGTATCATGCAGATGCATGCCAACCACAGAGAAGAAATTACGGAAGTATATGCAGGAGATATTGCTGCGGCTGTAGGATTGAAGGATACTACCACAGGAGACACGCTATGCGATCAAAATCATCCGATTATTCTTGAATCTATGGAATTCCCGGAACCTGTAATTGAGATTGCAATTGAACCAAAAACAAAGGCAGGACAGGAAAAGATGAGCATGGCCCTTCAGAAACTTTCTGAAGAGGACCCGACTTTCAGAACTTGGACAAACCAAGAAACAGGGCAGACAATCATCGCAGGTATGGGAGAGTTGCACCTTGAGATTATCGTAGACAGAATGTTGAGAGAATTCAAGGTGGAGGCCAATGTAGGCAAGCCTCAGGTTGCTTATAAAGAAACGATTACTGCAATGGCGGATGTGGACGTGAAATATGCTCGTCAATCTGGTGGCCGAGGACAATACGGACATGTTAAGATCAAAGTATATCCCCAAGAGCCGGGTGCAGGATATGAATTTGTTAACTCTATCGTTGGAGGGGCCATTCCAAAAGAATATATTCCCCATGTTGATGCAGGGATTCAGGGAGCTATGGAAAATGGCGTATTGGCCGGATACCCTGTGGTGGATGTGAAAGTTGAATTGTATGACGGTTCCTTCCACGAAGTGGACTCCTCTGAAATGGCCTTTAAGATTGCCGGTTCTATGGCATTTAAGGAAGCCATGAAGAAGGCGAAGCCCGTACTGCTGGAGCCATACTTCAAGATTGAAGTGGTAGTGCCGGAGGAATACATGGGTGACGTTATCGGAGATATCAATGCAAGACGTGGAAGAATCGAAGGTATGGAAGCAAGAGCAGGTGCTCAGGTAGTAAGAGGATATGTGCCCCTGTCTGAGATGTTTGGTTATGCCACAGACCTGCGGTCCAAAACCCAGGGTAGAGGAACATATACAATGCAGTTTGACCACTATGAGCAAGTACCAGCTAGCTTAGCTGAAAAGATTATTGCTGGCAAATGATAAAAAACATGCTGCCGGGCAATAGACCCGGCAGTTTCAAAAATATCTTTACTGATTGCATGTAAAGTCAAAAGGAGGAAGAAAAAATGGCAAAAGCGAAATTTGAGAGAACGAAGCCACACGTGAACATTGGAACAATCGGGCACGTTGACCATGGTAAGACCACATTAACAGCAGCAATTACAAAGACACTGCATAAGAGATACGGATTAGGCGCAGAGGTAGCCTTTGATCAAATTGACAAGGCACCGGAAGAAAGAGAAAGAGGGATTACAATTTCAACAGCCCACGTTGAATATGAGACACCCAACAGACACTATGCCCACGTGGACTGCCCAGGCCATGCTGACTATGTAAAGAACATGATTACAGGGGCAGCGCAAATGGACGGAGCGATTCTGGTAGTAGCAGCGACAGACGGTCCGATGCCGCAAACAAGAGAGCACATCCTGTTATCCAGACAGGTAGGGGTACCATACATTGTAGTATTCCTAAACAAGTGCGACATGGTAGATGACGAAGAATTATTAGACTTAGTAGAAATGGAAGTAAGAGAATTATTAAACGAATATGAATTTCCTGGAGATGACACACCGATCATCAGAGGATCTGCATTGCAAGCGCTGAACGATCCGATGGGACCATGGGGAGACAAGATTGTGGAATTATTCGAGCAAATTGATGCATACATTCCTGAGCCACAAAGAGAAATTGACAAGCCATTCTTGATGCCTGTAGAGGACGTATTCTCCATCACAGGCAGAGGAACTGTTGCGACAGGAAGAGTAGAGAGAGGCGTGTTGAAAGTATCTGATGAGGTAGAGATTGTAGGATTAATGGATGCGCCAAGAAAAGTTGTTGTAACAGGGGTAGAGATGTTCAGAAAGCTGCTTGACCAAGCACAGGCAGGAGACAACATTGGAGCATTATTAAGAGGTGTACAAAGAGATGAAATAGAAAGAGGCCAAGTATTGGCGAAGCCTGGCTCCATCAAGCCCCATACAAAATTCAAGGCAGAGGTTTACGTATTGAAGAAAGAAGAAGGTGGAAGACATACACCATTCTTTAACGGATACAGACCACAGTTCTACTTCAGAACAACAGACGTAACAGGTTCAATTGCATTGCCAGAAGGAATGGAAATGTGTATGCCTGGAGACAATGTACAGATGACAATTGAGTTAATCACACCGATTGCCATCGAAGAAGGTTTAAGATTTGCGATCCGTGAAGGCGGAAGAACAGTAGGAGCAGGCGTTGTTGCTTCTATCGTAGAGTAATTTTGCCATCATCAGTAGCCGAAGCCAATTCGCTTCGGCTACTAAAAAATATTTTTTTGAAAAATACATTCTATAGCATAAAAACGAAAAAAAGTCAATACTTGATGTATTCTCAAGCATTTTATATACTATAGTAGTGTGTGTTTATAGGGACTGCGATGAGGTGAAAGGTTGCCGAGCAACATCGAGGGGAATTTTCACTGAGAATGTCCGTTCAAGAATCGGGCGACAGAATTCCTGTGAGCTCTCCGATATTCCTTATAAAAAATAAGTGGGAACACCCGGGAGAGTGTACAGAGATTCTAGTCGTACGTACTAGGTAACTGCGTGCGATGAAAAGGAGGGAAATAAAAATGGCAAACAGTAAGGGAAAACAAAAAATCAGAATCAGATTAAAAGCTTTTGATCACAAGATTTTAGATCAATCTTCAGAAAAGATTGTAGACACAGCAAAGAGAACGGGGGCCGAAGTATCAGGACCGGTTCCGCTGCCGACGGAAAAGCAGGTAATCACAATCCTGAGGGCTGTACACAAGTACAAGGATGCTAGAGAGCAATTTGAAATGAGAACACACAAGAGATTGATCGACATCTTGAATCCAACGCCAAAGACAGTAGATGCTTTAATGAGACTGGATTTACCGGCTGGCGTTGATATCGAAATCAAACTGTGAAGTATGTAACTACTAAGAAAAAGGTTGATATATAGGAAGTACCCTATGCCTCTCTTAGTATGATTACATGTTGCAAGTGTAATCCGCTGTAAGAACATTAGGAGGTGTAAAAAATGAAAGGAATTTTAGGAAAAAAAATTGGCATGACACAAATCTTCAATGAAGAGGGAACAGTCATTCCTGTAACCGTAATTGAAGCGGGCCCGGTATATGTAACACAAATTAAAACGATTGAAAAAGATGGTTATAATGCAATTCAGGTTGGTTTTGAAGATAAAAAGGCCAATAGGACGAATAAGCCAGAAAAAGGTCATTTTGATAAGGCCGGTGTAAGCTATAAAAAAGTATTAAAGGAGTTTCGCGTAGAAAATCCAGAAGAATACAAAGTAGGACAGGAGATCAAGGCAGATATTTTTGCAGAAGGCAACAAGGTGGATGTGACAGGTATCACCAAGGGCAAAGGCACACAAGGGCCTATCAAGAGACACAATCAGTCCAGAGGACCCATGAGCCATGGTTCCAAATATCACAGAGGACCTGGGTCTAAGGGAGCCAACACAACACCGGGCAGAGTCTTCAAAGGCCAAACAGAGGCTGGAAGAATGGGCAACGAGCAAGTTACAATTCAAAACCTTGAGATTGCAAAAATTGACGCAAATCGAAATTTGATTTTAGTAAAAGGTGCCATTCCGGGACCTAAGGGCGGAATTATTACTATAAAAGAAACGGTTAAGGCAGAAGTATAATCTGGCTATGGAAGGGAGGAAGTAAAATGCCAAAGGTTGCTTTATTGAATGTTTCAGGTCAACAAGTGGGAGAGATCGAATTAAGCGATAGCGTATTCGGTGTTGAAATAAATCAAAATGTACTGCATGAAGCTGTAAAAAATTATTTAGCAAACCAAAGACAAGGTACCCAATCAGCAAAAACAAGGGCAGAAGTAAGAGGTGGCGGAAGAAAACCATGGAGGCAAAAAGGAACAGGCAGAGCCCGCCAAGGAAGCATCAGAGCACCCCAATGGGTTGGCGGCGGTGTGGTATTTGCACCGAAGCCGAGAGATTACAGATATACGCTGCCCAAGAAAGTAAAGAGGCTGGCAATGAAGTCTGCATTAAGCTCTAAGGTACAAACAGAAAACATCATTGTTTTAGATGAGCTAAACCTGGATGTGCCAAAGACAAAGGACATGGTAAATATCTTAAAAAATCTAAATGTAGAAAAGAAAGCACTAATTGTAATGGATGAAAAGAATGACAACATCATCCGGTCAGCAAGAAATATTCCCGGTGTAACAACGACACTGGTTACAACATTAAACGTTTATGATATTTTGAATCATGACAAGTTCATTATTACCAAGGACGCGGTACACAAAGTAGAGGAGGTGTACGCATAATGATGACGCCATACGATATCATCAAAAGACCAATCATTTCTGAAACAAGTATGGAGAATATGGCTGAGAAAAAATACACCTTTGAAGTAGACAGAAGAGCCAACAAAGTAGAAATCAAAAAGGCCATTGAGAAGATTTTCGGCGTGAAAGTTCAAAAGGTAAATACAATGAACGTGCCAGGGAAAAAGAAAAGAATGGGTATGCACGTTGGGAAGAGACCTGACTGGAAGAAGGCGATTGTTCAGTTGACGCCGGACAGCAAAGAAATCGAATTCTTTGAAGGAATGTAATCAGTCCAGGAGTACGATTGAAGAAGGAGGGAAATTACGATGGGTATCAAGAAGTTTAAACCGACTTCTCCAGCATTAAGACAAATGACGGTTTCAACGTTCGAAGAAATCACAAAGAAAGAACCTGAAAAGTCATTATTGGTAACATTAAAGAAAAATGCTGGTAGAAATGCTCAAGGTAAAATCACAGTTCGTCATAGAGGCGGCGGACAAAAGAGAAAATATAGAATCATCGATTTCAAGAGAGATAAGGATGGTATTCCAGCAAAGGTAACGGCTATTGAATACGATCCGAACAGAACTGCCAATATTGCATTATTGACATATGCAGACGGAGAAAAAAGATATATTATTGCACCCAACAAATTAAGTGTTGGTGATGTGGTTGTATCAGGAGAAAATGCGGATATTAAAGTAGGAAATGCACTGCCGCTAAAGAATATTCCGGTAGGTACTGTTATCCATAACATCGAATTAAAGCCAGGAAAGGGCGGCCAACTGGCAAGAGCAGCCGGAAATGCTGCACAGTTAATGGCAAAAGAAGACAAATATGCACAAGTCAGACTGCCATCCGGAGAGGTAAGACTTGTAAGCATTAATTGCAAAGCTACCATCGGACAGGTAGGCAACTTAGACCATGAAAATATTACTATTGGCAAAGCCGGTCGGAAAAGACATATGGGCATCAGACCAACGGTAAGAGGTTCCGTAATGAACCCGAATGATCACCCCCACGGCGGTGGAGAAGGAAGATCGCCGATTGGTAGACCGACACCGGTTACACCTTGGGGCAAACCAGCCCTTGGTTATAAGACAAGGAAGAAAAATAAGGCATCGGATAAATTCATTATTAAGAGAAGAAACGAAAAGTAATAGGGGGAAAGAGGTCATGGAAATCATGAAGACCTTGGCCTCATCGTCCTCAGTGCCCAAAAGTATAGTTATTGAAGGGAGGATAACAGCAGAATGAGCAGATCATTAAAAAAAGGACCTTACGTTGAACCGAAGCTAATGAAGAGAATTCAAGAGATGAATGAAAAAAACGAAAAGAAAGTATTAAAGACTTGGTCACGGGCATCTACGATATTCCCAGAAATGATCGGACACACCATTGCTGTCCATGATGGTAAAAAGCACGTTCCTGTATATATTACGGAGGATATGGTAGGACACAAATTAGGTGAATTTGCACCAACGAGAACCTATAGAGGACATGCGGATACTGAAAAGTCCTCAAAAGTAAAGAAGTAAGATAGATGCGGAGGGAGGTTACTCAAGTGGAAGCTAGAGCAATTGCAAAATATGTGCGCATATCTCCAAGAAAGATCAAACCGATTTGCGATCTTGTAAGAGGAAAAAATGCGAACGAAGCATTAACAATATTAAAGTTCACACCAAGGGCAGGGGCCCCTGTACTTGCAAAGGTAATCAAATCAGCCATGGCAAATGGGGAAAATAACCATCAAATGGATGTAGATAAATTATATGTTGCAGAAGTATATGCCAACCAAGGACCTACATTAAAAAGATGGAGAGCGGCATCCATGGGTCGCGGTGTGAAAATTTTAAAGAGAACAAGCCATGTAGGAGTTGTATTAAAAGAAAGAGCTTAAGAAGGAGGGATAAGTAATGGGTCAAAAAGTTAATCCCCACGGCTTAAGAGTGGGAATCATTAAGGATTGGGACTCAAAATGGTATGCAAAAAAGGGCGAATTTGCAGACCTTTTAATCGAAGATCATAAGATTCGTGAATACGTTAAAGATAAATTGTTTGCTTCCGGTGTTGCCAGAATCACCATTGAGAGAGCAGCCAACAACAAAGTGAAAGTGAATATCTTTACTGCGAAGCCTGGCATGGTCATCGGAAAAGGCGGTCAAGGCGTAGAGGATTTAAGATTGGAGCTGGAAAAACTAACAGGCAAGGGTGTACTGGTAAACATTAATGAAGTAAAGAATCCTGAAATGGAAGCACAGTTGGTGGCTGAAAATGTAGCTTTCCAATTAGAAAGAAGGGTATCCTTCAGAAGAGCCATGAAGCAAGCCATCCAAAGGACTATGAAGGCCGGAGCAAAGGGAATTAAGATTGCATGTTCAGGAAGATTGGGCGGCGCTGAAATGGCCAGAACTGAAAAATACAGTGAAGGTAATGTACCTTTGCATACTTTAAGAGCTGATATAGACTATGGTTTTGCGGAAGCAGACACAACTTACGGAAAAATCGGTGTAAAAGCTTGGATATACAAAGGAGAAATTTTACCCGAGACAAGCGAGGCTGTAAAAGAGGCCAGAAGAGCGATGAGAGCCCAGCAAAATCAAAAACCAAGCAAGCCGAATCGAAATAAAGATTTCAAACCGCGCAAAGAAAATAAAGGGAACGAAGAGCAAGCGTAATTGACTGAGGGAAGGAGGAAACGGACGATGTTAATGCCTAAAAGAGTAAAGCGTCGTAGAGTGCATAGAGGCAGAATGAAGGGTACGGCACAAAGAGGTAATACAATTACTTACGGAGAATATGGATTGATGGCTTTAGAGCCGGCTTGGATTACTTCGAATCAAATTGAAGCTGCCAGAATTGCAATGACAAGATATATCAAAAGAGGGGGAAAGGTTTGGATTAAAATCTTCCCGCACAAGCCCATTACGCAGAAGCCAGCTGAAACACGTATGGGTGCCGGTAAAGGTTCTCCAGAATATTGGGTAGCAGTTGTAAAACCTGGAAGGGTAATGTTCGAATTAGCAGGTGTTACTGAAGAAAAGGCAAGAGAAGCCATGAGACTTGCAATGCATAAGTTGCCGATCAAATGCAAGTTCGTGACACGTAAAGAGATGGGAGAAAAGGGTGGTGAAGCTAATGAAAGCTAATAAGCTTCGTGAAATGACTGTGCAAGAGTTAAATCTAAAATTAACGGAACTTAAAGGCGAGCTTTTCAACTTAAGATTCCAATTGGCTACGGGACAGCTTGAAAATCCAATGCAAGTGAAAAAAGTTCGAAAAGATATAGCACGTATTCAAACCATCCTTAGAGAAAAAGAAATAAAACAGGCAAATGCATAGATAAGAATAGGGAAGGAGGGCTTTACTCGTGGAAAGAGCAAGAAGAAAGACGAGAGTAGGACGCGTAGTTAGTGACAAAATGGATAAAACCATTGTTGTTGCTGTAGAAGATTTTGTACGTCATCCGCTATACGGAAAAGCGGTAAAAAGAACAAAGAAATTTAAAGCACACGATGAAAACAATGAATGTAGAATCGGCGATAAGGTAAGAATCATGGAAACTAGGCCATTAAGCAAAGAAAAAAGATGGAGACTGGTTTCAATCATGGAAAGAGCGAAGTAATCGTATAGCTGAAGGGAGGTATTACCATGATCCAACAAGAATCACGCTTAAGAGTTGCGGATAATTCTGGGGCAAAAGAATTATTATGCATTCGTGTATTAGGGGGTTCCAAGAGAAAATATGCGAATATCGGTGATATAATTGTTTGTTCAGTTAAAGATGCAACACCAGGCGGTGTTGTTAAAAAAGGCCAGGTAGTAAAGGCTGTAATTGTGAGAAGCAAGCAGGGAGCAAGAAGAGCTGACGGAAGCTATATTAAGTTTGATGAAAATGCAGCGGTTATCATAAAGGAAGATAAAAACCCGGTAGGAACTCGTATTTTCGGACCAGTAGCAAGGGAATTAAGAGAAAGAGATTTCATGAAGATCGTATCCCTTGCGCCAGAAGTGCTATAGTTCGAGGAGGTGTAACGGATGCACGTTAAAAAAGGCGATACAGTTGTCGTAATATCAGGTAAAGATAAAGGAAAAAAAGGCAAAGTGTTGGTGGCAATGCCGAAAAAAAACAGAGTAATCGTTGAAGGTGTGAACATGATTACGAAGCATCAAAAGCCAAGTGCCAAGGTGCAACAGGGCGGTATTATTCATCAGGAAGGACCAATCCACGTTTCAAACGTGATGCTATGGGATCCAAAGGCAAAGGCTCCCACAAGAGTTGGTTATAAGATCCTGGAAAACGGTAAAAAAGTTAGAGTTTCCAAAAAGTCCGGAGAAATCATAGAGTAAAACCGAAAGCTGAAGGGAGGTTCAAACGGTGACAGCCAGACTAAAAGAATTATATACAAAAGATATCATAAAAGCCTTAATGGAAAAGTTTCAATATAAAAGTCCAATGGAAATACCAAAATTAGAAAAAATCGTTATCAACATGGGGCTAGGAGATGCAAAGGATAATGCGAAGCTGTTAGAAGCTGCGGTAGAAGAATTAGCAGCCATTGCAGGACAAAAACCGATTGTTACAAGAGCGAAAAAATCCGTGGCAAACTTTAAGGTTCGTGCAGGAATGCCTGTTGGTGCCAAGGTAACACTAAGAGGCGAGAGAATGTACGAATTTGCCGATAGATTATTCAATATTGCACTGCCAAGGGTTAGGGACTTTAAGGGTGTTGATCCCAATTCATTTGATGGAAGGGGCAACTATGCCTTAGGAATTAAAGAACAGTTAATATTCCCTGAAATTGAGTATGACAAAGTGGAGAAGGTCCGTGGGATGGACATTATCTTCGTAACAACGGCGAAGACTGATGAAGAAGCCCGTGAACTGTTAAGATTATTAGGAATGCCATTTGCGAGATAATAAGGAGGGAACATAGTGGCTAGAAAAGCTCTTGTTATAAAGCAGCAAAGAAAACAAAAATTCTCAACAAGAGAATATAATAGATGCAGAATTTGTGGAAGACCCCATGCGTATTTAAGAAAATTTGGTATATGCCGTATTTGTTTCAGAGAACTGGCATATAAAGGGCAAATACCAGGTGTGAAAAAAGCAAGCTGGTAGAAATATAAGGAAGGAGGTACTTGTACCATGACGATGACAGATCCAATTGCAGATATGCTTACTCGTATAAGAAATGCGAATACAGTGAAACATGAAACTGTAGATATTCCTGCTTCAAATATGAAAAAAGCAATTGCTGAAATTTTATTCAATGAGGGTTTCATCAAAGGTTATGATGTAATTGAAGACGGAAAGCAGGGGATTATCAGAATTCAACTGAAGTACGGAAAAAACAACGAAAAAGTTATCTCTGGGTTAAAGAAAATTTCAAAGCCTGGATTGAGAGTATATGCGAAGAAAGATGAAATACCAAAGGTATTAGGTGGTCTTGGAATAGCAATTCTTTCAACATCCAACGGAATTGTTACGGACAAAGAGGCGAGAAAATTAGGTGTTGGAGGAGAAGTTATCTGCTACATTTGGTAATAGATAATTTTAAGGTATAGGAGGTGCAGCGATGTCAAGAATAGGAAGAAAACCAATCACAATACCCCAGGGCGTTGAAGTACATGTTGACAGCAAAAATCTGGTTACGGTGAAAGGCCCAAAAGGACAATTGCAAGAGCAAATCAATAAAGACATGAAGATTCATATAGAAAATAATGAACTTATTGTTGAAAGACCGACAAACAATAAAATCCACAGATCATTACACGGATTAAGCCGTACACTTATCAACAATATGGTAGAAGGTGTTACGAAGGGATATGAGAAAAAGCTTCAAGTAGTAGGCGTTGGTTACCGTGCTGCGAAGCAGGGGAATAAGCTTACATTAAACTTAGGCTTCTCTCACCCTGTAGAAATGATTGATCCTCCGGGGATTACAACAGAGGTTCCCAATCCCAACGAAATTATTGTCAAGGGGATTGATAAGCAACTGGTAGGAAACTATGCTGCAAAGATTAGAGAATGGAGAGAACCGGAGCCATATAAAGGCAAAGGTATCCGATATGCCGATGAAGCAGTAAGACGTAAGGAAGGTAAAACAGGTAAGAAGTAGGAAAGGAGTGATAGGAAGTGATTAAAAAGGAGAGCAAAAATGCAAAAAGAAAAATCAGACATCTAAGAGTACGTAGAAAAGTATTCGGAACTCCTGAGCGTCCAAGATTAAGTGTATACAGAAGCTTAAGCAACATGTATGCGCAAATCATTGACGATACAACAGGTTCAACTCTAGTTTCTGCTTCCACTTTAGATAAAGAGATTAAAGAAAAAGTCAATTACGGAGGAAACAAAGAAGCGGCGAAATTAGTGGGCGAATTTGTTGCAAAGAGGGCTTTAGACAAGGGAATCGATAAGGTTGTTTTTGATAGAGGCGGATACATTTATCATGGTAGAATCAAGGAATTGGCGGAAGCGGCAAGAGAAGCTGGACTACAATTCTAACAGAAGGAGGGAAATGAATGAGACGTCAGATTATTGATGCTAGCAAACTGGACTTAAAAGAGACAGTTGTAAATATCGGCCGTGTAACAAAGGTTGTAAAAGGTGGTAGAACCTTCCGATTCAGTGCATTAGTCGTTGTCGGAGACGAAAATGGCCATGTGGGCATCGGAACTGGCAAGGCCATGGAAATTCCGGATGCCATCAGAAAAGGAATTCAAGATGCGAAGAAGAACCTAATCTATGTACCAAGAGTAGGAACGACGATTCCTCATCCAATCCAAGGACATTTCGGGGCAGGAAAAGTATTATTAATGCCAGCCCAAGAGGGTACCGGAGTAATCGCCGGTGGTCCAGTAAGAGCTGTCCTTGAGCTTGCAGGGATTAAAGACGTCAGAGCCAAATCATTAGGTACAAATAACTCAAGAAATATGGTTAACGCTACGATTGAAGGCTTAAAGCAGCTTAAAACAGTAGAAGAAGTTGCTAGATTAAGAGGTAAATCCGTAGAGGAACTATTAGGTTAGGGGGGAAGAGCCTTGGCGAATAAGTTAAAAATTACTTTAGTAAGAAGCACCATCGGCATTCTGCCTAAACACAAAAAAACAGTGGAGGCTTTAGGTCTTAAAAAAATCAGACAAGTCGTAGAAAAGCCAGATAATCCTCAAATCCGAGGAATGATTGATCAAGTGAAACATCTTGTAGTAGTAGAAGAAATATAGGCTAAGGAGGTGTAACCATGAAACTGCATGAGTTAAGACCGGCTGAGGGTTCAACAAAAAATAGAAAAAGATTGGGTAGAGGTACTGCTACTGGACAAGGAAAAACAGGTGGCCGCGGACAAAAAGGACAAGGAGCCCGTTCTGGCGGCGGTGTAAGACCTGGATTTGAAGGTGGACAAATGCCTCTATATAGAAGACTGCCAAAGAGAGGTTTCAACAACCCGTTTAAGAAAGAATGGGCTATTGTGAATATAGATGCGCTGAACAGATTTGATGATGGCACAACTGTTACGCCGGAATTATTACTGGAATCGGGAGTAATCCGTAAAATTGTTGATGGGGTAAAAATTCTGGGCGAAGGAGAATTGCAAAAGAAAGTAATTGTGCAGGCTCACAAATTCAGTCAGTCAGCAATTGAGAAGATCGAAGCGGCTGGAGGAAAGGCAGAGGTGATCTAAGGTGCTATCAACCCTAAGAAATGCTTGGAAAATTCCTGATTTGAAAAGAAGAATACTATATACTTTATTGATGCTAGTCATATTTCGGCTAGGTTCAACCATTCCGGTACCGGGAATGAATAAGGCCGTACTGGCAAAATTATTTGAGCAAGGGGAAAACGGATTATTTAGTTTCTTCAATCTCATCTCCGGAGGAGCCTTTGGCAATTTCACCATCTTTGCATTAAGTATTTCACCCTATATTACCGCATCCATCATTCTTCAGCTTCTCACCATTGCCATTCCCAGCCTGGAAGCATTGGCAAAGGAAGGAGAAGAAGGAAGAAAAAAGATAGCACAGTATACACGATATGGAACCATTGTATTGGCGTTAATCCAAGCAACTGGTGTGAGCGTGGGATTATTTAATCAAGCGTTGATCGAAAGAGACTTCTTTTCTGTATCCGTAGTTGTGATTACGCTCACGGCAGGTACAGCTTTCCTCATGTGGTTAGGGGAGCAAATCACGGAAAACGGCATCGGAAACGGCATCTCCTTAATCATTTTTACAGGAATTGTTTCCAGAGTTCCTGTGGGGATTATCCAAACAGTACAAAAGATGAAAATTGGAGAAGTAAGTATTTTCAACGTACTTCTGTTTACCGTTTTGGCTGTGATCATCATTGCAGGCGTTGTGGCAATCCAACAAGGGACGAGAAAAATACCGGTACAGTATGCCAAAAGAGTTGTGGGAAGAAAAATGTATGGGGGGCACAGCACCCATATACCTTTAAAAGTAAATCAAGCGGGAGTAATTCCGGTAATCTTTGCAATTTCTCTACTGCAATTCCCGTTGACGATTACTTATTTCTTCCGGGGCGGCGCCTTCTCCAACTGGGTTGAAAAATGGCTTTCACCGGCAGGAAATCCCGGAATCTGGGTATACTCTATTTTAAATATGATGCTGATTATATTCTTCACATATTTCTATACGGCCGTTACATTCAATCCCCAACAGGTAGCGGACAATATGAAACAGCATGGAGGCTTTATTCCGGGAATCAGGCCAGGGAAACCAACGGCTGAATATTTAGATAGAGTCTTAACGCGAATTACACTGGCAGGCGCCATATTCTTGGCAATCATTGCAGTAATTCCGACACTGATGCTGAAATTTACAAGCATTCAAATGACCTTTGGCGGAACGAGCCTACTGATTGCCGTAGGGGTAGCAATAGAGACAATGAAGCAAATTGAAGCACAAATGATGATGAGACATTATCAAGGGTTTTTAAAATAAACTGTGAGTAGGGACATGGGGAAACTTCCCCATGGCTTATACTTAATCATAATCTAGGAGATGGTATTTAATGAGATTAATCTTATTAGGACCTCCGGGAGCAGGGAAAGGAACACAAGCTGCAGGAATTGTGGAGAGATACAATATTCCTCATATTTCAACAGGGGATATTTTTCGAAAGAATATTCAAGAAGGTACAACATTGGGCAAGAAGGCAAAGGAATATATGGATCAAGGTCTCCTAGTACCGGATGATGTGGTAGTAGCGATCGTGGAAGAGCGATTAAAGGAAGCAGATTGTGCGAAGGGTTTTCTGCTGGATGGATTCCCTAGAACCGTTAAGCAGGCTGAAGCATTGGATGAAGCATTGGCTGGCATGAATGCAAGTCTTGATAAGGCAATCAATGTGACAGTGGATAAAAATGTTTTGATTGAGAGAGCCGTAGGCAGGAGGATCTGCAAAGCATGCGGGGCAACCTATCACATCAAGTTTCATCCTCCATCAAAGGACGGCATATGTGACAAATGTGGGGGTAGCTTGTATCAAAGAGCTGATGATAACGAAGAGACAGTTACAAAAAGAATTGAAGTATATCTAAAGGAAACGCAGCCGCTGATCGATTATTATAAGCAAAGAAATATTCTCGTGACCATCGATGGAGAACAAGATATATCCAAAGTATTTGAAGATATTGTGGCTGCCTTGGGAGCGTAGGCCAATGATTATTCTTAAGTCAAACAAGGAAGTTGAATATATGCGGGAAGCAGGCAAAATTGTAGCCTATGTTCATGAAGTACTAAAAGATGCAGTCAAACCAGGGATCACGACAAAGGAATTAGATGAAATTGCTGAACGGGAAATATTAAGGCATAAAGCGATACCGGCTTTTAAGGGATACCACGGGTTTCCTGCAAGCATATGTACCTCTGTCAATGAGGAAGTAGTTCACGGAATACCGGGATTAAAAACATTAAAAGATGGCGATATTATTAGTATAGATATCGGTGCGGTTTATCATGGATATTATGGGGATGCGGCCAAAACCCATCCTGTAGGACAGGTGAGCGAAGAAGCCTTGAAGCTGATTGAAGTAACAAGGCAAAGTTTTTATGAGGGATTGAAATTTTGCAGGGAAGGGAACCGTCTATCGGATATTTCCCATGCAATTCAGACCCATGTGGAAAGCAACGGTTTTTCTGTTGTCAGAGACTTCGTAGGTCACGGAATCGGCCAGAAGATGCATGAAGACCCTCAGATCCCCAACTTTGGCCCGCCGGGAAAGGGCCCAAGGCTGATGGAGGGAATGGTATTGGCCATCGAGCCCATGGTAAACATGGGAACTTATAACGTAAAGACATTGCTGGATAACTGGACAGTTGTGACAATGGACGGTAAAATGTCGGCCCATTATGAGCATACAGTAGCGATCACAAAAGATGAACCGGTGATTCTGACAAATCTTTAGATTAGATAAAGAGGTGAAGCAGGTGGATACAACCCTTGAGGTATCAATTGGCCAAGTTGTAAAGTCCAAAGCAGGCAGAGACAAGGATCGGGTTTTTATTGTAATTGGTATCGTAGACCATCAATATGTTTTGATTGCTGACGGAGATTTGAGGAAAGCAGATAAGCCAAAGAAAAAAAAAGTTCGACATTTGGCCAAATATAATATTATCTCCGAAGAAGTGAAACAGCAGATCAAAAACAAAGGAAAGATTAGCAATTTACTTCTTAGGCGTGAACTGGAAAAACTGGGGCTTAGTTAACCCAGGAATAGGAGGTCTGATTTCCGAATGGCAAAGGATGATGTGATTGAGGTACAGGGAATAGTTGTTGAAGCCCTGCCGAATGCCATGTTTAAAGTAAAATTAGAAAATGGCCATGAGATATTGGCCCATATTTCCGGTAAGCTTAGAATGAATTTCATTCGGATATTGCCTGGTGATAAAGTGACATTAGAATTATCACCTTATGATTTGACCAGAGGCAGAATAACTTGGCGCGGTAAGTGATTAAGGAGGGATAACAGTGAAGGTTAGACCATCAGTGAAACCAATATGTGAAAAATGCAAGATCATCAAACGAAAAGGAAGAGTCATGGTGATCTGCGAAAATCCTAAGCATAAGCAAAAGCAAGGTTAAGCTGGCTTCTCTGAAAAAAAGCTGGTATTTTACAATGCAATTTAGTATAATTAAAAGTTGTGTATATTAGTAAATAAGGCGCGGCTGGGTTAATGCCTTTATGGACATTAATCTACTTATTACTAATAAGAATATATACTATATTTTTGATAGGGGACGGGAGATTATAGTTCCTCCACAGGCAGTGGAGCATTTTGTAATTCCTGCAACCCACGAAAGCAAAATCTTCTATGGAAAACTTTATAGAGGATTTTGTGCGGATTTTCATTAGGATATCAAGGCGTAAAGTTTAGGAGGTGTAAGATAAAAATGGCTAGAATCGCAGGCGTTGACTTACCAAGAGAGAAAAGGGTAGAAATAGGCTTAACATATATTTTTGGTATCGGAAGAAAAACATCCAACATAATTTTGGAAAAAGCAGGTATCAATCCTGATACAAGGGTAAGAGACCTTACAGAGGAAGAAGTAGGTAAGCTAAGACAAATTATCGACAATGAGTATAAGGTAGAAGGAGATCTTCGACGTGAAATCGCTTTAAACATTAAGCGATTAAAAGAAATCGGCTGTTATAGAGGTATTCGTCATAGAAGAAACTTGCCGGTAAGAGGTCAAAGAACAAAGACAAACGCTAGAACAAGAAAAGGACCTAGAAAGACTGTTGGCCGTAAGAAAAAGAAATAGATAAAGGAGGGTAAAGGCATATGGTAGCGAAAAAGGCAGTAAAAAAAGTTCGTAAGAGAAGACGCGAACGTAAAAATATAGAACGTGGGCAAGCTCATATTCAGTCAACTTTTAACAATACAATTGTTACCCTTACTGACTTACAAGGCAATGCGATTTCATGGGCAAGTGCCGGTGCGCTTGGCTTTAAGGGTTCAAGAAAATCTACTCCATTTGCTGCCCAGATGGCAGCAGAAACGGCAGCAAAGGCTGCAATGGAACACGGGTTAAGAACGGTAGAAGTATATGTGAAGGGACCAGGAGCTGGTCGTGAAGCGGCAATCAGATCATTACAGGCGGCAGGCTTAGAGATCAACCTGATCAAAGACGTTACACCGGTGCCCCATAATGGTTGCAGACCGCCAAAGCGCAGAAGAGTTTAATTAGGATTAGGAGGTGTAAGGATAATGGCAAGATATACGGGACCAGTTTGTAGACTTTGTCGTCGAGAAGGACAAAAGTTATACTTAAAGGGCGAAAGATGCTATACAGATAAATGTGCAATTGCAAGAAGAGGATATGCACCCGGACAGCACGGGCAAAATAGAAAGAAGCTTTCTAACTATGGACTTCAACTAAGAGAAAAGCAAAAAGCAAAGAGATTCTATGGCATACTCGAAACCCAATTCAGACACTTATTTGAAAGGGCAGAAAAAATGCCAGGCATTACGGGTGAAAACTTGTTAAGGCTGTTGGAAATGAGACTAGATAACGTAGTATACAGAATGGGTTTTGCTGCATCCAGGAAAGAAGCTAGACAATTGGTAAGACACGGACATTTTAGTGTAAACGGCAATAAAGTGGATATTCCATCTTACTTGGTTTCTGTGGGCGACGCAATCAAAGTAAGGGAAAAGAGTATGAGCTCAGTGAAGTTTAAGGAAAGAGCAGAAATTGCTGTAAATGTGCCAAATTGGGTGCAAGTAAACTATGAAAATCTAGAGGGCAAAGTGGTTTCACTTCCGACAAGAGAAGATATTGATATACCAATCGCTGAGCATTTAATTGTAGAGTTGTATTCCAGATAATATATAGGCTAGTGATAGTTTTAGAATCAGTTACCCTCATGAAGTTATAGATAGAAAATTTATAAGGAGGGTCAAGTTAATGATAGAAATCGAAAAGCCAAAAATAGAATGTGTAGAGTTAAGTCCGGACAATACTTATGGGAAATTTGTGGTGGAACCCCTCGAGAGAGGTTATGGGATTACATTAGGCAACAGCTTGCGCAGGATACTTCTTTCCTCTTTACCCGGTGTAGCAGTGACATCTGTCAAAATTGAAGGTGTACTTCATGAGTTTTCAACGGTTCCCGGAGTAAAAGAGGACGTAGCGGAAATTATCCTGAATTTAAAAAGCTTATCTGCCAAAATGCATGCAGATGGACCGAAAATTGTTCGGATTGATGCAAAGGGACCCGGAAAGGTTACGGCAGGAGATATCATTGCAGATGCCGATGTGGAGATATTAAACCCTGATTTGCATATCGCCACCCTTGAGGATGATGCAAAACTTGTGATGGAAATCTCCTTAAACAGAGGCAGAGGATATGTGCCTGCAGAAAATAATAAAACAGAGCATATGCCGATTGCTATCATTCCTGTGGACTCTATCTACACACCCGTTAATAAAGTAAGTTATTATGTTGAAAATACAAGGGTCGGGCAGGTTACGGATTATGATAAGCTTACGTTAGAGATATGGACAGACGGAAGTATTAAGCCCGATGAAGCAGCTTCCCTCGGAGCAAAGATTATGAATGAACATTTAAATTTATTCATTAATCTGACTAGCCATATTGACAATGTAGAAATTATGGTAGAAAAAGAAGAAGATAAGAAAGAAAAAGTATTGGAAATGACCATAGAAGAGCTTGATCTTTCTGTCAGATCCTACAACTGTCTAAAGAGAGCAGGAATTAATACTGTGCAGGAACTGACACAGAAAACAGAAGAAGATATGATGAAAGTAAGAAATCTAGGTAAAAAATCCCTTGAAGAAGTACAACAGAAGCTTCAGGAACTTGGCTTAGACTTAAAACCTAGTGATGAGTAAAATAGGTCAAAAGGAGGGAAAGACATGGCAGGACATCGTAAATTAGGCCGTCCCACAGATCACAGAAATTTAATGCTGAGAAATCTTGTTACAAGTCTGTTAAGAGAAGGACGAATTCAAACTACTGAAATGAGGGCAAAAGAAACCCGCAAGATGGCTGAAAAAATGATTACCCTTGCAAAAAGAGGAGATCTTCATGCCAGACGACAAGTATTGGCGTATGTATTTGATGAGACAGTAGTGAAGAACCTATTTGATGAAATTGCACCCAAATACAAAGAAAGAAATGGTGGCTATACAAGAATCATGAAGCTGGGACCTCGCAGAGGAGATGCAGCGGAAATGGTTATATTAGAGCTGGTGTAATGCAGAACAGGGATTAAGTGGCAAGCTTAGTCCCTTTATTATAACACATAGCAAATGATGCACTTTCATAAATTGCAGATAAGTTATAATTTCCCTCATGTATTTCCATAGAGTCTTCCCTTAAATCTTCTAACGGAAGACTTTGTTCTAATTCATGGGAAATGTAGGGGAATACCTTTAGCTGGCAGCAGATAACTAACAACAAGGTAATCACTATACAAAAATTTCTTCTTCAAGAAAAGCATCGATGAACTTTTCGAATTGTATGTTTATATAGGTCATAATGTGAGGGCAGATGGAATGGAAAATATCATAGAAATCAAAGATTTGGTTTATGTGTATAAAAGCGAAGAAAATGAAAAAGTGACGGCTTTAAAGAAAATATCCCTCAGTATAAGGCAAGGGGAATTCGTTGTGGTGATTGGGCATAACGGATCAGGGAAGTCAACGATGGCAAAGCATATCAATGCCCTTTTGCTTCCAAGCGGGGGGAAGGTCTATGTGAGCGGACTCGATACTGCCGATGAGAAAAATGTTTGGGATATCCGGCAAACGGCGGGGATGGTTTTTCAAAATCCTGACAACCAGATCGTAGCTACCGTTGTGGAGGAAGATATTGCCTTTGGACCTGAAAACCTGGGAATTCCACCCAAGGAGATAAGGATTCGGGTAGATGAAGCCCTTCGTTCTGTTGGAATGACTGAACATAGGAAAAAAGGACCCCATCTTTTGTCCGGTGGGCAAAAACAGAGAATTGCTATTGCAGGGATTATTGCCATGCGGCCCAAATGCATTATTTTAGATGAACCAACGGCCATGCTGGACCCTTCCGGCCGGAGGGAAGTCATGGACACAATTCAACGATTAAATAGAGAAGAAGGTATCACAATTGTCCATATTACCCATTTTATGGACGAGGCTGTCAATGCCGATCGTGTCATCGTTATGGAAAATGGCAACATTGTCTTGGAGGGGAAACCCAGGGAGGTTTTCACCCAGGTGGATACCTTAAAAAAACTTGGATTGGATGTGCCGCAGGTGACAGAATTAGCCCATCAGCTTATCAAGAGCGGATTAAATGTCCCTGGGGATATACTTACAGTGGATGAGATGGTGATACACTTATGTCAATTGTTATAGAAGATTTAACCCATGTTTATAATCCTGGCAGTCCTTTTGAAACGGTAGCCCTTGATCATATCAATCTGGAGATAGGGACAGGAGAATTTATTGGACTTATCGGCCATACGGGGTCAGGGAAATCTACATTGATCCAGCATTTTAACGGTTTGTTAAAGCCCACTTCTGGCAAAATTCTCATGAATGGTCTTGATATTACCGGAAAGGATGTAAAGTTGCGGGAGGTCCGGCAGAAGGTGGGACTTGTTTTTCAGTATCCGGAGCATCAGTTATTTGAAGAAACTGTTTATAAGGATGTGGCCTTTGGCCCCATGAACTTAGGCTTATCCGAAGAAGAAATCCATCGACGGGTAACGGAAGCCATGGAATTGGTAGGGCTGTCCTTTGCCGACGTCAAGGATCGATCTCCCTTTGAGTTGAGTGGAGGGCAAAGACGCAGGGTGGCCATTGCAGGCGTGCTGGCCATGAAACCCGAGGTGCTCATTTTGGATGAGCCTACCGCAGGATTGGATCCTAGGGGCAGGGACGAGATATTGGATCAAATCAAGAATCTCCATAAAAAATATCAAATGACCATTATTCTGGTTTCCCACAGCATGGAGGATATTGCAAGATTGGTAGACCGGATTATTGTTATGCATCAGGGGAAGGCAGCATTGACGGGAGCACCCAGGGAAGTCTTTAAACATGTTGAATTGTTGGAGAGTATAGGTCTTGCTGTTCCACAGATTACTTACCTGATGAGAAAGTTGAAAAATTTGGGGCAACCCGTACGGGAAGACCTTTTGACCATCGAAGAGGCAAAACAAGAAATACTAAACTGGCTAAGGAGAAAATGATATGCTTAGGGATATTACAATTGGACAATACTATCCGGTAGATTCAATTATTCATCGTTTAGATCCAAGGGTAAAAATTGTGGCTACCTTTGTATATATCACTGCCTTGTTCCTAGTAAAAAATTTTGTGGCCTATGGCTACGTGCTCCTTTTCTTGACAGTTTCGGTACTTCTCTCAAAAGTACCTTTCCCCTTTATGGTAAGAGGATTGAAGCCATTATTTTTGATTATTATCTTAACCTTTGGCATCAATATATTCATGACCAAAGGAGAAATTATTTATCAGCTGGGGCCTTTGGATGTTACAAAGGAAGGTGTGATACAGGCGGTTTTTATGGGTATACGACTGATCCTGTTGATCATTGGGACATCGATGCTGACATTGACCACATCTCCTATCCAATTAACGGATGGTATTGAAAAGTTGTTGGATCCTTTGAAACGTTTTGGGGTGCCCGCCCATGAGCTGGCCATGATGATGACCATTGCCCTAAGATTTATTCCAACCCTATTGGAGGAAACCGATAAGATCATGAAGGCCCAAATGGCAAGGGGGGCTGATTTTGAAAGTGGAAATATTATCAACCGGGCCAAAAGTTTGGTACCTCTGCTGGTACCCCTGTTTATCAGTGCTTTCAGGAGGGCCGACGAATTGGCCATGGCCATGGAAGCCAGATGTTACCGTGGTGGGGAAAATCGCACTAGAATGAAGGAACTATCTTTTCATGGCAGGGATATGGCAGCCTTTCTTTTGGTGACAGTCCTATTGGTTGCTGTAGTCATAGACCGATTCTAAAGGATAGGTGATTCCATGAAAAACGTAAAACTGACAATTGAATATGACGGAACAGGATTTCATGGATGGCAAAGGCAAGAAAAAGAGAGAACGGTACAGGAAGAAATTGAAAAGGCCTTGAGCAAGATAATCAAGAAAAAGATAGTTGTTCATGGCTCTGGGAGAACAGATGCTGGGGTCCATGCCATGGGACAAGTAGCCAATTTTGTGGAGACTTTCAGCATCCCCGTGGAAAAGATTCCCTTGGCCGCAAATGCCCTTCTTCCTGATGATGTTGCCATCAAGGAAGCGGTAGAGGTAGACATGAAATTTCATGCCCGATATTCTGCAACGGGCAAAAAATATATTTATAAAATCTACAACAGCAGCCTTAGGAGTCCTCTTTATAGGAATTATGCATATTTTGTGCCTAATGTGCTGCATATGGAAGCAATCAAAGAGGCCAGCAAGTTTTTTTGGGGAGAGCATGATTTTTATGCCTTTATGGCATCAGGCAGCAATGTGAAGGATACAGTAAGGAGAATAGATTCCCTTCATGTATACCGGGAAGGGGAGATAATGACAATAGAAGTAGCAGGGAACGGTTTTTTATACAATATGGTACGCATTATCGCAGGAACACTGGTAGATGTAGGAAAAGGCAAAATATTATCGAAAGATATTCCACAGATTATTCTTTCAAAAGATAGAACACGGGCAGGCCATACAGCACCCCCCCAAGGCTTGTATTTAGCGGAAGTGTTTTATGAAAAAAACTGAAATATTCCTTGACACACACGGCAACATGTATTAGAATAGTAAAAGAGTTTGCATATGAAAAAATCCACTAGCCCCGGGTTTTTTTGAGATATAGAGATGCGTGAAATGATGATTCTGAAATGCAGTGATAGGGAGGTAAAAATATATGAAATCTTTCGTTGCGAAGCCACGTGAAATTGAAAGAAAATGGTATGTGGTTGATGCAGAAGGAAAAACGCTAGGTCGTTTGGCTACTGAAGTTGCATCAATCTTAAGAGGGAAAAAGAAACCGATTTATACGCCCCATGTGGATACAGGTGATTATGTCATTGTAATTAATGCAGATAAGGTTGAGTTTACAGGGAAAAAGTTAGATCAAAAACTGTATAGACATCACTCCGGACATCCTGGCGGATTGAAAGAAATGACAGCCAGAGAGTTAATGGCAAAGAAGCCGACAAAAGCTGTGGAATTGGCTGTAAAGGGTATGCTGCCAAAGAACAGTTTGGGAAGAAAAATGTTCAAAAAATTAAAAGTATACGCTGGTGCTGAGCACAATCATCAAGCTCAGAAGCCTGAAGTTCTTGACATATAGAACTGTATAGGGAGGAGGAAATTCGATGGCTAGAGTACAATACTATGGAACAGGCAGAAGAAAAACTTCCGTGGCAAGGGTAAGGTTGGTTCCGGGAGAAGGAAGAATTACCATCAATGGACGAGATATAGATAATTACTGTGACTATGAAACTCTGAAAAGAGAAATCAGAATGCCCCTGGTGCTTACTGAAACAGAAGGCAAATTCGATGTAATTGCCAAGGTTGAGGGCGGCGGATTTACAGGACAGGCAGGTGCTTTAAGACACGGGATTGCCAGAGCATTATTAAAAGCAGATGAAGAGCTTAGACCGATTTTGAAGAAGGCCGGCTTTTTAACAAGGGACCCAAGAATGAAGGAAAGAAAGAAATACGGTTTAAAGGCTGCAAGACGTGCGCCACAATTCTCAAAGAGATAATATTCTCTATATATCAAAAAACACCGATGGCTATCGGTGTTTTTTTGATGCTTATTGATATCTGACGGAAAGCTCCCTCAATCTTGCTGTATTGGTGCGATCACGTCTCAATATATCCTCTACGATGACGGCACTTTCTTGGTCCAGATTTCCTTTTGCTGCTTCTTGGGCAGCTTGAATCCCTTTATCTTCAGCCTCTGCCAGTGTGTTGATGATATACTGAGGGTGATGCCGGAGGGATGTTTTTATTTTTAGCATTGTTTCCGCCATAAGGCCGGCAAAACCCTGACTTTCTTGGGGATGACCACCAAGTTGAATAATACGGTCAGATAGTCTCATGGCATTTTCTTTATGGATCCGCTGCATTTGATAGAATTCGTTTTTTAGGGAGGAATCCTCCAGTATGCCCAATATGTCATCAAAGGCATGAATGGCCATGTGTTCACCTTTCAAGATTGTGTTTAAGGTTTTTATATTCCCGTTATCCATGATACAGCCTCCTTTTTCTTCATCTACTATTAGTTTGCTGCAAAGGTAAATAGATATACATGAGGCTGATCCGGAGAAGATCTATTTTAATTGACACGCATATAGGCTGCGATAAGTTCATCAAGTTCTTGGCTGCATTCGAGAATAGAACAGGCCAATAGATTATAATTATTTCCTTTGATAAGCATTTCAAGTTGTGTATGCAATGCTTCAATTTTTTTCTTTAGTTCATTGTTCGACATTTTATTTTCCCCCTTTCAAAAAATGACAAAAAACTCAAAAAGGCTCTTGGACTGCCAAGAGATGCTGTCAAGTTAAGTAATATTATGACAAAAATGTAAAAAATATCAATATCCATAATACTATTATAGGACAGGGAAGAAAAAAAAACAAGGGAAAAAAATGAAAAGAAGAAAAAACTTTATCAAAAATAAAAAGGATTTTTTTTATAACACATTTAAATATAATAAGATAAGAAAAAAAGTTTATCACATAAAAATCAAATAAAAAGGAGAATATGCAATGGATCGATATACAGAATTCAAGCAAATTAGCTTACCAAAGTTGAATAATCTGCAACCGGGGCTGGAATCAACCTGTTTAAAGCTCATGGAAGAAGCAGGAGAATTGGCCCAAGCTATTGGCAAATTCAGAGGATTAAACGGGGAAAAAGTAAACTTGGAAGATCGAGAAGTGGTGGAGAGAATCAGCAAGGAATTGTTGGACGTAGCCCAAGTGGCTGTTTCTATGATGTTTGTTTTGGAAGAAAAATACGGAATCAATATTAAGGAAAAAGTGGATGAACATGTGCAAAAACTGATTGCAAAAGGATATATTAAGGTTCAAGAATAAAATGTGTAGCGGAAAAAGGCAGGCGATAATCTAAGGGGTGGGCAATTGACATATCGTGGTAAGGAGAAGATTATGAGAAAATGGAAATGCTCTCTTTTCGTGGTGCTATGCATGACATTGTTGTGGCCTGGAAGCTGCAGCAAGGAAGAAGAAAAAGCCAAAAGGGAAATCATTGATTTGATTAAGTACCAGGAAAAATTGGTCAATGAAAAAAAAGTGGACGAATATGTAAGTACTTTGTCATGGAAAAGTCCTGAGTATGTGGCGGAAAAGAAAAGCTGGATGCGGGACATAAAAAACAATGATATTCAAGGGTATACCTTAGCAGTGGAAAAAATTGAAATCGTTGATCAGCAGGTAGCCTATGTGGATATCATTCAAAACTACCACTTTCAAAACAAGAACTATCAAATGAGGTATCCCTTGGTAGTTATGAAGGAAAGGGGAAGCTGGAAGGATGGAGATTTAAAATTTAATAGTATCTATACAGAGCATTTTGAAATCAAATATTTTGATTCTTCCAAAAAGTATGCGAAAAAAATCCGCACTGTATGTGAGGAGGCCTATGAGAACGTAAAGGAAAGATACGGGGAGGCTGTGGAGGGAATTACAGTTATCAAGTTGTATAAAGACAAGGAGATGTTGCGCCAATCGGTGAAGTTGTCCTTTGGCTGGCAGTTTGCAGGATGGTATGAATATCCGGAATCTATTAAAACTACAGAATTTGAAGATGCCCAACAATATAGGGAAATTCTTGAACATGAATTGATCCATAAGCTGACTATCAAAAAGTCAAATAATAATCTGCCCTATTGGTTTGCGGAAGGATTGGCCATGTATTTCAGCAATTTTGAAAATCAACCGGAGATATATAGTACCAAAACATATTATGTCAATAGCTATAGGGATCACTGGATGAATATTGAGCAACTTGAAAAATTGAATTTGGAAGCAATGGAAAGGGAAGAGGAAATTTCAAATTATTATGATGGGTCCGGAATGATTGTAAAATTTATGATTGAAACCTATGGACTGAATGCGGTGAAAAAAATTGTAGAAGTGTTGGGGCAATACGATTATCAAGAAGGAACAGGTGCCGAGGTAGATAGGATATCTGTGAAAAGATTTCACCAAGTAGTGCCAAAGGTCCTGGGAATCTCTGTAGATGAATTAGATGGGGCATGGGAAAAGTATTTGAAGGAACCATTGGACAACGGGAGATAAAGAATCCTGTTGTTTTTGCTTTTTCTCCTCTCATATATTTTTTTCTATTGAATATGAATAAATAGGAAAAAAGGAGGGGACGGTTTCGATGGGAATGGTGATGGCCCGAAAAAAATGGTTTTTGGTATGGATCTTTCTCATGATAAGCGTCGGTATTTTGTATCACTGGTATCATGATATATTGGAAACTTCTACACTGCCTACGACCAATAAGGTAATCGTTGTGGATGCCGGGCATGGAGGCATTGATGGCGGTGCCGTTGGAAAAAGTGGCATACTGGAAAGCCATGTGAACTTAGAAATTGCATTGAGGTTGAGAAAGCTTTTAGAACAGAGCGGCGCTTTAGTAATTCTTACCAGAGATGCAGATATAGGGCTATATTCGGATTCAGGAAGGATTCGAGATAAAAAAAATGAGGATTTAAAAAACAGGAAGAAAATCATGGATGAAAGCGATGCCGATATTTTTGTTTCTATCCATCTCAACAGTTTTCCTCAGCCCCAGTATTATGGTGCTCAGACTTTCTATCCACAAAATTCTGAAAAGAGCAAGATGTTGGCGGAATTTATTCAAGAGGAACTGATCCGTGTCTTGAACAATGGAAATACAAGGAAATCAAAGTTAAAGAGCGATGTATATCTCATGCAAGAAAGTAGCATACCTTTAGTATTGGTAGAGTGCGGTTTTTTATCGAATCCTATGGAGGAGCGGCTACTGCAGGAGCCAAAATATCAGGAAAAGGTGGCGTGGAGTATCTATATAGGGATTTTGAGGTATTTTCATGAAGTAGAAGGATAGAAATTTTGCGAGAGAACATATGGGAAAAACCAAGGAGGAATGAAGATAGGAAGAATATTGGCGTCATATTTAACCCCTATCCGACGATTCTATGGAATGGCAAAGTGGAAGAAAATTCTATAGATCAGTGCGATGCGAAAAAATATGGTGTAATTGTAACCAGTGGAAGAAGATCAGGCTTGCTGCTGTCGAATTTGGAAAATATAAGAACAGCTCAGGGTTGTTTTGCAAAAAAAAAACGGGCATTTCATCCCATGAAAGAGATGACCTTCAGTGATTTGAAGTAGAAAGACATAAATAAACTGTGGATAAATTGTGAATAAATATTTTAATAATACTGAAAAACCGGTCAAATCAAAGAATTGAAGGAAGAAAAATTATCCACATACTTATCCATAGGTTGCTTTTATTTTATGGGGAGCATCTGTGGACAAGATCATAGGGCGAATAGCCAATGGTCCAAATAACGGTTTTTTAGGAAAACAAACTTATCAACAAAACTTATCCACATGAGTAGAATTATGTGGATAAGTTAAAAAAAGAAAGGATTATGTAAAGGATGCAGGAAAGAGAAGTCATGTATGATGGGAAAATGGATAAAGGGTATGGAAAATATGAAGAGAAGATGATGGTTGTATTGATTTTGGATCTTATGGTTGGCCATCTGCTTTATCCTGCAGTCCATTGTACTAGAAGGATATTTCAACGGCATATAATGAATTATCCAAGGTTGGTCGGGAGGGGAATGGGTATGAAGAAATGGCTGTTATGGACAATTATTTGTATTTTGTGTGTATCAATCTTGCTTTATGTGGGCAGATTTTTTTCCTATAGGGGAAATAAGGTGAAGTTCGGCGAAAAAAAGATGCATTATATTTATACAGGAAATGTAGATTATATATAAAAAATAATAAATATGCAGGCGGCTATTGACAGTAAGAAAAGTATGTTTTATAATCGTTTAAAATAGCATAAATATTCAAGATAAAGACGAGGAAGAGAAGAGTAGATGTAGGATGTAGTTTCAGCGAGTTGGTGATAGTGGGAGACCAATACGAAGCCTATATTGAAGAACATCTCGGAGTTGCTAACCGAAATCTGGTAGGAAAGTAGGCTTAGACGGAGCCAAACCGTTATCCTTTGGACAGTATCGCAGTATGTCACGTACTTCCGTACTGATACAAGTGAGCCTTTGTGCTAATGAGGGTGGTACCGCGGAAGCAAAGCCTTTCGTCCCTTTGTAGGGATGAAGGGCTCTTTTTTTTATATATTTTGCCTATCTATTCAGTTGCAACAAATTCCATGGCCATGGAGAATTTTGCAAAACTGAGAAAATTATTCTAGGAGGAATGAATGATGAAAAGCTTGGAGAAAGCATTGATTATACCGAAAGCCTATAAACCTATCTTAGGAATAAGAGAAACAGAGATTGCGATCAAACAATTAAAGGACTTCTTTGAAACGGCTTTGTCAAAAAAATTAAATCTTACCAGAGTATCTGCTCCTTTATTTGTTCAGCCGGAATCAGGGACCAATGACAATTTAAACGGTGTAGAACGTCCTGTGGTCTTTGATGTGAAAGGCATAGGGGGAAAAGAGGTGGAAATTGTTCATTCCCTTGCAAAGTGGAAACGCATGGCGCTGTATCGGTATGGCTTCCAAACAGGGGAAGGATTATATACCGATATGAATGCCATCCGCAGGGATGAGGAACTGGATAACCTCCATTCCATCTATGTGGACCAATGGGATTGGGAGCGAGTGCTCCATAAGGAAGAAAGAACGGTGGATACTTTAAAAACTATTGTGGGCAAGATTTACAACGTGTTCAAGGAGACAGAAGATTATGTGACAAAACTATATCCTGTCTTCAAAAAATTCCTGCCGGAAGAAATTAGTTTTATTACCACCCAGGAATTGGAGGATAGGTATCCCCTGCTTACACCAAAGGAAAGGGAGGATGCCATTGCCAGGGAAAAAGGCGCTGTATTTATCATGCAGATCGGACATGAGTTAAAATCAGGAATCAAGCATGACGGGAGAGCCCCTGATTATGATGATTGGACATTAAATGGCGATATCATCTTCTGGTATCCTGTTCTGGAAATGGCTTTTGAGCTGTCTTCTATGGGAATCCGTGTTGATGAAGGAGCCCTCCAGAGGCAATTAAAGCTAGCAGCATGTGAAGACCGGAAAGAATTCACCTTTCACCGGTTGTTGCTGGAAGGAAAGCTTCCCTATACCATCGGGGGAGGAATAGGTCAGTCGAGGATCTGTATGTTTTTTCTACAAAAGGCCCACATTGGAGAAGTACAGGCCTCCGTATGGCCACAGGAAATGGTGCAAGCCTGCGAGGAAGCCGGTATATTGCTTTTATAGCCCATGTCTTTCAAAGAGAATCCCCAGTAAGCAGCAGGGATTCTCTTTTTTGATTCTCCAAGAATAAAAAACATAGAATGATTCATACTAGTAGATACCAGCAAATAAAATGATTGCATTCAAACAGATATGACGTGGTGACCACAACAAATAATAAAGGATGTTGTTATGTTTAGAAGAAGGCAAAAGAACAAGATGTTTGACGAAGGGAAAGAGGAAAAGGGAAATAGGAATAAGGAATTGAAATTAATGAAATCTTTACAAGGGAATGCAGCACTGTTTCAGGAAATATTTTGTCATGATGACACCATTATTTTTAGAAGCTTTGAAATTGGTTCTTTGGAGAAAAAATGCATAGTGATCTATGAAGATGGAATGGTCGATGCAGAAAGAATCAATGAAAACATTCTTGGACCAATGATGAATTGTAATGGAGAAAAGTTCAGCAAGCATCCTACATTGGAGCAGTTAGTGGAGAGAGTGATCCAAATCGATGAAGTAAAAAAGACTGGAGATATCGATATGCTGGTAGGAGCTATTCTGTATGGAGATACGGTTTTATTGGTTGATGGCGTAGCGGAGGCACTCATCATCAACACAAAGGGTTGGCAGGGTAGAGCTGTAGAATCGCCGGAATCTGAGGTCATTATTAAAGGCCCTAGGGAAGGATTTGTGGAGACTCTTCTGGTGAATATATCCTTAATCCGTCGAAGAGTCCGCAGTGCCGACCTGAAATTTAAATTGAAAGAATTGGGAATCAGAACCAAAACAAGAATATGTATTTGCTATATAGAAGGATTGGTAAATCCAAAGATATTGGCGGAGCTGGAAAATAGGATCAATGGCATTGAGATAGACGGTATACTGGGTTCTAACTATATTGAAGAATTTATTATGGATTCTCCTTTTTCACCCTTTCGGACCATTGGCTATACAGAAAGGCCCGATGTAGTGGTAGGAAATTTATTGGAAGGCAGAATTGCTGTTTTATGTGATGGAACACCCTCCGTCATTGTTCTTCCCCATTTATTTTTGGAATATTTTCAATCCAGTGAAGACTATTATGAAAGCTATATCTATGCTTCCATCAACCGCTTGCTGCGATATTTGGCCTTTTTCTTGTCTACGAGTGTACCGGCAATCTATGTTGCTTTGACGACTTTCCATCAGGAAATGATTCCGACGCCGCTACTTTTAAGCATCTCGGCTGCACGGGAAGGGGTTCCTTTTCCCACCATTGTGGAAGCCATCCTGATGCTCCTTGCCTTTGAAATCTTGAGGGAGGGAGGCGTCAGATTACCCACACCTTATGGTTCTACTATCAGCTTTGTAGGGGCTTTGATTTTGGGACAGGCGGCGGTAGAGGCCCGTCTGGTAAGTGCACCGATTGTCATTGTGGCTGCTCTTACAGGAATATCAAATTTCTTAATGCCGAAGCTAATCGGTGCATTGATTGTAGTCAGGACAATTTTTTTATTGCTGTCGGCCTTTCTAGGTCTTTACGGCTATATTTTCGGTGTGATTGGCTTATTTATTCATCTGATGTCCATGCGCTCCTTTGGCATCCCCTATATGACAGAGTTTAGTTCTTTCGACCCCCAGGATCTGAAGGATACTGCCATCCGGGCTCCTTGGTGGTATATGCGCTACAGACCAAAGCTGATTGGAAGAAAAAATCCAGCCAGGATGAAAAAATACATCCCTATGGAGAAGAGGTAAGAAGATGAGGTACAGAAAAGATGTTTCTTTCTTTTGTATCATTTGCATCAGTAGCTTATTTTTAGGGGGATGCTGGAATTACAAGGAAATTAGTGAGAAGGCCGTTGTCATAGCTGTAGCCGTTGACTATGACGAGGAAAAAGATGAGATTGTTATGTCTGCGGAAATTGCCAGCCCTATGCAAAGAAAGGATGAAATGATGGTAGATTCGGAGGTTATCACCTCCAATGGGAAGAATTTCTTTGACGCCGTCAGAAATAGCATAGGAAGAATAGGGAAAAGAATGTTTTGGAGCCATGCCAAGGTACTTATCATCGGTGAAACCTTGGTTTCCCATGAAGATAAGTTCATCAGTGTGCTGGATTGGTTTAAAAGAGATCATGAGGTACGGGATGATATTTGGCTTTTGTATTCAAAAGAGAAAACGGCCAAAGAAATATTCATGAAAACAGACGAAAAACTATACAAAGTGGTGGGGTTATACTTGGAGGATATGCTGCGAAACAGAAAAAATATTTCTAAGTATCCCAGTGTCCCCTTATACAAGTTTGTGGATGATCTAGCCAATGAAGGAATATCTCCTACACTGCCTACGGTGGAGTTAAGGAGGAATAAAGGACAGATCAAAAGTGAATTGACAGGAACGGCTGTTTTTCAAGGGAGCAAACTAGTGGGCTGGTTAAATCCTATGGAAACCAGAGCCTATTTGTTTGTAATTGATCAACTGGAAGGGGGCGTGATGGTGATTCAGGATCAGTGGAATCAAATGCCCATCCGGGCAACCCTGGAAGTCTTCCAGAGCAAGACCAAGGTTCAACCGGTGCTGGAGAATGATATACCAATAATAAAGATAGACATCAAAACTACAGTCAATATTGCGGAAATAGATACAGAAATCGATATATTTAGCGAAGAAAACCGGATGAAATTTAAGCGTCAAGCAGAAAGAAAAATGGAAAGAGAGATCCAATCGGTAATTCAAAAAGTACAAAAGGACTATCAAAGTGACATCTTCGGATTTGGAGCCACTATTCAAAGAGAGGAACCGAAACAATGGGAAAAACTTCAGCCCCACTGGGATACGCTTTTTCCCCGGCTCAGGACAGAGGTAAATGTGGAATTAGACATTCGAGGAAGTGCACTGCGATCAAAATCCATTCGGGTGGAGGATTAGGTCATGGTGATCTTAGTGATTCTATTTTATCTTATCATAGGTATCATAGAAATTATGCCCTTGATGGGAAAGAAACAAAAAAAAGAGCTGGTGCTCTATGGTGTTCTCTATGGAATTGCTTTTGTTACCAGCATCCTCCTAAGTTTAGGGGTAGATATTCCCAGTCCGGCAAAACCTATTGAAAATATAGTTATTGCTATTATGGGAAAGCAGCGGTAGAAAAAAATGAAAAGAAGTATCTTTATTTTTTTGATCCTTTACTGCTTATTTTTCACGGGATGCTGGAATTACAGAGAGATTAATGAGATGCAGCTGGTAACGGCAGCTGCAATAGATTATGATGGCGGAAATGACAAATATTTTGTAACAGTGGAGGTGTTTAATCCTCAACATATGGGGAGCCATGACAGCGGAGGATTGCTCTACAGTACAGGAGAATCGGTGTTTGATTGTTTCAGGAACTTAATTCTCCGCAGTGGCAGAAGATTGTATTGGGGACACACGGAGATCTTTATTGTCAGCAGGGAAGTTGCAGAAAGAAGCCTGTTGCCAATTCTCGATATTCTTTTTCGAGATGCAGAGGTCAGGGATGATATGCTCATTTTTGTGGCGGAGGAAGATAATGCTTCCGATATACTCAGATTGGGCAGGCATAAACTCCATGGATTGGCTGGATTTCACATAGAAGATGTTATTAAGGCTGAAAGCAGCATTTCAAAGTATCGCAGGATGCCCGCCTGGAAATTTATACAAAGTATGTATGCCCAAGGACCGGCGTCTACCTTGCCATTGATCAAACTGGATAGATCAGGGGAAAAAGAAATACCAAAGGTAGGGGGTACCGCTGTATTTGAAGGGGACAAACTGGTGGGAACCCTTGATGAAACAGAAACGAGAAGTTTGTTATGGATTTTGGATGAACTAAAGGGAGGTGTATTTGTTGTTCCTGTGAAAGATGGAGGGAAGGCAGAGGAAGTGACTTTAGAAATATTTGAGAGCAAGACAGACACAAAGGCTGTCTACGCAGGCAATCAAGTGACCATGAAGATCCATGTGGAAACGACGGTAAATATCGAGGAAATCGGGGGGACTACCGATTATATGGACGAGAAAAAAATGATGCACTTAAAAAAAGACGGGGAAGCAAGGATAGAAAAGGAAATCAAAAATGTCATCGGCAAAGTACAGCGGGAATTTGCCGCAGATGTATTTAAATTTAGTACAGTCATTCAAGATGAAATGCCAAAGGTATGGCGGGAGATAGAACCGAATTGGCACGAAACTTTCAAGAAGCTGCCTGTCAATGTACAGGTTACTCTAAAGATACGGGGCAGTGCTCTTATGGGGAAGCCCATAAAAATCAGCCGGTGAGGACGGATACCAAAAAAGGAGGTGCTGATATTGACAAAAGAGGTGATATCCGACAAACAAGGGATCAGTTTGGTCATTTTATTCATTATGGGGAGTACCCTTGTCCTCGGAACGGGGGCAGAGGCAGGAAAAGATTCCTGGCTGGCAATTCTAGTGGCGGCGGCCTTTGCATGTCCCGTGGTCCTGATGTATAGCAGATTGTTGGCCCTTTCTCCAGGCAAAGATTTATTTTACATATCAGAGTGGGTTTTGGGCAGGATGCTGGGAAAAGGAATTGGCTTGCTCTATATATGGTTTGCCTTTCATCTGGGTGCCTTGGTTATCAGAAATTTTGGAGAGTTTATCAATACCATATCCCTCCCAGAGACCCCCAAGATCATCCCCATGACCGGTTTGGTTCTGCTATGCCTCTGGGCTGTAAAAAGCGGCATAGAAGTATTGGGAAGATGGGGAGAATTAGGATTGATCGTATTGCTGATATTGATATTCTTAACAATTGGATTATTGGTTCCCAAAATGGATTGGCGAAATATTCAGCCCTTCCTACAAAAAGGTTTCAAACCCATAGGCAAAGGGGCACTGGCGGTGTTTTCCTTCCCTTTTGCAGAAACGGTTGTATTTGCTGGGGTTTTTAGTGTTTTGCAAAGAAAAAATTCCATCTATCGAGTATATCTCTGGGGGCTGTTATTGGGTGCCGCTATTGTGTGGGCAACGGCTTTTACAGAGATATTGGTGTTGGGAGAAGGAGAATATACTACCATACTTTTTCCTGCCCATAGTACTGTCAGAAGGATCAATATTCGAAATTTTATTCAAAGGCTGGAGATTATTCCTGCCATTGCTTTTCTGGGGGGAGGATTTATTAAAGTCAGTATTTGTCTTTTCAGCGCTTGCTACGGGATTGCAAGAGTATGCAACTATGAGGATTATCGAATCGTTGCTTCTCCCGTTGCCCTACTGATGTTGAATTTGTCCCATTGGATTTATGACAGTACCATGGAGATGTTTGATTGGGCCTTTCAAGTATGGCCTTATTATGCATTTTTCTTTCAGGTAATTCTGCCTGCCATCCTCCTGGTTGCGGGGGAAATAAAAAATCGCCAAGGAAAAGGTGCTGGAAAAAATTATGATGGATAGGGAATTTATTTCCCACACACTAGGTGCCATGCCCATACGCATCTTGATTGATGCAGGAATGAAGAAAAAGAAAATAGGGCAAGGGAGAGGAAAAGAGCATGGATAAAGAAATGATTGCAGACAAGCAGGGGATTGCATTAGTAATTCTCTTTGTAGCAGGAACATCCACAGCCTGGCCTACAGCCACAGCAGCAGGAAGGGATATTTGGCTGGCTATTTTAGCAGCAATCCTTGGCGCTTGTTTTATCGTGTCCATTTATTCTAGGATTCTATCTTTATATCACGGGAAGGATCTTTTTGATATTTTGGAACTTCTGTTAGGGAAATTCCTTGGCAGGGGGGTGAGTCTGCTATTTATATGGTTTGCCTTTCATATGGGGGCCCTTGTCATCATGGGCTATGGAGATTTTTTGATTACCGTATCACTGCCTGAAACGCCAAGATTAGTTCCTATGATATTGATTGCATTGCTTGCCATCTGGGGGGTGAAGGAAGGACTTGAGGTGTTGGGCAGATGGGCCAAGCTATTTCTCATGTTGAATATACCCATGCCTATTGTAACCATATTGATGCTGATCCCTCAAATGGAGTTGAGCAATATCCGGCCCGTGCTTTATGATGGTTTAGCACCTGTAATTCGGGGGGCTGTGGATGCTTTTGCTTTTCCCTTTGCTGAAACGGTTGTATTTATGATGGTTTTGTCTTCTGTAAAAGAAAAAAAATCACCCTATAGGATATATCTTATGGGTCTTTTCTTTGGGGGATTATTGACCTTTAGCGTAAGTTTGACGGAAATGCTTGTGCTGGGGCCTGATATCCATGCCGCTTCATTTTTTCCCTCCCATACTGCCGTGACCAAAATTAACATTGCAGGCCTTATACATCGTCTGGAGCTTATTTCCATTATTTCAACCTATACGGCCGCCTTTGTGAAACTCAGCATATGCCTGTTGGCGGCAGCAAAAGGGCTGGCAAAGATTTTTCAATTTGCCGATTATCGATTTTTCGTATCGCCTTTGGGACTTTCCATGCTGAATTTTGCGTATATTATTCACGGAAACATTTTAGAATCAAGGCAATGGAGCACCCGGATATGGCCCTACTATGCCTTCCCTTTTCAAGTGGCTTTGCCCCTATTGATTTTGGGAATTGCTGAAATAAAAAGGAAAGTGCAAGAATCCAGATAAAAGAGTCCTTCTCCTCTGAGAAGGACTCTTTTATCTGACTCTTTTTCGAACAATAAAATTGTCCTGGATAAGAAGCCAGTTCTGGGGAAAATCGTGGCCTAATACCCAGTAGAAGAAACCTCGAATGCCCAATTCTTTGACCAGTTGAAACTTTGCCTGGATACTCCTGGCATCTTCAAACCAGACTTTATGCTCTCTGCCTTGTTCATCGAAATAATTGAAATGAGGTGCTTGAGCTACAGGATCATATTGAATGACTGCACCGTATCTGGCAGCCAGCGCAATGGCCTGTTGAGGGCTAATCGATCTGGCCCACCTGCCACCGGGCACATAGGGAAGGGTCCAATCATAGCCGTACAATGGAATACCCATCATGATCTTATTTCTGGGAACTACAGAGAGGGCGTATTCCATGACTTTGCGCACTTGGTCAATAGGAGATACAGCCATGGGGGGGCCGCCGGACCATCCCCATTCATAGGTCATAAAAAAGATAAAATCTACAATCTGGCCATGGGCACGGTAATCATGTCCCTCATAGAGGACGCCCACTTGGCTTTCCGACAGCTTTGGGGCCAAGGCGGAGGAAATAAAATAGCCTTTTTCCTTTAGCTTGGTTCTGGCTTTTCTTAAAAATTGATTATACCTTTCACGGTTTTGAGGGCCCAGATATTCAAAGTCAAAATCTAAGCCTAGGTAGCCTTTTTCTTCCATGATTTGAATGGCTGCATCTAAAACTTTGTCTTGTAAGGCTTCATTGGTAAACAATGTGGTGGCCAGCTCTGTACTGAAGGTGCCTGCTTCAAAATTTGTCAGCACCATCAATGGAGCTACCCGATTGCCATAGGCGGCTTGGATAGAGGGTTGGTCTATGACGGGTGTCAATGTTCCGTCCCGGTTGACGGCGTAGCTGAAAATATTAAGAAAAGTAAGATTTTCTCCTACACTGTCTACTATTTGTGGAGAGGCTTCCCCCGTAATTCTGGGATCGATATATGCGGCTATATCCACTGTAGGACGGGGTGCCGGGGGCAAATACAGTCGCAATCCTGCAGGAATCTGACTTGGATCGGCAATTTGATTAATCCTGATAATTTCAGCAATAGGAACATTGTATTGGCGGCTGATGCCATACAAGCTTTCACCGGGCCGTACCCAATGATACCTGCCCCAAATAGGAATGACAAGGGATTGACCTACTACAAGGCGATTGGGGCTGGGAATCTGGTTTGCACGAACCAATAGGTCTACGGGAACGTTGTATAATTGGGAAATTCTCCATAGGCTGTCGCCGGGACTGATTACATGGATTTGCAATTTTTTACACCTCCCTTTCAAGAAATCTCTTGCTTCAATATATGCATAGAAAGGATGGAAAGTGATATGAAGATGAAGAAATTCCCTGACAAAGAGAAAAAATTTTATTATAGATGAACAATTTTGAAACTTTATATGGAGCATTCCTGTAATAAACAAAAATGAACTTTGAAAAAATGAGCACCTCACGGTAGAATTGGGATGTGCAAACAACCACGAAAGCACAAATCCAAAACTACAGGAGGTACTTGACATGAAGTATAACCAGAATGCAAAGATTTTGCAAGTAACAAATGAAACTTTGATTGTCGGAGTAGACATAGCGAGCGAGACTCACTATGCCCGAGCCTTCGATAACCGGGGTTTGGAAATTGGGAAGTTACTCAAATTCAGCAATGATTTCGAAGGCTTCAAACAGTTTGCAGCCTGGGTCAGGGCTATCGGAGAAAAAAACAACAAAAATAAGGTCATGGTAGGCATGGAGCCGACAGGTCATTACTGGTTTAACTTCGCTCAGCAACTTAAGGATCAGAGCATGAAGATAGTGCTGGTGAATCCGTTTCACGTTAAAAGGAGCAAGGAACTGGATGATAACAATCCGACCAAGAATGACCGAAAGGACCCCAAAACCATAGCCATGCTGGTCAAAGATGGCAGGTACATGGAGCCGTACATTCCGGAAGGGATATACAATGAACTAAGGACAGCCATGGAAACACGCTGGCAGATTGTAAAGCATTTGAACACAATCCGCAACCGGGTAAAACGATGGCTAAGCATATACTTTCCGGAGTTTAGCCAAGTGTTTGGAGACTGGGAAGGCAAGGCAGCGCTGATAGTGTTACGGGATTTTCCCACACCGGCGAAGATAATAGCAAAAGGCATAGATGGTATTGTTGGCCGCTGGAAACAAGACAAAATTAGAGCAGTAGGCAGTAAGCGAGCACTAGGCTTGCTGGAGGCAGCCAGAACCTCTGTGGGGGTTAGAGAAGGCATCAGGGCAGCGGAAAATGACCTGATGATTCTGCTGGAGAGCTATGAGATGTATATGCAGCAGTACGAAAGGACCATGAGCCTGGTGGAGGAAATAGCAAGCCAAATACCAGGCTTGGAAGAGATGCTAAAGATCAAAGGAGTAGGCCTGATTACTGCAGC
>NZ_LOEE01000045.1 GCF_001562415.1 Thermotalea metallivorans | reverse complement strand
GGGACTTTGCCTCCGGCTTCCTTCAGATTCCACCTCACGATGGACACCCTTGCCTTTGGCTAATGGTTCCCACTGCCAAGCCCATAGCGGACTTTCACCGCCAAGTTACTGCCCATGCCGGGCGCACGAGAAAGAATGTCAACGTTTAACGTTGACATTCTTTCATTTCATCAAGATAATATAGATTCCTGAAATGGCAAAAACTATCAGGCCATAGTATGTGATATTAAATTTTTCAAATAGCCCAGAACTACAGTTTCGAAAATATTTGCTTATAAAACCCACAGTGAGTAAGCCAGTTATAACAAATAAAAATATAAGTAAAGGATATAAATTATGATATATCTTAAAAAACCCACCAAAACAAATTCCTAAAAATATATGTGCTGCTGTAGATTGAAAACCAACTATAAGTTTATTCTTCATTACGAATATCCCCTTTCATTATGGTGTTAGAATGGTTTGAGACACCAAGCATAATAGTTTTAAATCTTTTTTAGAATGCATTTGTACCTTCTTTTAAATTTTACTTATAGAAACTAATTACAGTTTATATTATGCCATATTTTTAGATTTAGCTATAAATTTTGTAAAGTAATATAATAATAAAATAATAGTTTTACCATAAATTTCATTGAAAATCAAAGATCCCAAAGCCTATATTGCCCGGTATATGGGAGTAAAAGGGTAAAAATTGGACCCATTTCTTCACTAACCAAAAAGAATTTTGGCGTACATTCTTTCCCTTTACCATATATTTTTTTTATTTGCAAGGTTCCTGTACTCTGTGCATATAGTATTTCTCTTCACAAATCATATAATCCTGCATCAACGGCGAAGCAATGCCTGAGGCATATATACGGCATTTTTTTTCGAACTTCCTTTACCTTCTCCAGATAGCATACGAATCTGCTGATTTCTTCTTTCACTTCCTTGTTCCTGTTTTTTCATCACTCTTATTCCCTGCCGGAGATTATGAAAATGTATAATCCTCCTAGAAGTAGATTTAATAGCCTCGGGAAATTAGAAATATATGAATCTTAGGACTTTATATGCCATTACTATTTTCATCATTTTGGTTTAAGGCTTCATGATCCTTCATGGAAGGGATGGAAGTTTCATCACATTTGCCAGCATTTGTATAGTAATTTTCCTTGAAAAAGCAAATACTATTTGATGTGGAAAAGTAGTAAAATTCAAACTGACAGGTAATGCAAAATCACAGGCCAACGCCATTCATGATTCCATTACCCAAATGGACGGCATAAAAGCTGTAAGAATTGATTCCTTTGCAAATACTGTAACGGTAGATTATGATGACAGCAGGATTTCATCATCGGATATTCAATCTAAACTTAGACAGCATAATTATATTTAGAAGGATCGTCGGTACTCGTAAAGAAACAGGTAAAATAGATTACCTGTTTCTTTTTATCTCATGACCTCTCGAATAACCCTTAGGGTATTTTTATAGCAAATTTTTTCAATCTCGTCATGGGTAAACCCACTTTTCTTTAAAGCGTCAATTAATTTGCCAATTTCCCCTATGTGTTCAATTTCTAAACCCGGACTTACTCCATCGAAATCAGTACCGATTGCAATAACTTCAATACCACCTGTGTTTTTCATGTGCCGAATATGCTGGACCATATTTTCTACCTTGCTGATAGGATCTTCCCCTAAGAAAAATTTCTGAAAATTGATCCCCATCACACCGCCCTTATCGGCAAGAATACGGATCATATCGTCCGTTAGGTTCCTCGTATGATGCATCACCGCCCGTGCGTTGGAATGGGATGCCACAAAGGGTTTCGTAGAAAGTCTTGCCACATCATAAAAGCCTTGATCGGACAAATGAGACACATCAATTACCATTCCCAGCCGGTTCATTTCAAAAACAACCTCTTCTCCAAAGGGCGTTAAGCCTTTCCCCCTATAGGTTTCTATGGCATTGGGATAACCAATTTCATTGGGATAATTCCATGTCAATGTAATCAACCGGATACCCAATCTGTATAAATTTCTGAGATGATCTATCTGTCCCTTGAGTACTCCACCCTCCTCAATCGTCAAAAATGCCGAGATCTTTCCTGCACGATCATTGGCCAGCAGCTCATCATAATTCCTGGCTAAGGCCATCACATCTTGATTTTCATCTAATTCTGTATAAAATTTATCCATCATCTGCAAGCAGCTTTCCATCGGATCTGTTTCTTTTCCCAAATCTACATATAAAGCAAAGAATTGAGCCATAGCATTTACCTTTTTTAACTTTTCAATATCTACTTGAAAATCATTTTTCCTTAAGCTCAAATTTTTTTTATCTTCCATCAACCTTAAGATGGTATCGCAATGCAAATCTATGATTCTCATGTATTCGCCCTCCAAAATGCAATCCTTATTCCACTTATCACTATCTTATTCCATAGATCCTTGACCGTTTCCTCCTAAAACCAGAAAATGCAATCCAATTGTTATCAAAAAGGAAAATCTTTCCCTCTCCCTTCTTGTCCGTGCAACCTCTCCTGCATTGTTTTTTAGACGCCTCCTTTGGGAAATTAGGTATAAAAAAAGCAGCACCGCTGCTTTTTTTATACCCTTTCAATTCGAATACCCGTATCATGATCATTCAGATTTTGCTTCTCTAGGGTAGGATCCGATACCCTCTCGATGGAAACAGCCAATGTTTCATGCATAATATAATCCTTATGGATTTCAACGGCATGGGCGATTTCATCATCTCCATCGAAATAAATTCGGATATGATCCATCATTTCATAATCATGATTCTTGCGCATTTGCTGCACCTTGGAAATAAATTCCCTTGCATAGCCTTCGTCAATCAATGCCTGGGTCAATGTAGTATCCAGGATCACAAACAGATTATTGGCCATTTCCACCGTAAAGCCCTCTTTTGCAAAAATGGTAATCTGTACGTAGTCTTTGACAATCTCTGTCATTTCCCCGTCCAGTTCAAGGAAAATACTCTCTCCTGCCTCCAATTTCGGTGCAACTTCTGCCGCATCCAGTTCTGATAATGCCTTTCCTAAAGATTTTATTTTCGATCCAAGGATAGGACCAGCTACCTTAAAGTTCGGCTTCAAGCTGAAATTCATAAATGTATTTAAATCTTTTTCAAAGACAACCTCCTTCACGTTTAGTTCCTCCTGCATCAACGGAATCAAATCAGCAATCAATGCTTCATATTTTCCGTCAATGAGTACTTTTTGAATCGGTTGACGAACTTTAATCTTCTCCTTTGCCCTGGCGGCTCTACCCAGCCCCACCAAATCACGGATCAAATCCATCCTTCTTTCTACATCTGCATCCATCAAAGAAGTATCTGCTACAGGATAATCTGCCAGATGCACAGACAGTTCACCGGTCAGGTTTTGATAAATCTCATCGGAAAGGAAGGGAGCAAAGGGCGCCATCAGTTTGGAAACACCAATCAACACCTCATAGGTTGTATTGTAAACGGCCTTCTTATCCTCCGTTAATTCCGATGCCCAGAAACGGCGGCGGGCACGGCGGATATACCAGTTGGATAAATCTTCATTCACAAAATCCTGGATTTTTCTTACGGTCTTTGTCAAATCAAAAATGGCCATTTCCCCTTCTACTTCTTTCACCAGGCTGTTATATTTGGAGATAATCCACCGGTCCAGTTCCGGACGATCTTTTACTTCTACATGGAAATCCCTCGGATCAATGCCATCGGTATTGGCATAGAGAGTAAAGAAAGTATATACATTTTGCAGAGTACCGAAGAATTTGCTCTGTACTTCCTTTAATCCTTCAACATCAAACCTCGTCGGTGTCCATGCCGGAGATACATACAGCAGGTACCATCGCAGTGCATCAGCCCCGTATTTATCAAACATTTCAAAGGGATCAACGGTATTTCCCCTGGATTTCGACATCTTTCTTCCATCTTTATCCAGTATTAAATCATTGACCAACACGTTTTTATAGGGAGATACCCCCATGACAAAGGTTGAGATGACAATCAAAGAGTAAAACCAACCTCGCGTTTGATCAATGCCTTCACAGATAAAATCTGCCGGGAAGAGTTCACCAAAGTTTTCTTTATTTTCAAAGGGATAATGGTGTTGGGCAAAGGGCATGGCGCCACTATCAAACCAGCAGTCAATTACCTCCGTTACCCTTGTCATGATGCCGTCACATTTTTCACACTTCAGATGAATCTCATCCACATAAGGTCTGTGCAATTCCACAGATTCATCAATTGTTTCCACTGCTTTTTCGATCAATTCCCTTCGGGAGCCCACGGATGTGGTATGGCCGCATTCACATCTCCAGATATTCAGGGGTGTACCCCAGTAACGGCTTCTGGATAAGGCCCAATCATTCAAATTCTCCAGCCAGTTTCCAAAGCGCTTTTCCCCTACATAGTCAGGGTACCAGTTTATGGAATTATTGTTTTCGATAAGTTTCTCCTTCATCTTTGTCACTTCAATATACCAGCTGGGCTTCGCATAGTATAGCAGCGGTGTTGAACAACGCCAACAGTGGGGATAGTTGTGATCTATTTTTTCTTTTTTAAATAACTTTCCTTCTCCATGAAGCCATTTGATGATATCTACGTCGCAATCCATGACGAATCTGCCTTCCCACGGCGTAGCTGTATATTTCCCCTCTTCGTTTACTGGCTGCAGCACAGGAAGACCATATTTTCTTCCTACATTGTAGTCATCCTCTCCAAACGCTGGCGCCATATGCACAATACCCGTTCCATCATCAGTCGTTACAAAATCCGCCACCGTTACGAAAAAAGCTTTTTTGTCAGGCTTTACAAAGGTCATCAGCTGTTCATACTCGATGTACTCTAAATCCTTCCCTTTGCATTCTTCCAATACTTCAAAATCTTCTCCCAATACCCGTTTCGACAATGTCTTGGCAACAATATACACTTTGTCCTTTAATTTTGCCTTGATGTAGGTTTCCTCGGGATGCACAGCTAATGCTACATTCGAGGCCAGGGTCCATGGCGTTGTTGTCCATACAAGGAAATATTCATCGGCATCCTTCCTTTTAAAGGTTACAATAACCGTGTTGGATTTGATTTCTTTATAACCTTGAGATACCTCATGGGATGCAAGACCTGTTCCGCATCTGGGACAGTAGGGCAGAATCTTATGTCCTTCATAAATATAGCCCTCTTTAAAGAACTTGTCCAAAATCCACCATACCGATTCGATATAGTTGTTATCCAAGGTAATATAGGCATTATCCAGGTCAATGGCATAGCCCATCCGCTTGGTCATTTCCCTCCATTGCTTTTCATAGGTAAATACGGATTCCCGGCATTTGTCATTGAATTTGTCGATTCCGTAATTTTCGATTTCCTGCTTGCTAGAGAGTTTCAGCTGCTTTTCCACTTCAATCTCCACCGGCAATCCATGGGTGTCCCACCCTGCTTTTCTCTTTACCTGGTGGCCCGTCATGGTCTTATAACGGCATACAGAGTCCTTTAATGTTCTGGAAATCACATGGTGAATGCCGGGTCTCCCGTTGGCCGTGGGAGGTCCTTCATAGAACACAAAGGACTTTGCCCCTTCACGATTTTCAATACTTTTTTGCAGAATATGATTTTGATCCCAGAGATCGGCAATACTGCTTTCTCTTTCAGAAATCGGTGCCTCTGATAAAGGCTTAAACTTTTTCACGATCATTCTCCTCCCCATACAAAAAGTTTTAAAAATTGAAAGTCCCTAAGCCAAAAATGACTTAGGGACGAATAAACCGCGGTACCACCCTGATTATAAGGCATATTGCATACCTTATCACTCAAAACATGATAACGCATGTCTGCGGGATGCCCTACTGTTGTTTCAGGCATCCGGCTCCGAGGTGATTTTCATAAAAAGAATCCGTCATAATCTCTCACCAACCGATTATTTCTCTGTAAACTTCCTCTTTTTACTACTGTCCTCTTCTTCGCCGTTATTCAGATGTATGTTAAATATTATTGTATACCGATTCCATTTCCATTGTCAAGGCAAATATTTTAAAATGACTGCTATATGAAAATATGCTTTACTCTGCCTATCCGAGAAACCGGTTCTTTCGAAATTCTATCTGTTTTACCATGGTCCCCATGCCCTCATCTTCGAAGCCCCGGGCCTTGTAGATGCTTCCACCCCTTGGATTATCATAAAAAAGACAAATTTATATCATTTTTATCGGAGCAATGATGATCATCTTTATAAGATGCCCTTCATTTGGAAAGCTATGGGCCTCCAAAGCTTCTACTAATCCGTTTGCCGCTTCCCGAAGATCCTCTCCTGTATTTTCTTTCCTGTGGGCGTAGCCGCCAATCCTCCCAAGGCTGTTTCCCTTAAGGAGCAAGGCAAAGACCTGCCGACCTTGTACATGGCATCCACCACTTCATCGAAGGGAATAATGCTTTGAATTCCTGCCAAGGCCATGTCTGCCGATATCAACGCATTGGCTGCGCCGATGGCATTCCGTTTCACACAGGGTGCTTCTACAAGTCCTGCAATGGGATCGCATACCAGCCCCAAAATATTCTTGATGGTCATAGAAGCCCCGTGAAGGGCCTGTTCTGGAGTTCCTCCCAGCATTTCCACAACGGCAGCAGCAGCCATGGCCGCCGCAGCACCTGTCTCTGCTTGGCAACCTCCCTCGGCCCCGGCTACCGTTGCATTTCTTGTAATAAGATATCCTACAGCAGCAGCTGTAAAGAGGGCATGTACCAGTTGGTCATCTTCCATGGCAAAGGCTTCTCCGACACTGACCAGTACACCGGGCAAAATACCGCTGGAACCGGCAGTGGGTGCCGCCACAATTTGTCCCATGGAAGCATTCACTTCCAGCACTGCCATGGCACTGGCTACTGCCTTGTTCATACTTTTTCCTGCCGCTGTTTTTTTATTCTCATAATATTCCCGGAGACGTTTTGCATCACCACCCACCAGGCCGCTTACTGACTTGATATTCTCATATAGCCCCCTGCGGATGGCATTTTTCATAATTTCCAGATTCCCTTGCATGTAATCTAAAATTTCTTTCTCACTTTTTCCCGATATATAAACTTCCCTTTCTATCATCACTTCCCATATTTTTTTCTCCTCTTTCCGGCAACGCTCCAACAAATCTAATCCACTGACAAAATCTTTATTCATCACTTCACCCCGCTTTTCTAGGCATACAATCTGGAAACTTCTTCATCTTGAAAGATATTATAGTCCCTCTATCAAATATACATCCATAATTTCATCCCTCAGTTCTCTTATTTCTTCTAATACTTTCTGAGGAATCGCGTGATCCGTTTCAATAATCATGAAGGCATCCTCACCTTTTCTTTGGCGAAAAACCTTCATGAAAGCAATATTGATCTCAAACTCATCCATGATATGGGTAACATCCGCCACTACACCGGGCTTGTCGAAATGATGGATAATAAGCGTCGGATATTCTCCTGTAAATTCCAGAGCCAAACCGTTAATCTCTGTGACAAGGATATTTCCCCCTCCGATGGAAGAACCCAAAATTTCAGATTTCTTTCCCTCTTCGTTTGTCATGATGATCCTCACCGTATTGGGATGGTCTACATCCTCATCCGATTGGACAAAGGTATATACCAGGCCTTCCTTTTCTGCTATTTCCATAGACTTGCTCAGTTTTTCATCATTAGGATCCATACCCAGTATGCCTGCCACCAAGGCTCTGTCCGTTCCATGACCTCTATAGGTTTTTGCAAAGGAACCGTATAAAATAAATACCACTTCTTTTATATCTTTCCCACTAATTTTTTTAGCCACTTTCCCCAGTCTGGCTGCCCCGGCCGTATGGGAGCTGGAAGGACCTATCATTCTCGGTCCGATAACATCAAAAGCACTATAATTTTTCATAGTATGCCCCCTACCCTATGATCTTCTTTTATCCTTATTATGGAATGTTTCCTGCCCGAATATCCATAAAAAGTTTTGAACTTCAATTTTCCTCATGTCTCAATCCTGATTTCTCCACCTATAAAGCAAATAAGCATCCCTCCCTCATCTGAAAGAGATGCCTATTCTGCCGAATTTATTGATCCTTAACTTTTTCCCATGAGCTTTTCAACGTTACGATTCTATTGAATACAAGGGCATCCTTGGTGGAATGAACAGGATCCACGTTGAAATATCCGTGTCTTAAAAACTGGTATCTTGTCCCCGGCTCTGCATGGGAAACTGACGGCTCAATATAGCATTCCGTTAAGGTTTCCAAAGAGTTTGGATTCAGTTTTGCCTTAAAGTCTGCATTCCCATCCTGGTCATCTTCATCCTTTTCGAGGATCAGATGGTCATATAAACGAACTTGGGCCTTCACTGCATGTTCTACAGAAACCCAATGGAGAGTTCCTTTTACCTTGCGTCCCGCAAAGCCGGTACCGCTTTTTGTCTCAGGGTCATAGGTGCAATGCAATTCTATGATTTCGCCGCTCTTTTCATCTTTAATTACTTCTTCACAGCGAATGAAGTACGCATGCTTCAGCCTTACCTCCTGTCCCGGAGACAAACGAAAGAATTTTTTCGGTGGATTTTCCATAAAATCATCCTGCTCTATATAAATCACCCTTGAGAAAGGAAGCAGTCTTGTGCCCATTTCAGGATTCTCTGCATTATTTTCTGCTTCCAGCATCTCCACCTGCCCTTCAGGATAGTTTGTGATAACTACCTTGAGGGGACGAAGTACCGCCATTACCGTTGGCACCTTCATCTTTAAATCTTCTCGAATACAGTGTTCTAAAAGAGCAATATCTACCATGCTATTGCTTTTCGACACACCGATACGGTCACAAAAATCTCGAATTGCCTCTGGTGTATATCCCCGTCTTCTGAGTCCGGAAATGGTAGGCATGCGGGGATCGTCCCACCCTTCCACGTGGTTTTCTTCCACCAGTTGTCGAAGATATCGCTTACTCATAATGGTATTGGTAAGATTTAATCTGGCAAATTCAATTTGCTTTGGCGGATTTTCAAACTTCAATTCCCTTACCACCCAATCGTACAATGGACGGTGATCTTCAAACTCCAGTGTACAGACGGAGTGGGTAATGCCTTCCAAGGCATCAGAAATGGGATGGGCATAATCATACATGGGATAGATGCACCATGCATCTCCCGTCCTATGATGCTTGGCCTTGACAATCCGGTAGAGTACTGGATCTCTCATGTTCAGGTTTGGAGATGCCATATCGATTTTGGCCCTCAATACCCTGGAACCTTCTTCAAACTCTCCCGCCCTCATTCTTTGAAACAGATCAAGGTTTTCCTCCACGGAACGATTCCGATAGGGGCTTTCCTTTCCCGGCTCGGAAAACGTACCCCGGTATTCCCTGATTTCCTCTGGACTCAAATCGCAAACATAGGCTTTTCCCTCTTTGATCAGCTGAATAGCAAACTGATACATCTCTTCAAAATAATCAGATGCATAATATTCACGATCTTCCCAATCGAATCCAAGCCATTTTACATCACTTTTAATGGATTCCACATATTCTACATCCTCTTTGACAGGGTTGGTATCGTCAAAACGCAGGTTGCATAAGCCATTGTATTGAGCTGCAAGTCCAAAATTCAAGCAGATGGATTTCGCATGTCCTATATGCAGATAACCGTTGGGTTCCGGCGGAAAACGGGTGTGAACCCTATTTCCGTATACATTCGCTTCTAAATCGGCGTTAATAATATTTTGAATGAAATTGGTGGGTTGATGTAAGCCGTGGGTACTTTCCTCTTCGTCCCTACGGGTGTTCACATCAAACCTGTCGTTGTCCTTTGCCATTTCTTCAACTCCTCCTTACCCATCTATATAGAATGATTGCACATTGCATACATGATACGGTGCAGACAAACATTATATATTGTTATATATGGTATCACAAATAATAAAATATTTCAAAAAAAATCTCCAAAAGATTTCTTTATTTCGTACATCAACATTATATAACAATTTCACCAAACTTTAAAATGTATCATCCCAAGTTCTTAAAAGATTTATACCATAAAGAAGAACATTCCTCGATCACAAAGACAAATACTTCGGCCACCGGATCCTTGTCTCCGTAGTCATTCATGATTGACATTTACCATAAATGCATAATAACATAGAGTAGTAATCATCATAGACAAAAGGAGCTGGTTTTGTTGAATCGGATTGGAAAAATTATTCCCGGTCTGTTATTTGTACTGACCATTGCACTCATTGCTGCATGGCTGGGCAATAGGTTTCCCATCATAGGGGGGCCTGTCTTTGGCATCCTGATCGGTATTCTGATGAACAATACCTTTGGTAAACCGGATAACACCCTGGATGGAATTAAATTTGCTTCTAAAAAAGTACTTCAATGGGCAATTATTATTTTAGGGGCAGGTTTAAGTCTTTCTCAGGTTTGGAAAACAGGATTCGAATCCTTGTACGTAATGCTGTTTACTTTGTCTGCTGCCTTCATCGGGGCCTATGGACTGGGTAGACTTCTGGGTGTACCCTTCCGCCTAACATCCCTTATCGGCGTCGGTACGGCCATCTGCGGCGGCTCAGCCATTGCAGCCCTTTCCCCTGTCATCGAAGCTGAAGACATGGAGATCGCCTATTCCATCTCCACCATATTTTTATTCAATGTCCTTGCTGTGCTGATTTTTCCTCCCATGGGACATCTCTTGGGTCTCTCCGATCAGGCCTTCGGTCTGTGGGCGGGCACAGCCATCAACGACACTTCTTCCGTGGTAGCCGCGGGCTATGCTTACAGCAATGGGGCAGGGGATTATGCGACCATTGTAAAACTAACCCGAACTACAATGATTATTCCCATTACCCTTGTCTTTGCCCTTGTCACAGCAGCAAAAAAGAAAAAGGAAGCCCAAAAAGAGCCCGACCTCAATTACAGCCTCAAAGAGATTTTCCCTTGGTTTATTGTCTGGTTCCTCATGGCCTCCTTCTGCAACACCCTGGGTTTATTCAAGGGAGAAATGGTTCACTTTTTGAAAACACTGGGAAAATTCATGATTGTGATGGCCTTATCAGCCATCGGCCTGAGTGCTGATTTCAAAAAAATGCTGAAAACAGGTATAAAGCCCTTAATTTTGGGATTGTTTGTCTGGTTTGTAGTCTCCGTAGTCAGCCTGATCGTACAATTCACCACAGGGCAAATTTAATGCAGCGGGGCAATACCGTATCATTTTCCCTTTTCACGAATATGATATAAGTAAATCCGAAAAGGGGTGATTTTTGTGAATAGCAACGATTTTTACAGAAGGTATTGCCCTTGGCAGCGTTCCCTCTACAGACAACTGCCTTCTCCTCCTTCAGGTTTTCCCTTTGGTCCCGCCGCAGGTGCTTCTCAGCCTTCCGGCCCTCCGCCATCCGTAAAGCCCAAGAAATTATATTCGGCGCTAAAGGTGGATCCGGGCGGTCTGATTCCCTGCAAATATAAATTTACCTATGTATGGCTGAAAAAGGGAAAAGAAGCCAAAGTCACCGATGCATTTTGGACCTTTATTGTGCATGTAGGTCCCACATCGGTGGCCGGATTCCGTTGGACGGGATCCCAATGGGTTTTCTGGGGAACAGATTTAAAAAATATTGATACCTTTACCTGCTATTAATTGCCGGACTCCCAGAACATTTTACGGTATTTGATTCTGTTTTAAGTTATTTCAGAATAATTATCCTGTTTCTGGCAACCATAATTATAATACTGGATATATCAAATGTTATAGCAAAACATCGCAGGATGGACACCCATACACCCAAATCAATATCCTCCCATTTAAGGAGCGCTTTTTATGCTGGATGTCATATCAAAATTTTTAGAACAATATAATCTGCCTTGGCTATTACTGGCTGTTATTTCCTGGGTAATCCTATATTTTTCCTGTTCCTGGAGAACTTTTTTGCATTTACTACCCGTTGGCATCTGGACAATGGTCATGGGTTCCATCCTGGAACACTTCTTTATTTCCCATAAATTTTGGATAGAACGCTTTATTTTGTTAAAACTTGGTGAATTGGATTTATTTGTATCCATAGGACCTTTCTTCTCCTTAGGAGTCTTACTAATAAGATTTTTGCCCCAAGGCAAATGGAGAAAACTTCTGGCAGTGCTCTTCTGGTCAGCTTTTTCTACCTTGATGGAGATCATGGCAATTCTGCTTCGTTTTCTGGCATATCATGGGGAGAAATGGGGTATCTTCCATTCATTCATCATCTATTTCTTCAGCTTGATGAGTACCTTGGGTTTTTATTATACTTTCTATACAAAGACAAAATAACAAAGTCTTCCGTTGGAAGATTTAAAGGAAGATTTTGTTGAAATACATGACGGAAATTATGACTTATCCACAATTTATGAAAGTACATCATTTCCTATGTGTTATAAAAAAGGCATCTCTGGCAATGGCATGGATTGTTATTTCCATGTTGTCTCCATTGTGATACAATAAAAGAAAAGCAAGGAGTTGATATGATGACCGTTTCAGAAGCATTGAAATCATTTTTGGAAGAAACCTGTTCTATCCAAATCAAAGATGATAAGTGTCATAGCAACCCTCACAAGAATTGCAAAATCAGTATCAATGATGGAAAACTGGTGATTAGTCCTAAAATTCTATTGGACAGCCTAGATGACGGGCTTCTCCTATCAAATCTAGAAATTATCGAATGCAAAGGTTCTGAATATCTAAAGCTGAAGGTACTTAATCATCCAGAGTTAAAAAGCTTGACTTTTATGAAAGCGAAGTACTAACTTTTCTTTAGCTTGTAGGCAAACCCTTGAGATTTGGCTTCCTGCTCAGACCTGCGCCGCTTTTCTAAATAAAAAAATAAGGAAAAAAGCGGCTTGCTGATTCGCGACGAAGCCTACATCTCAAGGGTTCTTGATTATTGCATTGCTTTTTCTATCATGTCCCATTCTATATGCTTTAACAATTCTTCCTTGTGATTTAATTCCGGCCGCTCCCATACCAATTCCAACAGCCTGTTTAATATCTCGCCGATTTGTTTGCCCTGGGGAATTCCAAACTTCAGCAAATCACTGCCCTTTATGTCCAAATCCTTCACCGTCAAAGGTTCTTTTGCATCCAGTATCCTCTTCATCTCTTCCTGCACCCTCACCATATGGATGTAATCCCATGAATCTCCTGTTTCTTTTTTATCCGCGATCTGCAGTTTCAACAATCTTTCTAGATTTTCAACCCCAAGGCAATGGATAAACTTTTTGATGGTTTTGGGCTCTATCTTTTCAAACTCGGATACATGTTCCCTAACTAAAATTTTAACTTTTTCCACGGTCCTGTGATCATATTTTAATCTTTTCATAATCGCCTCGGCCATATGCATGCTTTGCAGGTGGTAGTCACCATCATGTCCCACATCCTTTTTCCCCACGGCAAAGGCTCGCTGTTTTCCTATGTCGTGGAACAATGCCGCCAGTCGCAGCACCAAATCTTTTTCCGTATAATCCAGCACAGCTAAAATGTGATGAAACAAATCCTTGTCATGGGGAAGATCATGCTGGAAAAAAACATAGGTTTCCATCAATTCAGGAACAATCCATTGGATTAAACCTGTGGAAACTAAATCCCTGATTCCCTGTGACGGAACATCGGATAAAAGTATCCTGTTAAATTCTTCTCTAATCCTCTCTTTACTGATATGCTGCAGCAGTTGTCCATAACGGCATATTCCTTCCTTCGTCTGGGGATCCATAGAAAAATTCAATTGAGCACAGAATCTGACGGCCCTTAGCATCCGCAAAGCATCTTCATGGAACCGATCCTCTGGATTGCCCACACATTTAATGATTCTTTTTTCAAGATCCTTTTTCCCATCAAAAGGATCCATAAATCCCTTTATAGGATGATAGGCCATGGCATTGACGGTAAAATCCCTGCGACTTAGATCCCATCGAATATCATCGGTGAAAACAACACTGCTGGGCCTTCTATGGTCTTCATAGCTCCCATCGATCCTGTAGGTAGTAATCTCAAAATTCTCACTCTTTGCCACCACAGTAATAGTTCCATGCTTTAATCCTGTGGGTATAGTTTTATAGCCTTCTTTTTGAAACATATCTATTACCTGTTCAGGTGCGGCATTGGTGCATATATCCCAATCCCCAGGGATTTTGCCCAACAACGAATCCCTGACACAGCCCCCTACAATATAGGCTTCAAACCCACAATCATCAAATATAGTTAAAATTTTACCTACCGTTTCCGGAATTTTTATTTTCATCTCCATAATCTCCTTTTATCCCATCAGGTCTGTTTCACATTCATTATAGCATACTCTTATCGTGACAGGGGACGGTTCTCTGTCACGATACTTTTTGTCCAGGTTGTCAGCAATCTGCTTTCAAATTTGGGAAAAGGTCCTTACGGCACTTTTTTATGCCTCAAGGACCTTTCTCTCTCCAACACCTTAAAAAATTGCTTTTTCACTTTCCTGATCAAATACATGAATTTTATCCAAATGAAACTCTAATTTCACCCTATCATTTACGCCTACTTTCCAATCAGAGTATACCCTGCTGATCAGGTTGTTCCCTTCCACATTCAAATATACATAGGTTTCTGCTCCTAACGGTTCCGTTACTTCAACCCTTCCTCTTATGCCCTCCGATCCTTCGTCAGCACACAAGTTTACATGTTCGGGTCTAATTCCCAACACTACCTGTTTCCCTACCTGGCCCTTTTCTTGGAATCGTTTTGCCTTTGCCTTTGGCAATTTTACTTTTCCACCCTTAAAGACGATGTAAATGTCCTCCTTTTCCTGTACTGCGGCAGCGTCAATAAAATTCATGGGAGGAGACCCGATAAATCCCGCAACAAACCTATTGGCAGGATGCTCATAGATGGTCTGAGGATCCGCAGCCTGCTGAATCACACCGTCTTTCATAACGACGATTCTAGTTCCCATGGTAAGGGCTTCCGTCTGATCATGGGTAACATATACAAAGGTAGTTTCCAATCTCTGATGCAATTTGCTGATTTCTGCCCTCATTTGCACCCTGAGTTTCGCATCAAGATTCGAAAGAGGTTCATCCATCAAAAACACCTTTGGATTCCTGACGATGGCACGGCCCAAGGCTACTCTTTGCCGCTGTCCCCCGGACAGTTGTTTCGGTTTTCTATCTAATAAATGTTCAATTCCCAGTATTTTTGCTGCATTGAAAACCCTTTCCTTTATTTCCTCCTTCGATCTCTTTCTGAGTTTCAGACCAAAGGCCATATTGTCATAAACTGTCATATGGGGATAAAGGGCATAGTTTTGAAATACCATGGCAATGTCCCTATCCTTTGGTGCTATGTCATTAACCATTTTTTCCTCGATATACAGCTCTCCCTCGCTGATTTCCTCCAGCCCTGCTATCATGCGGAGCGTAGTAGATTTGCCACATCCGGAAGGCCCCACCAATACGATAAATTCTTTATCTTCTATGTCTAAATTAAAATCTTTTACTGCCTCAAACCCATTGGGATATACCTTTTTTATATTTTTCAATCTCACTCTTGCCATCCTTTAATCAACTCCAATTTTTTCTTTTTTATGCTGATGCATGGATTTCCATGTACAAAATGCTTTCTTTATGTTTTCAAAGGTTAACTCACCGGTATTTTCAACAATGAAGTCTGCTTTTTTCATAGATTCCTTTCTTCCCACACCAACAGCAAACATGCCTGCAGCTTTTATAGCCTCTACGCCTGCCTCCGCATCCTCTATCCCTACACAAGTTTCGGGATCAACACCCAATCCTCTGGCAGCTTCCAAAAATATATCCGGTGCAGGCTTTCCCCTTTTCACCGATGCAGGATCAACCAGATAGTCTATATAATCCCTTACCCCCAAGGCATCAATAATGGCAGGTGCATTTTTGCTGGCCGATGCCAGTCCTATTTTTATGTGATGCTTTCTTAGGGTATTCAGCAATTCTTCTATTCCCGGCAATACATCCCTGGGTCGTATGGATTTTATAAGTTCTTGATAATAGGCATTTTTCTTTTCTGCCAGGGCAATTTTTTCTTCTTTAGAAAAATTGTTCTGTTGATTCCCGTATTCCAGGATTTTTTCCAAAGATTCCATTCTGTCAATCCCTTTTAATTTTTCATTGAATTCTCTGTCAAAAGGTATCCCCAAGCCTTCCCCTAAAGCCTTCCATGCCTGAAAATGATATTCTGCCGTGTCTGTTATGACACCATCTAAATCAAATATGAACCCTTTGATTTCTTTCACTTCCTTCACCCTCCGCGGACTGCATTATTTATCACCCTTTAATTGAATGCCGTGCATAAAATATTTATTGAGCAAAATATACAATAGAACAATAGGCAGAATGGATACAATGGATGCAGCCATAATATAATTCCAGTAAGTGGCATATTGCCCCTTGAAAGAATTTAAACCTTGGGTTATGGTGAATAATTCTTGAGAATTTATGTATAATAAAGGCTTCATAAATTCATTCCACATGCCTAAGAATATGAAAACCGATTGGGTGGCAATGGCCGGTTTTGCCAAGGGAAATACAATTCTAAAAAAAGTTTGGATTCTATTCAAGCCGTCAATGGCAGCAGCCTCTTCCACATCTTTGGCAAAGTTGATGAAAAATTGCCGCATCATAAAGATATAAGTTGCATTGACCATGCTTGGAAAAATCAACGCCCTATAGGTATCTAGGATCCCCAATGCCTTCATAATCAGATAATTGGGAATCATGGTAATTTGGGCAGGCACCATAATCACTGCAAGTATTGTGTTCAATATAATTTTTTTCCCTCGAAATCTCAGCCTTGCCAAAGCATACCCTGCCATGGTATTGAATATCACATTCAATACTGTGACCGTTAAGGAAACAAAAAAAGAGTTCCATACCCATCTCGGAAAATAGGGCGATACATGAAACAGAAATTTATAATTGTCTAGAGTGGGGCTTTCAGGTATGATATTCATCCCTCCCTTCAATATCTCGCTAAGGGGTTTGAAGGATGCCGATAAAGCCCATACAAATGGCATTAGCGTAACAAATCCATACCCTATCAGCATCGTGTACAACAGTATCTCTTTGATATTTCTTTTTCCTTTCATGGTCTACTCCCCTAATATAAAGATTCTTCCCTATTGATTTTTCTTGCGATAATGGTTGCAATCATAATAATAATCGCCAAAACAACGGCCATGGAGGAAGCATAACCTATTGTATTCATGGTTCTAAATGCATATTGGTAAATCAATAATACAACGGTTAATGTGGCATTGCTTGGTCCTCCCGAGCCCCCTGAAAATATATAAGACTGATCAAATAGCTGGAAGGTGCCGATGATCCCCATAATCAAAACAAAGTTCGTAATAGGCTTTAAATTGGGTACGGTAATATACAAAAATTTCTGTATGGCACTGGCTCCATCTATTTCGGCAGCTTCATATTGAGCCCTTGGTATGTCCTGCAGGGCAGCCAAATAGATGGTCATAAAGTACGGAACCGTAGACCAAATATTCATAACCATAATGGCATTCAATGCAACCCTAGGATCCCCCAGCCAGTTTTTCGGGGCGAAACCAAGCCATCCGATGAATTGATTCATGAATCCTTCCAAACTGAACATCCACATAAATATCAGGGTAAGGGCTGCCGAGGATGTTAACGTAGGCAGAAAGTATATGATTCTGAACCCGTTTTGAAATTTAATGCCAGAGTTTAGTATGGAGGCCAAGATCAAAGCAATCATCGTTTGGGTCGGTACCACAATAATGACGTATTTCAATGTATTCCAGAGAGCTATTTTTGCCCTTTCATCTGTCACAATGGTCAAATAATTTTTCAAACCCGTAAAATCATACTGCACGCCGCCCAAAAGCTTTACTTTAAAAAAAGATAAAAATATGGAATAACCGATGGGCAATAGTACAAAGGTAAATATGACCACAATGGCCGGCAAAATGAACAGATAACCATTGATTTCTTCTTTTTGCTTTAATGAGAACATTTTTTCACTTCCTTGTTGATTTCCTTCCACCTGATTTTAGAAAAGAAGGCTGGAGGCCTTCTTTTCTTTTTGCATTTTTTGTCCCTATTTCTGTGCGGCTATTTCTTTATTGGCTACTTCCTGGGCCTTTTCCATGGCTTCTTTCAGTGATTTTTTTCCTAAGAAAGCAGATAAAAACTCATTGTTAAAGTTTGTCATGACCGTTGGCAAATGAATGCCTTTCTGCCATGGCGTTGCATATTGGGCCCCTGCCACATGGGCGGATTTGACAGGATCCTTTTCTAGATTTTGGGACTGGGCCACGGATTTCCTTGAGGGCAATACACCGGAACCCTTTGTCCAAGTATCCATTCCCTTGGGACCTGTCATGTATTGGATGAAGGTCCATGCATTCTCCTTATTGTCCGTATCGGCATTGATCACATAGGCCACGGTATATGCCATGGTACCTTTTTTGCCATTATATGTAGGTACTTCCTTGACACCATATTTCACTTCAGGAAATTGTTCCTTTAGAAAACTGATCACCCAATTCCCTTCTATCATCATGGCCGTTTTCTGTACGCCAAAGGCTTCGCCGTTCCAACCGGTGCCCAAGCCCTGAGGATTATCAGCATATCCCTTTGCCCTGGCATCGACCATCAATTGCAAATTTTTTATGATTTCCGGATCGGCTATATTGGCCTTATCATCCTTTATGATATCGACTCCTGTGGATTCTGCCAGATACATCATCCTTGCAAGGTCTGTCATCACTGTTAAGGCCTTTCTTCCTTCCTGCAACTTGGGCTGCAGGGCTTCAGCAAACCGGTGCAGCTCTTCCAGAGAATCGGGTATATCCTCCGGGGTGTACCCGGCTTCTTTCAGAAGATTTTCATTGTAATAAAGGGCTAAAGTAGAATAATCTTTCGGTATCCCGTAAAGTTTTCCATCTGAACCGCGGAAAGCATTCACCAAGGATGGATAGAAGTCATCTATTTTGAAATCATCGGTAATCCATTCATCCAAAGCCATGACAGCTCCGGATTCGATCACTTCGGCAGCAGCATAGGAGTCCAAATAGAATACATCGGGCCCTTCTCCGCCAATCAGTCTTGTTTTAATAATATCCAAGTAGGAATCGGAAATTACTTCTTTTACCACCTTGATGCCCGTCTCCCCTTCAAAGTCAGCTATGGTTTTGTCCAATGCCTGGACTTCTGCGGGAGATGACCCCCAAACAGCTAGCCTTACTTCCCTTCCCGATACTTTAGTGTCCGTTGTTCTTGTATCACAGCCGGCCAGAAAAGCACCAATTAAAAGAATTCCCGCCAACAGTAAACTCAATTTTTTCATTTTTTATTAATCCCCCTTTTGAAATTTAAATTTATAAATTAACCATAAGCCTTTCCTTGAAAGTATATTTTCTACCCCTCACTTCCAGGGTAATTGCCTGGGCATTGTCATGATTGCTCATTCTGGTGATATAGAGTCTTTGTTTTTCTTTATCTTTGGTCACGACAATGTGCAATCTGTTCCCCCTCCACTCAATGGGAAACTCCAATCGGCTCCATTCTTTGGGAAGCTTCGGATCAATCCTAAGTTCCCCGTTAAGCATCCGTACCCCGCCAAAACCGCATACAACCCCTTGCCAGATTCCCCCTAAGGCTGCAGCATGGATGCCATGGTCCGATGACTTCATATTAGGCCCTAGGTCAATTCTCGCCGCCCTTTCAAACAGGCTGTAGGCCAGCTCCAAATCATCCAAGTCACATGCCAATATGCTGTGAATGGAAAGACTTAGAGAGGAATCATGCAAAGTCTTTGGTTCATAATAATTCCAGTTGGCTCTTTTAATGTCTTTTGTGAATAAATTTTCCAGCAAATAAAATAATATCAACGTATCTGCCTGCTTCGACACCTGAATATTGTTTACCTGCTCCAAATTATAATCTCTAAAAATAGAGCCTACATGTTTTTGATTTTTATATTCCGTCAAATCAATGATTTCTTTCTGTAAGTATGTATCGTCTTGAGGAATAACCAGGTCCTCTTGTCTCGGCTGAGGCAAATAAATCTTATCTACCTTGGAAATCCAATGGCGGTAGGCTTCATCCAAACCCAATAGGACATTCAATCTTCCATACACTTCCGGCTTCTTTTCTTTTACGACATGATAATAATCTATGGCCTTGCTTATGGTCCAGTGGGCCATATAGTTTGTAAATGCATTGTTATTTACATGTTCCTTATATTCATCGGGACCGATCACATCATTGATATGGTATTCCTTTTTTTCTTCGCTCCATTCCAAGCAGCTAGCCCAAAATTTTGCAATTTCAAACAGCATCTCATACCCATACTTTTCCATAAAATCTTCGTCGCCTGTGATCATGTAATATTGCCATAGGGCAAAGGCTATATCCGACGATATGTGCTTTTCTATAAAGCCTGACCATATTTTCGTTGCTTTGCCGGTTACGATATCTACTGCTCCCCATACGGGCGTAACTTCTCCATCATCCTTCCATGCCGATTCCCATGGATACATGGCCCCTTCATAGCCATTTTCCTTTGCCTTCTTTCTGGCTCCATCGATAGTATGATATCTATACTCTAAAAGCTTCCTGGCGATCTGGGGATCTGTGTAGGTAAAAAAAGGCAGTATATATATCTCCGTATCCCAAAAGGAATGCCCTTTATATCCTTCGCCGCTTAATCCCTTGGCTCCTATACCCATTCGATGATCGTGGGCGGGTGTCATGATCACCAAATGGTAATGGGCAAATCGAATGGCTAACTGATCAAAATCCTGGAGACTATCTATGCAGATAGAATATTTTTCCCACACTTCTTCCCACTTTTTTATGCTCTCCTGCAGTAGTCCTTCATATCCCTTTTTGCATTCTGATTTCAGATTGAAAAGCGCATCCTTTCTCAAAACCTCTAAGCTGTAATCTCCATGATCATACTCCTTATCCCTGCTCGTATAGACATTAGATATTTTTTCTACCACCAGTTTTTGTCCCCTGTTTAATTTTATATCCTGAATGAGAACCACTTTCCTTCTGTCGATCACCATCTTAGGCTCTCCATCCACTTCTTTGCCATCCACCCTATATTGATGGACAGTATTCACGACAAAATCAATCTTGGATTGGGTAGTCGTCTGAATCAGCTGCAAATACTTTTTTTCAAAAATTCTCTTTTCCCCTTCATGAAAGTGTTGAACCCCCGTATTAGTAAGCTGCCCATTGATACCTGATTCAATAGAAACTTCCATATCTTGATTCATGGCCGTTATTTCTGCCCTCATGCCGATGCAGTGCAAATTGTTTAGGGATACAAAACGTCTAAAAACAAATTCCAACTCCTCTCCCCTGGGACTCACCCACCGTATATGGCGGGTAAGCTCTCCTGTCTTTAAGTTCAGCATCCTTTTGTATTTCCTTATTTTTCCATTTTCCAAGGAAAATCTTTTTCCATTGATTCGAATATCCATCCTGGTAATGTCTGCTCCATTGGGCAGTTCCGTCACCTCATATTCGTCAAACCTGTTAAAAGTACCTGCCACAAATAGATTTCTCACTTCGCCCACATAAGATTCTTCCGTGGCTGATCGTAACCCCAGGTAGCCATTTCCCAATGCCATCATTGCTTCACACTTTCCTAAATAATCCGGGTTAAACCCAGTCTCTGCTATGATCCAATTTTTTAATTCATTCTCTCCCGATGCATAATCCATCAACAAAATCCCCCCGCATCAATTTCCTTTATCTACAAAATATACAAGTTAACTTGTCATTAATTTGAGTATAATTTTTCAAGAAAACACTGGCAATATTTTCGCTAAATTTTCGTAAAGTTCATAATTATTGCTTTATGATTGCCGATGGATCACTTTGGTTGAATCTCTAATTAGGAGTTCATAATCCATAATCTTATGCCTTTCTATTTTTTCGCCTTTAATGATAGATTTTAAAAGTTTTGCAGCTTCATAGCCGATTTTATACATATCTTGCTTTACAGTAGTCAGTTTAGGGGAAATAAATGAAGCCAGGGGGATATTATCAAAGCCCACCACTGATAGATCATTCGGGATAGAAATTCCCAATTTTTCAGCTGCTTCATAGACGCCTAGCGCCATGAGATCACTGGCACAAAAAATGGCCGTGATTTCAGGGTATAGCTGCAAAAGCTTGTAGGCCTTGTTGTAGGCCTTACCCCTTGAAAAGTCTCCCGAAACAATCCACTTTTCATTGATTGCAATATTTTTTTCCTCCAGGGCCTTTCTGAAACCTTCCTCCCTTAACTGTGAAACAAAGGCATTGGGTCGCCCATTGATCATAGCTATATTTCTATGTCCGATACCAATCAAATAATTGGTGGCTTCCTGGGCAGCCTTCACGTTGTCAATAGAAATAAACCCTACATTTTGATTATCTGTGCAAATATCAATAAGAACACAGGGCAAATTGCTGTTGACCAGCTCTGTAAAATAGGGATCATCCGTTGAAATCCCCTGCACCACCGCCCCTTCTATATTTCTCTCCTTGCAAAATCTGTAATAGGAAATTTCTTTCTGTTTGGATACATTGGTTGTATAAATCTGAACATCATAATTCATATTGGTGGCATACTCATAAGCCCCAGCCATAATGTTGTATATAATGCCATCGGCTGCTCCATCTTTTTTTAGTCCAGAAAATATAAAGGCAATTGAACTTTTTTCTCTTCTGGATAAATTTTTTGACCGCAAATTCGGTATATAATGGATCTCCTCAGCAATTCGAATGATTTTATTTTTCGCTTCCGGGCTGATATCTTCATAGCCGTTCAATGCTTTTGAAACCGTAGAAATAGAGTATCCGCTCTTCTTCGCTATATCTTTTATCGTAGCCAATTTTCTTCCTCCCCCATGGGCTATTCATTTCCTAAAATTTCTGAAATTTTAGTATGATTATAATATTTTTTTCATTGCTTTTCAACACAGCTTTTGTCCCGTATTTTGAATTGATTGAAAATATTGATGAAATTGCTATAGTATTCACGTGGTTGCCTATGGACCAAAACAGCGAGACAGGGGACGGTTCTCTGTCACAAAATATGTGACAGAGAACCGTCCCCTGTCTCGCTGTCCCCTGTCTCACTGCGTCATTCCTTTTTGGTTCCACATATGGGGCAACGCTGAAGGGAAAGGGGTTTTTCCAATCCCCATTGTTCCAACAACTGTGCATCGGAAAGTATTTGAAAGGACAATCCATCACAAACAATCCTGCCCTCTTTCAATACAATAGTTCTTTCGCAGAGCTCCAACACCATATCTAAGTCATGGGTAGCAATGATTTTTGTATAGGGAAAACCTTTCAAAAGATGAATCAATTTTCGCCTAGCCTTAGGGTCAAGGGCGGCTGTAGGCTCATCCATCGCTAGAATATCCGGCTCCATGGATAAAATCGCCGCAATCGCAGCCCCTCTTTTTTCACCCCCTGAAAGTTTATAGGGTGCCCTGTCTTTTATATGCATCACACCTACCGCTTCCATGGCCTTCATTACCCTATTTTTTACCTCTTCCTCACCTACTCCATAATTCCTGGGTCCAAAAGCAATATCATCATATACGGTGCCCATAAAAAGCTGATCATCCGGGTCCTGAAAGGTAAAACCTATTTTCTGACGGATAACAGACAGCGTTTTCTTTGCAACAGGTACTCCCCCTACATGCACTTCTCCCCTTATAGGCAAAAGAAGCCCCGTCATCAACATTAAAAGGGAGGTTTTGCCGGCCCCATTGGCCCCAACAATTCCCACCGATTCTCCATGACGGACATGAAATGTAATTCCATTGATAGCTTTTTTCCCATCAGGATATGTAAAATATACATCTGCAAAATCAATTATCGGATGGCTCATTTCATCACTCCTAGAATTGCTGCTCCTATTTGTGCAGAAAAGTTAAGATATCTAACCAAAACGAAAAATGTTACCCAACCAATACAATATGCAAAATCTACTGTATTCATCCCTTTTACATCCCCAGGATTGTATTCTCCATGAAATCCTCTCAATGCCATGGCTTGATAAACTCTTCGGGCTCTCCCGTAAGCACCCATAAGCATCCGGCCTACGCAAGGTACCCATGTTTTGAAAGCTATGGCCTTCCGCCCCGGTGTCCGCAGCATATAGGCCTCCCATATGCGCACGGCTTCCTCTGCCAAAACCGAAATATAGCGATAGGTAAGCAAAAGCTGAAGGACAAACACCCGTGGAATCCTAAGCATGCGGAGAGCTGATGCAATCCCGGTCATGCCTGTAGTTGCTATCAGGATAAGGGCTGCCAATATGTTAAAAATCCCTTTTATCATGATTGACAAAAAAGATATCCATCCTTCAGAAATCTGAATTCCTGACAATATAATCGCAGGCTCATGATGAAACAAAGGGTTCAGGATCCCTATGCCTATAAGAAAAGGTGTAGCCGCAAGTGCCATCTTTACAATTGGCACCGGCGGAATCTCTGCCAGCACTATGATAACCACAGGATAGAAGACAAGGGGAAGCAAACTGCTTACTGCATATTTATCATAGGATACAGTTGTTATCAGGTATGCCAGTGTCGTCATTACCTTCATGAGGGGATGGATACTGTGGATCACTGTCCTTTTTTCCGCAAGCTCATCAAGCATTCTGATGTTGTATAGTGATTTTATTATGTTTGCCATAATCATCATCAAATCCTATTCATACAATTATTGTAAAGGAGCAGCGTTGCCGCCCCGTTTTTTTAAGTCGTAGGTGCTTTCTTCCACTTTTTCAGCCAGTATATGCCCATACCTGTAATACCTGCAAAAACCAATGTCATTCCCCCTCCAATCAATCCAGCTACAGTTGTTTCCACTTCCACTGCAGGCCATCCTTCTTCTCCTTCTGCACCCTCGACCTTTGTTTTTGGTTCCTGGCTTTTAAAGCCATAATCAGGCAAAAGCACAATCTTTTCTTGGATAGCTGCCAGGGTCTGATGGATGCCCTCTGAAGCCTCCAGTTCCTCCTTCCCGGAAGTACGCAACATAGCCCATTCTAATCCGTCAGGATATGCCGACGCAAACCAAGAAAAGATACCGCCGGTTATCACTGCTGCAATGGCAAATCCAACAAGGATTCTCTTGATGGAAGTACCACCAAAGGCTTCCCTTGATGTCGTTTTTTCAATGATTTGAGGCTGGGTTTTCCAAACAAAACCAACAATAGCCGCCGTGGCAATACCTTCCACAATCCCGATAGCAAGATGAATAGGCTGCATGAGCATCAAAAATGTACCAAAGGGAAGTTCCGTTTTTCCAGAAAGAAACGTTTCAAGAACTACGCTGAAGGCACCCAACTGCAGGCCTATGACGGCAGATAAGATTGCCCCAACCCATATGCGGCCGGTGGAATATTCCTTCCCCACAATCCGTTTATAAATCAGAGGATAAGCAACAAAACATGTATAAAAACCCAAATTGAAAATATTACATCCAAGGGCAAGCAATCCGCCATCCCCAAAAAATAGCGCCTGAATTGCCAAAATAGACGTCATGGTGAGAAAACCTGCATAGGGCCCTAAGAGTATGGCAAGGAGCATACCCCCTCCCAAATGCCCACTGGATCCTGTGGCAGGAATTGTAAAGTTGATCATTTGAGCAGCAAATACAAATGCACCCATGACCCCCATGAATGGTACTTTTTCCTCATCCAAATCATTTTGGGCTCTTTTTATAGAATAAGCTGCAACTCCTGCTGCCGCCGCCCACATGGTCCCCCCTACAGCTGGTGAAATCAAAGCATCCGCCATATGCATAGATATCTCCTCCTTCAAACAATTGATGTGAAATCCCTTGAAGCAATAGAAAAGCCACAGGGACGAATGCACTGCTTCTGCAGTGTGTTCAACCTTCGTGGCTGTCTTGATTTTGCTATATAATAAATCCATAGGTAGAAAAAATGATTGGAGCCTTCATGACTCCTTTCTCATAAATATTATATATTGATAGGATAGCAACTGTCTATGCCTAAAAAATAGTTGTATTCCATTTTTTTCATAGAACATCCTTTAAAAATAAAACATGTACTAATAGAATACAAAATCTTGTGATATATGGAATGAGGAAATAGATGCTATAGCCCCATGTCTTGCAAAAAATTCTTATTGTATATGTTTTCTGTCTCCTGTACAGTTAAAGGCCTACTGAAAAAATATCCTTGAATAAAATCACATCCGCCTTTTTGCAGTTTTTTGTATTGTTCCATGCCTTCGATGCCTTCTGCCGTTACCTTTAAATTCAAGCTATGGGCAAGGGCAATCAAACTGTCGATTACTTTGACTTTTCCATCTCCCAGGAATTTATCATTCAATGATTTATCCAACTTGATTTTATCAACAGGAATAAAAGTTAAATAACTCAAGGACGAATATCCTGTGCCGAAATCGTCCAAAGCAATTTGAACTCCTAACCTTTTTAAATTCTCGATAATGGCGATAGTATCATTGGTTTTGTCCAAAACCACACTTTCTGTGATTTCTATTTCCAAATATTCTGGTGGCAGGTTTTCCTCCAACAGGATTTCTTGAAGAATTGCCGTAAAATTTTCTTCTTTGAGTTGTTTTGGAGAAACGTTGATCCCTATTCTTTTGAAATCAAATCCTTGGGCTTTCCATCTCGCCATCTGGGATACAGCTTCTCGAATGACCCATTTGCCAATTTCTTTAATAAGGCCGGTCTCCTCCGCCACGGGTATAAAAACAGCCGGAGATACGTTATAGTTTTTTAGTCTTAATAGCGCCTCAAATCCGTCCACATAACCCGTTTTTATATTCACCTGAGGCTGATACATCAATGTAAAACCATCTTCTCTCAAGGCTTCTCGCAAGATATTTTCTACATCAATCTTATTTTTCAATTGGGCCGCCATTTCATGGTTGAAAAAAACATATTTGTTCTTCCCTGCATCCTTTGCCTTATACATGGCAGTATCGGCATTCATGATGAGCTGATGAATATCGGAAGCATCATTAGGATACATAGTAATTCCCATGCTGGCAGTCATATAAACGACATCCTCACCCACGTGAAGTTGTTCTTGAAAAAGACTTAATATTTTCTCTGCATATTGCTGAATTTCACAGATATTCTCCGGTTCGGAAAGAAGTATCAGAAATTCGTCCCCTCCAAATCTTGAGATAAACATTTTTTCCTCCGACAAATCCCCCAGCAGCCATGATACCTTCTTCAATACTTCATCTCCATAAACATGCCCTAATGTATCGTTAATCATTTTGAAATTATCCAAATCCAAGAGCATAACAGCCCCTTTCCTCCCATGATGAATTTCTTCAGAGAGCTTGTCCAAAAACATTCTTCTGTTCGGGAGCTGGGTTAACGGATCGTGATATGCCAGATACTCTATGTATTCTTCATATCTTTTTTGTTCCGTAACATCAAGAATAATGCCGTTTAGGGTATTGATTTCCCCTTTTTCATTTTTTATGCCTTTGCCCACGATTAGAATCCATTTGATTTCACCATTCCTATCTTTGATACGAACTCTGATATGTATCTTTTCTTTTTTCCCCTTCAAAAGTTGGAGATATTCTTCCATTAAAATTTCTTTGTCCTCGGAAAAAATAATTTCATCCAGCAGCCAATAAATATTGATCGATCCATTTCCATGCAAACCTACGATATTCCTAAATTCGTCAGAAATATAAATACTGTCGTCTTTAAGGCGAATCTCCCATATGCCGCTATTGGTTCCTTCAATAGCGATGCTGTATTTTTCCTGCAATAATTTTAGATTCTCCACCGTTTCTTGTATTTCATCATATTGAGCCTTCAACTCTTCGTCTGTGGCCGACAATTCTTCAAATAGGGATTCTAATTCCTGATAATTTGATTGCAGTTTTTCTATCAAATTGTTATAAGCATCCGCTACTTCTCCTATTTCATCTTTTCTTTTATATGTACTGAATAGAAACAAACTGCCATTCAGGGCCTCTTTCATGGTTTTAGCCAATTGATGCAGAGGAACGGTAATTGTATCTGAAAATTTTATTCCGATGACAACAAAAATGAGGGTAAACACAAACCATAATATAAAAATAATATCCCTTGTTTCTCTGGCCGGTCCTTTGATTTCATAAAGATCTTGGGTCAAAACCAGAACCCAATCATACTCTGGAAGAATTTCTACAGCACCATATTTTTCTTTTCCTCTATATTCATAAAAACTTCCGGATTGTTTGATCGCTTCTCCTTTTTTTATCTGATCCAAAACACTTTTTACATATGCATTTTCTACTTTTTGCCCAATCCTGCCATGGTCAGGATGATACAGCAAAGTTCCTTCATAATCCAAAAGATAAGCATATCCAGTCTTTCCCAATCTGATCCTATCCATGGCCCTTGCAATGATGGCATGATCATAGACATAGATCAGCTCACCGGCATATATGCCGTTGTGATAGATTCCTGACCGAATGTAAAATTTTTCATTGGTATCAAAGGATATCGAAGTATTTTCATCCATATTTTTCTCATATAACTGTTTTACATTAAGATTGAAACTGGAATTTCCAAACAAAACCTTGCCCTCTTTATCTTTGAGGATAATATCCTGTAACCCGGCATGACTACAAGCCTTAAACAACTCTGTTCTTATGTCAATCCAATCTTTCTCTCCTTCTAAAGCACTCAATACTCCTTTTTGATTTGCGTCAAGTTCCATCTGCTTTATTAACAATCGAAAAGTAGCCATCAGCCTTTCCGATTCTATTTCCACCAGCCTTTGAATATTTTCTTGACTTTTTCGGATAAAATTCATTGATAAATATTCGTACAGGGCAATACTTAACAAGAGCATTGGAAGGGCAACCAACAACACGATCAATAAAGGCATTTTTGTTCTGATTTTCATGGAAATTTCGCCTCCTTGAGTGCTTTTTATAAATTATACCTCTATTTTCCAAATAAAAACACCCTTGTATTTTATTTATTCTTTGTTAATGAAAAATTAGTTGAATAAGAAAACATGGATCGTTTTATTATCTGCGCTATAAAGAAAAAAGATAGAGTTCAGTGTTTAGATGCAGAACCCTATCTTTTTATGTCCAAACCATCAAGCTGCATTTGCATCAAAATCGATAATTATTCACAGGAAAATAATAGTGTGCCTCTTTTTCTTTTTTTCATCTTCTACATTACATTCCCTAAAAACGGAAAATATAAAAAAGCTGCATTAAATCTTTTGAATAGCTTTTTATCTTTTACACTAATTTCAGATACATTTTTTTTGTTTGAATCAATTACATTCCAGGTATCATCAATTTTTAGATGTATTGCACCCTGAAACTCATTATTTTGGAATGCACATAGTAAATATTCAATACCCGTATCCGTACTGACGGGGAGACTCAAAATCAAAACATCTTCATATACTCCTATTGGTAAAATATCCTTAGGAAATTCCGGCACAAAACTACCCTCTTTTACAATGCTTCGACATTCCTTTGCCATATGATCCAATACTTTGGACTCTTTCTTATTCAGATCAATCTCTGCTAGACTTAAAAAACTTTGAATATAGTATTTCGAACCTATGAGTACGCTATTATTTGGATATGGCGTATAGTTGCCCCCGGTTTTTATCCCTTTGGTTAACCTTATTTCATCCCAATGGATTTTATTAATATTTGCTGCATTACACTTGGCAACATATATGCTTGTATGGGTTTCAAAAAAATATTTAAAAATAAATGTGATTTCACCTGTTTCCTTATTGTAATCCACATAGCTGGGATAGTCCTCTTCACCTATTACTACATCATTCCCTTTGTCATCTTTGGTTTTCAACAAAAACACCGCTTTTCTTTCAATTATGCCATGATTGTTATGCAGGTATAAACTATAATCCTTCACTTTTTGCTGAACAGGGTCAGGATTATCATCCAAATTTCTTTTTGCCTCAATATTTCTGCCATATACCGTATTCATGGTATAATCTTTAATAAACTCTGTTTTTTCTTTAAACTCATCTGCAGGATAGGAAGTTTTGCGCAAGACTAATCTGCTGTTGCCATCCCAAATAACAGGTTCAACGAAATTGAGATCTTCTGCAATATACACCAGCTTGTCAGTAAAGTTTACTTTGTTATGATTTAAATCCCAATAGGCCAATTTCGCCGCCACTTTATTGTCGGGCTCATGGTAATATGCTAAAAAAGGAATCAGTCTTTGGCTTTCTTCAGACCTGTTTCCTTGAGTGCCTACGGAATTCTTTACAGGATAACAGCTTGACACAAGAAACATTAAACCTATCAGCAGCAATAAAAATTTCTTCATAAAATCAAAAGCCCCTTCCCGGCAAAATATCATTACTCAGATTCTACATAAAGAAGAAGCTCATAGAAGCTCCTTCTTCATGTGATAAAAACAATTCTGAACTTATTGATTAATCCCATAATATATAGTACTGATAACCTGATACATTGGAGTAGTTAACTTGATTCCTGTCATTTGTATGCCCGCTAAATTGTCTTGTTATCGTATCATTTTTAACAATCATAACAACATGGGAAGAAGATGTATAAAGTACTCCCCCGGCTGCAGCCGATGTATAATTGGATGCTTTCCAATATGACTTATCAAGCATGTAGCTTTTTAACGAACCTGTATTTACCCACGCCAATGTTGTATTTGCAGGGGTACCCCTTTTCCAAGTACTATCCATTGGTATGCCGCCTGCATGCAAAGACTGAGATACAAAATCAGCACAGTCATTATGACACAATTCCGTATAATATGGATAAGTATTATTGTTCCAAGTATTTCTGGCTTGTTTGATGCCACAGGTAGTTCCATGGTCATAACAGGCCGTAGGATTTGTAGACCACTTATTCGCATAGTCCCTGGCAGCAATCCTATCATAGGATGCATACAGGGCGGGAGAATAATTCTGTTCCTGAGAATCCAGAGCCAGTTCCATATCGCGGAACCCTTCCGCTTCCATTTCCTCAGAAGATTTTGGGAGCAGCTCTTCAATAGGAACCAGCGTATCTACATTTTCTGCTAATATTTTTATGGAATCTTGGACGATTTTATGATCCTTTACATCAGCAGTAACTGTAAGAAAAAAATTATTATCATCGGCTTTGTTTATATATTGCTTCAAATCATTGAATTTAAACTCTATTTCTTTGGAAACTTTCTCTAATTGTTCCTTTTTCAGCTTATCTTTATTCGCTTTAAGAACGGCCTCATCTGTTTTCGCTTTGGATTCATAATTAAAATCTTCTAAATTTACTTTCTTTAGCATTCCTTTCACATAAGGGAGTTCTTCAACTTTTTTTGCCTTTAAAGTTGTATTCATTGTTACGTGAAGATCCGCTTTAACACTGATATCGTTAATTTTTATGTCATGAAAATCGACTTGAATATTATTAATTGTGTAATATTGAGAGAAGCCATTGATCAATACCTTTTTTACATCTCGTTCAATTGCATCTTTATAAGCTTTTGTATCATCTGTTTTGGCATATATCATGGATGTAAAAGCAATTGTTAATAATGATAATACTAACATCATCGATAGAATACTTTTTGCTGTTTTCAATCTTTTCATATTCATTCTCCTTCCCCATTATATTTGAATTTAAGATAACAATGCACGACTTCAGTTACACCCCCTTTTTTGCTTTTCTCTCCTGCAAATAACCCGATGGGAGTAAAAAAGTGTTTTGTCTCGCTTTGCATGAGGCATGTTAAAATTTTAAGCTGCATAGCATTTTACCGGCACTATTTCTTTACGAGTATATTTTTTCCAACTTTTCTTGTTATGGTAATCTTATAGTAAAATAAGGGATGTTGTCAATATTATTTTCGAAATATTTTAATATTTGAATAATATTATAATCTAAATAAAAAAGAACATTTCATATGCAGAATGTTCTTTTTATGATTTTTGTAAATTTATTCTATTGTTCTTGCATGATACAGATATACAAAAGATCCAAGAAGAATTAGAGAAACTGAAAAGGGTACAAAAGATTCTCTTGGGCAAAAATATAGCTTCTCCGAAAAAACTAGAAGAGACTTTCGGCAATCCTAATATGACGTTCTGATCCTTTTTCTGAACAGGATCAATATTTATCCAGATTCCTTCTTCCCTCAATCTTTCTTCACCTTGCACGAATCATATTGCAAAGAGGCGATTTTTTGTCCCTTGGATTCCCGTGACAAAGAACCGTCCCCTGTCACGCTGTCACGTCGAGGAGTCTCTCGGCAAGTTTTGTATTTCTTTTAATAATTTTATTGTTCCTTACGGCCATGCCAATTGCTTTTTTGGTCCCCACCAGAATCATGATCTTTTTTGCCCTTGTTATACAAGTATATAGGAGATTTCTTTGAAGCATCATATAGTGCTGGGTCGTAAAAGGCGCTATCACAATTTTATATTCGCTTCCCTGGCTTTTATGCACTGTTGTGGCATAGGCAAGTACGACCTCATCCAACTCCGTAGCATCATAACTTACTTCATTGCCATCAAAGTTAATGGTTAACGTCCTATCTTCCATATCCATTCGCGTAATCCGCCCTATATCGCCGTTAAAAACATTTTTGTCGTAGTTATTTTTAACCTGCATGACCTTGTCCCCTAATTTATAAGAGATTCCCCCATATTTTATGGAAATTTCTGAAGGATTCAAAGCCTCCTGCAAAACGGCATTTAAGTTTGCAGTCCCCGTTTCCCCTCGCTGCATCGGGCAAAGGACCTGTATATCGTTGACGGCATCTATTTTATAATATTGAGGAAGCCTGGTTTTGCAAAGTTCCCGTATGATTTCTACTATTTTTGACGGTTCTTCCTCTTCTATAAAGAAAAAATCACTGTTTTTTCCGCCCTTCAGCTCTGGAAAATCTCCTTTGTTGATTCGATGGGCGTTGGTAATGATTGCACTTCCTTGGGCTTGACGGAATATCCTTGTGAGTTTAACTACATTCACGACGCCTGATTCGATCATATCCTTTAACACATTGCCGGCACCTACGGAGGGCAATTGATCTACATCCCCTACCAGTATAATGACGGTTTCATTGGAAACTGCCTTAAGAAGGTTATACATTAAAAGGATATCCACCATAGAACTTTCATCTATAATGAGGACGTCACATTCCAGAGGGTTTTCTTCATTTTTCTTATACCCTTCTACAGGCTTATATTCAAGAAGCCTGTGAATGGTTTTCGACTCCATCCCCGTTGCCTCAGACATTCTTTTGGCAGCTCTCCCTGTGGGTGCTGCCAATAATACTTTGGCCCCCAACCGTTGAAATACCTTGATCATTGCCAGGGTTGTAGTCGTTTTCCCTGTTCCGGGCCCCCCTGTAAGAACCATAACCTTTGATTGGACGGCCCTTTGTATTGCTTCTTTTTGCACCTGGTCATAAACAATATTTTCATCTCTTTCAATTTTTTCAATAATCTTCCCTACGTCGGCCCTTTGATACTTCCTTTCGACAGAAAGAATCTCTTTGATCCTCCTAGCCACGCCTACCTCACTATAATAAAAAGGCGGGAGAAAGATTGCATCTTCCTTTTCTAAAATTACCGTCTTTTCTTTTATCATTTGCTGCAGGACCTCTTCGATTCTTTCTTTTCCAATTTCCAGCATTTTTTCTGCATATGCAAAAATTTGCTCTTTGGTGGCATAACAGTGTCCCTCGTTTGATAATTCATTGAGCACATAAACAATCCCTGAACGGCATCTCTCATAGGAATTTGCATCAAAACCCATATGGCGAGCGATTTTATCTGCTGTTTTGAATCCAATCCCCCAGATATCATCGGCCAATCGGTAGGGATTGGATTTTACAATTTCAATACTCTCATTGCCATAAGTTTTGTATATTTTCACTGCATAGGCAGTAGATACGCCATTGCTCTGTAAAAACAGCATGACATTTTTGATTTCCTTCTGTTCCTGCCATGCCTTTTTGATCATTTCTACACGCTTTTTCCCAATGCCATCCACTTGGATCAGCTTGTCCGGCTCTTCTTCAATAATTCTCAAAGTATCTTTTTGAAACTGCTTGACAATTTTTTTCGCATATACGGGACCGATTCCTTTAATTAACCCGCTTCCTAAATATTTTTCTATCCCTGCCACCGTTGCAGGAACAGTTTCTCGGTAATCTATGGCAACAAATTGCTTGCCGTATTTGCTGTCCATTTTCCATTCACCTTTTAATCGAATGGCAGATCCAACATTTACAGCAGCAAGATTTCCAACGACAGATACCAATTCAGAGAAACCTTTCGACCTTATTTTTATGACACAAAAGCCATTTTCTTCATTTTGATAAGTAATTCGTTCAACAATGCCACTGATATATTCCATAGCAAGCCCCTTCTTGAAAGACACGAGGACATTTCCTCCGTCTAATATCCTTCATACGCTACCCACAGCTATATTATATCATGAGATCAATGAATTCTACAGAATCTGCATTGATTCAATCATGCATTTTCTTCGCTCCAAGTATGGTTGAAAATTGCATTTGCTCCAGAATTCCTTACCTTCCTCATTGTCTAAGGCAGTATATAATTCTATTTTTCTCAAGAGTGTGTCTAATAAAAACAAGGAGATAAACCCTTAGAAAGTTGGATTTATCTCCTGGTCGGTTCATATATTTTTCGTCTGCACCTTTAAGATCGTCTGAAATATAAACTATGATTTTTTCATCCCTGTATAGATGAGAATGGCATCCCTCAAAAAGGCAGCTGTTCCCGGCTGTTCTTTATCATAATAAGCCTTGAATCTCTCATCCTCCACATACATCTGTGCAAGACCGGCATGGGCCTCCTTGCTGTAATGATCCCAAAAATAAGTCAACCATTGTCTGTGCAAATCAGCTGCTTTTTGGGCTAAATCGCTGGCTGGGTCTCCATTTTCAAAGGATTCAGATAATGTTTCTTTCATTTGCTTTTCAAGATTTTTCAAAGCATCATAATCTTCTTCCGTCATTTTCCTTAGTTTTTCATTGGAACGATTGATCACATCCTCCCCATATTTTTTTCGAATTTCTTTTCCGTACTTTTTCTCATTATCTTCTATCATTTTTTCCTTAAATCCTTCGAATTTCTCTTTGTCCGTCATTTGAATTCTCCCTTCTGCCGATGCTATGGTTTTCTCCACATTGGCTATCAATAGATCGATTTGTCTTCTTTTTTCAAGGAGTTTTCCATGATGTTCCCTCAGTGCATTGATTCCGTCAAAGGAAGGATCTGTGACAATCTTCTTGATTCGATCCAAACTTACACCTAACGCTCTGTAAAATAATATTTGCTGTAGTCTGTCTACTTCCTTTTGTCCATAAATCCGATACCCTGAGGAATTGATTCTTGCCGGCTTAAGAATCCCTATCTCATCATAGTATCTCAACGTTCTCGTACTAACACCTGCCAAATTGGCTAGTTTTTGCACTGTATATTCCATGGTATCACCCCTTGATAAAATAAATATACACCTTTACGCAGCGTCAATGTCAATAAAAATCTTTCAAAATTTTTGAAGGATGCAGTGGGATTCATGTAAGATCATATAAAAGATCCTTTTGATGCTGGTAAAATTGCTCAAGTTGCATGTTCCTCTGCTTTCCACTTTCAGCGTACGTTTCATGCGATTATAGGAAATTCCCTTACATCATATGTCTCCAATTGAAGTCTATCCTCCAGGAGACTGTTGCTCTGAGGATTATCGTTGCGAAGTTTGGATACCTGTCATCAAGAAATAGACGAATCATTGATTCCCATTCAATTGAAAAGGCAGCCAAGGGAAATAGATTCATCCCCTTGACTGCGTCCTTGGTCTTTTTTTAGTACCAATGCCATGAAAAGTTTTACATAAGTTTATTGTAACATTAAACTTACAAAGCACTATTTATACATTGAACAATGGGATCTATTGATTTCTTATTTGTCCAATCCACGGGATGTGCATAGCTTGCAAGCATCCCTTTTTCATCATTCGTAAGTTCATCACGTTTCTTATGCTCCAGCTTTTTCTTCAGAAGATACATCAAAATCTTATCAAGTGCATTTAGCTTTTCATAGTTGAAGCCACCCCGCAGGTGAAAAAAATGAACTTTTTTCTTCATTTCTTCGGTAAAATTATTATTCTTAACATCCTCGATCGTTTCAGGATAGGCAGGAGATGCCCCTACGGAAAATACAATTACTTTCTTTTCCTTTAATTTGTCAAAATTCTTTTTGATCAAAGATAGCCCCAAAATACCAACAGCATACAATGACCCACCATATACGATTGTATCATACTGAAGCATACCCTCTAATGTAATTTGGGACCTTTCAACTAAATCTGCCTTCACCTCCTCTGCAATCCACTGGGCATAGCGTTGGGCACTGCCATATTTTGATTTATAAATGACAATAACCCTATTTTCATTATTCAACATCCTATTATCCTCCTCTCGGATCCAACCCCATAACTTTATCTATAACGTGTCAGGGGACGGTTCTTTGTCACTTTTTGACCCTTTCATCCTTATCTCCTGCGGTATTTTGCAATGTGCTTAACCAAATGCCCCCTATCTCTCTGAATGGCTATCTGCCATCGTCCATTATTGCTCGTTATCTGTATCAATCTTTTTTGGCGGGTTTCGATAATCTCAATTCTTCAAAATTTCATCCACCCCTATATTTTGGTTAGTATATCTTCCCTTTTTAAAGTGCCTTTTCCATATTGAGCTGCTTTTTCAGGACAATAATGGATGCATACCAAGCATTGGGTATAACGTTTCCCCTATTGTGGCCTTTTATTCACTTGAATGTTATTGTGATTGCAAACCTTTTCACGGATGCCACAAGCGGTACAATGATCATTTGCATGAAATTTTGTGGTGTCAATGGCCTTTTTTTTGCAACATAGGGTTGAGAAGTCCGGTAAGTAACCATGGGAGAAAGCCTTTTACCACCATGAATTCTCCTGTTTTTCTTTGTTCAATGATATGATTGATATGCTGCAAGCCTTCCTCCGCCGCCGAAAGCTTCTCTTTCTCCAACATTTTTGAATCTATATCGCCTATAATAATGTGGTTGTTTGGCATTAGACAACTTTCTATAACTTCCATTGTATTTCCGAATGGACACCTAAAAATTTTAATGCTTAGCATGTTTAAACTTCAATAAATTTTTCCACATATTTTGCGCCAGATCATCAAGCCTTTCACTTATATTTGATATTTCCTCTATCGTTGCCGTTTGTTCCTCTACAGAGGCGGCAACTTCTTGAGTTCCTGCTGCATTTTCTTCTGAAATAGCAGATAAATTTTCAATCATAGAAATAATTTCAACTTTCTTTTTTTCCATCTCTTGCCCTGATTGATTCAGTGCTTCGATCACTTTCTTCATTTTTTCTATGGCCTTTGAAATTCCTTCGAATTTTATACTTGTATCTTCTACGCTTTTTGCCTGGGAGACCACAATTTTACTTACTTCCTCAATTGTACTTACAGCTTCCTTTGCTTTACCCATCAAATCTTTAATAATATCAGTAATTTCATCAGTAAAACGGTTAGATTCCTCTGCTAGTTTTCTAATTTCTTCCGCCACCACGGCAAAACCTCTGCCTGACTCCCCTGCCCTTGCTGCTTCAATCGCCGCATTGAGTGCCAACAGATTGGTCTGATTTGCAATATTTTTTATCATTTGACTGGCAACCCCTATTTTCTCAGCACTTTGATTGGTTTCTATAATTACCTTCCGGATTTCCTCTGAAGATTTTTCATTTTCCTTCGTTTTCTCTATTAATTTTTCTAAAATTTCAAATCCTTCATCTCTGAGGGTATTGACATCATCAGTAGCCTTATTCAAATCCATCATCAGTTTTTGGTCTTTTTCTATAAGCTGTCCTAAAACGTGAAGATGTGAAGCACCCTCTTCCGTTTCTTTTGCTTGTTCCGTAGCCCCATTGGCTATTTCATCTATGGCTCTGGCCACTTCTTCAGAGGCAGAAGCAATCTGTTGCGTAGTTGTTTTTAAAACTCCGGAAGATTCTCCTACCTGCTTTGAAATATCTGCAACATCTTCTACGAGGGACCTGATATTGTCTATGACTTTCTGAAAAGCATTCGCCAATAGTCCCACTTCATCTTTTCTCTTCATAAATGCATCCGATACATTTTCAGAAACATCCAAGTTGGATATGGATTCTATCAAATATGTCAAAGGTCTTGATATTCTTCGGTTGCTCATCCCCCATATGATCACCAACATAATAAAGTTTAGCAGAAACAAAATTCCTTGGAATATTTTTAAAGTTACCACTTTGGATCTGGAAAAGCTTTCGGCCGCTGCTACGGCATCATTTGTCTTTTCAAAGAAACTTTCACTTTCATTCAATAAATCAGACACTTGCCCATTTCCTCTGGTTGCATATATTTTTTCCTTAAGATTGTTCCAATGCTCTTCAACATCTCTCATCTTAGCAATATAATCACCATCTGTGGCTCCAGGAAGATCTAAATCTTTATCCCCATGGATCAGGCCGTTAATGATTTTATCAAGTTTTCCAATCAAATCATCCGATGGTTTGCCGGCGATTTCTAATTTGGTTAATCTTTGGGTAGCTCCTCTTACAATGCCTGTATAATTTACAATTCTTCCGTCACTCACCATATTGTCGAGCTGATAAAATACCATAAAAGTGCTGGCAATAGAAAAAAGAAAAAGGACCAAGACAAATATTTTTAGTGTTGTACTGATCTTCATACATTCATCTCCTTTATTATATGATAATACTTAATACCCTCCCAGGACCGGATTAATTATTTACTCAAATTTTTCTGCGTTTTTTAACATACATCTGCCACATTCAATCACTCACTTCTGTAAGTGGGTAATGAATGTGGCAGAATTTGATATAATAAATTTTTATATCTAAATCCATGATAATAAACTTTTAAAATTCTTCACATTTATTTAAAGTGCAGTAATTCATTTATATGCATCTCTTCGCCCAAAAGATGAACTACTGTATAATAAATGTATACCAATTCATTAAAGGATGAAGAACTTGAGCAAGTTTTTAATTGCATTTACTGACAAAACTATAGCGCCAAATGCTGGATTAGCTTTTGAAATACAATAGTACTATCAAGAAGGTAGTGTATCCATCTTTTGTGTTAAATATTGGAAATTGGCATTTCAAAAACATACTTTTGTATATTTTTTTATTTCCTCTAAAAAATCAATGTACTCCTTTAGCTTATCTAACTCCCAGTTGTTTTGAAATCCGGCTTAAATCAACTTACTGGTTATCATCTGCATCCAATATATCTTTCGCTTTTCTTATAAGCTCTAAATCAGGCTTGAAAACCGTTTTATCCAGGCAACACCTTTTGCATGGCCGGAATCCTACCTCTATTGCGTTTGCTGCATTATCAAAAAAGTCACATTGTCACCCACAGGAGTCTTTGGCTTGCATGACGGTCTGCAAAAAACTCCTGTTGTTCTTACTCTCTAGAAAAACATGCCATCATAACTCCCGTCGCATATTACCGATAGTTCACAGGACAAAAATACCATACAACGAATATATACACCATAGCAAATAAAGCTTCTAGAAGAACTATGAAGCATTCAAGGGATTCTTGCATCTATGCAGCGCATTCTGCTATATAGATATCCTCAGAAAACCCGGTAAGGTTCACTAGATGCATCTTCGACACAGTAATAATCAACAGCCTCCAAATCAGCCACAGCTTTGGTAGTCTGATCTTTCTCCCTTTTTATAGCTGCCTGTAGCGCTTTGAATTTGCACCCATCCAGGGGGTTGGAATGACACACAATGAATCTGTAGGGAGTATCGTAAAGGAAATCAGTAATTATTTATACCTGCGAAATTTTGGTTTAACCTGCAGATGTCAGTGGATAAAAAAAGTCTTGACGGCCCAGCCTATGAGTGTCAAGACTTTTGATTATTCAATAAATTATTTCGTTCCGGCTTTAATAATGTTATCGGCTAATTTCAGATATTTGCCTACATCAATGGAACAACTTGTGATCGCATCAACTTTTGCAACTTCTGATCTTTGTGCACCTTTAAGTTTCGTTGGATCAATTGATCCATTTGTTTCGCTTACTGTATAAGCCTTATACTTACCACCAAGCATCTTATTAAAGTCAAGAACAGATGGATGAGATGCATCTCTTTGGAAAGTTGGGAACTGGCTTATATCAAAACCTGATTTTTTGTATGCAGCAATCAAAGTCGAAATTTGCTTATCCCATGATAAAATCGTGTCTGCCGGTCTATCTTCAGAAGGCTTCACCATAACATATTGCCCTGCTTTTGAATAAGCAGTTTTCCCCCAGTTTCCTTGTGCTCCGGAGGATAAAATACCTGGTTTTAAGAAGTAAGAAGGACCTAGAACATCGATCAAGACATCATGAGGTTTGCCATCTTTAAAAGTAACAGAAACCTTTATCATATCACCGCTTGTAGCAGACTCACTATACTTAGCATAGTTTGTAATTGTTTGAGGTTTCAGCGCACTTGAAAGCTTATTTCCGGCAACCAAAACATCGCCTTTGATTGTAATATCATTAAATGTTGCAGAATCATATAGCTCTTGTGTAGCGAATTCCAAGTTGCCTGTGATAGTAGCGTTTGTGAGCTTAAAACCTTTCGCTTCTACTTTTACATTTCCATCAAGTGTTCCGTAGGCAATATTGGCATTTTCAGCTCGAACAATCAAATTAGGTACTTTTAATGTAAACACCTGCTCACCGCCAATATTTGGTGATGAGTGATAGTATATGCCAAGCTTTCTCGCTGGTGCTGAAGCTCCTGTTTTTCTAATATCACCTATCCAAACAAGGTCGTTTGCAACAGTCACATCGCTGCCAAGGGTTGTAATCCAAGTTCCGTTTTCTCCCAAGGATTTCTGTAATTCTTCTTCAGTTGTAAGATTTACAGAAGCACTTGCTATGACATCAGGATAAATACCAGGTGCTCTTGAAGGAGTTTGTGGTGCAGCTGGAGTTGGTTCTGATTTAGCAACTTCTACTGGCTGCAGCTTTTCTAAGGTCAAAGGACCAGCAATTCCATCAGCCTTCAATCCATTTTTGCTTTGGAAATCTTTTACTGCATTGAAAGTTTTAATTCCATAAAAACCATCCACCTTAAGATTGTAACCATTTTCATTTAGACGCATTTGCAGCTGCTTAACAGCATCTCCAAAAGAACCAACGACAAGTATTGAAGAGCCTGTTTGTGTTGCTGACTTGGCGGTCGTAGCTTTAGGTGCAGCAGCTGGTGCGGCAGCTTGGCTTGTAGCAGCTGAAACCACATCAACACCAAATGGGCCTAGCATTGGACTATGTACGTTTAAAAGCAAAACCATTACAAACAGTACATAGCTCACTACTTTAAACTTTTTTTTCATTTAAAATCCCCCCTCGATATTTTTTTAAAATTACGAATAATAAAAAATTTAAAAAAGTTTCATAAACAGCATCGTCTGTTAATTATCAAACTTAACAATCTTTTATTATTCGTAAAATATTTACAGTTATATTATAGCAGTATGTTCTCTAAAAGTACATATGGAAAATGGGTAATTTTTCTATTGTTAATGCTAAATAAAAAATATACAAAAAATCCGATACATCCCTTATGATTTTAAATGCAATCCAAAATAGAAAAAGGGAGTGTATCGGATATGCATACCAATTATGATGTTATCCAAAAACTCATAGGATTGTAAGGGATAGAGATCATCTATCCAATGTGAAATCTGTAAATTGAAGCACCTCTCCTAAACATAGATCATATGATAATACTGTAAACCATAGGAAAGGAATGAGAGCAATATGTATCATATGTACAAAACATATCTATGCCCTTATTGCATTCACACCCCAATGTATGAATCAGACAATATGTACAATATCTGCAGGATATATCCATGCCATCACTGCATGAATGCATCCATATATCATCCAGACTTCCCGAAACAATTTGATAATCAGTATACTCCTTTTACAGATAAAACAGAATATGATTCAATCCTTGATTTTTCACGTTCTGAAAAAGATAACAGTATGATGGAATTAAAAGATTATGGGCCGGAATCCTTTGTAGTGGATATCGAAGAGGTTACGAAACAAAACAATACTTTTCGCACTGCTTTATGGACAGGAAGGCATTTGCAGCTTACCTTGATGAGCATCAACGTCGGAGAAGACATAGGTTTAGAAATTCATCCAACACTGGATCAATTCATACGTATTGAAGAAGGTCAAGGAATTATCCAAATGGGTGATAGAAAAGATAGGTTGGATTTTCAAAAAAAAGTCCATGGTGACTTTGCGATCATTATACCTGCCGGCAAATGGCACAATCTGATCAATACGGGAAATAAGCCACTGAAATTGTACTCTATTTATGCTCCACCCCAGCATCCACGAGGTACAGTTCATGAAACAAAAGCAATTGCAGAAGCTGCCGAAGCAAACCATTGCCACTAATATCAAAAGATTTATTTCTTAAAAATTTGAGGATGTCTATACGCATCTGATGATATGAAAATAGTCAGCCTTAAGGCTGACTATTTTCATATCTGATAACTGTTTTCCGATAACAAGATAGCAATCTCTTTGCCGCTGCATCATTGCTAAAAACGATATGCCATTTCTTCCATTATCGGATCAATACGCGAAAGACCCTTGACCATCGTTAATTTAATGCCGGACTTCTTGCAAAAATTGCTTCATATAGCCACCATCCCACCGGATGTTTAATAAGTCTATATACTGTCTGGCAATCTCCTCAATTTCTATATAATCATTGTTCATCATATTCATCCATCTAGTAAAAGTAGCTTTTGTATAACTGACTTTTTGTATCTATTTGGCAATGGATTCTAATAATTTATCAATACTGGTTTATAGGCCTCAGGCAATTCTTCTTCACTTAAAAATTTAAAATTGTCATCATTTAGTATTGGTAAAAATACTTCATATGGAATCCTAGAAAACTCACAGGCATAATTGCTTGCTCCAAACCACTTATCCTCTTTGCTGCTCAAATTTAAACCTCTGGCAAATTTTGTATAATTCGAGCAATCATGCACTACTACATCCCACTTTTCTTCATCAGCTATTTTCATGAATTTTAGAGTTAATTCCCTGCTCCAAATTGGAGATATGTATCCATGTCTGGAAATATACATGTTTTCCCCATAATAATTGTTTATATTATTCTCATTTAGATGCAATTCAGCACAATTGATAAAATCAAGGTTCGTCTCTAAGATGCTTTGCTTTTTCTCAAAAAATGTTTCGAAAAACTCTGGCGTCATCGGGGTCTCAATACCTACTTTTTCAATGTATTTTTTCGCTATTCCAATATTTTTAATGACTTTGTCTGAACACTTGGAAGCCCCTAGGTTGAACCGTATCTCGTTAAGGCCGGCTTCGCCTAATGCTTTCAATGTCTCTTCCGTAGCCAAAGTGCCATTTGTATATAAATGTTGATGAATTTGAGCATCACTAAATTTCTTGATTAGCGAATAGTATTTTTCGATTTCCATGAATGGCTCTAAATAAACATAAGAAATACCAGTGGGTTTCTTATGGATAGAAAGAAGTAAATCAATATCCTTCTCATAAAATTTAGTGCCTCCAATTTCCCACATGCCTTCACCAACTGGAGGAATATTTTCTAGTTGTCCATAATTATAACAGAACTTGCACTCTAAGTTACATTTCTCTAGAGTTTTCAAGCCTTTAATTTGCGACATTAACATATTATTTCTATGATCAATTGCTGCCTCAATTTGTGCAAAGGTAGCGTAAATAATTTCTTCATGTCTTGTGTCAACTTCTTCTTCCTCACTCAATTGTGATAAAAAATCAAACCATATGGACGCATCTTTCTTTGAAATTTTCATAGCTTGTCCTCCTTATATCACATAATCTAAAATGAGAGATGTTTCTCATTAAGGAATTTGCCCATAAGCTTGGTTTTCACACGCTCACCAAAAATTTGTTCAAAACTAATGATATGCCTAACATCTTCAAGATCCAAAAGTATCAACTTCGGGAGGAATCTTCCCTTTTTAAGACCTTTTCCCTAATTCAGGATTTCAAAACTGATAAAATTTAATTTTGACTGTCTATCATCTTTTCATAGATTTTCATGAATAATTCAGGATAATAAGTCTACTGTGTTCCTTTGCCTCTGTTTCTTCTAACTTCCTTGTAAGATAATTATAGGGTTAGGGTTCAAAAACCCACCCGAATGTTCTTTGACAACTTTAAATTTATTGTTCAGATGAATCAGTGACACCTAGCATTGAAATTTCTAAACATCGTGCTATAATCTCTTTGTCAGAGAGATAGATGTGCGTACCTCCTGGATCCCTCTCATAGTAGAGGCCTTATCCGTGAAATAGCGTGTCACTCCACAAGGACGATTCGATGTTTAGCTGGTTGGGCCACCATCTGGTGTTACCCGTTTCAAATGCAAGGTTGTTTGACGTTCTTCTTTTCGTGGATGCTCTGATTCATTCTGTTTGAAAGGTTGTGTTTTTATGTCTGAATTTATTAATGATTTTGTTGTAGGCATTGATGTGTCTTCAGAATTCTCTGTAGTTGCAATGCTTGAACCTAATGGTTCATTGATTCGCAAGCCTTTTCGGATTGATCACAATCCTGCTGGATTTAACAAATTTCTGGAGATTCTCAAAAAAGAAGAAGAGCGGTTACAACAAAAGCCCATCTACTTCGTAGAATCTACGGGTATCTTTCATTTACCACTCTTCTTCTTCTTAAGATCGAATGACATTAAAGGATTTGTGCTAAATCCTTTATGTGTATATTCTACCAAGAATTTCGACTTAAGAAAAGTGAAAAATGATGCAAAAGATGCAGAATCTATCGCTAGGCTTGCTAAATTCCAGGATGTAAAGTATTCTCTTGTGCCAGAGC
>NZ_LOEE01000044.1 GCF_001562415.1 Thermotalea metallivorans | reverse complement strand
TTCACTACTCTAACTAAAAGGCTTTCTATGTGATATTAATCCTGATGAACCGCCGGATACGGGACCGTATGTCCGGTGGTGTGAGAGGACGGTAGATAAATTAATTATCTACCTCCTACTCGATTGAGCATTTGTGAAATTAATTCTGCTGCTGTTTTTTTTGTCAATGTTTCAAAATTGATTTCTATCTCCAAATCATGGGACAGTTTTTTTATGGTTTCCAGTTGTCTTTTGGTGGGAGGATCTTCCGAGACGCCAGGGTGGATACTTTCTTGGGAAGATGGTATTGACAGATCATGGCCTTCCAATTCTTTCAAATCAAGCTCTTCCAAGGCAGTCATGCCGATATTGGTAAAATCCCGGAGGGCTCGAGCTTTGGCCCGTGTGGATGCCATGCGGATGATGTGGGGAACAAGATTACTTCGGACGGAATTGGGACTGGCGTCGCCAAAATCTGTAAAATGCTTTTCTCCCGCTTCTATGGTGGCTTTGCAAACGGCTGTGTAATTGTTTTCAGGAGAAGGCAGCTGAACGATGTCTACGGTAATGGAAGTCAAATCCTGCTGGTGGGCAAGATCCAGCAAACCCTCATAGGTCACGTAGTTTCTGCCTTGGAGATTGATGATAAATTTTTCATTCAATGGCATAAAATCACCTGTCTTTTTTTTGTATGCTCCTTGTTATTATTTTTTCGTTTTGCAGCCAAAGTAAACGAGGATAATTATTCATACATAGGGAGAAATAAACTTTTCATATCATTGGGGTGGATTTCTATGGTATAATCATTTTGTGATATTTTGGGAATTGTTTTTTAAAAAAGACACTGTTTCATTGCAGCAAAGGAGGAGAATGATGAAGCTTAAGAGGATAGGAGCTGTGCTCTGTGCATCGATGATATTTCTGAGCAGCATGGTTGTTTATGGGGAAACCATTGATTCCATCAGTACCTTTATAAAAAACGGGAAAATTGTAGCCTATTCGGATTTCAGTGAAGAGGATGATTTTAAGAAGATCATTCCCATAGATCATCAATATAACGAATACATAAACTATGCCCACGGATATTCTTTGCAGTACCCCAATCATATGTATGTGGATGTATCCTTGTCGGCTGTAAAGACCTTGATATACGACCAGGATCGGAATATTGAGATTTATTATGACAATTTTCAGGGCACCCCAACTTCAGCGGCCGATTACATCGGCTACAGCAACCGTTTTCTAAAGAACAGCAGGGATCATGTTAAAGAGTATGAAGATACCCTCTATATCCATGGCATGAAGACCCATTTGTTAAAATGGAGCCGGGAGAAATTGCCGAAGGTGCATCATGATAAGAACTATTACGTCAGTGCAGAAATTGTAAAAAATTACCATGAAGTTTATACGATTATCATAAAATCTGCAAGGCCCTTCGAAAACTACGAGGATTATATGAATATCATCAGCAGTTTTCGAATCGTAGAACGGAAAGGAACGCCTAAAATCTATATGGAACATCTCCCTGTCCATAAAAATTTTGACGAAGAAACAAAGGCTTTCTATGAAAAGTATTTTGTAAACAGCAAAGATTTGAAATGGGGGATTTTCGAATACTCTGCTCCAAAGGATTTTGGATTTCTCCATTCTCTGGAGGAAAAATTGGATTATACTTTTGAATTTTTAGTTTTATATCAGTCATTTTCCAGCAACGGTTTTCCCATGGAGGAGATGAAAAATGCCTACGAGCACCATCGGTACGTGGAGCTGACCTTGCAGACCATGTATATGGACGGAAGGGATAATTCCGGCGTTACTTATGATATATTAAAGGGGAAGTACGACAGCTTTTTTCATGAATATGCCAAGCAAGCCAAACAATTCGGACATCCCATACTCTTTCGATTGAACAATGAGATGAATGGGGACTGGTGCGTGTATTCCAGCTACCACAGTTCAAAGGATCCGGAGATGTTTAAGGCCGTATGGAAGCATGTGTACAATATTTTTCAAAGGGCAGGAGCCGATAATGTCCTGTGGGTATGGAATCCCCATGATGGTTCATTCCCGAATTTTGCCTGGAATCATTATTTAAACTACTATCCCGGGGATGCCTATGTGGATATTGTAGGGTTGACAGGCTACAATGCCGGCACTTATTATCCGGGGGAAAAATGGAGAGGGTTTCAAGAAATCTATATACCCCTTTATGAGGAATACGACCGACTCTTCAAACAACCCTTGATGATAACGGAATTTGGATCCAATTCTGTAGGGGGAGATAAAATTCAGTGGATTCATGAAATGTTTGATACCATGAAAACATTCGAAAGGATCAAGGTGGCCATATGGTGGAACGGGATAGATTGGGATAAACATATGAATCCCGCGAGAATCTACCGATTGGATCAAAGTCCTGAAATGATCAATACATTCAGGGAAAGACTGAAGGAATACCGGTAGGATAGTTTCGACGGCCGGTCGCCGGCAATGGATATGGATTGCATAAAAAAAGATAACCCCTATCAGGGATTGATGGAATTTTCGTACCGTATTACCATCTCGCAAGATACAGAATGAATTGGTGTTGAACACAATCCGTTCTGTATTTTGCTATGTGCCTAAAACCAAGAAATTGCAAAGCATATACGAATGTGATGGGAGAAACATTTCTATAGTATTTTGAATAAAATACATTAGGACCGGGTATATAAATTTAACATTGAAAGAGCCAATATATTATGATAACTTAATATATATGGATGAGACAAAAAATAGTGCTATGGGACTAGCGATAGGAAATTCGGAGTTTTTATATATTAAGGAGTGGACATCGTGAGGGAGGAAATAAGTTCTGGCGGTGTAGTGATTTTTGGCAATGCTATACTGCTGTTGCGTAAATATAATGGGGATTGGGTGCTGCCAAAGGGAAAGGTGGAAGAAGACGAGGATACCAGTGCTGCTGCCGTAAGGGAAGTATTCGAAGAGGGTGGCGTAAAGGCAGAAGTTGTGAAGTATCTTGGGAAAATACATTATTCTTTTAAAAATAGCTGGCAGAATCAAGAGGTTGTCAATAAAACGGTCCATTGGTATTTGATGAGGGCAAGGAGTATGGACTGCAATCCTCAAAAAGAAGAAGGATTTATAGAAGCGAGGTTTGTCCACATGAATCGGGCTGCAGAAATGGCGAAGTATGACGACGAAAGGGATATTATTGCAAAGGCTATCCAAGAAATGAATGCCAACCAGGGCTAGATTTTCTTGAAATTTGATAGGGGGATATATCCTATTCTAACGGATCGGCTTTCTATCACCGCGACAATCCATTGCACTGCAAGCTGTCAAAACTTTATCTTTTCCTATGGATGAGAACAAAGACCTCACAGCCGTGAGATCTCAGTCTATAGAAAAAGTAATAGAATAAGTAAGAACCCTTGAGATTTAGGCTTCGTCGCGAATCAGCAAGCCGCTTTTTTCTTAATTTTTATTTAGAAAAGCGGCGCAGGTCTGAGCAGGAAGCCAAATCTCAAGGGTTTGCCTACAAGCAAAGACCTCACAGCCGTGAGGTCTTTGTTGCGTTATCGATTTTGAGGAATAAAGGTTGAGCAAAGTGCATCATCACTTGTATGGGCACGTCCTGCATGTTTGGGATTTACTTCGATTTTGTCAGCATGGCAGTAGTCATTTTTATAAAATCTGCAGTTGGAAACATGGCACATAACTTCCATTTTTGGATGAGCTCCTGATTGCATAATATTACACCTCCTCATATATTTTCATATATATTTTGCACCGATGGACATAAAATTATTTCATCCAAAATTAGTAAAGAAAAATACAAAATTTTTAAATAATATCATCATAAATTGATATAAACTTACGTAAATTATGTTATAATAATATGAAATATATACTTATCCTCAAGATGGATTGCATATGACAGAAAAGTTTTGAAGCGGGTGATCCTATGTCTTTTTCCATGGAAACAAAAAACGAGTTGTCAAGGTTAGTATCGGAGGATTACTGCTGCCAACTGGCGGAATTGTCTGCCTTGATCCGCATGAGCGGCACCATTCAACTGGCAGGTTTTCAAAAGGTCAATATCAAGATCGCAACGGAAAATGCAGCGATTGCAAGGAAAATCTTTACGTTGCTCAAAAAATGTTTTGGCATTCATACGGAATTGATGGTAAAAAAGAATAAGGTATTAAAAAAGAATAATCATTATATGATGATCATCAACAGCAGTGCCGGGGCAAACGATATCTTGCAGAAATTAGGTATTTTGCGGGTAGATGATGGTCAATTTTCCATAGATTATTCGATCCCCCATGGATTGGTGAAAAATAGGTGCTGTAAAAGAGCCTATTTGCGGGGAGCTTTTCTGGGGGCAGGATCTGTCAGTGATCCTGAAAAAACCTATCATTTGGAGTTTGTAACAAGCAGTGAGGAGCACAGCGAGGATTTAAAGGATTTGATCAATGAATTCGAGTTAGGGGCAAAGATCGTCCAACGGAAGAATAGTTATGTGGTGTATTTAAAAGAAGGAGATCAAATCGTGGATTTGTTAAATATCATGGGAGCCCATACAGCTTTGTTGAATCTCGAAAATATACGCATTGTAAAACAAGTGAGGAATAATGTGAACCGCATCGTAAATTGTGAGACGGCAAACCTTAGCAAAATTGTAAACGCTTCCATGCGGCAAATTGAAAACATTGAATATATTGAAAGGACCCATGGATTTAAGATACTTCCTGACGGATTAAGGGAAATTGCTGAATTGCGCTTGCAGTATAAAGAAGCAAGCCTGAAGGAACTGGGACAGATGCTCACGCCGCCTGTGGGGAAATCAGGTGTGAATCATAGATTGAGAAAAATAGAGAAAATTGCAGAGAAAATAAGGCAAAAAGAGGGGGATGTACAGCGATGATGACAAAGGAGGTAACCATTAACAATAAGCTCGGTCTCCATGCACGACCTGCAGCTTTATTTGTGCAAACGGCCAATAAGTTTGTCTCTGATATCATTGTGGAAAAAGGGACAAAAAAGATTAATGCCAAAAGTATCATGGGCATCATGTCTCTCGGTGTAGGAAAGGGAGATACCATTCGCCTCATCACTGACGGACCAGATGAGGAAGAGGCCCTGGAGGAGTTGATGGATTTTATTGAAAATAAGCTGTTGGAATTGTAAACTACTCGCTGTCGAGTAGTTTTTTAAATATCAACTTTTCCAACAGAAAATAAGCATTTAATACCATAAAAAAAAAGAAGTATTTTAGAGGATTTTCCAGGGAAATGTCGAAAAAAATATTATCCTGAATTTGCCATCAACTTGCTGGAGGCCATCATGCATAGGATAAAGATCGACTTTATAAAAAACGGTATGATCGCAGCAAAGAATATCTATACCAGCGATGGAAAGCTTTTGATTACAGCCGGTGTAGAGCTAAAAGAAATTTATATTCACAGATTGAAGGAATTGGGCATTGGGGAGATTTACATACATGCAGAGGAAACGGCAGATGTGATTATCGAAGATATCATCCGGGAACAAAATCGATTGGAGGCAAAAAAACTTGTCCAAAAGGTGATGGAGGATCTTCGACTGGGGAAAAGCATCGATACATTGGAAATATATCAGCAAGTGACTTCCATCATCGATGATTTGTTGCGTAAAAAAGATATTATGGTTCACCTTTGTGATATTCGTGCTGCGGATGATTATACTTTTGCCCATTCTGTCAATGTGTGTGTGCTGTCGATTCTTGCAGGCATATCCCTGGGGTATGATGATAGGAAACTGCAACAATTGGGGGTAGGGGCACTATTGCATGATATAGGAAAAATGTGGATATCCCTTTATATTCTGAATAAGCCAGATCTACTGAATGATGAAGAATTTAACGAAATCAAAAGGCATGCGGAAATTGGCTATGAGATGCTCCGCAGAATTCCGGAAATGGAGGGGGATGCAATCGTTGTAGCTTTAACCCATCATGAGCGGTATAACGGCAGCGGATACCCCTTTGGAAAAAAAGGGGAAGATATTCATGAATACGCCAGAATCGTGGCCATTGCCGATGTTTATGATGCACTAACCAGTGATCGGGTGTACAAGAAAAAAATTCTTCCCCATCAGGCCATGACGTATGTGATTTCTACAGCCGGAAATTTGTTTGATCCTCAAATGGTGAAGCATTTTGTAAAGCATATAGCAGCCTATCCCGTAGGGTATCTTGTGAGCTTAAATACCGGGGAGAAGGGAATTGTTGTGGATGCAAACCATCATTTTCCCACAAGGCCTAGGGTGAGAATTCTCTACGACGCAAAGGGAAAAAAGCTGATGAACAGGAAAGAGATAGACTTAACCCAGCATCCTTCCCTTGTGATTACCGATGTATTAGAAAAACTATGATAGATTTGATATAATAGGGTATGAATTGTGTTTCATACCTTTTATCTTTTTTTTAAAGGTGGTAATGGAAAATGACGAAAAATGAACAGATTTTATTATATATTCAAGGTTTGCCCATAGGAAGCAAAATATCCGTCCGGCAAATAGCCCAGGCCATGGAGGTCAGCGAGGGGACAGCCTATAAAGCTATTAAGGATGCCGAGGTGGAGGGAATTGTCAGCACTATACCCAGAGTAGGGACCATCCGGGTGGAAAAAGTAGAGGATAAAAGAATTCAGCAGCTTACCTTTGCAGAAATTTTAAATATTGTGGAGGGGCATGTGATCGGAGGCCATGAAGGGATCTATAAGACGATTAGTAAATTTGTCATTGGTGCCATGGCCCTGGAGGAGATTGCAAAATATATTTCTGAAGGGGATCTCCTCATTGTGGGAAATCGAGATGATGTCCATAAACTTGCTTTGGACAAAGGCTGTGCCATTCTGATTACAGGAGGATTTTCCTGCAAGGAAGAGATCAAGAAAATGGCTAATGAAAAGAAACTGCCCATTATCTCTACCAGCTATGATACCTTTACCATTACCTCCATCATCAACCGCAATATTCAGGAGAGGCTGATCCGAAAGCAGGTTCTTCTGGCTGAAGGGATTATGCCCAAGAAGCTGCATTATTTAGAAAACACCTGCAAGGTCAGAGATATGAAACGAATGATAGAGGCGACAGGGCACAGCAGATTTCCTGTGGTAGATAAGAATATGCATGTCATTGGCATTGTTACACCCAGGGATATTGCAGGTGCTGACGATGGAGACTCCATTGTGGACTTGATGACGGAGGATCCTATCACCATAGACAAGAATACGTCCGTTGCCTATGCATCCCACGTGATGATCTGGGAGGGCATTGAAATGGTTCCTGTGGTGGACGGCAAGAAACTAGTGGGTGTCGTCACAAGGCAGGATGTGATCCGGGGTCTGCAATATATTCGAAATCAGCCCCATATGGGAGAGTCCTTTGAAGATATTCTGTTTCATCACTGCAAGGTGGAGGAGACGGAGAACGGACTGAAACTGACGGGGGAAATTACACCCATGATGCTGAACGATCTGGGAATTGCTAGTGCTGGGGTCCTAGTAATGCTGATGTCTACCGCCGGACATTTGGTCATCAAAAAGCAGAAGCATCTCGACAGCGTCATTGACAGCTTTATGGTTTATTTTATAAAGCCCCTGCAAATGGAAAATAAGATTGAAATACAGGCGGAGATTCTCAACATGGGTCGAAAATTCTACAAGGTGGATATATTGGTTTTCCATGAAAAGGAAATTGTATCAAAGGCAATGATGTCGGCCAAATTGCTAAAGAGATAGATGATCGGTGGAAAGGAGGTAAATATGAGGGATTTTGTTCATCTCCATGTGCATACAGAGTATAGTTTATTGGATGGATTTGCAAGGATTTCAGAACTGGTGAAGGTGGTAAAGGAATTGGGCATGAAGGCCGTGGCTATTACGGACCATGGATCCATGTTCGGTGTGATTGACTTTTATAAGCAGGCCAAAAAGCATGGGATTAAACCGATCATTGGCTGTGAGGTATATATGGCTGCCAGGACCATGTATGATAAGGATCCTGTAAAGGATAAAACCCAAGGGCACTTGGTGCTTTTGGCCAAGAATATGACGGGCTATAAAAATATCATGAAACTGGTTTCCAAGGGCTATATTGAAGGTTTTTATTATAAGCCCCGGGTGGATTTGTCCCTGCTGGAGAAGCACAGGGAGGGGATCATTGCCTTAAGTGCCTGTGTGGCGGGGAATGTCCAAAGGGAATTGCTGAATGACCACTATGAAGGGGCCAAACAAGAAGCCTTGAAACTGCAAGCCATATTTGGAAGAGGAAATTTCTATCTGGAATTGCAGGATCACGGCATGGAAGAGCAGCGAAAAGTGAATCATGGACTGGTCCGTTTAAGCAAGGATACGGGAATCCCCTTGGTCGCTACCAATGATGTCCATTATTTGCGGCGGGAGGATGCGGAGATTCATGATATTCTTCTCTGTATCCAGACGGGGAAAACCCTGGAGGATAAGGAACGCTTGAAATTTTCTACCCGGGAGTTTTATGTGAAGTCGCCGGAAGAAATGGAGAAGCTGTTTCCCTATGCTCCAGAGGCATTGGATAATACGCTGAAAATTGCAGAAATGTGCAATGTGGAATTTGATTTTCATCAGATTCATTTGCCGAAATATGATGTGCCCTATGGATATGATGCCAACACTTATTTAAGGGAATTGTGCTATCAAGGGCTAAAGGATCGGTATGGAAATCCCGACCAGGAACTTAAGAACAGGCTGGATTATGAGCTGAAAACCATCGAAGATATGGGCTATGTAGAATATTTCTTGATTGTATGGGACTTTATCCGCTATGCCAAGGAAAACAAGATCATGGTGGGACCAGGCCGAGGATCGGCCGCGGGCAGTATTGTGGCCTATACTTTAGGAATTACGGATATTGACCCCATCAAGTATAATCTGATCTTTGAAAGATTCTTGAATCCTGAAAGAATCAGCATGCCTGACATTGATATCGATTTCTGTTTCGAAAGAAGACAGGAAGTGATTGATTATGTCATCGAGAAATATGGGAAGGAAAAGGTAGCCCAAATCATTACCTTTGGAACAATGGCTGCCAGAGCAGCCATTCGGGATGTGGGAAGGGCTATGAATATGCCCTACGCCAAGGTAGATGCCATCGCAAAGCAGATCCCGTTCCAGTTGGGTATGACCATCAACAAGGCCCTGGAGTTGAACAAAACATTGAAGGATATGTATGATACCGACGAGGCAGCTCGATACCTGATTGATGCGGCAAAGGCGTTGGAGGGAGTGCCGCGACATGCTTCTACCCATGCGGCCGGCGTGGTGATTTCCAAGGAAGCCATCGATGAATACGTACCCTTGTATATGCATGACAACGGCATCACAACCCAGTTTCCCATGGGAACTCTGGAGGAATTGGGCCTATTAAAAATGGATTTTCTGGGGCTTAGAAATCTTACGGTAATCCGGGATGCCTTAGATTTGATAGAAAAAAATCACGGCATCAGGATTGATTTTTCTAAGATGAGCTACGATGATCCAAAGGTTTATGAAATGATCAGCAGAGGAGAGACCTTAGGCGTTTTCCAGTTGGAAAGTCCGGGCATGCGGCAATTTATGAAGGATTTAAAGCCGGACTGTTTTGAGGACATTATCGCCGGGATTTCTCTGTTTAGACCGGGGCCCATGGATTCTATACCCAAGTATATTGCCTACAAAAATAATCCCGCCGCCATCAAATATTTACATCCCAAGCTGGAACCCATCCTGAATGTTACCTACGGCTGTCTGGTATATCAAGAACAGGTGATGCAGGTGGTGCGGGATTTGGGAGGATACTCCTATGGACGTAGCGATCTGGTGCGCCGTGCCATGGGCAAGAAAAAAATGGATGTGATGGAGCAGGAAAGACAGTATTTTATCTATGGGAAAATCGATGCAAAGGGCAATATCGAAATCCCTGGATGCATAAGAAACGGGGTTTCCGAGGAGATCGCAAATCAGATTTATGATGATATGATTGATTTTGCCAAATATGCATTCAACAAGTCCCATGCTGCCGCCTATGCGGTTTTAGGTTATCAAACAGCTTATTTAAAATGCTATTATCCGGTGGAATTTATGGCGGCCCTCATCACCAGTGTCATGGGGAACTCCTCCAAGGTAGCCCAGTATATTCAAGATTGCAAAAGAATGAATATCGAAATTTTGCCTCCTAGTGTCAATGATAGTGATGCAAAATTTACTGTGGAGAAGGGAAAAATACGATTTGGATTGCTGGCTGTAAAAAATGTGGGATTGTCAGTGATTGAGGCAATCATGGAGGCAAGGCGTCAAAAAGGGAGATTTGTGAGTTTCATGGATTTCTGCGACAAGGTGGATACCAGGGAAATGAACAAAAGGGCCATGGAAAGCTTGATCAAATGCGGGGCCTTTGATCATATGGGTGCCTATCGGGCTCAATTGCTGGCTGTCTATGAAAAAGTTCTTGAAGGAATTCATCAAGACAGGAAGCGAAATATCGACGGCCAGATGTCATTATTCAGCACCTTTGAAGAGGTAATGCCCCAAACTATGAAAGAAGATGTTTTGCCCAATGTGGCCGAATTTCCGTCCAAAATTTTGCTAGCCATGGAAAAGGAAATGCTGGGCTTGTATATCAGCGGCCATCCTTTGGCTGAATATGCAGAGGAGATCAAAGAGATTTCTACAGTGACCACGGGGGATCTCTTGGACCTGAGGGATGAATTTGAAAACAGCGATCTGAAAGACGGTTCCTATGTGCGGATGGCAGGACTGGTAGTTCATCGCCAGAATAAGGTGACGAAAAACAACCATATGATGGCCTTTATCAGCCTGGAAGATCTGTATGGCACCGTAGAGGTACTGGTTTTTCCCAATGTGTATGAAAAATATGTTAGTCTTCTTACGGAGGATAGTGCCGTGATTGTTGAGGGAAAAATCAGTATGAAAGAGGATGAGCAACCCAAGATCATCGCAGAAAAAATATTGCCCTTGACCAAGAAGCAAAAATATGCAGGGGAAAAGGACAACGGGGAAAAGATGAAGCTCTGTTTAAAAATAAGCAGAGACAAGGATATCTCTCTGATTGAACAGATGAAACCGACCTTGGAAAAATGGAAGGGAAATGTGCCGGTATATCTGTATGTTGAAGGCAAGGACCGCAAAATGCAGGTGATGAAAGCAGACAAAAGTCTTTGGGTGAAAATCCATAGGGAATTGCTGGAGGAATTAGAAAAGATGCTGGGACATGGATGTGTAAAGGTCCATGAATCGGATCCGCTTTCATCTAATCCTTCCCACTTGGGTGTTGGGTGATGAAGAAGATTCTGGCATTCGCTGGAGAACGGAGGACTTTGGCATAAGAACAATGGCTTTTGATGCAGGGGAGGATATATTGAAATTTACTTAGATTTCGATTAAAATAGAAACAAAATGAACTACTCCAAAAAGGAGGGCCTATCGATGTGGACAGTTGTATATATGGCACATAATAAAGAAGATGCGGAAAAGATCAAGAAAACTTTAAGCAAAGAAGGATTTCTGGTAAAAATTAGGCCAATTGGTAAAGAGGACAACAGGGTATACGAGGTGTTGGTTCCTAACGGAGAAGTTGAGGAAGTACACGAGGCTTTAATAGATCTCGGGCTATAAGGGAGAAAGCAAAAAGGGAAAGACCCTCTCCTGAGGGGCTTTCCCTTAAGAAATGTTTAGAAATATGAGAAAATATTGAAAAAAGAAAGGGGATTCAGGGACAACATGCGAAAAATTGGCGTACTGACAAGCGGCGGGGATTCGCCAGGAATGAATGCTGCCATCCGGGCCGTGGTAAGATCGGCCATATACCATGATATCAAGGTGGTAGGAATTAAAAAAGGATATGAGGGTCTGATCAATGGTGACATAGAAGATATGAATTTATCTTCCGTGGCAGACATCATTCACCGCGGGGGTACCATACTAAGAACCGCCCGAAGTGAAGAATTTAAAGCAGAAAGGGGCTTCCAAAAGGCTCTCAATGTCATCAGCATCTTTGGAATCGAGGGGATTGTTGTCATCGGAGGAGATGGCTCCTTTCGAGGGGCAGAGAAGCTGAGCCAAGCAGGGATCAAGACCATCGGATTGCCGGGAACCATCGATAACGATTTAGCTTATACGGATTTTACCATTGGTTTTGATACAGCTGTCAATACCGTGGTCAATGCGATCAGCAATATCCGGGATACATCCACTTCCCATGGAAGGGCCAATATCATAGAAGTCATGGGAAGACATTGCGGAGACATTGCACTATATGCAGGATTGGCCGGAGGAGCCGAAAGCATTATTGTACCGGAAGTACCTTTTTCCATTGATGACATTTGCAAAAGGCTGATTCAGGGAAGAAACAGAGGGAAATTGCACAGCATTATTATTCTGGCAGAAGGTGTGTTGAAGGATTCTCATGAATTCGCAAAGCAGATTGAGGAAAAAACAGGGATTGAAACCAAACTGACGATTTTGGGACATATCCAAAGAGGTGGAAGTCCTACGGCTTTTGACCGGATTTTGGCAAGTCGTATGGGCGGCAGAGCCGTAGAGTTGATGATGGAGGATAAAACCAGCCGCGTGTTGGGAATCAAAGGGAATGAAATCATTGATATGGATATATCGGAAGCCCTTTCCATAAAGAAGGAAATCAATAAAAATCTGTACGAGCTGGCAAAGATTTTATCAATTTAAAATATCGGGAGGAATGTAGATGAGAAAGACAAAGATTGTTTGCACCTTAGGGCCTGCAAGCGAAAAGAAAGAAATACTTGAGAAATTGATAAGAAATGGAATGAACGTGGCAAGATTGAATTTTTCCCACGGAACCCATGAAGAGCATCTGAAAAGAATTCAAGCAGTAAAAGAGGTGAGACAGGAATTGGGATTGCCTGTGGCCATCCTGCTGGACACAAAGGGCCCCGAAATTCGAACAGGAAACTTCAAAAATGGAGAGGCCTTCCTGGAAGAGGGAAAGGAATATACTTTAACCACAAGGGAGCTTTTGGGGGATGAAAATATTTGCACCATTACCTATAAAGAACTTCCCGGAGATGTAAAAAAAGGAGATATGATCCTGATTGATGACGGGTTGATCGGGCTTCAGGTGGTGGAGGTTATGGGAAATACAGAGATTCGATGCATCATAAAAAATTCGGGTACGGTAAAGAACCACAAGGGCGTAAATGTCCCGGGGGTAAAAATCAATCTGCCCGCCATTACCCAAAAGGATTTGGAAGACATTCTGTTCGGCATTGAAAATGATATTGATTTTATCGCTGCATCCTTTGTGAGGAAGGCCTCTGACGTACTGGAAATCAGAAAAATTCTTGAGGACCACCATGCAGGGGATATCCAGATCATATCCAAAATTGAAAATGAAGAAGGGGTAGAGAATATTGACGAGATCATTGAGGTGTCCGACGGAATTATGGTTGCCAGGGGGGATCTGGGCGTAGAGATTCCCACAGAGCAAGTTCCTCTGGTCCAGAAAATGATTATCAAAAAGTGTAATGCCGCTGGCAAGCCCGTGATTACGGCTACCCAGATGCTAGATTCCATGATTCGCAATCCAAGACCTACCAGGGCGGAGGTAACGGATGTGGCCAATGCCATATTCGACGGCACCGATGCCATCATGTTGTCAGGAGAAACGGCAGCAGGAAAATATCCCGTAGAGGCTGTCAGCACCATGGCCAATATTGCAAAAACTGCAGAGGCGTCCTTGAATTATGAACAGATTCTAAAGGAAAAAGGCGTAGGGAAAGACAAGAGCATTACCGATGCCATCAGTCATGCCACTTGTACGACAGCCCAGGATTTGGGAGCATCGGCCATTATTACGGCTACTTCCTCCGGCCATACGGCAAGGATGGTTTCAAAGTTTAGACCCAAAGCACCGATCATTGCCACAACTACCAGTCAGAAGGTTGCAAGGAAGCTGGCGTTGACCTGGGGAACTTATCCTTTGGTGATCCGAGAAGCAAAATCAACGGATGAGGTCTTTGATGCGGCCATTCAAAAAGCCTTGGCGACAGAACACATCAAAGGCGGCGACTTGATTGTCATTACAGCAGGAGTGCCTGTAGGTGTTGCAGGGACCACCAATACCATCAAGGTACATATTGTAGGAGAAATTCTGGTAAAAGGTACGGGCGTTGGAAAAATTGCTGCCGTAGGGAAGGTTTGTGTAGCCAACCAGCCTGAAGAAGCCGAGAAAAAGTTTGTTGAAGGAGACATTTTGGTTTCCGTGGCTACAGATAAGGATATGGTCAAATATATGGAGAAGTCCGCAGCAATTATCGTGGAAGAAGGAGGACTTACATCCCATGCTGCCATTGTGGGCTTGCATCTAGGCAAGCCTGTGGTTGTGGGGGCTGCCGATGCCACAAGGATTTTAAAGGACGGAATGACTGTGACGGTGGACAGCATCAGAGGATTGGTATATCAGGGAAAAACCCATGTATTATAAAAGGATTTGATAGAAAAAATATGGACGAACCGGCACTCAGACTAAAGACAAAAAAATACAATGCCTGCAAATCCGGCCGAACTGGTAACAGTTTGGCTGTCTTTGTTTTAAGAAATATGTTCTGGGGATATAATGAAATTGGCAGGAAAAGAGGAGGGAATGGAAGAATAAGAATAAGGGACCGGCAAAAAGGAAGGGAGGCTTGCACGATGTATGCAAATGATGCGGTGGTCCGGGTAAGGTATGAAGAAACAGATCAGATGGGTGTGGTATACAACGGAAACTATTATACATGGTTTGAGGTGGGAAGATCGGAATTTTTCCGTTCTTTAGGGTATACTTATGCCCAAATGGAAAGGGAGGGAGTGATCCTGCCTGTGATTGAAAGCGGTTGCACATATAAGGTGCCCGCCAAGTATGATGACGAGGTAGTAATTCGAACAAGAATTAAAAACTTGAAAGGTGTGAGGCTGGAATTTGCCTATGAAGTCATTCGCAAGGAAGATGGAGAACTACTGGCCCTTGGGAAAACTGTCCATGCCTTTGTGGATAAAAGTCTGAAACCCGTAAATTTCAAAAAAGCCAATCCAAAGGTGTGGGAGATATTGCAGCAATGCCTAAAAGGAGTGAGCTAATATGTTGATGCGTTTTATTTTGTTATTTACATTGGTCCCTTTGGTGGAACTGGCAATTCTTTTCAAAATCAATCAGTATATCGGTTTTGGCTATACCTTGGGAATCGTCGTTCTGACGGGGGTACTGGGGGCTTATCTGGCCAAATCTCAAGGCAAACAAATCCTGACGCGAATCAAGATGGAGATGATGGAAGGCCGGATGCCGGGGGAAGAGCTGATTAACGGTTTATGTGTACTCATCGGCGGGGCTATGCTCCTGACCCCCGGTATCCTTACGGATACAGTGGGATTTATTCTTGTGATTCCTTTTCCCAGGGAAATTGTGAAGATGTATGTCAAGAGTAAATTTAGAAAGATGATTCATGAAGGAAGCGTGCATATGTATTTCAGATGGTAGGGAACAGAGGAGGAATGGCCTTGGAAAAAAGAGTTTTAGGGAAAACAAGATTAGAAGTATCTGTTGTAGGCTTTGGGGGAATCCCTCTGCAGAGAGTAGATCGAGATACGGCAAGAGAACTGATTCACCGGGCTTCTGACCTAGGGATGAACTTTATCGATACGGCCAGGGGCTATACAGTCAGTGAAGAACTGATCGGCCATGCCCTAAAGGGATGTCGGGAAAAATGGATTATTGCCACGAAATCTACGGCCAGGACCTATGCAAGTATGAAATCTGACGTGGAAATCAGCTTGAGAAATTTACAGACAGACTATATCGATCTGTATCAATTTCATTTGGTAAAAACACACGAGCAATTCGATGAGATTATGGGGGAAGATGGAGCCTACAGGGCCCTTCAGGAGGCACAGAAGGAAGGAAAAATTGGACATATCGGCTTTACTACCCATGATTTGGGTATGCTGGAAAAGGCTATAGATTCCGGATATTTTTCTACCGTTCAGTTTCCCTATAATATCATTGAAAACCAAGGGGAAAAATTATTTGAGAAAGCCAAGGCTGCCCATATCGGTGTCATCGCCATGAAACCTTTGGCAGGGGGTGCCATAGAAGAAGGTTCCCTTGCCCTTCGATACATATTGGAAAATCCCCATGTCACCACGGTCATTCCCGGTATGGACCATATAAAGCAGGTGGAGGAAAATGGGGCTGTAGGAAATGAACGGCTGAAAATTACGGACGTGGAAAGGGAAAAGATTCAAAAGATTGCCCGGGAATTGGGAGAAAACTTTTGTCGGCGATGCGGTTACTGCGGTCCTTGTCCTCAAGGGGTAGATATACCTACCCAGTTTATATTGGAGGGATATTATTTACGATATGAATTGCAGGATTGGGCCCGGGAAAGATATGTTGCCCTTGCCAAAAATGCAAAGGATTGCGTGCAATGTGGTATTTGCGAACCCAAATGTCCTTATCATTTGCCCATTCGAAAAATGTTGGAACGGGTAAAAGAAAATTTATCATAATATTTACAACATCTATTGGATTTTATTGGTATAAAGTTCTAAATAATGTATAATAATCTATAGTAGCCTTTGTTTTCAAGCGGTAACTGATTCTAAGCGTTATGCTTTTCCATGGCACAAACAGTCTATGTGCCATATTTTTTTGTGGATTTGCCTGAGGATTTTGCACCGGATTTTTGTCAAAAAAGAAAATCCCATCGATAGGGGATTCTCTACAGGAGTTGTGGGCTGTTATTGGATTTCCGGATTGATGAACAGCGGCCTTTTGAAATAGGTCGAGAGATTCATGTTGCCAAAGGCATCCACAGGCTGATTTTCTACTAGGATTTTTATCTGGTTTATGCCTTGGATGCTGGTATAGCTGTATGCAATGGCATCCAAAATCATTTTTTGCAGGTCTGGGCGGTTGGGATATGCATTTAGGAATTCTTTTGAGACGTTCAGGGTCAGTCGGTTGCCCTCCAAGGTATAGTTGAGAAGATCTATATCTTGGGGGATAGGTGCCATGAGGTTTGACAGCTTCTTGCCTGCGATTTCCCCGGTTTTTAATGTACGGAAGATGCTTTCGTATGGCTGATCCTGATTTTCTAAGGGGACAGGCACAAGCAGAAGTCTTTTTCTCTGATGGTCAAGTCCCAGGTATACCTTGGGATGGGGATTGGACGTAAAGATTTCACGGGTACTTTTTCCATAGAAGATATTATCGGATTCTTTTCCGTCTACCAGAAATTTCACCTGGTTGATGCCGGGAATGGCAGTCAAGGTAGTCACAAGGCTTTTTACGGCAAAATCGGCATCGGTGGGATTTTGATTGTATCGATTCAAATCATCAGAGGTCAGATGCAGGATGGCCATTCCTTTGCGTACTTGAATCTTTTTTACTTCCGGGATTGGGGACAGGAAACCAAATACATCCGATCCTTTTCTCATGTTTTCAATGGTTGCCCGCAGGGGAGCTCTGCTATATTTTACAAAGCGGGTAATGGGAACAAGGTACTGCATGTCTTCAGCAATGGGAAAATATAAGGTCAATCCCATCATTCCCTGCCCTGTCCTATCAGTTGCAGGGATATAGGCTGAAATGGTAGAATAGGTTATGTTCAGCGTCAAAGGCTCCACTTTTTTTAATTCCTCTGCCCGTGCATAAATGCGTACCACATATGTACCATCGGGCAGGTTGAGGTTTTGTTGTGATAAATCCAATGCGTAGGTTAGCTTCCCATCAACGGGGTCCGGGTTTTGGGGCCCCGCCTTGACAAAATTTTCGGAGGTCAATCTTTTTACCATTTGGTCATTCTGGAAAACTTCCAAAACCAAAGACGGATCCGTTATCCCAGTGAAAGATTGGGGCTCTGCACTTCTGACATAGAGCCGGAAACCGGAGGGATTCTCCAGATCCAAAGTATCGGGATCTCCAGCATAGACAAACTCTGCCGGAGAATCTTTTGCAGGCAGTTTCGGCAGATGAAAAGAAAAATTCATATCCATACCATTTTTTGCTATGGGAATCGTTGTGGAAGTAATACAAATAATACTGATCAGAAAGAGATTGAAAATTGAGCGGAACATGTCATACCTCCTTTATTTTCAAGGCTTGTCCGTGATTTATCCTATTAATACCATTATAAGGGATTTTTGATGGAGGGGAAAGGGGAGCAGGCAGATAAATTTATCCAAATTTTTCAAAACCTGCTGCCGAGAATATGATTGTACTTAGAATAGAAATTGAGTAAGGAGGGGATATACATATGAAGAACAGCGAGATAAAGGAAAATCAGACGTATGAGGTGCATATAGAGGACATTGGACACAATGGGGAAGGCATTGGTAGAATAGAAGGTTTTACCGTATTTGTCGATGGGGGTGTGCCGGGAGATGATTTGCGGGTCAAGATCCAACTGGTGAAAAAAAATTATGCCATGGGGAAAATGATTAAACTGCTCAATCCCTCTCCCCACCGGATTGCTCCGGTCTGCTCCATCGCCCATCAATGCGGTGGATGTCAGATACAGCACATTGATTACAGAGAGCAGCTTCGCCTAAAGACCAACATCGTAAAGGCCAATATTGAGAGGATCGGCAAATTGGAAGGGGTGGTGGTGCACGACGCCTTGGGCATGGAAAAGCCCAGTCGCTACAGAAACAAGGCGCAATTTCCTGTTGGTATTGTTGACGGAAAGGTAGTGGTGGGATTTTATAAGAAAGGAACCCATGATATTGTGGACACGGGCAGTTGTTATATTCAGCATGAAATCAATGATCACATCATTGAGATTGTGAAACAGTATATGACTCGCTACAAAGTTTCTGCCTATGATGAAACGACGGGCAAAGGATTGATTCGCCATATCTTGACAAAGGTGGGGTTTACCACGGGAGAGGTGATGGTCGTACTGATCACCAACGGCAGAGAGATGCCCCATAAGGAGCAATTGATTCAGCAACTGACCCATGAAATACCAGAAATAAAAAGTATTGTGCAAAATATCAATACCCAAAGAACTAACCGGATCCTGGGAGACGAATGTATTCTATTGTATGGCGAGGACAAGATCGTGGATTATATCGGAAATCTAAAATTTTATATTTCTCCTTTGTCTTTTTTTCAGGTAAATCCCATGCAAACCAAGGTGCTTTATGAAAAGGCCCTGGAATATGCCGATCTGAAGGGAGAAGAGACCGTATTTGACGTATATTGCGGCATCGGCACCATATCTCTATTTTTGGCCCAAAAGGCCAAAAAGGTGTACGGTATTGAGGCAGTGGACGCAGCCATTCAGGATGCTCGGGAAAATGCAAGGATCAACGGTATCAAAAATGCCGAGTTCTATGTGGGCAAGGCAGAGGAAGTGGTACCCCAATTGTATAAGCAGGGGATTACCGCCGATGTGGTAGTGGTAGATCCTCCGAGGAAGGGCTGTGATGCACAGGTGCTGGATACCATTGTGAAGATGAAACCTGAGCGTGTGGTGTACGTGTCCTGCAATCCAAGTACCCTCGCCAGGGACTTGAAGTACTTGGATGAGAAAGGATATAAGACGATAGAGGTACAGCCTGTAGACATGTTCCCCCACACGGCCCACACAGAAAGTGTTGTGAGGATTGAGAGGGTGAAAGGATGATGAATAAAGGATTTTGAGGATTTTGTCAGTTTTTGATTTCGAGTTAAGCCTTGAGTGTATAAAAAAGATATATCGTCAAGGTAATAGGGCTGCATTTAATATTGTGATAAATTTGATGTAGTATTTTACGAATGAAAGGTATATAATAATAGCAAAGAAGGAGGCGGTTATAAATGCCAAACATTAAACCCATATCAGATTTAAGAAATTACAACGAAATCCTGCGGGACATTGCCGTAGGTGAGCCAGTGTTTTTAACCAAAAATGGCAGAGGAAAATTTGCTATTATTGATATTACTGAATATGAGAAATTAAAGGCTTCACTAAAGCTGATGTCACAGCTTGCCCAAGGAGAACTGGCTGGAAGAGAGAAAGGATGGATGACAATAGAGGAAGTGGAAGCAGAACTGGGGATTGAGGATGTATAAGCTGAAAATTTCGCCTGAAGCTAAAGATGATTTAGCAGAAATTAAAGACTATATTTCTAAAGAACTTTGCAATCTACAGGCAGCTATAAACCTCGTTTCTAAAATCACCAAAAAGATACGTGGGTTGACAGAGTATCCTGGAATAGGTTCGCCACTATCTTCCGTCCTAGATATACAAACAGATTATCGTTTTCTTGTTTGTAACAATTCCTTGATATTTTACAGGTACGAAGATGGAATTGTTTTCGTGTCAAGAATCTTATACGGTAGACGGAATTATACGCGTACCCTATTCGGAGATTTGCTGGAGGATGAAGAAATATAGAATATAAAACTCAACTTTCGCACATAAAAATTCAAGCGAAAGCTCTGTAAATTAAGATTTTAAAACAAAAAACATTCCTATCTTGGTATAATAGAATCACGACAAACCACTACACCAAAGGAAAGGAATGTTTCTTGTAGATACTATTACACCAAATAAAGATATTAAATTGAAATCAACTGTTGATAAATTTTTTAAAAATAATAAGATTGGCTCCATTCTTAAACAATGTATTTTTTCTAAAGAGAACGGATTTCCATGTATTTCAATTTTTAAGTTTGTATTTTTGCTTGTGTTTACAGGTAAAAACCTATATCGCACACTCGAATCAAACTGTAATATGGATTTTTCAAAAGATACGGTTTATAGGTTTTTTAAACTCCTCAAGATTTAACTGGAGAAAATATCTGCTACTTCTATCATCATCAATTATAAAAAATAGTTTAACACCATTAACTTCTGACAAAAGAGTAAAGGTTCCTATTGTAGACGATTCAATGTATAGCAGAAGTAGGAGTAAATCTGTAGAACTTCTTGCAAAAGTATTTGACCATGTTCAAAGAAAGTATTTGAAAGGCTTTCGCCTATTAACTCTTGGATGGTCAGATGGAAATACATTTTTACCAGTAGCCTTTTCTTTACTTTCTTCAGAAAAAGAAGAAAATAGGCTTTGTAGTATAAGTAGCTCTGTTGATAAGAGAACCCATGGGTATAAACTACGTAAAGAAGCTATTAGAAAATCACCTTCCTTTATGATTGATATGATTTCTCAAGCTGTACAACAAAGAATTCCAGCATCTTATGTTCTATTTGACAGTTGGTTTACTTATCCTCAAATCCTAATAAAAATAGTTCAACTTAAATTGCATACTATATCTATGGTTAAGTCAATGTATAGAGTATATTACAATTATAATGGCAAAAAACTCAATCTTAACGACTTGTATGCTTCTTTAAAGAAGAAGCGAGGTAAGGCTAAAATATTATCGTCGGTCATTGTTGGTATTGGCTCTGATGAAAATGGTAGGGAAGTCAAAGCAAAAATCGTATCCTTGCTATATCAAAGAAAAATTAGTCTTTTGACCCTGCGAAAGTTGAGTAAACTATTAATAGAGTGATGAAGGATGCCCAAGCAATAGAGAATCAAAAGCGGCAGTGGGTATTATCATATCATGCTCCGAAGGAATGAGAGAAAGAGTACATTTAAAAGTGATGAGGGTAAACGACGATTTATGGAAATAGTGCACGAAAAGAAAGATAGGGATATATCTTATAAAACGTATATGAATGAAGAGTGCGACGAAACATTTATAGACATGAAGGAAGAGGTAGGGGTGATGGATGAAGCAGAAGCGAGAGAACTTTTTTGAAAGATTGCCTATGGACTAGGGGCTCAAAAACACTAGAAGGTGCAGATGGTAGACAGTCTGATAGAGGTACTTAGGGAAGGGCTAACCTGTCAACCAGGGGAGGATTGCTACTGTTTCCGGTTTAAACAAAAGGAAAAGGTCAATAGAATCCTGAGGAGTTGGACAGAAGAACCGTTCCTATGACTAAGGCCTATGCCTATCGAAGTTTTAATATACTGTTTTTCTATTTAATTTTTCTGGGTAGCCTCTTTTGGATGGAATCTATCATACAAAAGAGGCTTTTTGGTTTTTGTTATAACTCTGAGGTGGGAAGAATGATGGCAGATGGGTGATGTGGGTCGTGGTAAACCAGCTGTTCGGCAATGGCCATCTTCATTCCTGTACCAAGAGATTCGTAGGTCCCAAGGTTTCGATTCCAGCGCGGGAATGAACCGCTAGACACTTGAATACGGATTCGATGGCCTTTTTGGAAGCAATAGGCTGTCGGCCATAATTCGATCTTTATTTTTTTTATTCCGTCAGGTGCAGGATTTGGTCTGCCTGGAGCTAGTCGAAGTAAACCGTCACAGACATTCAAAGATTTTCCGGATGGATCAACATCACATACACGTACAAAGAAATCCGTATTCTCAAGAGTAGAACGGATAAAAAGCTCGGAAGATACTGGCCCGATGATTTCCATATCATAATCAAGAACATCACTTGTATATGTTAATACATCCGTACGTTCTTCAAGGAAACGATTATCCAAGACTGGTCGCCCTTGTCCGAAAGAGCGAAACCCACCTACGCTGGGCGTCGGATTGACAGGGTCATAACAATAGTGATCCGGCTCTGACACAGGAGGGAATTTAGCTGATAAGCCTCCGCTAGGTTGAAAATACAAATGTTGGTATTTTATATTAGCAGGTGGCCAGTATGGATATTCGCGCCACTCCTGTGAACCCATAACAAATATTCTCACCGGAGAATCTCTTAAGTTCTTACGGTCATTCAATAAATGTGCTCGCAGCCATATAAGTGCTTCATTTATCCCCATTGAAAATGCTTCAGTATCGAAATGTGTCCATGGCCCGATTGTAAGATAAGGTTCTTGCCCGGATTTTCTCAACAAATTATAATCCCTTATGGTACTTGGCAGCATAAAATCATGCCAGCCGCTGATCATGTGGTTTGGAGCAGTTACTTTGGAAATCATATGGCTATGATCGCCCGGTGCCCACCAATCGTCTTTTGGATCATCATGGATCAGCCAACTACGCCAGAATTCATATTCCTTTCCTGTCATCACTTTATCCAAATCGATAAGCGGGAGGTGCCATGCAATCTTCTTACGCCTTTTTCCGCCTAGTATTATATTGCCAAGATTTCTGAACATTGAGGCTTCCTGAGAATCTATCATGGACAGCCAGCCTAAAAGTACTTCTAACGAAAAAGCATTACCTGGGTAAACTATGCTGCGTAAATCAGAGCTTGTCATTTGAGTTGACATGGCTTTTAACATGGAGCCACCTTCATAAGCAATAGCCCATTGAGTAAAGCCAAGGTAGCTTTGCCCCAATGTACCCAGACAGCCGTCAAACCATGTTTGCTCCTTGAGCCATGATAATACTGCCACACCGTCTTCATGCTCTGTCATGAAGGGGGTCATTTCTCCCCCGGAGCCGCAGACACCCCTCCCGCTGACAATTACTACTTGAAATCCACGCTCTGCGATGATTTCACCCATATAACCGCCCTTCGTTCGGTCGGGATACATAGAGCGGATTAAAATCGTAGGTCTTTGGCCGAGTGTTCGTGGATAATAGTGATCTGCCAACAATATTACGCCGTCTGACATTGGGATTTTTAGATCCCTCTCAACTGCAATATCATAGGTTTCAGCAGGTGGAAGCTTAAGCATTTTGCTCATTATTCGGCTCATGAAACCCACAGGATCTCTCCTTTCTAGCTAGTTTCCCCTGAAAAAATAAAAGATTTTGATAGGCAAAAAGGAATTTGTGGCTCAAATGTAGAATTAATTATTATGAACATATGGGATATAGAATAAATTTCTCCAAGGAATCATTGAGCATATTCTT
>NZ_LOEE01000043.1 GCF_001562415.1 Thermotalea metallivorans | reverse complement strand
ACCTAAGAAGAGCCGCTCAGATGGCAAAATAAAGGGGAAATCACAGGGAAGATTAGCAACTTCCTTGAAAATCCTTGATATATGCAGATAGATAAATCGAAAATATTGAGTTTTTCAGGGGAAACTATCTATGGGATAATTCTCATAAATAGGACTTTTACTATTTTTTAGATTGAAATGCTGCTTGGCATTCTTCCGGTGAATAATCCGGAGCATTTTGAGCCATCGTTCCGGTAAGTGAAAGCCACTGTTCCGGTTTTTTAGAGCCACCCTTCCGGACAAGAGAGCCACCCATCGTTTTTTCTTGTAGAATGTAGTTATACACTGTATCGCAGTGTAAATACATTCAAAGGAGGTCATTTTATGACCAAATACAGAGAAATTCTTAGGCTTTACAGCCAGGGAATCAGCCAGCGGAGTATTGCTACTAGCTGTGAATGCTCACGTAATACCGTATCTAAGGTAATTGCACGGGCAAAAGAACTTAAGCACTTTTAGTGTACTACAATCGCTGAAGGATATCAATGTACAACCTGAGCGACGAAAGTGTTCAATTTCAACGGACGGGATGTTCAACTGTTAACGGCTAGGGTGTTCATGTTGACCGACATATTCAGTAAGAGCGACCGCCTTCATCCCATATACTCGCCACATTTACTGTATGAGGTTCGGGTAGTGTTGGACTTTGTTTTGAATTGCAAACTCATCCGCCTCAAATCAGCCTCTTATGTGGTTCTTGTTCATCGAGCCGGGACTTTGCCTCCGGCTTCCTTCAGATTCCACCTCACGATGGACACCCTTGCCATTGGCTAATGGTTCCTACTACCAAGCCCATAGCGGACTTTCACCGCCAAGCTGTCGTCCATGCCGGGCGCACAATGCAAAAGTGGTTCCCAGCAGTTAAACACAAGTGGGAACCGCTATATATCCTATACTAACTTTATTAAAACTTGATTCGTTGTGAAAGAAATAATAGCTGCTGCCAAAAGGATAAATACATAAATTTCCTCGAAAATGTTTCCTTTAGTAGTACCTGTGTGTATAATTGGAATCCTCAATCTTATATTAAAAATTCCATAGGCTATTCTATATAACCAGAATTTTTTCATTTGGCCATGTAAGCCTATTTTTTTTAGAATCCTTGGTAATATAGATAGGGGTATTCCTTCTTCCGTAAAAATATCTGCGAGATATAAATGGCTAAAATACCCAATAAAAAAAGCATGTTGAAATTCCGGATATCCTATTCTTCTTGTAAGGTAAGATACTGCCAATGTAAACATGATCAAACCCTCCGCAGAATGAAACAGACTCCGATGGGGAAAGCTTACCGCAGCTATAAATAGGACTCCTACCAGATATAAATATGGATCTCTTATAAATCTATAGTTATAGTAAATAATCCATGCTCCTATTCCAGTATACAGCATAAACATTAGAAATCTTTTTAGAAATGCTCCCCCTTGATTAACCATAGATAAAATCTGATTATAGATGTATCCCACGATTGGAATATTCGATAATATTCTATCTCCTTTTTTCCCTAAACTTCCAAGAACTATAAATAATGTAGCAGATCCATAGGTAATCATAGATGCATATGGTGTTATCTTGTTATAAGTAGAGAGAAGTTGAATGAACTCCTTTCTAAAAAGCAATATTCCAATGCCAATACCGATAGTAAAAGCCGTACGCAGTATATTTTTCAATATGTTTTCCGTCGAATCTATAAATTGACTTGCTGTCTTTGTTACAGGATTCATTTGATTGATTTGACTATGTTGACTATCTACATCAGCCATCAAAGCCGCAAGGCCGGCCACACATGCTTGGGCTATGCTTACTTCTGCTTTACCTTTTCCAATCAACGGCATGGTTGCAATCAAGGGTACAGATCCTGCTATCAAATAGCTTAATATTCCTACTTTGAAATGGGTTCTTCCCATCATGTCCTTCACCATCCTTTAATGTGCTTTTCTTAATTCCCTACCGTTAAAGCTACAACAAATACACGTTTTCTCAACCATTTTGAACAGGGATTCTAAAATTCTTTTATCATATCTATGTTTTTCCTTTTCCATTATTTCCAAAGCCTTTTCAGTACTGAATGCCCTTCGGTATATTCTATCTGAAATCAAAGCATCATATACATCTGCCACCGTAAGTATTTTAGAAAGCTCTGGAATTTCTATCCCCTTAAGCCCATAGTAACCACTTCCATCCATGTATTCATGGTGGTATTTGATTATTTCCCCATATTTGCGCAAATTTATAAAGCTTGATACGATTTGGCTACTGTATAAGACGTGTAGCTTCATTACTTTCATTTCTTCCTCATTGAGTGGCCCTGGTTTATTTAGTATGGATGGTTTGACCCAAATTTTCCCGTAATCATGGTATAAGCCTGCCACCGCAACATCCAATTTTTTAGAATGACTATAATTCAAAATTTCCGCTATGCCGAAAGCAAGGACTCCTACTTTTTGACCGTGAACTAGGATATGCTTGGGTATTTCCGAAAAGTTAAACTTCTTTATGTGCCCATCTTCTAAGCTATGCATCCTACACCTCCTCTATAAATGTTCGCTGTATTTTCTCATAAATATGCAAAAATTTTTGTATAGAAAAGTGGTTCCCGTAGCTGGTTCCCATTTTTTCTTTCCCTTCATTGCCTATAGGGAATTTTTCTTTTGGAACCAGTGGGAACCACCTTTCGGGAACCAGTGTACATCAGTATAATTATTCGTTATTTTATGTATATCTTTGTATATTACTTTGCTCTATTTCTTGTTTTTTTCTTATTCATTAATGAATTGTAGCATTTTTTCCTGCGATTCAATCAATTGCTCTATATCTTCATCGGAAGCAACAATGATATATCTTCTATTTACATGCTTCTCTAGAATTTTTTCTTTAAGCATATCGTTGTAATGCTCTAAAACGGTGGATTTTCTTATACCTAATTCCCGCGTTAATTCATTGGATGAAGGGGCATAAATAATCACTTGCCCTTTTTGTTTGTTTTTTTCTTTTCGAATTTTATGTAATATTTGAAGTCTTATATATACGTCTGGATCAGAATTTTCATCCTCTTTATCTCCAAATAAATCATCTTTTTCTTCTCCCTGGAATATATCAAATTCCTCATATTCATCTTCTTTAACACTGGTTTCCTCGTTGAAATCACTGGCGGGAACCAGTTTTTCGATAAGCTTGCCCGACCCATGTTTGAATATTGGTTCATGATCTTTTTCTATTGCCTTTGAGACAAAAAAGGATTCTCTATGGTTTTCATCTTCCTTTCTATATATAGCTATAGAATCTGTTTTCTCTGTTTCGTTGCTTTGTTTTTTCATCCACTCTATCCAAAAATTTCGTATCCTCTCTATGGCCTGTTCCCTTTCATTCTCCGTCAATCCTACACTGGGGCTTTGGAATCGTACATAACCTCTTTCTTTTGATATATCAGCAATACCATCTCCTTTTCCCATAAGTTCTGTCTGAATCCCTTTATCCAATATAGTTCTATAATCAGCTGCAGAATTTAGCTCAAATACAATTCTACCGGGCAAATTTGCTTTAATAAGACCCGTAACCACATCCACAGAAGGTCTCTGCGTGGCAGTAATTAAATGAATCCCTGCTGCTCTAGCCTTCTGAACAATTCTTAATATGCTGGATTCTACCTCATTTTTCGCAACTGTCATTAGGTCTGCTAGCTCATCAATCAAAATAACAATCAGGGGAAGCTCTTCTTTTTGCCGGGGATATTTGCTGTAGAATTGATCAATATTTCTGCAATTTTTTTTACCTATGTAAGCGTATCTGCGATCCATTTCTCTGCACATTTCTTTTAATAGAATTGCAGAATCCCTAGGCTCTGTTGCAACCCTTAAAGTATGAGGAAATTCTTTAAATGCATCTAATTCTACAATCTTAGGATCTATTAATACTAATTTTAATTCTTTTGGTGATTTTGCCATTAACAAAGTAATTAAGGCTTGTTCATCAAATACAGATTTACCCGAACCGGTAGTTCCAGCAACAAGTAAGTGGGGCTCCTCTGCTAGGTCAATACATATAGGCTCACCGATAGGATTGACTCCTATAACAATAGGCAGCTTGGCCCTTCTAATATGTGCCTGTACTTTTGCATCTTTCAGTATATCCTTTAACACTACAAATCTTCTTTTTTCAAAAAATAAAACAATATTTATCATCCCTGCCCTAGCAGGTGTAATTTGAATTGAGGGTACAGAAAAGGCATGCATTAAATCCTCCGATTCGTTTCTTATTTTTGATATGGTAGTACCATCAGGTACCGTTATGGTGATCTGTACAGCTTGGGGCCCTTCCTTTACTGCCTTTACCCTTACTTCCTGTATATCTTCCTCATTCATGAGTCCAATTCTTTTGAATGCCCTTTTGACTGCATCTTCGTATTGGGCATTTGAAAGGACCTTGTTCTCCTTAAATTCTGTATTGTCAGGAAGAAGATCTAAAGGTACTATCAAGGAATAGGAGGCCTTCTCTTCCTGATGAATTATTTCTTGAATTTTATTTAGGCTTTTTTCTTGTTGCATTTTTTTGCTTTTATTAATACCTATACCGAAAAGGTGAAAAGGAGCCTTTATGGTAAACCATAGAACCTTTAGAAGATTTCTTCTCATTTTGCATAGGATGCACAAGCCTATAATGCCACCTGTTATGATAAAGCCGTAATACTGAACAAATGATAACAGCTTTGTAAACCCGGGGAAAATACTGATCATTTTTTTAAATGCTTCTATTCGAAGTAATGCCGTTGATAAAAATGCACTGCTTAAGGCGATGGCTGCTATATAAAAAATAAAGTTTATCGTCGCAATTTTAGCCCTTTCCGTTATTGGTATATCTTTCACTGTATCACCTCGCATATCTCAAGGTTTAAAAAAGATATAGGAGATCAAGCCCCTATATCCTTCAAACATAAATATTTAGATCTTTTTTAAAGTTTAAAGAATGTTAGCACACCAATCTCCTCATTGCCCATTTCATCAATTACTTTGATATACAATGTTTTAAGACCTACCCCTGATACCGGGATATTTATTGTTGGCGTATAGCTTCCTAAAACCGCTAGACACTACTGGATATTTATATATTTTATAACCTTCAAATCCCAAAAACTCTGAACCATTTGCTCTAGCAATAATGTCACCGGAATATAAAATATAAGGTGATGTCCTGGCTGAGCTACTAGAGTAGGTTGAGGTAAACTTTAAATAATATGTGCTTTCATCCTCAACAGAAAGAGTGTCCTTTATTATCAATATCAAATCACCACTGTTTGGATCAAGGGCATAAGTTAGCCATTCTGATTTGGAATCTAGCACATTATAGGTATAATCGATGGTTATCGTATCAGGATTAACTACATAAATTAATCTCCTTCTAGTGCTTGCATCTCCATTTATTCCTATAACATAAACTTTATTATTCTTGGAATTATACGCCACGCCTTTTACATTATAGATTTACGCTTCTAAAACTTAACCTATTTGTAATAGTTTCGTGCAAATACAAGTTGTTTAACTTTAGTAGTGTTTTCTCTAATATAAGTTTGAAATTCTTTGACTTTGTTTGATATTTCCTCAATGAT
>NZ_LOEE01000042.1 GCF_001562415.1 Thermotalea metallivorans | reverse complement strand
GATTCACTACTCTAACTAAAAGGCTTTCTATGTGATATTAATCCTGATGAACCGCCGGATACGGGACCGTATGTCCGGTGGTGTGAGAGGACGGTAGATAAATTAATTATCTACCTCCTACTCGATTATATCGACAACATTTTCTTTTTTGTCTTCTTTTCTTCATGGGTATTGTCCTCTTGAAAGAGATGATTATTGGAATCCTGCCAGTTATAAAGATTGTGAAAAAAATCCTCCTGATTGCATAAAGACTGAGAGGAATTATCTTGAATTTCCTCAGTTTTTTCATGCTGCAAATCAGATTTGACAAAGAGATTCTCTTTCTTCAGGCTATTATGCACAAGATAAATCAATTCATCCGATAGGCGCTCATTGGCATTCATCATTTCAAACCATTCGACTACATCCTTGGATGTGGCAGCGGGAAGTTGAATCCTATAGATATACTGAGATTGATCTGACAATGTCCATGCACCTTCCTTCCGATCACTCCTGCGTGATTGCCACATAATCTAGGGAAGAACTGTCGCTATATTTGTTTTTTAGTCGATTTGCATTTTTCCAAGCACCAAGGGCATTGAGCATGATGGCATTCTTGCTAAACATCATTGGGATTCGAGAGAGATTTTTCTGTATAATTTCTTTAAAAAGAAGGGATCCCCCACCACAAAGGATGATAAGGCCTATATCCGGCAATTGAATGCCGGCAGCTGCCGCTTTAGATGAAAACTCATCCACAAGCTGCCTAGCCTCATAATCAATCATTTGTTTGCAGATATCACGGAAATTGGCAATTTCTTCACCATAGATGAGCAATTTTTCATTGCGAATAATGGTATTGTCCAGTTTGTGTCTTGGAATGGTTACCTTGTATTCTGTTTTTATGTAATCGATAATTCTGTTGAGAGGATCAATCGTTCCTTTATCAATACCAAAAAAGGTTCTAAGTTCAAAATTATGTATGACTGTAACATCGGAAGTTAAGGCCCCTATATCAAAGCCTAAAATTGTACGTTCTGCATAATTATTTTCATACTCATCCAGCAGCTCACCATGATCATCATACATCATTGCGTTGATAGCACAAAGCCCTTCCGGCTGTGTAACAACATCCACGATCTCAAATTCAACTTCAACTCCGTTGAATACCGGATTGAGGAATTTGATACAGTGAATTCCTTTTAACCTGTTTTCCAGAATGGAAACATTCTCTCTATTATTTCTAAAGTATTCTTCTGTGGGAAGCATTGTACCTAAAATAATCTTTTCCTTAATCTTTTTGGCGTTGGGTTTCAAAAGAGAAACAGCGATGGAAGTGATGAGGACGATTAGGGTTTCTATGTCCTTGGCTTTTCCGTTATGGCGGTCTGCAATCGTCCTTTCTCGTAATATTCCCCTGTTAAAGTTATATGCCATTCCTCCTACGAAATATTTTCCAAGAGTCTGGTTCTGGCTTTGTATCTCTACTTCCAATAAATTCAACGGAAATCTTGTATCCTCATTTATAACTCTTCTTTCGTGCCAGGGTGCAATAATATTCATAATAAATAACTCTCGTTTCGAAGGGCCTATAATTTTAAAGGCATCATTTCCCAAGTCAGCCCCGACGGGTAATAAATTATTTTTCATATGTGTATCCCCCTTACAATCATGATTATAGTCGGTGCTGTTTTATAGCGGACAGCACCATACGATATCGAAGATAGGTCGAAATAAACTGAATATAGTTACGAAGATTGAATCGACCAAATTCACATAATATTTGCAAAACAAGTGTTTTTTCGATGGTATTCGTTTTTGACAAATAGGAAAACCGTCATGTATGATGAATATATAATGAAATATGATAGGGGTGGTTATTTTGGGAGCTAGTGCAGATATTAAAGTGATTCATATGGCGCCTTGCAAACGCTGTGGCAAAGCCTTGCAAGATGAATGGCGGTTTTGCCCCTACTGTAAAACAAAAGTAGAAACTTTTTTTTGTATTTGTTGTATGAAAGAAATAAAATCTCATTGGAGATTTTGTCCTTATTGCAGAACAAAATTGAAAAAAGGTCTAAAACACAGGCTAATTTTTGATGACGGCAACCAGTGGTTGCGAGAATTATTGAGGAAATAAATGATTTACAAAAGGCGGTAAAGTGCATTATCCTTTACCGTCATTTGATTCGAGATTCTTTTTTATTCTCCAATATTCTTCCTCTGATATCTCCCCTCTAGCATAACGTTCTTTCAATATTTCCAAGGGTCTGTTCATATGGGGAGTGTAGTTTGTTTCTTTGTAATTCGTATGAGCGTGGGAATTGCTGGCAATCGTGGTGGATAAATAAACGATTAACCAAATAGCAAGAATTATAATGATCAATGGAAATAAAAACATGAAAATCACCTCCTTGTAAAAGTTTACTTTATTATACATGACAAATGTGGAGATTTTATGGAGATTTTGTGGAGAAGGGGACTGTATGGAAAAGCTATCTTTATTGTAAGATAGCTTCAGTCTATAGAAAAAGTAACTGGATAAGTAAGAACCCTTGAGATTTAGGCTTCGTCGCGAATTAGCAAGCCGCTTTTTTCCTTATACTTTTATTCAGAAAAGCGGCGCAGGTCTGAGCAGGAAGCCAAATCTCAAGGGTTTGTCTACAAGCTAAAGCTATCTTTTTGTAAGATAGCTTTTTTAATGGTAGATATACAACAATCATTGTATGATTTCAAACACAATTGGGGATATGCGTAATTCAATAAGAAGAGATATTGGTTATCAAATTATTTTATATTTTGGCATGGAATTTGCAATAATTTTCTAGAAAATAGAGTGTTGTCGTTTGCATAGACAAAGTAGCAGGATAGAAAAATGGGGTGAAGAAATGAAGAAAAAAATCGGGATTGTCGTAACGGGGCTGATACTCATTGCACTCGTTATTTATGTTGGAAATATATATCATCCTGATTTCGACCGCATTTGCGGTACGGGCGTGTGGGGATTAAAATTGGCAGGGGTTGTGGGGGCCATATTATTATTGGCATTGGTTTTAACGGATTGGCCCAAAAAGAAACTGCAGAGAACACTTTGTCAGGGATGTGCTGCTGAAGTGGAAGAAACATGGAGTATATGTCCTTACTGTGGATTAGAGAGGGGGAGATGATAGAAGATGATGTTGATCGGTATAATTCTTTTGGCATTGATTGTTTATCTTATTTGTACAAAAGAATCTAAAGATTGCATGTGCAATACAAAGGAGATGGAATTTACCTGTTTTCACTGTGGACATCCCATAAAAGAAGATTTTGTCTACTGCCCTCGCTGCAGGATAGAATTAAAAAGAAGGTGTCCAGGATGCGGTTGTTGGATCAGCGTGATTTGGAGAAATTGCCCTTATTGCAGTTATCCCAGTGTGGAACAGGCAAAGGCAGGAAAAAAGGATCTATCCAATGGTGATGGAGTTGAAGGCTATGACAAAATGGGATAAGTTTTTGATATTTTTTATACTTGTCGTCAGTTTACCGGCGATGTTCCTGACGATCTTTTTCAATACAAGCGTAAAACAGAAATATGTATGGATTCGCGTTGATGGGAAAGAGATAAAAAAAATCTCTATAGGAGAAAACGACGGTGGAAAAATTTACGAATTTCCGTTCGGTCGTCATCGGGGATATATTGAGGTGAAGGATGGAGTCGTACGGATGCTAGAGATGGATAGAAAGATATGCCCTGATGCCATATGTTCTGACACGGGCTGGATTAGAAAAAAGTATCAAAGTATCATATGTTTGCCCAATAAAATTGTGGTGGGATTTCAAAAGGAACAAGAAGACGAGGTAGATATTATATCCTATTGAGGATACAGCAGTAGAGGTGATGGCGCGTTTTCAAAAACCCCCCATGTGGGTGCTTAAGAGATCATCGGCAATCTCAATGGAAAGGAAAAAGTTCTCTATATGGCTTCTAGAAGAAATATGGCATTATTGGCAGAGATCGCAAGGGAAGAAAATTGGCAAATCTGAATCTTTGATTCAGTGGCGGGCTGCATTGCTATTTTGGTTGTTTTTGGAAAACTTGTATCTTGTTTGGCAGGCCCCCACTGAGCTGCTGCATCAGCGGGGGGGTGACAGGATAGGGTCATGAAGAATAGGTTTGGGCAATTCCATCTGCAAAGCCTGTTTCTCCAACAAAAAGATTGGATAATTCCTTCTTTGCCTTTGTCGAAGCAATACTTGCAATGTTGAGTAAATTGGAAACGGTGGGAAAAGTATCGCCGGATCTGTGATTATGTCTTCTCCCACCTGCAATGCCTGCAGATAAGCTCACGGGAACATTGTCAGGAAAGGAATGGGCCTTAACGGCTTTCAGTAATTTTTCCGCAATCATTTTACATTCATGGATATAATAGGGAGTCAGTATAGCAAATTCATCTCCTCCAAACCTGCAGAGGAAGGTTTCTTGGGGAAGATTTTTCTGCAATATGAGGGCAACTTCCTTTAAAATCTTGTCTCCGACAATATGCCCCAATTCTTTATTTATAGAACCAAAATTATTGATATCGATAAATATGATCGATATTTCATGTCCTGCTTCCATGAGTTCAGCAGCATGATAGTATATGTAATCGCTTTTATACAAATCCGTAAGCAAATCAATGTGCTTGCCGAGTTCTGCCTTCAAAAGACCTTTTGTGATTAATCCGACCAATTCATGGTTTTCTTGGACGATAAGAGCATCCATACCTTCTTCATTCAACAGTTCGTGGGCTTTCCATACAGGCGTAGAAGGAGAAATACATTGGAATTTTCCTGACATGGCATCCGCAGCAATCCTATTGAAATGGGATTTCATCAGATCTTTGCTGGTCAATATGCCAATGATCTTGCCTTCTTCTGTTACAGGGAAGCATTCAACTTCTTTTTCTGCATAGATGTTCCGGATATATTCCACGCTTTGGAGGGCATTTACGATTGTAAAATTTTTGATCATGATTTCACTAACCTGTCTTATCATAAATCTATAGATTTGCTAACATGAAGCACCACATGGATCTGGGCTTTGATGATCATGGATTCGTTAGCAATCTTGCCTCCTTCCTCAAGAATTAGATCAATTAACTTTTCCTGCTGCAGCATATGAAGCAGTGATTTTCTGACAACAATGGCTTCGATGACGGTATGATCCACCTTGATGATTTCATACTGTTCCGGGGATAAAATATCAACCATTCTCCTTGTGGCTTCCGGACCGATAGGTGCCCGTTTGCCCACGAGCAGTACATCCTGCATAGGAGGCATTTCAAATTCAGACAGCCGCATGGTTATTTCCGCCTTTTTTTTATTTTCTACTTGTATTTCCATATTTACACCGCCTTCCAGAAAATCTAAAAAAAATATTATCATATTTTGTCGTTTTTTTCTATAATTTATAGGCCGTTGGTCCTATTTTTTCTATCATATTATATATCATACTATATATAATGACACAGTCGTAGTCGAATTTTGTAGAATAATCAAAAAAATTTTAGTATTTGCAGAAAAAATCTTAGACTTAGGTTCCTTATTGAGATCTGTCTTGGTTTTCTATCTATCTGTTTCTTTAACCAACTATGATGGATGTTTATTGTCAGTGAAATATGTCTATATTGATGGGAGAGGGTTTGATATTCAAAAAATGACTGAATTTTTTGAACTCACAAGCTATAATAGTATTAGCAGGCATGAAATTGCAAAATGGGATCAATTCGTGAGAAATGATTCTCGCCAGAGATCGCCATAGATTCACACTTTCAAGTTTGCCTGCATAAAAAGGGGGTTTTTTATGACATATCCGAAATTGGAAATTCATCTTCCGAAACTTCACCATAATGCAAAAATGTTGGTAGAGATGTGCAGAAAAAAGGGGATAGAGATTGTTGCTGTCACTAAGGTTTTTCTAGGGGACCCTGAAATTGCCCGCACCCTTGTGGAAGCTGGGATTCCTATGCTTGCAGATTCGAGGATAAGCAATATAAAAAAGCTCAAGGAGATTCCTGTTCCGAAGATGATGCTCAGAATACCCATGCTCAGTGAGATTGAAGAAGTGATAGAATATGCAGATATAAGTATCAATTCTGAGATCGAGGTTATGGAAAGAATCTCTCAGACAGCACTAAAAAAGGGGTGCCAGCATCAAGTGATTTTAATGATAGATCTAGGGGATCTGCGGGAAGGAATTTGGGAAGATGAAGCAGATGAAATAATAGAAAAGATCATCGCCCTAAGGGGAATTCGGCTCGTTGGGCTGGGTGCAAACTTCGGATGCTACGGGGGCGTCATTCCTGAGAAGCATACATTGGAAAAATTGGTTGAAATGAAAAAGAGGATAGAACAGAGATACGGGATTCAAATCCTATATCTTTCCGGAGGAAATTCCAACAGTCTCCATTTAATTTGGGAGAATCAAATGCCGGAGGAAATTAATCAACTGCGGCTCGGAGAACCGATTGTGTTGGGGAAGGAAGACGTATATGATAAGACCATAGAAGGACTATATGATGACGCTTTTTGTCTTTTTGGAGAAATCGTTGAAATTAAGACCAAGCCCTCCGTGCCTATCGGAAAGAGGGGTGTGGATGCCTTTGGACATATACCCCAGTTCGTTGAAAAAGGCATGCGGAAGCGGGCTATTTTGGCATTGGGAAGGCAGGATATTCTATTGGACGGCATCAAGCCGAAGGATGCAAATGTTACGGTTTTGGGTGCCAGCAGCGATCATTTGATTTTAGATATTACAGATGCACAGGAGGCCTATCGGGTTGGGGATATTGTGGAGTTGAAGATGAATTACGGTGCACTCTTGGCTGCCATGACTTCTGCCTATGTAGCCAAGGAAATCATAAGGCAGCCGGATAAAAAAGAAAAAGGCAAATTCCAATAGAGATGCAATGGAAAAGGCCAGTTTTGATAGGGAGGATTTTTATATGGAAAAGGAGAAGTTTGTGCCGGAAATCACCACGGAACTTCGAAAAAACATCATACAGGTTCCCCAGGTCATTTACAAGGCAAGTGGAATTCGAATACTGGGGAAAAGAGTAAAATCCATTTTGTTTTCTACGGATGTGGCCATTATTAAAAATACTAACGCCGATGCAATTATAGCGGTCTACCCTTTCACGCCCCAACCCTCCATTACTCAGGCGATCATGGAAGTTGCTCCTGTTCCTGTGTTTACCGGTGTTGGCGGCGGATTGACCACCGGGCAGCGTTCAATTAACATCGCCCTCCATGCCGAGTTTCAAGGAGCCATTGGCGTGGTACTCAATGCACCTACGCCAAATGAGGTCATTGCCGAAATGAAGGAGAGGATTGATATTCCCATTGTGGTAACAGTAGTTTCGGAGGATGACGACATTGACGGACGAATCAGGGCCGGAACGAATATTTTTAATGTCTCAGGGGGTTCCAATACAGCAGAGATTGTGAAACGAATACGCAGGGATTATCCGCAATTTCCTATTATTGCTACGGGAGGACCCACCGATGCATCGATTACGAAAACAATTGAAGCAGGGGCCAATGCCATCACCTATACCCCTCCATCTACGGCAGAAATATTTAGCAAAATCATGAATAAATATCGTGGCATGGAGGATATGTGAAACGTCCAGTTTATTTTATCTTTTGCGATATAGGATGGCGTCGATATAATCTTTGTCGAATCTTTGGGTGTAAAGAAAGTTAATGAAAGTTTTATCGGGTACTCCGTTGGGATCAATGATTCCCCGTTTGATAAATTCAGATAAAAATTCTTGTACATTTGTTGGATAGATGCTTAAATCCATAGGATGCCCTCCTAAGATACGATATAAAAAATAGGATTCTATATTCTATATGAATAATATCTGAAGTACATTCAGAAAATATTCTTAGGGAATATTCAAAAAAAGAGTGGACAGGTGGATGCAAAATCCCTGCATGGGATAGAAATAGAAAAGCAGAAAGGATGGGTATATATGGAGGATCGCAAAACAGTGGAGGAAGTCATGCATCAGATGACGGGAATAGAAAAGAATAATTTTCGCAATATGGAGCATATCTCCGGGATAGATTTGCTGCTAACCTCTGATAATAACGGAACTGTAAAAGATGCACAAATCTCAAGCAAATTTAACGAGTTGAAAAAAAAGCTTCAAGAAACAAATCAATTGACCAAGGAATTTATGGCGATGTTAAAGCAAAATCATAAATGAATCCAACAAGATGCTAAAGGTTCTGAAGAGAGGAAAAATGTCCTCTCTTTTTTATTTTGGTTAATGGAAAAAGGGATAAAACCGTCGATAATTTATTGAAAACACAAAAAATATTTGACAATCCAATGAAAAAATGATATAATTTGAATACGTTATTTTAACCATTTCTATTCATCGATATGTGTATTTTTATACAATTATGTCATCCTGTGTCACATCTTATAAATTGCTGCTTTTATGAAGTTTTTGTTCAAATGTTTCTCCTGTTTCTATTGCATTTCTTTACAGGGTTACCAAGTGTTCAGGTTCCGAGGGGATCATTCATGGGATTTCATATTTAAATTTGTTCTCATATAGAAATTATTTTCAAAATATGCTCCGGTAGATCGCAAGGGGGAAGGGCGTAGTTTTGCTTTATCATGGCTTGGCTCAACCCGTTGTTGTTATACCTTCCTTCGATTTTCCCATCAAAGGAGCAAAACACTTGTGAGAAAGGAGTGATGAGGGATGCTGAAAAATGTAAAAAAAGAGGAATGGGCAGCAAATCTTCTACAACAGGTAAATACAACGGTTTTTCTGGACTACGAAATAAAAATGATTGGCAGGGAATTTATGGATGATGTGATGAATTTACAGCATATTGTCTATGAAAGCCTAGAGAACAAAGAAATTTTTCATCCCAATACATTAAAGGACAACGTAACGATTTTAGATGCAGGAGGGCATATCCTAGGGGTATTTTTTGAGAGGCAGTTGATTGCCTTCCGGATTGTGGACATACCGGGACTGGAAAGGCCCAATCTGGGACGAGATTTAAATTTTGATGAAGAGGAATTGAAGAAGGTTGCCATTTTTGATACAACGGTTGTACACCCTGACTTTAGGGGACACGGACTTCAAAAGAAAACTCTTTTAAAGAGCAGGGAGATTCTTTTAGATCAAAACTATAGGCATGGTCTTGCCACGGTTTCTCCTAACAATTTGTACAGCGTGAGAAATCTTTTGAAGGCAGGATTCGTGATCAGACAGTTAAAAAAGAAATATGGAGAAATTGATGATGAAATTGACGGCAAGTTAAGATATATCCTATATATGGATATGCAACAAACATTGCCGAAAAAATATAAGCATATTGTGCATATAAAAAATCATCAGGTGGAAAAACAGAAAATGTTTTTGAACAATGGATATGAAGGTTTTGAAATCCCCATTTATCGCGGGATCCATGATTTTACCGTGGCTTATGGAAAAGTATAGAGAGAAGAGGGTATGTCATAGATGGATTATTTTTCATCTATGACTTTTTTATGCAGAAAACAATTTATGGCAAAATAAATTTCTGCAATTGTTGCCATAATAACTATAAAAGCCGGGGAGGGAGTGGATTTGGATCATCGAATTTGGGATTTTGTTTACTCTGCAGGTGCCATACTGTCGGTTTGGATTCTTTTCTTTCAACTGGCCCATCGAAGAAGGTGGAGAGAATATTATGTTGCCTTTGGTTTTTCGGGGTTGATCGCCATGGTCATCTGCATCTGGGCCTATGTATATAAATATTGGTATTATCCTTCCGGTTTTTATGATGATTTTTTTTCTATGATGATCAAAGATGTTGCCTTTTTTTCAGTATTTGGCATGCTTTATACCCATTTTATGAGAAAGGAATTGCATAAAAATATTTTGCTAGTGGCTGCCATGGCCCTTGTGAATACCGGTTTCGAGGCTGCAACCTTAAATTTTACAAATCTGGTAGGATATTATGACAAAATGAACTATTATATTACCTTTATTACCTACTGCATAGGCTATCTGTTTGTCATGATCCATAATTATATTTTTGGCAATACAAATCTGAAAAAATAAAAGAATGAAAATTAAAAATTTTGTTCTTTAAGGAGCATATTTAATACTTTGATGATCATATCATAGGCAAAGCCCTTGCTTTGCAGAAAGCTTCCCAGCTTTCGATATTGGGCTTTCCTATCATCATTTTTATAGGTTGTTTCCAGTTTTTTTCTTCCAAGGGCCAGGGCTGTTTCCAATTCTTTTTCAGAATCCATGTGTTCTGCCATAACCTTGTGAATGATGTTTTTTTCCACCCCTTTTTGGGATAGCTCCTGTTTCATTCTTATTTTGCCTATTTTTCGGAATTGCATTTTATCTTTTATGAAAGATTTGGCAAAATCTTCGTCATTGATATAGTTATGTTCTTTCAGCACTGACAGTGTATTTTCAATGACGGAGTCTTCATAACCCTTTTCTTTCATTTTCTGTTGAAGTTCCTTGGCAGTTCTGGGGCGGTAGGACAATAGCTTTATGGCATAATTGTCGGCTTTATTTTGTTCTTCATGGGCAATAATCCTTCCGATGGATGTCAGATCGATTTCTTTTCCCTTCAGCAAGCGATATCTGACCAAAAGATCCTCCGATATGCCAAAGGCAAATTGATCGTCGATATAGACAGAATAACGTTTTTTATTTTTGATTTGCTGCTCAATCTTTGTGATTTTTCCTTTGTACTCTTTAGACATACAAATCACCTCCATTGGGAGCGGAAAATTTTTATCCGATAATAAAATTGTATTATATTTTCCGTGGTTAGGGAATAATTGAAAATAGAAATTGATTTCCGTTTCATAATCTGGTACAATACTTTCAAGCGAATATTTGGGCTGAGAAGGGAAGCAGTAAGCCTTCCGACTGTTTATAGAGAGCCATCGGGTGGTGGAAGATGGCAACAGAGGCGGCTGAACTCGTCCCGGAGCTATTAAGGCGAAAGATGAGTAGCCTTAATCGGTGAAACCCGTTATCGTTGTTTGAGGGGACAGTCTTGATGACTGTCAAATAGAGTGGTACCGCGAGCCTTTCGTCTCTATAGCAGATGAAGGGCTTTTGTTTTTTTATAAAATTTTAGAAGAGGATGTGATGAAAGATGAAGGAGTATAACCCAAAAGAGATTGAGAAGAAATGGCAGGACATTTGGGAGGAAAGAGGAACCTTTTATGCTTCTGACGATAAGACGAAACCTAAATATTATGCGCTGGTGGAATTCCCTTATCCTTCGGGACAGGGACTTCATGTAGGCCATCCCAGATCCTATACGGCCTTGGATATTGTAGCAAGAAAGAGAAGAATGCAAGGCTATAATGTACTATATCCTATGGGCTGGGATGCCTTTGGGCTGCCTACAGAGAACTATGCCATAAAAAATAAGATTCATCCCAGAATTGTTACGGAAAGGAACATTGCACGCTTCAAAGCCCAACTGAAATCCATTGGACTTTCCTTTGACTGGTCCAGGGAAGTGGATACCACAGACCCTAAATATTATAAGTGGACCCAATGGATTTTCCTGAAGCTCTTTGAAAAGGGCCTGGCATATAAAAAAGAGGCATCCATCAATTGGTGTACAGCGTGCAAAATAGGTCTGGCCAACGAAGAAGTGGTAAACGGAGTTTGTGAGCGTTGCGGTGGAGAGGTGGTCAGAAAAGTAAAAAATCAATGGATGTTGAAGATTACGGAATATGCTGAGCGCTTGATTCAGGATTTGCAACTGGTTGATTATATCGAGCGGGTAAAAATTCAGCAGGAAAATTGGATTGGCCGCTCCACAGGAATGGAAATTGATTTTGCCGTAACGGGAGGCAAACAAATCAAGGTTTATACCACAAGGCCCGATACCTTGTTTGGTGCTACTTATATGGTAATTGCGCCGGAGCACCCCTTGATCGATGAATTAAAAGATTTTGTTGCAAATTTGGATGAAATCGAGGCCTATAAGGAACAGGCCAACAAAAAGTCGGATTTTGAAAGAACAGAGCTGGCAAAGGAAAAAACAGGGGTTGAAATCAAAGGCATCAAAGCCGTGAATCCGGCAACAGAAAAAGAAATTCCTATTTTTGTATCAGATTATGTGCTGATGTCCTATGGAACAGGGGCCATTATGGCAGTACCTGGCCATGATACGAGGGACTGGGAGTTTGCAAAGAAATTCAATCTCCCCATTGTGGAAGTTGTTGCCGGCGGCAATATTGAAGAGGCAGCCTATACGGATACGGAAAATGGCATCATGGTGAATTCCGGCTTCCTGAACGGCTTGGAAGTAAAAGAAGCCAAGGAAAAAATCAGTGACTGGCTGGAAGAAAAGGGAATCGGCAAGAGAAAAGTCAACTTTAAACTGAGGGACTGGGTATTCTCCCGTCAAAGATATTGGGGCGAACCGATTCCATTGATTTACTGTGAAAAGTGCGGCTGGGTTCCTGTTCCCGAGGAAGAACTGCCTGTGGTATTGCCGGAGGTGGAAAGCTATGAACCCACCGATACGGGGGAATCACCTTTGGCCAACATCCGTGAATGGGTGGAGACCACCTGTCCGAAATGCGGAGGCAAGGGAGAAAGGGAAACGGATACCATGCCCCAGTGGGCGGGATCGTCCTGGTATTTCTTAAGATATACGGATCCTCACAATGATAAGGAATTGGCCAGCAAAGAAAATCTTGATTACTGGCTGCCCATCGACTGGTACAATGGCGGCATGGAGCATACCACCCTGCACCTGCTGTATTCGAGATTCTGGCATAAATTCCTGTATGATTGCGGTGTGGTGCCTACACCGGAGCCCTATCAGAAGAGAACTTCCCATGGTATGATTTTAGGGGAAAACAGTGAGAAAATGTCCAAATCCAGGGGCAATGTGGTAAATCCCGATGAGATCATTGAAGAATACGGTGCAGATACGTTAAGGGTATATGAAATGTTTATCGGAGACTTTGAAAAGAGTGTTCCCTGGTCACAAAACGGCATCAAGGGATGTCGAAGATTCTTGGACCGTGTATGGAAGCTGCAGAGTATCCTGACAGATGGGGATGCCTTCTCAAAGGAATTGGAAACCAGCCTCCACAAGACCATCAAAAAAGTTAGCGAAGACTTTGAAAATTTGAAGTTTAATACAGCCATCGCTGCTTTGATGTCTTTACTGAATGAATTCAACGACCGGGGTCAAATCCATCGGGCAGAGTTTAAGACATTTTTAATGTTGTTGAATCCCATTGCCCCCCATATCACGGAAGAACTCTGGCAAATCAACGGCTATGAAGGCATGATTGCAGAACAGTCATGGCCCCGGTGGGATGAAGAAAAGACAAAGGATGCCATGGTTGAAATTGCCGTTCAGGTAAACGGCAAGGTAAGGGCTGCCATTGTCATTCCTGCGGAAGCTTCCCAGGAAGATGTAAAGAAAAAGGCTTTGGAAGATGAAAAGATCATCTGCTTTATCCAAGGGAAAAATATTGTCAAGGAGATTTATGTACCCGGCAAGATTTATAATATTGTAGTAAAATAAATTGTTTTTCTATCATCTATTGCTTCGTCTGAAAAGACGGAGCTGTTTTTTTGTCTTTTTATTTTCTTTCGCTTTCAGCTGTACCAGCGATGGAGAACAATGATAGGAGGATATATCCTTGAATAATTTATTAAAAATCAGTCAATACTCTACCATGGACAGAGGACAGAAAACATATGAACTATAAGCAAAAAAATTCTAAAAAATTGCAGTTGTATTGTCTATGGAGGGGAGCCGTGTGAAAATAACTTTTCCCCATATGGGAAATGTATATATTGCCTTAAAGGCTGTGTTTGAGGATTTGGGCGTAGAGGTAGTACCTCCGCCGAGGTGCAGCAAAAATACCCTTGAACTGGGTACCCGCCATGCACCGGAGCAGATTTGCATTCCTTTTAAAATTACCCTGGGAAACTATATGGAAAGTATTCAAAAAGGGGCAGATACCCTCTTCATGTGGGGAGGATGCGATGCATGCCGCATTAGTTATTATCATATGCTGCAGGAGGAGATATTGCATCAGTTGGGCTATCCTGTACAAATGATCTGTGCAGAACCCTTTAAAAATTTTCGGGAGATTAGCCGTTTTCTAAAGAAGCTGAAGCTGGTGGCAGGGAACAATCATTATGGAAAAATTTTTACAGCTTTCCTAAAAGCCCTCAAGATCTTAAATCAAATTGATCAACTGGATGACATGGTTTGCAAGATAAGGCCCAGAGAAGTTTGTCCCGGGGAAACAGATCAGCTGTACCATCAATTCCAGGAGGCAGTAGACCGAGCCAGAGGTTCCCGTGAAACCATCAAGGTTATTGAACATGCAGCAGAAAGACTGCAAAATATTGAAACAGATCAGAAGAAAGCGGTGATAAAAATAGGGATTGTTGGAGAGATTTATACTGTAGTGGAGCCCTTTATTAACTTGAATATTATCAAAAAATTAGGGAATATGGGTGTGGAAGTTCATCGTTCCGTCATCCCCAGCGAGTTTATAAGGGAACAGTTGGATTTTCTTCCCTTCGTTCATTCAGAAAAGAAAGAAGTTTACGGGGCAGCAGCACCCTATTTGAATAAGGAGATTGGAGGCCACGCCCTGCATACCATAGGAAATACGGTGCGTTATCAGGAGAAAAATTTTGATGGTGTGATTCACTTGCTGCCCTTTACCTGCATGCCGGAAATCGTGGCCCAAAGTATATTATCGGCCATAGAGACAGAAAAGGACATGCCCGTACTAAAGCTCGTATTGGATGAGATGACAGGTGAAGCCGGTTACCAGACGAGAATAGAGGCCTTTGTTGAATTGTTGCGAAAGAGAAAGGAGAAAAGTGAATATGAAGAAGTGTTATCTTGGAATTGACGTAGGTTCAGTGAGTACCAACGTGGTTGTAATGGATGCCGATGAAAAAATATTAGAGAAATTATATATCAGAACCCAAGGCAAACCCATTCAGGCTTTGAAACAAGGACTGCAGACGATGAAAGAAAAATTGGCTGAGGATGTTGAGATCCTGGGGGTGGGGACTACAGGAAGTGGTAGACAGTTGGCGGCTGTCATGGTGGGAGCTGATGTGGTGAAAAATGAAATTACTGCCCATGGCATTGCAGCTTTGCATTGTGTACCAGATGTAAAAACAATTATTGAAATCGGGGGTCAAGATTCGAAAATTATTCTTCTGCGGGATGGTATCATCTATGATTTTGCCATGAATACCGTTTGTGCTGCAGGAACAGGCTCCTTTTTAGATCGACAGGCAGAAAGGCTGAATATTCCCATTGAGGAATTTGGGGCCATGGCGCTGCAATCCAAAACAACAGTGCGAATTGCAGGGCGTTGCGCCGTCTTTGCAGAATCGGATATGATCCATAAGCAACAGTTGGGACACAATCAGGAGGACATTATTAATGGATTATGCCAAGCCTTGGCAAGGAACTATTTGAATAACCTTGGGAAAGGAAAAGACATCAAACCCCCTGTGATATTCCAAGGAGGTGTAGCGGCCAATATTGGTATCCGAAGAGCCTTTGAGGAGATGTTGGGCTGTGAAATCATCGTACCGCCCCATGCCAATGTCATGGGTGCCATTGGTGCATGCCTGTTGGCAAAGGATGAAGTAAGAAAGGCAGGAAAAACAAACTTCTTGGGCTTTGATGTGGCTGAGAGCAATTTCCATGTGAACAGCTTCGAATGTGATGGCTGCGCCAATATGTGTGAAGTAGTAGGATTTCACCGGGATGGAGAGCTCGTTGCCCACTGGGGTGATAAATGCGGCCGCTGGAGCAATCTGATGATTCCGAAAAGAGAAAAATTGGCTTAGGCAAGAGAGAAATCCATAAAGTCACCGGACAACGGTGACTTTGTTGTTTGCGACGAAGCTAAAATCCAAAACCTTGTTGATTTTGTGTTAATATATAATTAGGCGAAAACAATATCCGCAAAAATATAAAATGAAAAATACGGCATATACTGATTTGCAGCAGGAGGAGAAGCATGATAGAAACATATTGGGAAATATTAGACGAGCAGCAGGAATTTCGTTGTGTACACGAGAAGATCCATCCCATAATTCAGAAAATATTAATTCACAAAGGCATTACAGATCCTAGGGAAATGGAGGAATTTCTTTCTCCTAAACCCCAAAAAACCTATGATCCCTTTCTGATGAAAAATATGGATCGAGCGGTGGATGTGATTATTGAGCATATCCGAGAAAACAAAAGCATATGGATCTATGGTGATTATGATGTGGACGGCATCGCCAGTATTGCGGTGCTGATGGATTTTCTCAAACCCTTTACAAAAAATCTTCACTATTATATTCCCCTTCGCGCAGAGGAGGGCTACGGGTTAAACTGCGAAGCCATTGAGGATATCAAAAGCCGGGGGGCCGATTTGATTATTACCGTTGACTGTGGTTCCACTTCGGTCAGGGAAGTGCAACTGGCGAAGGAATTGGGCATGGAAATTATCGTTACGGATCATCATAATCTTTCCGATAGGGTGCCCGATTGTCTCATATTGAATCCCAAGCAAGAGGACTGTCCTTATCCTTTTAAACTGCTCTGCGGCTGTGGGGTGGCTTTCAAATTAGTCCAAGGAATACAAAAAAGACTCAATGCTCCCAAAAGCTGTCTAAATGATTTGCTGGATGTGGTGGGCTTAGCTACGGTTGCTGACGTAGTTCCTTTGATTGAGGAAAACAGAACCATATTAAAATACGGACTTAAAAAAATAAACAATTGTACAAGACCCGGATTGAAAAGGCTAATAGAAGCGGTCGGGCTGGCAGGAAAAAATATTACTGCAGCCCATATCGGATTTATTCTGGCGCCCCACTTCAATGCCAGCGGAAGAATCGATGATGCCAGGGCAGGTGTTGAGCTGCTTTTAGAGGAGGATCCCGAAAAGATCGAAGAACTGGTGGGCCATCTGGTGGCTTGCAATGAGGAAAGAAAATCGCTCCAAGATAAGGGATTGGAACTTTGTAAAGAAAAGGTAGAACAATCCTATAAAGACCATCTGTTTTTCGTCATCGATTCCCAGGGAACCCATGAAGGTGTTATTGGAATTATTGCAGGAAAAATCAGAGATTTATACTACAAACCCACCCTGATCGTCACGGAATCCCATGAGAAAGGAATTTTGAAGGGAAGTGGGCGGAGCATAGACGGGATTGATATCTATGAGGAAATGAAAAAGTGTGCCGATCTGTTTATTAAATTCGGGGGACATAAAAATGCCTGTGGCTTTTCCATGGAAAAGGACAAACTGGATATCTTGAGAAGGCGATTGAATGCACAGGCGAGGGAGATCAAGGAAAGGGCACCGGAAACCTACGTAAAGACCATAAAGGTGTATGGGGAGCTAAAACCTGCAGATATTACGGAAAAGCTGCTGCAGGAGCTGGAGAAAATTGAACCCTATGGCATGGGGAATGAAAAACCACAGTTTCTGCTGAGCCAGCTAAGGATAGAAAATTCTCCTGAGGCCGTAGCCATGGGCAAAAACCAAGAGCACTTGAGATTCAAAGGTTTGTCCTGCAAATTTGGAGATCTTACACCTATTCAAGCCATTGGCTTTGGACTGGCTGAATTTTATATTAAGCATCTGGGATGTCCGGAAAAGGTGGACATCGTAGGATTTCCCAGGTTGAATGAGTGGAACGGGTACAAGAATATGCAGTTTCTTATTTGTGATATCAAACAGTCATTCTTATAGAAATAAAACAGCATACCCACAGGGCTTAAGGCACCTGTGGGTATATATATTTAAGCTCTTTCTTCGTCTGTATTGTAAGCAGGTTCCAGCAGCAGAGAACGGCCTGTCATTTCCTCAGGCTTTGGCAGTCCCATCATATGGAGCAGGGTTGGCGCAATGTCCGCCAATCGTCCTTCACCGATGCCGCAATCCTCTGGGGCGTTAATCAACAGCAGAGGAACAGGGTTTTTGGAATGGGCCGTAATGACATTGCCCTCTGCATCCAGCATCTCGTCGGAGTTGCCGTGATCAGCGGTAAGAAGAATTTGTCCTTTCTTTGCAAGGACGGCTTCTACCACCCTTCCCACACACGCATCCACAGCTTCTACAGCTTTGATGGCTGCTTCCATGGAACCAGTATGGCCTACCATATCAGCATTGGCATAGTTTACGATAATAACGTCATATAGGTCTTTTTGAATTTCCTCAACCAAACGGTCCGTTACTTCATAGGCACTCATCTCCGGCTTTAAATCATAGGTAGCTACCTTTGGAGAAGGGACAAGAATACGGGTCTCTCCTTCGTAGGGAGGTTCAATACCCCCATTAAAGAAGAAGGTGACATGGGCATATTTTTCTGTTTCAGCAATTCGAAGCTGTTTTAAGCCCAACTTGGAGATATATTCCCCGAAGGTATTGGATAAAACCTGAGGTGCATAAGCTACATGGACGTTGGGCATAGTAGCGTCATAACTGGTCATGCAGACGTAATGAATAGGGAAGAAGCCCCTAGGTCTTTCAAAATCTTTAAAATCCGGGTCTACAAAAGCCCTGGTGATTTCTCGGGCACGGTCTGGTCTGAAGTTGAACATGATGATAGAATCATTGGGATTGACTGTGGCCACGGGCCTGTTATTTTCTAAGATCACTGTGGGCTTTACAAACTCATCCACGATATCCTTTTGATAGGAGTTTTCTACGGCTTCCCTTGCGGAAGACGCCTTCTCGCCAATACCTAAAGTGATGGCATCATAGGCTAATTTTACCCTTTCCCATCGTTTGTCCCGATCCATGGCATAGTATCTGCCTGAGACAGTGGCAATCTTTCCGACACCGATTTCCTTTATGACTTCTTCTAATTCATCAATGTATTGCAAGGCGCTGGAAGGAGGAACATCCCTTCCGTCTAAAAAGCAGTGGACAAATACATGCTCAAGGCCCACATTCTTTGCCAACTGCAGCAGGGCATAAAGATGGGTGTTGTGGCTGTGGACGCCGCCGTCAGACAGCAATCCCCAAAGATGGAGGGCTCCATTGTTTTTCTTTACATTTTCTATGGCGTCTAGAAATACAGGGTTGTGGAAAAAATCACCGTCTTCGATAGCCTTTGTAATCCGGGTGAGCTCTTGGTAGACGATGCGACCGGCACCAATATTCAAATGGCCTACCTCCGAATTGCCCATTTGCCCCTTGGGAAGTCCCACATCCAAGCCGCTGGCGTGGGCCATATTGTGGGGATATGTTTCAAAATATTTATCCAGATTCGGTGTTTTTGCTTGTTTTACGGCGTTGCCATAACTGTTTTCGTTCAAACCAAAACCGTCTAATATGATTAAAACCGTCGGTTTTTTCATTTTTTTTTGCCTCCCCTTCCATAGATTTCATTGTGCTGCAGCGTACCATAATTTCAAAGGAAAACCTATCTGTGCACCCAACAGGAAATTCTTGATGACAGGTTCTTTGTTCCATTACTATATTACCATAAGATTAAATGAATCAAAACCTGAATATATCAAGGATAACGTTTGCTTCTAAAAAATATTTTTATGACCTATGGGGATCGATGCAATGAAGCAGTGATTGGATTAGAAAAATAAAAGGCATGATGGCTCCCATCATGCTGCATCATATGACTTCGATGGATTTAAGAAATAGGTCAATTTTTTTCTCATAGGCTTCAGGGGATTCCATAAAGGATTTTGCATGTCTTGCATTTTCTACTAGAAAAATATCTTTTACTCCTTCTTTATGCTGATACATTTTTATGCTCATTTCGGGGGGGATGTAACGATCCTCAAGGCCGTGAATAAACAGCACAGGGGCTGTGATTTCTTTTATGGTCCGGATTGGGGATATGTCTTGAAAAAAAGCCTTTGTTCTCAAATAGGTAATAAGGTTTGCCCCATGGAGAATGGGAAAGGGAGGAAGCTTGTACTCTTCCCAAAGACGGAACTGAAGAAGCTCGTATAAATCGGAAAAAGAACAGTCAGCGATGGAAAAAGCGATGCGATGATCCATGGCAGCATATTGCAGGGCTATGGCTGCACCCATGGACTCCCCATGGATTCCCACGATGGAATGGGGACCCGTTCTATTCCGAATCCAATCGACCCATGCTTTCAAATCATATTTTTCATAATAACCCAGGGTGGTATATTTGCCGCCACTTTTCCCATGACTTCTATGATCATAAACCAAGATATTGAAACCCCGACGGTAAAAAATATGGAAATATTTCATGGAGCCATAGAGATTCATGGTGATGCCATGACATAGGATCACTGTTTTTGTTGCACCATGATAAGGGAAAAACCATCCTCGCATCCTGTAGCCATAAGGGGATCCAAGCCAGATTTCTTCTTTTTGAAGAGATTGAAAGGATGTCAGATCGATCAGTCCCTTTTCTGCATAGTCATTCAATATATGAATATCATCCAAAGTTTTTGGATCAATCACCAGATTAGAAAAATGAAAGCTGAGAGCCAATAGTGGGATTCCTAATAGAACAATAAAAAGCAATAAAAGGAACATAAACCCATCTCCTTTTGTTTGTGATAGAAAATGAAAACTGTGGATGATTCTATTATATTATAAATTCATAGCACCTATAGAGTTGTTATGTTATCATGAGATTAAGAAGTGCAGAAAAAGAGGAGTGATTGAATACTGTAAAAGTACAGAATTTTTATAGAAAATCCTTATCCTGTTCAAATGGAGGAAGTGTTGATATGGGGAACAGTACAAAATAGAATGTGTAAATTGTAAATGATTTATAAGACCGATTTGTAAGCTAAATAAGTATTCAGGAGATGAATATATGGGTAAAAGAAGCAGTAGCCATTCGCTTCAACAGCTTGATGAATATATTGAAAGATGTAATAAGAAGCGCAAAAAATATGATATAATAACTATACTTGTTATACTTACTATTTCGATATACCTCAATTTAGGAATGAAAATATATAGTTTTGCAATAGCATATCTAACTTATCGTCTAGTAAAGCATATATTGGTTCTAAGGAAAGAAAAACGATCAGAGAATTAAAGTATAATGATACCAGAAAACAAGACATATAAAAGGCCTAAAATAAGTTAGAATGGAGTCATGGAAAAGAGAATATGAAAACGAAAACCTTGGGGCTCTGCCCCAAACCCCGTCCTCGCCGGAAGGCAACCGGCCTGTCATAACAGACCGAAAAACAAAAGATATAATGAACCCAGGGAGTTGGACACAAAAAGTTGAAAAATAAGTTATAATAAGAATATGAAAAGACGACATTTTACCCCGGAAGAAAAATCAAAAATAGTATTAGAACTGCTGAGAGTAGAAAAAACCTCATCAGAAATTGCTCAAGCGTATCAGATCCATCCTAACATGCTATCAAGGTGGAAAAGTGAATTTCTAGCAAACATGCATACCGTATTTGCAAAAGAAAATTCTAGTACTGAAAAACGGTATATGGGGGAAATGGGGATATATGTAATCTATCCAGGACCGAATTTAAGCAAAAGAAACAAGGCTCATAAGGTATACCCCTATTTGTTAAGAAATCTACCCATTACAAGGGCTAATCAAGTGTGGGGTGTGGATATTACCTATGTCTCTATGCCAAAGGGCTGGATGTACTTATTCGTCATCATCGATTGGTATTCAAGATGTATCATAGACCATGAGCTTTCAAACACGATGGAAACTGGTTTTATGATAGAGATCCTTCAACGAGCATTTAAAAAAGCTATACCAGAGATTATGAACAGTGATCAAGGTAGTCAATTTACTAGTAACGAATATATTGATTTACTTAAGGAAAACCATGTTAGGATCCGTATGGATAGTAAGGGACGAGCAACAGACAATGCAATAACAGAGGGATTCTTTCGCAACATAAAGCAAGAAAAACTCTATATTTTTGAATATAGTACGCCAAGAAAATTAAGAAGTCTAATTAACGAATACATTCATTTTTACAATTTTAATCCTTGGATTATGAGTATCCGTATAAGCTCTATACGGCTGCTTAGAATACAAAAAAACATATTGTAGAGAAGGAGATCAAGATAACTTAAAAATTTTAATTTTAAATTTTAATTTTAGTGTCTTGATAACGGGGTGCATTATACTGCCAGCGGTAGCGGCGGAATGGAGGTTTATATGAATTTTGCAAAAGTGTCTTTAATTTTATTAGTATATTTAATTTTAATACACCTATTAAATATTAAGTTAAAAATAACGGTAAGGCTATCAAACATGTTTAATAGTAAGAACACATACAGACTTTGTATGTTTACCATCTATTGTTGTTTGTTTTTAATTCTATCTTATTCTGGTTTAAATTATCAAAAAAAATTATTTGCAAATTCATTGTCACTATATGATATGCTTACCGTAACACTTATATATATTCTTCTAATATATTAAGGGAGTCTTAGACTCCCTTAATATATTAGAACTGTGTAAGTGTTGTAGTACACAGTTTTACCGGATTCATTAGTGGGACATAATTTGCATTAAAATAGTGCAAATAACATTCTATTCTGTCATAATACTGATACTCCCTTACTTTAACAATATAGCCTTCTTGTGGTAATTGACTTAGAGGTGCCTCGAGCATAATTCTGGCACCGATAAAGGCCCCTAGGAGTTTTGTAGCAGTCGCTTTATCTTTTAAGAATCTAATCTGCAATCCTGCATAAGCAATAATAGTTGAAATAATAAAATCAACCGTTAGGCCAGTAGATCCGCCAATAAGGGCTATATCATTTTTAGTAAATGTATGACTTAAAGTATCAATACCTTGACCGACGGTAGCAATTGCTACGAGTACTGTTTTTGTTGTTGAAATATTGCCGAGACTATCTTTCATATAAACTTTGTACCATCCAAAAGCATCAACATTAAAAATGCGAGTGATGTCTGTACCATTACTTGTAAAGGTATAGCTCCATTTTTTGCCGTCTACGCTTTGACAAATTACATTAACAGATTGACCAGAACTTAAGCCACTGATGTCAAACACTGCTTTGATTTCATGCTTTCCAAGATAAGTTTGTGATACTACTTTTAAATTCATCGTTGCCATAACATTATCTCCTTGTTATTTTGAGATTTTGTAATATTTGTACTTTCTTTTTAGATTACGCTGCATAAGAAGATCTAAAGGAAAAATAATTTATTACAAAAATAAATTTCTATATACGTGGCAATCATGACTCTATGCCATTAAATAAAACATGGATAGATTTATAAAAGAATAACTTTACCAAAGTAAACTTTGATTTTTCATATTTCTGAGATCAAATGGAAGAGCTTGATTGCCACGTATATGGCAGGCTTTAGTAAATATATGGGTAACCGAAATAAGGTCTCCTAAAGAAAGGTCTGCGCCAAATTGCTGTCAAAAGTAAAAACCAAAGAAGCAAGCTGGAACCGGTCCAGAATTGGGTTTCTATTCCCGCTTGTTGTTGGGATTTGGGTTGAGAAACTTTTGTTTCTGAGGCCAGTATTCTTTTTACCATATCAATTCTTTGTTGATGGTAATCTGTGACAAAGCCTTCTAGCTTTGAAAGGGAATCCAGACGCTTGACATGCTGCTGCAACATATCGCTTGAAACTTCATTTTTTACCCTTGCAATCTCCCTAAAAATATATTTGTCTGGCAGGTTTCCATACTGTTTTACAAATTCGTTAAACTGCTCCATTTTATCATTGGGCAAAATTACTAAATCCAAGGCATAGGTATTTTGACCCTGATTATTTTTCATAATCCTTTACACCCCCTTTCAAATTCTATCCCCTTGCGATAATATAATATGTCCAACAAATAAAATGGTTACAAGCTATAGGGATAGTCCTTCGTTCATGCTTCCTGTTCGATAACCCGCTAAATCCAGGGTAACATAAGCAAATCCTAATTTTTTAAAAGATTGTCCTACAAAATCCATCAATGGCAAATCAAAGAATTTCTCCCTTTCTTCTGGCCCTACTTCTATTCTGGCAATTTCCCCATGATGTCTTACCCTGACTTGACGAAATCCCATATCCAACAGTATCTGCTCCGCCGCTTCTACCATTTTTAATTTTTCTTCTGTAATCTCATGGCCATAGGGAAATCTGGAGGACAGACAGGCAAAGGAAGGTTTATTCCATGTAGGAATATTCATTTGCTTGGATAATGCTCGGATATCATTTTTTGTGAAACCGGCTTCTTTTAAGGGGCTGATTACATGCAATTCCTTAGCAGCCTCCATACCGGGTCTATAGTCCCCTAGGTCGTCAAAGTTGGAACCGTCCAGAACATGCTTTAGGCCGTGCTGGTCGGCCACATCCCGGATTTTAGAGAAAAGCTCACGCTTGCAATAATAGCAGCGATTCACGGGATTTTGAGAAAAACCTTCTATTTCTAATTCTTCAGAAATAATAATGACATGCTTTACGCCTATTCCTTCAGCATATGCCTTTGCCCCATGGAATTCCCTTTCAGGATAAGTAGAGGATCTGGCTGTTACGGCGATAACGTTGTCACCGAGAACATCATGGGCAACCTTTAGGAGAAAGGTGCTGTCGACACCACCGGAAAAAGCAATTGCAGCACTTTTCAGTTGCAGCAACAAGGCCTTTAGATTTTCGTATTTTTTTTGCAGATTCATCATAAAGCAAAACCTCCTTATTATGTTGGAAAAAAGAGGACCAGTGGGAAGATCACTGGCCCGTAGCATATTTTTAAAAGGATTGTCAAGAATAATCTTTTATTTTAAGTCGAAAGGTTTTAAAAATACATCGAATTCCTTGTCCATATCTTCTACCTTGGTAAATATCCAACCAGTTACTTTTGTAGGATCGACACCTGCTTTAATCAGGGGTTGGGGATTCAGTACAAAGACAATGTCCTTATCATTTTTTGCCATATCCTTTGCCCATTCAAATTTATGATCATCCCCAACTTTTATACCATAATGATCCAGTTTTACATGATACCCGATGAAATTTCTATGTTTGTCTACAATGAGGCTAAAGGAAGCAGAAGGGGTAGGCTCACCGGAATAAATGAATTTTTCTCCGCTGATTTCTGAAAGTATATAGAGCTTGCCGGAAATAGCATCATATTTGTACTGTTCTTGTGGAAGCTTTGACACGTCCAAGCCGGCATCGATAAAGGGTTTCCCATTGATTTCAAAGGCTACGTCAGGGTTTGTTGCGCTAAAATCTCTGCTCCATAAAAATTTTTCACCATCGGGGGACGCTATGGACCAGCTTTGCCATTTGTCGTCGAAGAAAACCATGTCTTTGTTCTCTTCTACCAGTGTTTGAAAGGACGATTTGGCGAATTTACCTACTACATCCGTTGATGCACATGCAGAGATTGCCATGGCCAAGAAAACGAACAACCCTGTGAACAATAATTTTTTCCTTTTCATTGTCTGATCCTCCTGAATTCAAATATAACTTCATAAAAAGTTTTTTATTTTTGAACATTCCTTTGCTATCAACCTCCCATCGACATAAGAAAAGATCGTATTCCATAAAATCTATCGAGCAAGCTTTATGCCAAAATTTACAATTGTCTTTTTAAAGGATGCAAGATATGTGATGAAAGCCAAATTTTTATAACACACAGGAAATTATGTACTTTTATAAATTGTGGATCAATCATAATTTCCATCATGTGTTTCAACAAAGTCTTCCTTTACATCTTCCAACGGAAGACTTTTTTTATTATTTGTGGGAAATGACACACTGAATAAGGCTTTTGCTACACTGGGACCTTTCTACTGTAAAATTAGGAAAATTACTAAGCGATTAGCCCTAGTAAAGATAGACTATCCTAAGAAATATAGCCTTTGTATAAATTCCATTCTAGCCTTGTAAATCCATAAAATATGAAGAATCTTTTATTTATTTGTAGCAGGTAGATGGTTTATTTAATACTATATTATAGAGAGAAGCTGATGCATAAAAATAGCGAATGGTATGAAGGGGGCCCGATCGCATGAGTAAAAAACAAGATCTGCCGGCTGTTTTGGAGAGCCAATCTCCCACAAAAGAGATATTCCCAGGCTTAGGTTTTGATATATTCTTCTGGATCATCATCATCTTTTTTCTCTTTGGCGGTTTTCCGATTTTTGGCTTAGGCATAAACGAGAAAAAGTAGATAAAATATTGGCACAGAAATTGCTGTACAATCCTATAACAAAATCATTTAAAGGTTCCCCCCTTTAAGTGATAACTGTAGCTAGTGGACTATCCACTAGCTATATTTATATGGTATAATACTTATGTTTAAGGAGGTTGGAAGTATGGACAGATATGCCAAACAGATTATTTTTGAACAGATCGGTATAGATGGTCAGGAAAAATTACAGCAATCAAAGGTGGTTATCATAGGATGTGGTGCCTTGGGTACGGTATCGGCAAACAATTTGGCAAGGGCAGGTGTTGGATACATCAAGCTGGTAGACCGGGATTATATCGAACGATCCAATCTGCAAAGACAAATTCTTTTCGACGAAGAAGATATTGAAAATAATCTGCCAAAGGCAGTTGCCGCGGCCTATAAGCTTAGGAAAATAAATTCGGAGATAACCGTTGAAAGTGTGGTTGCAGATGTCAATACACGCAATATCATCGATATCTGTCGGGGGATGGACTTGATTTTGGATGCAACGGATAATTTTCATATACGCTACTTGATCAATGACGTGTCCGTAAAATTAGAAATTCCCTGGATTTATGGGGGTGCCATCGGCAGTATGGGCATGACCCATACCATGATTCCCGGAGAGACCCCATGTTTCCGTTGCATTATGCCGGACATGCCGCCGGCAGGTTCCGTAGACACCTGTGATCAGGTAGGGGTTTTAAACGGCATTACCAATATCATTGCTTCACTGCAGTCAACGGAGGCAATGAAACTGCTTATTGGAAAAAAAGATGCATTGATCAGAGGTATACGTTTTATAGATATATGGAACAATGATTTTGAGGTGGTGGAAAAGAGAAAAAAAGAAAATTGTCCTGCCTGCGGCAAGAAAAACTACGACTTTTTGCATCGTGACTCGGAAGAAGCCGTGTATCTTTGCGGAAAAGACAGCGTGCAGATCAATCCGATGAACAGCGAAATTTCCGTAGATCAGCTGATGGACAAACTGCAGGGAATTGGCATAGAAGCAAAGAAAAATCCATTTTATTTAAAGTTTCAGGCAGAAAATGTGCAGTTTACTCTTTTTTATGATGGCAGGGCGATCTTAAAGAATATTTCAGACATCAATCAGGCCAAATCCCTATACGCAAGATATATAGGTTTTTAGGGAAATATATGCATTGTAAAAATGTTATGGGGTGCCTACGCTAGGTCTAGAGAAAGGGAATTTGTTTTGGATATAACCAACGGGAGGTAAAAATGAAAGGATTGAAAGCACAGTTAGCTGTCGGCGTTGTATGTATTGTTTTAGGGCTGGCCCTTGCCTTGCAATTCAGAAGTGTGCAAGAAAACTATTATGGTGGCGTCGCCCCTACACAAAAGGCAAAAGAGTTGGCAGAAGAGTTAAAAAACGCAAAAGAAGAAAAGCAGCAGCTGTTAAGTGAAATTAACAAAATGGAAGAACAAATTAAGGAAATTGAAGAAGCAGAGTCAAAACAGGATGCATTGGCAAAAACGATCCGGGCGGATATTGAAAAATATAAGCTAATCTCCGGATTTAAGGCTGTAAAAGGACCAGGGGTTGTGGTAGTGGTGGATGATCCGCCGGCAGATCCGGATTTTTCTTCTGACAGAAGTGTCATCATGTCTAATTATGATTTGCTGTTAAGTTTGGTCAATAAGCTGAATGACGCTGGGGCAGAAGCCATTGCTATCAATGAGCAGCGGATTGTATCCCGTACGGAAATTAGCCTTGCTGGCAATAATGTAAACATTAATTCGATTCCCACGGCACCTCCTTTCATCATAAAGGCCATTGGAAACCCGGACGCATTGGAGGCTACATTAAATATAAGGTATGGGATTATTTGGGAAATGAAGGAACGATTTAATCTCCAGGTCGCCGTAAAAAAGCAGGATGAAGTAGTGATTCCAGGGTACAATGGCGTAGTGAAACTGCGCTATGCCAAACCTGCCAATGAGAAGGCTCAGTAGCCGAGGTGATGATATGAAATACAATGTATGGAAGTTGAATATCCTATTATTTTCCATCCTTGTGGGATTTGCCATTTCCTTGCAGGCAAAAAATGTAAAAGGAGAATACCTTTATGTTCCCCTAAAGGTCATTCATGATTACAAGGTGGCCATCGAGAGTGAAAGAAAGGAAATGGAAAATCTGCAGAAAATGATCTTGGAGAAGAAAAAACAAATGGAGGAATACAAAAAAATAAAACAAGAGGGTGGCGTCATCAAGGAGGCAATGCAGAAGGAATTGGAAGAGCAAAAGCTTATTGGCGGTTTTGTTGATGTGGAGGGACCCGGCATCATACTGGTTGTCAATGATGGAACAAGGGAGTTATACGAAGGAGAAGATCCCAATAATGTACTGGTCCATGATATTGATGTACTGAATCTGGTGAATGATCTTAAAGTTGCCGGTGCGGAGGCTATATCCATCAATGGTCAAAGGCTATTGGCTACTTCCGAGATGAGCTGTGCCGGATATACCATCAGAATTAACAACCAGGTATTTGCACAACCTTTTGTCATCAAAGCCATTGGAGATCCTAAAACATTGGAAGCTGCTTTGAATGCACCCGGCACCTATGCACGGTTTCTAAAGGAAATCGTAGGTTTATATATAGAAGTAAATACTGTATTAAATATAAAAATACCGAAGTATTCTGAAGAAATAGATTTTCAGTATTTAAAACCGGCAGAAGAAGGTGTATAAATTGGTTATTATCTTGATTGGATTGCTCATCGGTGTTCTGTTAGGCATGTACTTGCCGATCACATATCCCACATCCTATTCTTTATATATGTCTGTGGCCATATTGGCAGCTTTAGATTCAGTGTTCGGAGCGATCCGGGCACATATGGAAAAAAAGTTCAATACGGCCATATTTGTGTCCGGTTTTTTTGGCAATGCTGTTTTGGCTGGTATTCTGGCATATATTGGTGACAGATTGGGTGTACCCTTATATTATGCTGCTATTTTTGCCTTTGGGGACAGATTATTTCAAAATTTTGCAATTATTCGAAGGCATTTGCTTGAGGGATTTATGAAAAAATAATGTAGAGGGTAGAAAAGCATGGCCTCCAAAATCATAAAGGATCTGCAAGGAAATAGGCTCTGGGAGAATCTGGGGCCTAAAATTTTTCTGTGATCCAGGCCTTTTCTTAGGCATTTTGGCCTTATTATTGCAACAATACAGATTCTAGGGAAAAATGATATGAGAATGGATGAAAGGGTCGAGGCATGGCCTTAGGGAGACATAATATAATTATTCTAAAAATGCGGCATGTTTTTTGCAAAAATAGTTGGCAGATATAGCGTTTGCTATCAACGGGTTTTTGGGCATATATCATCCAAATGATATAAAAAGGAGAGGATAAAGAAATGGACGACCTTACCGAAAAAATAAGGAGAAGATATGACAGGGTATCGGCCCTGTATGATCTATTGGAAAAACCGATGGAGGTTATGGCTTTAAGGGAATGGCGTCTGGCAGTGATGCAGGAACTAAAGGGAAAGGTTCTAGAGGTAGGTGTGGGCACGGGGAAGAATATTGAATACTATCCTGATGAACTCGATATTACAGCCATTGATTTTAGCGAAAAGATGCTGGAAAAGGCAAAAAAGAAGGCGCAAAAACTTAATAAAAAGGTACATTTGATTCATATGGATGTCCAGGCGATGAATTTTCCAGATCATTCCTTTGATACCATATTCACCACCTGTGTTTTTTGTTCTGTACCTGATCCTATCAAAGGTTTAAAGGAAATGAAAAGAGTATGCAAGCCTGGCGGAAAAATTATAATGATTGAGCATGTGAGAAGCGAAAAGAAGGTATTAGGTCTTATCATGGATGTATTGAATCCCCTGGTGGTCAATGTATATGGTGCCAATATCAATCGAAGGACAGTGGAAAATGTATATAAGACAGGTTTTTCCAAGGTTGAGGTTACGAATCTTTATGGAGATATTGTAAAGAAAATTGTCGTTTATGCTTGATAGGGAAGTTCCATGTTTGGATGGAGAGATTTGACCCAATGAAGGCGAGAGGGTGAAGAAATGAAGTCAAAAAGAAAATATATCTGGTGGATAGCCATGAGCATTGCTGTCATTACGTTGCTCCATTATTTTACTACATCCTATATCTGGGGATTTCATGATTTCTACCGCAGATTATATTATATTCCCATTATATTGGCTGCATTTAAATTCGGACTAAAGGGTGCCATGCTTTCTACATTGGCAGTGGTGGTGCTGTATGCACCCCATTTGCTGATCTATTTTGGAAGAATTAATATTGAGGTGATCAATCAGTTTTTAGAAATTTCCATGTTCTTGATTGTGGGGGCCATTACAGGGGCATTGGTAGAATCAGAATCAAAGGTAAGGCGGCTTTTGGAAGTCCAGATTATGAGGCTGACGGATTTGGAAAATTATACACAAAATATACTGGATAGTATATTGAACGGGGTCGTCGCTATTGATAAAAATATGTTGATTCATTCTATCAATCGGGAAGGGAAATCCCTGCTAAATATAAAGGGGGAGGCAGAGCGTACCTATATCTATGATTATTTTGAAAATCCCGGCGAAATAAAAAATGTGATGGCAGAGGCCATCGGAAAGGAAACAACCATACAGGGATATGAGACAAGAATCCTGAAGGAGCAAGAAAAGAAAACCATCATAAAAATTCACGGATACCCTTTGAAGAACATTCTAAATCGTATGGAGGGAATGGTCATTGTAATGGAGGATATTACGGAGGTAAAGCGCCTGGAAAATCAGATCAGAAGGGTTGAAAAACTGTCAGCCGTAGGAGAATTGGCCTCGGGGATTGCCCATGAAATCCGAAATCCTTTGGGGATTATCAAAACCATATGCCAGATCATGCGTAAAGATGCAGTTGATGCCGATACCAGGGAGGGATTGGAAATCATTGAAGCAGAGGTTGATCGGGCGAACCGTGTGATTCAAGAATTGTTGGACTTTGCCAAACCCAGTGTGTTTCACTATAGGCTCCAAAGCATGGATCGGATCATCATGGATGTGCTGCGGATTACCAAAAAATATGCGGAACAATATAAGGTAAAGGTTGATTATCAATGCATGGATGATTCGATGGTCTATGTAGATGCCGATAAATTGAAACAGGCCTTTGTCAATATCATTATCAATGATATCCAGGCGATGCCCGAGGGGGGGAATCTGTGCATCAAGCTGCAGGTCGAAGAAGATTGGATAAAAATTTCTTTCATTGACGAAGGGATAGGCATTGAGAAAGAAAAATTGGAAAAAATATTTGAGCCATTCTATACAAATAAAGAAAAGGGTACGGGCTTAGGGCTTGCCATCACCCATAGAATTATCGAGGAGCATAAAGGATATATAGAAATTGAAAGTGAAATCCATCGGGGTACCCAAATTGATATATTTTTGCCAAAACATCCAAGAGGAGGAGCGGAAGATGTCAAAAAAAATCTTGATTGCAGATGATGAGAAAAATATGATTTGGGCTATGAAAAAGGCCCTCAAGAATGAAGGATATAGGATCATTACGGCAGGGGATGGGGTTGAAGCGGTAGAAATGACCCGGCAGGAGGAACCCGACCTTATCCTGTTGGATTTGAAGATGCCGAAAAAGGATGGAATGGAGGCCTTAAAGGAGATAAAAAGCTTGAATGGAAAGGTACCCGTTATCATGATTACAGCCCATGGCACTATGGAAAGTGCCATTGAAGCCATGAAGCTGGGAGCCTTAGATTATATATCAAAACCCTTTGATCTTGAGGAATTAAAGGTTGTTATCGAGAAGGCCCTCAATGTAGGAAATATGCAAGAGCAAATCGAATTTCTGACAGAGGAATTAAATAAAAACACCGGGAAAGTCATTATCGGAGAAAGCGAGAAAATCCGGGAAGTGTTGCAAATCGTCAGCCGAGTTGCCAATAGCAGTGCCACTGTTTTAATTACGGGGGAAAGCGGGACAGGAAAAGAATTGATTGCCAATGCCATTCACTTTAACAGCAATCGAAAGCATAAGCCATACATCAAAGTAAACTGTGGGGCTTTGCCGGAGACTCTGTTGGAAAGTGAGCTCTTCGGCCATGAAAAGGGAGCCTTTACAGGTGCCATCGCAAAAAAAGCCGGCAGATTTGAACGTGCCGACGGGGGAACAATTTTTCTCGACGAAGTGGGAGAATTAAGCCCGGCGATTCAAGTAAAACTTTTAAGGGTATTGCAGGAAAAGGAATTTGAGCGGGTCGGTGGAACGGAGACGATAAAAGTAGATGTGAGGATTGTGGCTGCAACCAATAGGAATTTAAGAGAAATGGTAGAAAAGGGAGAGTTTCGGGAGGACTTATTTTACCGGCTAAATGTAATTCCCATTGAACTGCCCCCCCTGCGGGAAAGAAAGGAGGACATTCCTAAACTAATTGAATTTTTTACGGAGAAATACTGTGCAGAAATCGGGAGGGACAAATTGTTCTTTGATAAAGAAGCTATGGAGGCTTTGACCCATTATCCTTGGAAGGGAAATATCCGGGAACTGGAGAACGTCATTGAAAGAATCGTTATTCTCAATCATGGAGAAAAAGTGACGAAGGATGTGCTACCGAAAGAGATTCTGTTTTACAACAGCGAAATTCCTGCCTTCCTGCTGCCAGAGGAGGGTATTGATTTGGAGAAGGTTGAGAAAAGTTTGATTGAACAGGCCTTAAAGAGGACAGACTATAATCAGACCCATGCAGCAAAATTGCTAGGTATTACAAGACATACTCTAATTTATCGGATGGAGAAATACAACATAAAGTAAAAGGGGATTTTGCTTGAGGTGGTTTTAAGGAGTTTTTGTATTAACGGCTATTGCCATTGCAACCTGCATATGATATATTAGTATTCGTTGGAGATATGCTAAAAGGGAGTAGCTGTGGCCATGGGTCATAAATAGGATCAACATGCTGGTGAAATACCTGGTCCTATTTGCTTCAGAACAAGTTTCTAAAGGGGCGAGACTTTTAGCTTAATGGAGCTGTTTTTGAAATAGCTTTATTAAGTTAAGAGTGTCGCCTTTTATTTCACATGCAGGGAGGTCTTTTTCCATGTTTCAGGAATTTATCCGATCTTTATTTTTAATTTTCATGGCGGAGATGGGGGACAAGACCCAAATCTTAGCGATGGCTTTTGCTACCCAGTTTCCTGTGCAAAAGGTGCTGTTGGGGGTATTAGTAGGGTCTCTTCTCAATCATGGGATTGCCGTTGTATTAGGTTCTTATCTTTCTAGCATTATCCCCATGAATACTATACAGATGATCGCAGGTATTTCTTTTGTAGGTTTTGCTTTGTGGACATTAAAAAGCGAGAAGGGGGAAGAGGAAGAGGAGGATGTTAAGGGAAGGTTCGGGCCTGTTCTGACGGTGGCGATGGCCTTTTTTATAGGGGAACTGGGGGATAAGACCCAGTTGACGGCTATTACCCTATCGGTAGACGCCAATGATCCCTTGTTCGTGCTGATAGGAACCGTTACAGGAATGATCCTAACCAGTGGATTAGGTATCTTCGTAGGCAGCAAAATTGGCGACCGGGTACCGGAATTCACCATGAAAATTGCCTCTGCATTCATTTTCATGTTTTTTGGTGTCACCAAATTATATGCCACAGTGCCAAAAACTTTTATAAATCCATCTTATCTCGGCATCTTTTCCATTATCGTTGGTATCGTCGCCTATACAATTTTAAAACCTTCCTTGGAACTGAGGAAGCGGGGAGAATTGTCTGCCTTTCGGGAAGCAGCCCTAACCCTTTACGAATATACCCACCGAATTAAAGGGGCAGTGAATGAAATCTGTTTAGGAGAAAGATACTGCGGGAAATGCCAGGGAAGAAACTGTATTATCGGCTATGCCAAAGCCCTAATGGATCGCATTGTGGAAAACGGGAAATATGGTGATGTAGAAGTGTGGAAAGGCTTTTCGGAAAGCCTAAAGAAAAATTTTGAAGAAGGAAAAGTTGTGGAAAGTTTGAGCATGACATTGGTTGCCATCGAAAATTATCCCGATGAGGATGAAAGTCAAATACTGCACCAGGTAAGACAATCTTTGGAAATGATTTTATTTGGAAATAAACTGCCCTTTGATGGAGATATGAAAAAATATTTCCAACGGCTCAAGAGCAAGGAACCGAAAATTGCCCAAAGGATTATGAAAAGGGTGAATATGTTGAAATCTATGTAATTTCCCTATTCTATGAAAGATGGGTATCATAGAATATATAGAAAAAATTTATGCTTTTCATTTTGATCATGAATATGATAAAGTGAAATATATGAAAAAATATTAGGGGAAATGCATAATTAAGCTTACGGTAAAATGAAAAATACTGGAGGGAAGGAGTTCTGTCCAATGATAGTGGATATTTTAAAATGTCATGGAACGGGCAATGATTTTGTGCTGATTGATGAAATCAATGACTTTTATGATTTTACGGAAGAGCAAAGAGTATTATTGGCGAGGGAAATTTGTGATCGCAAAGGACCTGTTGGAGCCGATGGTATTCTATTTGTTCAGAAGAGTACTTTTGCTGACGGAAAGATGAGAATCTTTAATGCTGATGGTTCCGAGCCTGAGATGTGCGGCAATGGTTTGCGGTGTGTAGGCCGCTATGTGATTGAAATATCCGGAAAGGATTCCGTTGAAATTGAAACAATGAAAGGGAAATACATGGTAAAGAAAGCAGAGGATATTTATGAGGGTATTACTACCATTCAAATTACCATCGATACCATTTCTTTTGATATAAAGACGCTGCCCATGAACGGTCCGGCAGACCGGCATCTGTTCCAAAAGATAGAGTCCTTATCGAATACAGTAGAATTTAGTGCTTTAAGCATATCCAATCCCCATATTGTGTCCATTGTGGACCATATTGATGAGAGGGTATTAAAGGAAATTGGAGAAAAGGCAAACAACATAAAAGAAGTGTTTCCTAAGGGAGTCAATGTGAACTTCGTAAAGATTCTGGATGAACAAAGCATTTATGTAAAGACCTATGAACGAGGGGTTGGTTTGACTCAATCCTGTGGCACAGGGATGACTGCCTCCAGCATCATCGTCTGTTGCCATGATTCCAAAAGATTGGGAAGAGAAGTCAAAGTCTTTAATGATGGCGGGATGATTCAGTGTATTGTCCATAAAGACGCTGTAGAAAAGTATAAGGTTGAATTTATCGGCAATGCATCCTATATCTATCAGGGGAAGGTTTGTTTTGATTTTGAGGAAACAAAAACATATAAACTGATAGAGCAGGAAATGTATGCAACGGAGATAGCAAATTATGAAGCATTTCTAAGATATGTAAAAAAAAGTCTGGAAACTATATAGACAAATCAGAACAGGTGCTGGGGGCCTGTCAATTTATACAACAACACCGTTCCCGATGAAAAGGAAACGGTGTTGTTTCATTTTTTATAAAATTAAATTAAGCTTGTTTGGCATCTGACGGTGGTGTGAAAGTTCTCTGGGCCAGTTCCCCATCCAGCATATAAAGGGCATTGGGATTGTCTGCGATTCTTTCAAGTTTCTTTACCAAACCGTTAAACATAGACTCTTCTTCTACTTGTTCATCAACAAACCACTTTAGGAAACTGATGGTCGCATGTTCCCTTTCCTCCATGGCTAAGTCTGTCAGGTGGTAAATTCTCTTGGTTACAAATTGTTCATGGGTGTAGGCTTGTCTGAATGCATCCAAGATGGAAGCAAAATTATTTTTTGGTTCATCAATTGCTGGAATTCTTGCCCTTCCATTCATCTCTATGATATAGTCAAAAAATTTCATAGCGTGGAATCTTTCTTCTTCTGCTTGGACTCTAAAGAAATTGGCAAAGCCCATTAGATCTTCTTCGGCACAATAGGCGGCCATGGCCAGATAAAGATTGGAAGAAAAAAGTTCATGCTTTAGTTGTTCATTCAATTCGCTCATTAGTTTTTCACTGATCATATGAAATCCTCCCCTTACTGTCTTATGTATTACATACCACAAAATAAGTATATAAAACAAAAACATTTTCTTCAATTGCCTATATTTTTTCATGTTTATGCAGCCAATAGATGAGGATAAATCCCAAAACAATAAAAGAAAAAGTCAGAACGGCTTGCAGCCACAGGCGCATAAGGGTCTACCTCCCGCATAAAAATCTCAAAACTGTATCACATTATTAGTATGATTGGAAAAAGAGAATTTATCCGGAGGAAGGAAAAAGATGAAGGCGATTATTGAAGTTTTTTTGCAGACAATACTGGCTTTCTTTACAATTTTGTTTATCACGAGAATATTAGGTCGGCAACAGGTGGCACAGCTAACTTTATTCGACTATATTAACGGCATTACCTTTGGTTCCATTGCAGCAACCTTGGCTACGGATCTAAATCAGAGGACTTGGCATCATTTGATCGGTTTGGTGCTGTTTGGCGGACTCACTTATTTCATGGCATATATCAGCACAAAAAACAGAAAGATTTCAAAAATTATTCAAGGGGAGCCGGTTATTGTAATTCGGAATGGAAAGATTTTAGAAAAGAACCTGGCAAGGTTTCATTATTCCGTAGATGAACTGACCCATTTGCTGAGGAAAAAGGATGTGTTTGATGTTGCCTGTGTAAAATACGGTATTCTGGAGACTACAGGGGAGATCAGCGTTATGAAAATAGCCTCCAAAGAATATGTAAAGGCGGAAGACCTAAGTCTTCAAACAAAACAAGAAGAAATGCCTACGGAGGTTATCGTTACGGGAAATATCATTTACGAGAACCTGAAACAGAGGGGTTTAACTGTCAAGTGGCTGCTGGATCAGCTGAAAATGATGAATGTACGGGATATAAAAGAGGTTTTCTATGCCACCGTAGATTCTGCCAACCGCATCTATCTTGATAAACAGGAGGATCATTTTCATCAAGATGAGGATATCACAGAAGAACAAAATTAAAATATTATTATGCAGCATGTATCAGGAAATAGGATTGAAAATCATTGAAGTATGAAAGATTTTATGCTTATCAAAAGGAAAAAAGGATATCAAGATAGAATGAATAAAACAAATGATGATAGAGGTGATAGGATGCAATTTTACGAAGTGTTAAGCGGTGTCTATGATATTGTTTTTCCAAGGGATGATGAGACCTTGCATTTTCTAAGAAAGGGCTTAAGGCCTGGATCGAAAGTATTGGATATGGCCTGTGGTACAGGAAATTATTCTATACCTTTGGCTGCAGAAGGCCATAAGGTAGACGGCATTGATCTGGATGGGGCCATGATTCAGCTGGCCAAGGCCAAGGGAAAAGATGTCGCTATCCGTTTTGTCCAAGGAGACATGACCAAAATAAAGGAAATTTTTGCAGGAGAACAATATGACTTGATTTTTTGCATCGGCAATTCCATTGTCCATTTAGACAACAAGGAGACCATAGAAAGGTTGATAAAGGATGCCTATGCCATGCTTTCGGATGACGGGAAGCTGGTGCTTCAGATCATCAATTATGACAGAATTATAAAATACCATATTGACAGCTTGCCTACCATAGACAGAAAGGACAAGGGAGTAACCTTTATTCGGAAATATTCTTATAAAGAGCAAGAAGAAAAGGTGGATTTTCATACAGAACTGGTGATTCGCGAGAATGGAGAGGAGAAAAGATACCAAAATGCAATTCCTTTGATTGCATTGAAAAGCAAAGAAATGACAGAAATGTTGGAAAAGGCTGGATTCAGAAAGATTGAGATCTATGGAGGTTTTGAAGAAGAAGAATATACGGAGCAGTCCTATGCGACCGTTGTCAAGGCCACAAAATAAGGAGGAAAACGTCATGTCTTATAAATTCTATCAAAATAAAGCCTGTGAATATTTTCCATGCCACCCGGTAGAAGGGGAGGAAAAATTTAACTGTTTGTTTTGTTATTGTCCTCTATATCTGCTGAAAAAAGATTGCGGCGGCAATTTCAGATATTCCCATAACATAAAAGACTGCAGCTTTTGTTTGATTCCCCATGGTGAAAAAGGATATGATTATATCATGTCTAAAATGGAAGAAGTGATGAAACGTTCAGCAGAGTAAAACATAAATGGTAGAAACAAGTCCTTTTGGATTTGTTGTTTTATTGATACAATAATGTTGTTAAAAAATATAGAAGAGGAGAATCAACATTGGATAAAAAAAGGATAGAAAAAGCGATCAGAGAAATATTAGAGGCTATAGGAGAAAATCCTGACAGGGAGGGATTGATCGATACGCCCAAACGAATTGCCAATATGTATGAAGAGATATTTTCCGGTTTAAAGGAAGACCCCCAGGAACATTTGGAAGTATATTTCCAGCAAGAGCAGCATGAGGAACTGGTTTTGGTGAAGGATATACCTTTTTATTCCATGTGTGAGCATCATCTAGTACCCTTCTTTGGCAAATGTCATGTAGGATATATTCCTAAAAAAGGAAAACTGACGGGGCTTAGCAAACTGGCAAGAGTTGTAGAAACTGTAGCAAGAAGACCCCAGCTGCAAGAAAGATTGACGACGATGATTGCCGATGCAATCATGGAAAAATTATCTCCCCATGGTGTCATTGTTGTGGTGGAGGCAGAACATATGTGTATGACCATGAGGGGCGTGAAAAAGCCGGGGTCCCAAACGATTACTTCTGCCGTAAGGGGATTGTTCAACAAAGATGCCAAGGCAAGGGCAGAAGCCATGGCTTTAATCAACTTGGGAAAATAGCAATGGGAGGTGCGTATGAGAAACATAGGATATCATCTTCACAGGAAAGTAAACATCCGATGCGGAAAGCATGATTTTTGTTTTGGAACGAGAACCTTCATCATGGGGATATTGAACGTGACCCCTGATTCTTTTTCTGATGGAGGAGATTTTTTCGACATCGATGCAGCTGTGGAACACGCGAAAAAAATGGTTGAAGAAGGAGCCGATATCATCGATGTGGGGGGGGAATCCACCAGACCGGGATCCCAGGAGGTATCGGCAGAGGCGGAAATGGAAAGAATTTTGCCGGTTGTGAGTAGATTGGTGGCAGAGGTGGATGTACCTATATCCGTGGACACTTATAAGGCTGCCGTTGCGGAAAAGGTGTTGGGGGCAGGGGCCCATATGATCAATGATGTGTGGGGGCTTCAGCGGGATCCCCATATGGCATCGGTGGTTGCCAAATATGGAGTGCCCTTGATCATCATGCACAATCAGGCGGGGACAACCTATGAAAGGGATATTATGGAGGAAATCTGCCGGTTCTTTCAAAATTCTATCGATATTGCCATAGGCGCAGGCATCAAACCTCAAAATATAATATTGGACCCAGGCATAGGATTTGGAAAGACCCCTGAACAGAATATGGTGGTCATGTCCAGGCTGGGTGAACTGAATGATTTGGGATATCCCCTGCTTTTGGGAACATCCAGAAAATCCATGATAGGGAAGATATTGGACTTGCCTCCCAAGGAAAGGGTAGAGGGAACCCTGGCCACGACTGTGATGGGGATTCTTCAAGGAATTGATATTGTCAGGGTTCATGACGTAAAGGAAAATGTAAGGGCTGCAAAGGTAACCGATAGCATCGTGAGGGGTATGGTATAATGGATAAGATCATCATGAAAAATTTAGCTTTCTACGGATATCACGGGGTTTTAAAGGAAGAAAACATGCTGGGGCAAAAATTTTATGTAGATATTGAAATGTATTTGGACCTCAAGGAAGCAGGGATGACGGATCATGTGAGGGATACGGTCAATTATGCAGAAGCTTATGGTTTGGTAAAAGAGATTGTAACGAAGAAATGTTTTTGTCTGATAGAAGCCCTTGGGGAGGATATTGCCCAATCCATTTTAAGCCGGTTTGACCGGGTAGATGAAATCAAGGTGCAGATCCGAAAACCGGAGGCGCCCGTTGAAGGAATCTATGATTATTTTGGGATTGAAATCAGGAGAAGGAAAAATGGCTAGGGCATACTTGGGATTGGGAAGCAACATGGGAGACAAATATGAAAACATCCACAGGGCCATAAACATGTTGAGGGAACATGGGAAAATCAAAGTATTAAAGATTTCCTCCTGGTATGAAACGGAGCCTGTGGGATATCAAGATCAGGATTGGTTTGTCAATGTGGTGCTCCAAATTGATACTTCTCTGGAGCCCTATCCTTTGTTGGAGTATTGTCATTGGATTGAGGAGAGATTAAAAAGGGAGCGAAAAATAAGGTGGGGGCCTAGAACCATAGATGTGGATATACTTCTTTATGAAGATTATGTTTCCGATGAAGAAAAACTAATTCTCCCTCATCCCCGTATGACGGAGCGTGCCTTCGTGATGGTTCCTCTTTATGAAATTGCACCCGATCTAAAGATCAAAGGGGAACCGATTGGACAAATTGTCCGTAGGCTGAAGGGAGAAAAGATTCGGATTGTACCTGCCCGCCCTCGGTAATTGTCAAGGGCAACCTTCTCAATAAAAGAGCACAGGATGTCTACCGTCGGTAAAGTGTTTGCACTGGTTGATGGCCGGGCATTGGCTGCAGAGACGGGATATTTTGTCGCTTTCATATAGTATAGCGCCCAGATCTGTGGTTTGCGGCACGGCGATCCGGTGGGTTTTTATGGCTTCCGATATGAGATTTTTTTCATCTTCGGAAAAGCCGCAATCCATCAATATCTCTGATGCCAGTTCAGCCCCCGCAACGGCATGGTCAATGCCCTCTTGATATTCTTTCCACCGGCCTATATCATGGAGCAATGCGGCTGCATAAATGATATCCTTCTGAAGGACAAGCTTTTTTTCTAAGGCAAGGATATAGGCAACCCTGGCAACGTCAATGGCATGGGGAAGATCGTGACGGCAGAAGACCCGGTCTGCTTCAGCCTGGGCATTTCGTGCCAAATACTCTATATATTGTGGATGGTTCAGGATTTTATTGATTCTTTCCATGGAAAAATGCCCCCTATTTTTTCCTTTGCATGGGAAATTTTTTCTGTTGCTTAGTTCTATTGTACCATGAATCCTATTTTAGAGAATATGATATAAAATAGAAAGAGACAAATTTCTATGTCTAAATTCACAGAATTGTAGAGGTGTTTTATGCTGAAGACGATCTTATGGTTTATTTATTTTGTTTTTTCTTTGCTCTATACGATTCCAGCACTGCTCAAAGTGCAGTTTTTGAACAGACAGAACAGAATCAACGAGCGGGATGAAATCACCCATCGGACGGCCCAAAGGTGGGCTCGAATGTTGGTGAATCTCAGCGGGTCACAGATCAAGGTGATGGGGGAGGAAAACGTACCCAAAGAGGGAGCCGTCCTCTTTGTCAGCAATCATCAAAGCAATTTTGATATTCCCATCCTTTTGGGATTCATCCATAAACCCAAGTCCTTTATCGCCAAGAAGGAGCTTAGCAGGATCCCCATTCTCAGCACTTGGATGAAATATATGCAATGTGTATTCATTGATAGGGAAGATGCAAGGCAATCCTTAAAGGCTATCAACAGGGGTGCAGAACTGCTCAAGGAAGGATATTCCCAAGTCATTTTTCCCGAGGGAACGAGAAGCGCCGACGGGCGGTTGGGAGAATTTAAACCGGGGAGTTTGAAGTTGGCATTAAAGGCCAATGTGCCCATTGTACCTGTTACGATCAAAGGGGCTTATCATATTATGCCAAAGGGACAATTAAAGATCCAGCCTGCCCAGGTAGAGGTAATCATTTCCCCTCCCATACAGGTGGGTAACATTTCGGCCAAGGAATCCGGCGAACTGGCAGAGAAAGTCAGAAAGGTGATCGGAGAAAAATTATGAAAGATGGGCTAATGCATTGATAACAAAAAAGGGGGCACAGAGCAATGATGAGAGTGAAAGGGATTGCATGGTTGATAGGGATTTTATTTTTGTTGGCAGGATGCAGCCCGGGACAGGATACTTTGATTTATAAGGGTACAGGGGGAGATTGGAGCATAGCGCTGCCGAAAACCTTTCAAAAAGAAAAGGAAGACAAGAATGACTTGCTGCAGATGGATCTGGTGATATTCAAAGATGATGAAGGAAGAATCTTAAACATCGGCGAAATCAGGGATCCCCATATGGAAGTAAGCGAAGAGGCATTAAAGGCTGAAATCGCATTGGATTCCTATCTTCATTTGGAACGGACGGAAACCATTGATGTAAAAGGCATTGGCAAGATTTACGGTGCATTGATCGAAGACCATTCCACAGCCAGAACCATGCTTTATTACAAAGTAAGACTGGGAGAAAAAGTCCTAACCTTTATTCTTTACCAAAAGGACGAGTTTACCTTGGAGGAGGAAGCCCAGGTCAAGGGTATGATCACGACCCTGAAAAAATTAAAGTAGCATAACTTTCCTAGAAGAGATTGCAGGAGACCCTTTGCCGTTATCGGTAGAGGGTTTTTCCCGTGTAGGAAAATGGTTTTCAGGTGAATGATTCTAGCCTCCATGATATAATGGTGAAAGGATAAAAAAAGGGGGTGGGATTTTGAGCATTCGATATGTCTTTGGACGATCGGGCAGAGGAAAAACCCATTTTGTATTGCAGGAAATCAAGGAAAGGCTGAAAACCTATCCTGAACATCCGTTGATTTTAATTGTACCGGAACAGTTTACTTTACAGGCAGAGCGGGATTTGATAGAAAAATTGAATCTTCCCGGTATATTGAAGGTGGAGGTCCTAAGCTTTACCCGATTGGCCCACCGGGTACTCAATGAGGTGGGTGGAATTGCCAGAATCTATCTTGATGACCAGGGAAAAAGCATGGTGCTGCGAAAAATCATAGACGAAGCCGAAAAAGATTTGACCATCTACAAGAAGGCTTCAAGGCAAGAGGGATTTGTAGCCAAATTTTGCCGATTGCTGGGGGAAATGAAGCGGCATGATATTTTGCCCTGGGACCTGGCTGCCAAAGGGGAAGAGCTGGAGGAAAACAGTATTCTCCGCAGCAAGCTCCAAGATATTGCCCATATCTATGGACAGTTTCATCAATATCTTCAGGGAAGTTATATGGATACGGAAGACTATATCAACCTGCTGGCAGAAAAAATTGGACATGCTCAGTTTTTAAAGGATGCAGAAATTTGGATTGACGGTTTTCAAAGCTTTACTCCACAGATTTGTCGGATACTGGAAAAATTGATGGTGGCAGCCAGAAAGATAACCATTACCTTTCCCATGGATTTTATGGGGCGGGAGAGGGATGGAGATTTGTTCAAAATTCCTGAGCTTGCCTATAGAAAAGTCCATGAAATTGCCGTGAGACTGGGATTGCCGGGGCAGATCATTGACTTAGAACAACAACAGGGAGCCTGTCCTAAAAAAGCACCGGAAATCCTTCATATGGAACAAGAATTATATGCCTATCCCTACAGGGCCTATGAAGGAGAAATACGGAATTTGGATGTTTTTGCAGGGATCAATCTTCACACGGAGATAGAAAATGTGGCAGCTCAAATCCTAGCCCTGGTAAGGGACCGATCTTATCGGTGGAGTGATATTGCCGTCGTATGTGGAGATCTGGAAAATTACGGAACTTTGATCAGGCGGGTTTTTGAAGAGTATGAAATCCCCTATTTCCTAGACCAAAAAAGGTCTGTTGCCAATAATCCCTTGATTCTATTTTTGCTGTCTGCTCTGGAAGTGATCCGGAGGGGTTACCGCTATGAGGATGTCTTCCGTTGTTTTAAAACAGGGTTTGGGGGACTATCGGGAGATGAATATGAGGAGCTGGAAAATTATGTGCTGCGGTATGGCATAGAAGGAGTCAAATGGAAGGAAGATTTTCCGTGGGGAGAACCGGAGACGCTGGAACGGATGAACCAATATCGCATAAAATTTATGGAGCCTATGGAGAGGCTGGAAAAGAAAGTAAAGGGCAAAAAGTCGGTGGAAGCCATGACCCGGGCTTTATACGATTATTTGGAGGATATGAAGACCCATGAAAAACTGCTGGCCTGGATTGAGGAACTCCGCCGAAAGGGGCAGTACGAGCATGTCAATGAAAATACGCAGATTTGGAATATCATCATGGATACCTTCGATCAGTTGGTGGAGATATTGGGGCAGCAAAAGATGACCTTGAAGGAGTACATACGGATTTTAGATTCCGGTTTTTCTTCTCTGGAGGTGGGGATTATTCCTACGACCGTTGACCAGGTATTGGTGGGAAATATACAAAGATCCAAAAGCCATGACATCAAGGCATTGTTCGTGATTGGAGTTAATGATGGCATACTGCCTTCCGGAAAAGATGAGGAAGGGATTTTGTCCGATGAAGAAAAAAACCTCATGAAGGAAAAGGGTTTGACCATAGGTTTTGACAGCGAAGGAAAGAATTATGAGGAAAAATTTAATATTTACTCGGCTTTTAGCAAGCCCAGTGAATATTTATGGATCAGTTATGCTTTGGCAGATCAAGAGGGAAAAGCCATGCGGCCTTCCATTTTAATTGATCGGGTGAAAAAAATATTCAAGGGAATCCAAGTGAAAAGCGATGTGGTCCATGATGTGGAACGACAGCTCCATCTTATTGCCACGAAGAACAGTACTTTCAAATATCTGGTGGAAAATTTGCGGCTTGCCGCTGATGGCAAGCCCATGGCACCCTTGTGGTGGGATGTATATCGATGGTACTATGCCCAGGAGGAATGGAAACCGAGGAGGGAGGCCATCATTGAGGGTTTTTTCCATCAAAATCAAGTGGCCAGCTTGGGCACCCATAGGGCCAAAGCCCTCTATGAAACGCCCATTCGTTCCAGCGTGTCCCGATTAGAGCAGTTTGCAAACTGTCCCTTTGCTCATTTTGTGAGATATGGTCTAAGGCCCAAGGAAAGGGAGATGTTTCGGATGGAATCCCCCGATATGGGAGAGCTTTTTCATCAATCCATGGAATCTTTTACAAAGACCTTGAGGACCCATGGACTGGATTGGCGTGAGCTAACGAGAGAACAATGCGATGAAATTGTGGACCGGGTGATTGATGAAGTAGTCCAGGGCTATAACAATGGCGTGTTGTTTAGTACCCACCGCTACAAGTATTTGGTCAATCGTCTGAAGCGAATCAGCCGCAGGGCTGTATGGACCCTGACGGAACATTTAAAAAGGAGCGGTTTTGAGCCCATGGGCTATGAGGTGAGTTTCGGCCGGGATGGGTACTATCCTCCCATTGAAATCGAGCTGGCTGATGGAGAAAAGATATACCTGGAGGGGCGAATTGACCGGGTAGATATCCTGGAGGATGGGGAAGAAAGCTATGTGAAGATTGTGGATTATAAGTCGGGGGACAAGGATTTTTGCTTGTCCGATGTATACTACGGATTGGAGCTCCAGTTGATGATTTATTTGGATGCGGTATTGTCCCACAGGCGGAATTTGGATAAAAAAACTGTGAAACCGGCAGGCATTTTCTATTTTAAAATTGATGATCCTTTGGTGAAAAGCGACGAAAGGGTGGCAGATGTCATTGAAAAGGAAATACGTAGAAAATTAAAATTAAAGGGTTTGGTGTTGAAGGATGTAAGGATTGTCCGGGAGTTAGATCGGGAGATCGACGGACATTCCGATATCATTCCTGTGGCTTTGAACAAAAACGGTGAATTCTATAAAAATTCGTCTGCTTTGGATGAGGAAGCATTTATTGCTTTACTGGACCATGTTCGGAAACATGTAAGGGATATTACTGATGAAATCATAAAGGGGAATATTCGTATTGAACCCGCCAAGAGCAACAAGCAGATTGCCTGTGAATACTGCTCCTATAAAGGCATCTGTCAGTTTGATCAACTGTTTGAGGACAATCAATATAGAAATGTGGTTCCGTTGGATGATGAGGAAGTTCTAAAAAGAATAAGGGAGAGCAAGGGGGGAGAAGACAGTGGTAAGATGGACCAATGACCAGAGGGATGCCATCGATGCTAGGGGAAACAACTTGCTGGTGGCAGCGGCGGCCGGTTCGGGGAAAACGGCGGTATTGGTGGAACGGATTATCCAATTGATTATCAAAGACAAGATAGATATTGATAGGATGTTGATTGTGACATTTACCAATGCTGCAGCGGGAGAAATGCGGGAGAGAATCGGTGCTGCCCTTCTGCAGGAGATGGAAAAAAAGAACGAAAATGAAACCCATCTTAGGAGACAGATGAATTTGCTGAGCAGGGCCTCCATCAGTACTCTCCACTCTTTTTGTATCGATGTGGTGCGAAAATATTTCCATCTGATCCATATTGACCCTAATTTTCGGATCGGCGACGGAACAGAAACTGCCATCATGAAAATGGAGAGTGTCGAGGAACTGTTTGAGCAGGAATATGGGAAGGCTGACGAACGGTTTTACGGCTTGATTGAGCGTTTTGGAGCCAGCAAACATGACTTGCCTTTGCAGGAACTAGTGTTGCGGCTTTATGAATTCATCCAGAGCCAATCCTACCCCTTGAAATGGCTGAGGGAAAAGATAGAGGATTTTCATATGGATTTGCCTCAATTTGAAGGGAGTCTCTGGCATCGAACCATTGCAGACCAAATCGAAATTGAATTGTTAGGAGCAAAGGAATTTTTTCTTCAGGCCAAGGCTATCTGTGAAAAGCCGGGGGGACCGGAGGGCTACAGAGAGGCCATTGCAGACGATCTGTTGCTGACAGAGGAGTTGCTGGCCAGTATCAAAACCGGTATTGCCAATTTTTACCCCCGATTGCGTGACGTGAACCATAAAAGATTGGGCAGAGTATCCAAGGATGTACGGGAAAGCTTGAAGGAAGAAGTCAAAGATTTGCGGGAAAGGGGCAAGGACATCCTGAAGGGAATTCAGGAAAATATTCTGAGCAAAAGCCCGGAAGACTACATAAAGGACTTGAACGGGCTGTACCCTTATATGGACTATTTGCTTCATCTGGTCAGCAGCTTCGATGCTTTGTATAAGGAAAAAAAGATGGAAAAGGGGATACTGGACTTTCATGATCTGGAGCATTATGCCCTGGAAATTCTGGAGCATGAAGAGGCAGCCAGGGAATATCAGAAAAAATTTGAGTATATTTTTGTGGATGAGTACCAAGACAGCAATATCGTACAGGAGACAATTTTAAACTTCATTAAAAAAGACAACAATCTTTTCCTGGTGGGGGATGTAAAGCAGAGCATTTATCGCTTTCGTTTGGCGGACCCTTCTCTGTTCATAGAAAAGTATGAAAGATTTGAAAATCATGAAGCGGCAAGGAACCGCCGCATCGATCTTAGCCAAAACTTTAGGAGCAGAGAACAGATCATTGATGGGACTAATTTCATATTTAGGCATATCATGTCCAAAGGGTTTGGGGAAATTAATTATGATGAAAGGGCCTACCTCTACAAGGGAGCCGATGTTCAGCCTTTGGAAGATCCTGCCGTTGAATTATATCTATTGGAGAAGGATACAAGGCCGGAGGGTATGGAGGGAGCTATGGAAGAATTGGAGGAGATGGAAGATGTAGAAATAGAGGCAAGGGTCGTGGCCAAAAGGATCAAAGAGCTGATCCATACCCGGATCTATGACCCTAGGATCCAGGGGTATCGGCAAGTAGATTACAGGGATATGGTAATCCTCCTGCGAACGACCAAAAACTGGGCACAAGGGTTTTTGCAGACTTTTATGACAGAGGGAATCCCTGCCTATGCCGATGTGAATTCGGGCTACTTCGAAGCCGTCGAAGTCAACATCTTTATGAATCTGCTGAAGTTAATCGATAACAAAAGGCAGGATATTCCCCTGCTCAGCGTCATGCGCTCACCCATTGGAGGATTTACCACGGAGGAATTGATTCAGATTAGAATTCGCAGTAGGGAAAAGACATACTATGAGGCCATTCAAAATTACATAGCCAATGCTTCGGACCCCTTAAAGGACAAACTTCAAAAATTTATGGAGAAGTTAAGCATCTGGCAAGAGGAGTCCCGATATATTCATGTGGATGAATTCATATGGAAGCTGTTGATTGACACGGGCTACTACTATTATGTAGGGTCCATGCCGGGGGGGATTCAGCGTCAGGCCAATTTAAGGGTTTTCTTTGACAGGGCCCGACAGTTTCAAAAGACTTCCATCAAGGGATTATTTCATTTTATTCAATTTATAGAAAAGCTCCAAAACAGCAGCGGTGACATGGGAACGGCCAAGATACTGGGAGAAAATGATAATGTGGTGCGCATTATGAGTATCCACAAGAGCAAGGGGCTGGAATTCCCCATTGTATTTGTAGCAGGCATGGGGAAACAGTTTAACCTTACGGACATGAATGCGCCGGTGTTGTTTCATAAAGAACTGGGCATTGGACCCAAATATGTAGATCCTGATTTAAGATACTATGCCGATACCATAGCCAAAATAGCCATGAAAAACCGAATCAAGCTGGAAACCCTGTCGGAGGAAATGCGGATACTCTATGTGGCTTTTACAAGGCCAAAGGATAAGCTGATTCTGGTGGGTTCAGCAAGAAATATGCAAAATGCCGCCAAGGGGTGGACGAAGACCATTACCCCCTTCCATCTTTCCAAGGCAAAAAGCTACCTGGACTGGATTTGCCCGGTTTTGCTAAGACATAAGGACGGAGAAGCCTTGAGAAACTTGGCTCATGGCCATTGGAAAGAGGAGCAGTTGTTAGAGGATCCTTCTGTTTGGAGGATTACTATTTTCGATCGATATGATATCCGTAAGGCAGAAGAGGAGAAACAAATCCAAAAAAAGGAATTCCAGGATATGCTGCAAAATTTCCGCATGGAAGCGGCTTCCGATTTGGGAGAAATCATAGAGAAAAGATTACATTGGGCATATCCCCATAGTATCGCTCCCAAAATCCCTTCGAAACTGTCTGTTTCGGAAATCAAAAAACTATCGGCAAAGGGCCTGGAACCCATGGAGATGAATATACCCTCCCTTACCAGGATGCCCAAGTTCATGGAAGGCAAGAAGCAGTTTTCTGGGATAGAAAAGGGGATCATCGTGCACTTCGTGATGCAGCATCTGGATCTAAGGCGGGTGAAGGATTTAGAGGAAATTGCCATACAAATAGAGGAGATGGTAGAGAAGGAGCTGCTGAAGCGAGAAGAGGCAGAGGCAGTGGATATTTCTAAAATCCTGAAATTTTTCCATACGTCCATTGGTCAACGCATTGTCCGGGCAGCAAGGGTTTACCGGGAAATTCCGTTCAATTATGTAAAAAAAGCCTTCGAGGTAATTCCCGGGCTGGAAGGCTGTGAAGAAAATCTTTTGATTCAAGGGGTCATTGACTGTTATTTTGAAGAGGAAGACGGAATTGTACTGGTGGATTATAAGACGGATTCTGTGGGCCTTGGAGAAACGGAAGGCCTCATAGAGCAGTACCGGGTCCAAATTGATCTGTATAAGGAGGCTTTGGAAGCGATTTTAAGCAAGAAAGTAAAAGAGGCGTATTTATACCTGTTCCATTTAGACAAAGAGGTGAAACTATGAAAATGATTCATACGTCTGACTGGCATCTGGGGAGACTCTTTCATGGAATCCATTTGACGGAGGACCAGGCTTACATACTGGATCAGCTGATAGATTTGATCCGGGAAGAAAAACCCCATGTGATTTTGGTTTCAGGAGATATTTTCGACAGATCGGTGCCACCTACGGAAGCCGTCAATTTGCTGGATGATGTGGTATCCAAAATACTGATGGATTATCATGTGCCGATGATTATGATCGCCGGGAATCATGACAGTCCCGATCGGCTGGGATTCGGCTGTCGTCTGATGCAGGAAAAGGGGTTGCATCTGGTTGGAAAATTGAGCAGGGAATTGAATCCCATCGTCATCCATGATGCCCATGGACCCGTCTATTTCCATGCCTTGCCCTATGTGGAGCCGGCCATGGTGAGGGATCAACTGGGGGACGAAAGTATTCATGTTCATGATGAATCTATGATGAAGTTGCTGCATCATGTGAAGGGCAAAATGGATCCCCAAAAAAGACATGTACTGGTAGCCCATGCCTTTGTGGTAGGGGGGCAGGAGAGTGAATCGGAGCGTCCCCTTTCTGTGGGAGGTTCAGGAGCAGTAAATCCTTCTTATTTTAGGGATTTTCACTATGTAGCCCTGGGGCATCTCCATAGGCCCCAGCGGGTGGGCGGAGAAAATATAAGGTATTCCGGTTCCCTGATGAAATATTCCTTTTCAGAGGCAAATCACCGGAAGCATATTTCCATGATTGAAATGGACCCGGAGGGCAAAATTAAAGTACAGCACATAGAACTGAAACCCAAAAGGGATTTGCGGTGCATTGAAGGATACCTGGAGGAAATTCTGAAGGGGCCAAAGGCAGGGGAAAACCGGGAAGATTATCTCATGGTTACCTTGAAGGATGAGGGAGCTTTATTGGACCCCATGGGCAAATTAAAAAAGGTATACCCTAATGTTTTACATATCGAAAGGCCTCAGCTGTTGACGGGGGGCAAAGGAATAAGGCCGGAAGGGAATTTCAGGAAAATGGGAGAGGAAGATTTATTTGCTTCCTTTCTAAAACAAGTTACAGGGCAGGAAATCACGGAAAGGCAGAAGGACATATTTGCCAAGATTTTGGATCAATACTACAGCATGATGAGGGAGGGATAGGCATTGAAACCGATAAAACTTTCCATGGCAGCCTTTGGTCCCTATGCGGCAGTACAGGAGATCGATTTTCGGGAATTGGGAAATCGGAATCTATTTTTGATCCATGGCCCTACGGGAGCGGGGAAAACAACGATCCTGGATGGCATTTGTTTTGCCCTTTACGGGGATACCAGCGGGGCCGAAAGAAACGGGAAAAATATGAGGAGCCATCATGCCGATCCTGATCAACGGACGGAGGTCACCTTTGAATTTGAAATCAGAACAGAAAGATATCGTGTCCAACGAATTCCTGAACAGGAGAGACCGAAAAGGTCCGGTAGCGGGACAACGCTGCAAAATGCCGATGCCACCCTATGGAAATTGAAAGGGGAAGGGAATGAGAAAGAAAACGAGGTCTTGCTAAAAACGGGATGGAAGAATGTGACAGAAGAGATTGAAAGGCTCCTTGGCTTTAAGAGCAGTCAGTTCAGACAGGTGATCATGCTCCCCCAAGGGCAGTTTCGCAAGCTGCTGACGGCCGATTCCCTGGAGAGGCAAAACATTTTGGAAAAGCTATTTCATACGGAACTTTATAGGATCATAGAAGAACTACTGAAAAAGAATGCCAAGGAGTTAAAGGATGAAATCAAGAGGTTGGAGGATCAGCAGAATACAATCTTCATCCAGACAGGATGCGAAAATATGGAAGATTTGGAAAAATTGATTGTTGGAAATGAAGAAAGGCTTGGAAAATTGAGGGAAGCTTTGCATGAAAAAACAGAAGCTTTGAAAAAGGCCAAGGAAGATTTCTTAAAAGGAAAAGAAGCCAATGAGAAACTTCGGGAGAAGGAACTGGCGGAAAAGGAATTGGAGCACCTGCAGGAGCTGGTGCCAAGCTATGAAGAAAAAAAGGAGATATTCAACCGTGCCAGGAAGGCAGCTACCCTGGAGGAGACGGAGAAAACCACCCGATTGAGAAGTCAAGATAAGGAGAGCTGCGAAAAGAATTTGGAATTGAAGAAGAAGGAACTGGAGGAAATCTTTAAAAAATACGGGATCGCAGAGGAAAAATTAAAATTCCAAAATCAACAGGAGGCTCTTCGGGAGGAAGCCAAAAAAAGGGTAATGCAGTTGGAAGAGCTTACAGAAAAGGTCCATGCACTGGAAAAACAAAAAGGAATGCTGGTTCAAGTGAAGGATGCCCTTGACCACAAGATGAAAGAAAAGGCAGCTTGGGAGCAGGAACTTCAACAACTGGAAGAAAGGATGGAAAAGGAAAATATTCTTTTGGAGGAGTTGAAAGAATACGGTCATAAACTCCCCCTGCTGGAGGCGGCCTATCGGGAGGCAGAAAAAATTTATCAGAAAAAGATGGTCTTGATCCAGCATTACCAAGATCGAATGTATATTGCAAAAGCCTACGGAGAAACATGGAAAGAATATGAACGGATAGAGGTTGCCTACGGAAAAGCCAAGGAGGAGTATTTCAGGTTGCAGGAAGCATGGAACAAAGGACAGGCAGCCATCCTGGCAGAACAAATGGAAGAAGGGGAACCTTGTCCCGTGTGCGGGTCTATCCATCACCCCAAGCCGGCAGAAAGGGAAGCCTGGATGCCTATGGAGGCCGAAGTCAAAGAAAAGCGGCTGGAAGTAGAAAAATTGGAAAAACAAAAAGACAAGATAAAGGACGTGCTGGCACAGAAGCATGCTGCCAAGGAAAAAGTAGAGAATATCATCAAAATGACGGAAGATGAATTGGGCGAAAAGAAGGACGAAGCCACCGATACCTTGAAGAAGGCTCTAGAGGATGGGAAAAATCAATGGGAAAGGGCCAGAGAAAAATGGAGCCGGCAGGAAAGTGTACATAAAAATATATTGGATATGCGGGAGAAGGCCCATAAAATTCGGGAGATGCTTCAAAAGGCGGAGGAAGAAATCAGGGAAAAAAATGGGACATATCAAAACCAAGTGGGAGCCCTCAAGGAAATGGAAAATTCCATTCCGGAAGAAGTCAGGAGCCCTGAGGCACTCAAAAAGGCTCAAACAGAGGCCAGTGCTCTTTACAACAGCTTGAGGGAAGAGTTTGAGAAAGCCCAGAAGGACTTTGAAGCTATGGACAAGGCCTTGGCCATAGCGCAAAATTCTTTGAACAGTGCTGAAAAAGCCCTGGAGGAAGCTAACGAAAAATATAGGATGGAAAGACAAAATTTTATTTACAGCATGAACCGGGCCGGCTTTGAAAAATATGGGGACTATGCCAGTGCCAAAAAAAAGGAAGAAGATATTCATCGTCTGGAAAAAGAAATCAAAGATTTTGAAGGAAAATTTCGCGTGGCAAAGGAGCACTATGAAAAGACAAAGAAAGCTGTAGAAGGGATGGCACAGGTGGATTTGGATAAACTTCAGGCCCAATGGAGTGCAATGGAAAAGGAAAAGGAAGAAATCATTAAGTTAGAAGGGAATTTGCTGCAGAAAATAGAAAATGACAAAAAGTTGCTGGAAGAAATTCAAAAACTGGATAGATGGATCAAGAACAAAGAAAAGGAATATGAGACTGTAGGGTATTTATCGGACATTAGCAATGGCAATAATGCCCATGGGTTGACTTTGCAGCGTTTTGTATTGGGAGCCCTTTTGGATGATATTACCGACGCTGCCACCCAACGCCTAAAGTTGATGAGCAAGGGGAGATATCACCTGAAGCGGACCATGGACAGGGCCAGGAAAAATGCGGCAGGGGGCTTGGAACTAGAAATATTTGATACCTATACAGGAATGGAAAGACCGGTCACTACCCTATCGGGAGGAGAGACTTTTTTGGCGTCTCTGTCTTTGGCCTTAGGACTTGCCGATGTGGTGCAGTCCTATTCGGGAGGAATCAGTTTGGATACCATTTTCGTGGATGAGGGGTTCGGAACATTGGATCCTGAAGCCTTGGATTTTGCCATGAGAACATTGATCGATCTTCAGCAGGGGGGCAGATTGGTGGGTATCATCTCCCACGTGCCGGAATTGAAAGAGCGGATTGATGCAAGATTGGAAGTGGTGCCTGCTCAAAAAGGAAGCTGTGCATATTTTATGGTGCACGGAAAATAACCAACAAGCAATAACGTCCCATAGATGCAAACAATGGGACGTTATTGCTTGTCAGGTTTTGCTATATTGGGGAAAACTAGGAGGAATAATTGGATATATAATGATTGTAAACTTCTTCAAAGGTAAGACCGAAGGCCTTTCCCAGACTGATATATCTCGAAAATAGCCGGATGTATATCGAAAGGGCATCCACATAATTTCCAATCTGTATGGCATGCCGCAAAGCCGCGATGTCATCATAAATAAATGAAAATAATGTGATGGGATGCAATTCTTCCATCATCAGTATCAGGGCACTGTCATCAATGATATTGAAATTATGGGTATTTCCAATGGAAAGCAAAAACTTCATCCCGTCTATATATCTGAATATCAGTTTGTCCTTTGGAATCTCCTTATTCCCATTGGAATATTTATAGCATTTCGTCAGATTGGCAATCTCCCCTAATTTTACCTGAAAGGCCAAGAATCTTAAGTGAAAGGTATTTTCTTTACCTAGGGCGTTCTCATCTATATCCACATAATTTTTTATCTTATTTTCTAAAATATCTTGTATTTTGAACAGTTGATGAAGTTCCATATAAATCCCCCTTTAAACATAATACTTGATAATAGTACCTGATACTAGTATTACATATAATATTATATACCATATTCAAAATCAGGTAAAGAGATGTAAAGAGAAGTTGCATGATAAATTATTTTCTTAGTAAAAAATTATTTTATATGCTTGACGCATATTCGTAAGTGTGATAGACTAAACAAGTATTAAATATTACTTTCAGATTTTAGGAGGTTTTTCAGTGAAAAAAGGTACAGTAAAGTGGTTTAACGCAGAAAAAGGTTTTGGATTCATTACAGTTGAAGGTGGAAGCGATGTATTCGTACATTATTCAGCAATCCAAGGCGACGGTTACAAAAGTTTAGAAGAAGGTCAGGCAGTGGAGTTCGAAGTTGTAAAAGGTGACCGAGGTCCTCAAGCTGCAAATGTAGTGAAGTTATAATTGGAAATTTGCATATTGGTGCATAATATAGATCGATTATAACAATGACACCCTTCATGAGGAATGAAGGGTGTTTTTCTTTGTTTTTTTAAGATTTTAAACAATACCTTGGGCCATCATGGCATCAGCAACTTTCAAGAAACCTGCGATGTTTGCACCAGCCACATAGTTGCCAGGCATGCCGTATTTCTCCGCAGCTTCTTTTGCTGATTTGAAGATATTTACCATGATTCCTTCCAGTTTTGCATCTACTTCTTCAAAGGTCCATGATAATCTCATGCTGTTTTGTGACATCTCTAGTGCGGAAGTAGCCACTCCGCCGGCATTGGCAGCCTTCGCAGGAGCCAGCAGAACGCCTTTTTCTAAGAACAGCTTAATTGCATCGTTTGTAGTAGGCATATTTGCACCTTCGCCTACGGCGATAACGCCATTCTTAATCAGCATTTCAGCCTGTGGCACGTCGATGTCGTTTTGTGTTGCGCATGGAAGGGCGATGTCGCATTTGATGGACCAGATGTTGCTGAAGCCTTCATGATATTCGGCTTCTGGATGATATTTCACATATTCGCTGATTCTCTTTCTTTCCACTTCCTTAAGTCTCTTTACTGTATCCAGCTTGATGCCGTCCTTGTCGTAGATATATCCATTAGAGTCGGACATGGCAACTACTTTTGCGCCATAGGATTGAGCTTTTTCGCAAGCATAGATCGCAACGTTACCGGAACCAGAAATAACAACGGTCTTGCCTTCATAGCTGTGGCCATGGGCTGCCAGCATTTCTCTTACAAAGTAAACCAAACCATACCCGGTAGCTTCTTTCCTTGCCAAAGAACCGCCATATGTAAGTCCTTTACCAGTTAAAACACCGGCTTCATAAGCGCCTCGGATTCTTTTGTATTGTCCATACATGTAACCGATTTCTCTTGCGCCAACACCGATATCTCCCGCAGGGACATCGATATCTTGTCCAATATGTCTATATAACTCAGTGATAAAGCTTTGGCAGAATCTCATGATTTCAGCATCTGATTTGCCTTTAGGATCGAAGTCAGAACCGCCTTTGCCGCCACCGATAGGAAGACCGGTTAATGAGTTTTTGAAGATTTGCTCAAATCCTAAAAATTTGATGATTCCAAGATACACAGAAGGATGGAATCTCAAACCTCCTTTGTAAGGTCCGATGGCACTGTTGAATTGTACTCTGAATCCTCTGTTTACTTGCACCTTGCCTTGATCGTCTACCCAAGGTACTCTGAAGATAATTTGTCTTTCTGGCTCAACAATTCTTTCAAGGATCCCTGCTTCTACATATTCGGGATGTTTTTCGATAACAGGTTCAAGTGAAAGTAGTACCTCTTCTACGGCTTGGTGAAACTCAACTTCGCCAGGATTTCTTTTTTTCACTTGTTCCAAAACATTTTGAACAACTGACATCTGATCATCTCCTTTATTAATTTATTTTACAACACATGGAAAATTATGCATAATATTCGCATAACTTTTCTTTTGTGCTTAAATCCCCACCATAAGGAAAAGGATTTCCCTTATTGAAAAATAATTCCTACGATTTAAATTATACAACTTCTCCTATAATTTTCAACCAAAAATTTATAGTTAATTATTTATCAATTATTCCGGATAAATGGGGATGGCTTTTCTTAAAGTCCAATCCCTAGTATTGCCCAAAAACTTATTTTTTATAGCAACCATAAAGTTCAAATTTTTTCTTTGTGATGTCAGCTTCTTTTGTATTGCAAAGGAATATGTTACAATGATGGAGGCAATCAAAAAGAATAGAGGATGGTAATGATGGAGATATATTATATTGATAGAAAAACAGGGAAAAAGCAAAAAGAGAAGGTAGCAGGGCATCGATTTCTGCAGTGGATCTATCATACAAATGTAGGAGACAGTCTATTGGAAATGATTGTAAAGCGAAAGATTTTTTCTTCAATTTATGGGAAATTGCAGGATCTTCCATTCAGCAAGAAAAAAATTTGGGCTTTTATTGAAGAATTGGATATTGATATGGCTGAAGCGGAGCGGGAATCGGCAGAAGACTACAGACACTTTAATGATTTTTTTGCCAGAAAACTAAAGAAAGATGCCAGACCCATCTGTAGGGATGAGGGAAGCCTTGTATCACCGGCCGATGGCCGTGTACTGGCTTATGAACAGATTGATATTGATCGGGTAGTGCAAATAAAAAATCTTCATTATCGATTGGAAGATTTGCTGGGAGATAGAGAATTGGCCATGACCTATCAGGGCGGGACCTGCATCGTGATCCGTCTGTGTCCGGCAGATTATCACCGCTTTCATTTTCCGGACAGTGGAGTTCCCGGTCCCTACAAGGGGATGAAAGGACAGTATTACTCTGTAAATCCCATAGCCCTAAAAAAAATCCCAGAGATATATATCCGGAACAAGAGGGAAATCACATTGTTTGTATCAGACCATTTTGGTCAGATTGTCATGATTGAGGTAGGAGCAACCTGTGTAGGTTCTATTGTGCAAACCTATCGTGCAGGAGAAAAGGTTGAAAAGGGTCAGGAAAAGGGCTACTTCAAATTTGGAGGTTCCACGGTCATTTTGTTTCTAAAACCGGACACCATCGCAGTGGACCAAGATTTATTGCAAAACACCCGGGAAGGATTTGAAACAAAGGTAAATATGGGAGAGAGATTGGGAAAGGTGATACAGCATAGGCAGCTATAGTTATTTGTCGTTGCCAAAAGAAAGGATGGGGGTTTATGTTTGACTATCATGTGCATACGTCATTTTCCAATGATTCCACCATGGCAATGGAGGCAGCCGTAGAGAGGGCCATTGCTTTGGGAATCCGAGAAATTGCTTTTACTGATCATGCAGAATTGAATGTATGGAGACCTGAGGATCTGATTATGGATGACATGTTTGATATCGATGTCTATATGGCAAAGCTGGAAGAAATGCAGGCAAAATACAGAAACAGGATTCATATTAAGATTGGCGTGGAATTGGGCTTGCAGTTGGAAGAAAGAGAGCGGATTGAGCAATTAGCCTTTTCCCACCCCTTTGATTTTATTATCGGCTCCAGCCATACCATTGGCAGATATGACTTGTTCTATAAATATTTGTTCAAAGAAAAAACAAAAGAAGAGGCCTATGAACGTTATTTTACGGAAGTGCTGAACATTGTCAAAGAAATGGACTGCTACAGTGTTTACGGTCATTTGGATTTAGTAAGAAGATATGCCTTGGGAGAATATGAAAACATTGATTTTAATGGTGATGAAAAGGCAATGATTCGAGATATCTTAAAGATCATTATTGAAAAAGGAAAGGGCATCGAAGTGAATACTTCGGGATTTCGATACGGATTAAACGCTACCAATCCAACAAAGGAAGTTTTGGAAATGTATAAATCCTTGGGGGGAGAGATTATTACCGTCGGTTCTGATGCCCATAAATTGGAGCATATAGGCTATAGAATTGTAGAAACTTATGAACTGCTAAAAGACTTGGGATTTCGATATATCACCCTATTTCATAAAAGAGAGCCGAAATTTATTAAGTTATAAATTTCGGCTCTCTTTTATGAAAAGTTCTATGGGAGATTTTATTCTTCGAAAGTAGTGGCTACTTCCTGCATGCTGTATTTTTGGTAAATATTCCAAACAATCTCATTGAATACACGAATAATTTTAGGATCAAACTGAATACCGGCCATTTTATTCATTTCTGCCAAGGCATAGTCAAAGGAAAGGGCTTTTCTGTAGGGTCTATGGCTCGTCATGGCATCAAAGGCATCTGCAACAGCAATAATCCGGGCACCGATGGGGATATCCTCGCCGGATAGTCCGTGGGGATAGCCTTTTCCATTATACCATTCATGGTGATAACGAATCATATATTTAATTTCATGGAAGTCATCGATAATATCCAAAATTCTGTAGCCTTTTTCAGGATGTTCTTGAATGACGGACAATTCCTCCGGTGTCAGTTTGGTATGCTTGTTCAATATGTACTCCGGGATGCCGATTTTTCCGATATCATGCATGAGGGCTGCCGCTTGAATGCTGTTGACATCCTGTACACCCAAGGCGGAGGCAATGGCCGCACTGTAATCGGCAACCCTTTGGGAATGTCCCATGGTATATTGATCTTTTACTTCAATAGCGGCACTGAGGGTTTCAATGGTTTTTAGATAATTTTCCTGCATTTGTACCGTTTTGTGATGGATATTGGAGGATAATTTATTAATACTTTGGGAAAGAATTTTTAATTCGTATGTTTGATATTCCTCTAATTTTTGATTATAATCGCCGTCGGCGATGTGGCGAATGGCATCTACCACATGCTCAAACTGATTGGAAAGCTTCTTTGCAACCCTGTAGACGATCAAAGAACAAAGGAGTACGGAAAAACCAACAATCCAAGTGATATTTCGAAACAATATATATCTCAGTCTGTAGAAGCGGCCCATATCGATGGTTACTTGATAGGACTTGATAGGACGTTCCTCAAAATCATAGATGGTATGATAAAATGAGATAAGGCGTTCATTGTCTTTGATATGATGGACCCTTTCCGATGGATGGGTGGAGATTTCTTGAATGGACACATTGTCCCCGATATAATCCAATAAAGGATTCAGCACCTCTCGGCTCATCTTTCTTCCCATGAGCAGAAAACCCTGGGGTGCCAAAGTTCCCGTGTTATTTTTTATGGGAGAGACAGCGACCATGTAAAGCTGCCCATCCAAAGAAATAAAGTCCAAAGAGGGGTCATCTGTTTCTTTGGCTCTTTGAAGAAGATTTATATTTTTGACCTGCTCCAATGGGGGACCATCGGAATAAAAATCATAAAAATTGTATATGTCGGAGGTTAGATAAACCAAATCGATGTGAAAAGGCGAATGGAAAAGATATTCTGTTACATTCTCCTTAATCCAAGGAATATTGCCAACGCTAAGGGCAGCAATGAGATCATCCCAATAGGCATATTCTACAGCTTTTGCGGTCAGATTCTTAATGCTGTTCTGAAAAAAGACGTCAATGGTGTGATTTTTTTCATTGACAAGATAGTCAATCGTATCTGCTTCGAAAGTGCTTAAAGGAATGAAAATGCCGAGCAAGGTAATCAATGCAGACAGCAGAATGCTAAGAATCGTTCCTATCAAATATTGCTGGGTTAAGCGCACGTAGGATACACCTCATTTCCTAAAAACTTATATTCTGTCAAAATTTCTCATAGCAGCCAACCGGTAAGTATTAATTATACCATATTTTTCAACAAAAGAATATGCGGTTCATGCCAATATTTCGAAAATCTTGTAATAATAGATTGATAAAAGTCGTATTATGGGAAACAAAGCATCCATAAAAAATACTCTGTATAGGCAAGTTGAAATCTGTTTTTTGTGTGTATCTATTAGGACAGGAATAATGAAGGCACGAAAGGAAACAGGGGCGAATACGATGCTGAGGCGAGAAAGTCTTCTGGTTTTAGATGTGAGTACAGGACGCATTGGAAAAAATTCAATCAGGAGGATACCTTTCACTGCTGGTGGTGGAGATTGAATAAGGGATTACAATTCTTTTGAATATGGGACTTCTGTCCTATGAAGAAAAGAATCGTTGTATTACGATTACTATGATAATATAATATTTCTATAGAATGGTGTACAACACGGGAGAGGAGTAGGCTTCATGGCAAAAGAACTGGAACTGGAAGAAAGAATTATCAGAAGGAATAAAATACCAATTCTCCCTTTTGATCCAGAATGGAAAGCTAATTTTCAAGAGCATATGACAAAGGACATGAAAAAGATAGTCCAAGAACTCACCGATAAGGTAGCGGAGGAGAAACAGGCCATCCATGAATTAAAAATTTGCAAAAAGGAGAAAAAATATTTGATGGAGAAGATATTGCAATGGTCCGATGAAGCAAATACCAACAACAACGACCAGGCTTTAATTCAACTGGAAGCTGCCAAAGAAGAAATACTCAAAATCAATGACAACATCGATGCATTGCAGTTTAGACTGGAAAAGCTGCCAAAGGAAATTGAGCAGTTGAATTTCCGGCTTTTGAAAGAAACCATCCGCCTCGCCTATGAAGACATCCGGCAGGGTAGTGAAAGGACCAAGACATTGACGGAAGAAATACTGGAACTAAGGAAGCGGCTTACGGAAAAATGGGATGAAAAGATCCATGTGGAAAATCGAGTCCAGGGGTTGTATTCCTATTTGCATAATATCCTTGGTCATGAGGAAACAGATAAATTAGACAAGTTGTTTTTATAAAAAAAAGTGCATAGCCTTCCTATGCACTTTTTTTATTGTCTGCAAAGGGTTTCTTTGTTCCCTAAACGGTATTTTCGTGATAGGATGTTGTCATAAAGGAAATGGAACAGGAAGGATGGAGAAAGGGGGGGACCCAGTGGATTATGAATTTCTTTTAGAATCTATATTAAAACATTTAGATGAAGGAATTTTGGTGGTGGATACCAATGCCAATGTGACGTTCTATAATGAACCGGCCACCAATATTGCAGGGATAACACCGGAAATTGCCATCGGTAAAAATATTCTGGATATATTTCCGGATTTGACTCCTGAAACCAGTACCTTCTATAGGGTACTGAAAAGGAAAGAACCTATGGTTGATCATGTGCAAACGTATATGAATTTTCAAGGCAAAAAGGTCGCTACCGTAACATCGACGATTCCTTTGATCAAAAATGGAGAATTGATAGGGGCCTTGGAAATATATAGGGATCTGACCCAAGTGAAAGAATTGTCGGAGAAAATATCGAATTTGCAGCTGCAGCTATTCAAGGGTAGAAGAGGGGAAAAAACATGTCAAGGCAATGGGACGGTTTATACATTGGATGACATCATTGGGGTGAGCCCTGCCATCAAAGACCTGAAAGAAAAGGCCCTCCGGATAGGGGACAGCAGCTCTCCCGTATTGGTTTACGGTGAAACGGGAACGGGAAAGGAATTACTGGTGCAGGCCATTCACAATGCCGGCCGATTGAGGAAAAACAAGCCTTTTATTGCCCAAAACTGTGCGGCCCTGCCCAAAAGTTTGCTGGAAAGCATTTTGTTTGGGACGGCTGCCGGAAGTTTTACGGGTGCAAAGGATAAACCGGGATTGTTCGAACTGGCGGATGGGGGAACGCTTTTCCTGGATGAGATCAATTCCATGGATGTGGAACTTCAGGGAAAATTGTTGCGAGTATTGCAGGACGGAATTATTCGAAGGGTTGGCGGGACAAAGACCATCACGGTGGATGTAAGAATCATGGCTTCCACCAACGAGGAACCCTTAAAAGCAGTGGAAAAAAAGCTTTTGAGACAAGACCTATACTACAGACTGAATGTCATTCATCTGAATATGCCGCCCTTAAGGGAGCGAAAGGAAGACATTCCTGTGCTGATAGATTTTTTTATCGAAATGTATAATAGAAAATTACATAAAAAGGTAAAGGAGATTTCGCCAAAAACCATGGAATGTTTATGGGATTATCCTTGGCCGGGAAACGTAAGAGAGTTGAAGTATGCCATAGAAAGTGCCATGAATTTCATAGAGAAGGATAGGATTGATTTGGAGGATATGCCGCAGCATATCTTGAATTACGTGGGGCAGCCCAAAAGGATTTCTGCTGAATCCGTGGAATCAGAGGATATTCCTCCCCTGTCTGAAGCCTTGGACAGATATGAAAAGGAGATCATCCAAAGGGCCATTGAGAAGGCAAACGGAAATTGTGCTTACGCAGCCAGACTTTTAAAAATCCCGAGGCAAACTTTGCACAACAAAATTAAAAAATATCAAATCAAATGGCAAACCAAAGTGCGATAAGCGTACCAAAATTGGGTCAACATAACAGATTTCGTCGCAAACCGTCCCAAATTTGGTACGGTTTTATTTGTCTAGAGATCGTTGCGAAGGAAAAGATTGATTTTTCATACTATTCTTAACTTCAAACCATTGGCATGGAAGTTGCACAATCTATCAATATCTAATTTTATGGGCTTTTTTAGATCTTTCCACCACTTTACAAGTAATGTAGTGATTTAAAAATAATTCCATAAAATAACAAAATCAGACACCTAAATCCTAGGAATACTAATCTTATGACAAACCAACACCCTAGGAGGCGTCTGATATGATTAGT
>NZ_LOEE01000041.1 GCF_001562415.1 Thermotalea metallivorans | reverse complement strand
CCACACACATCCAGTGACAATGGCGAAGGGGATACACCTGTTCCCATACCGAACACAGAAGTTAAGCCCTTCAGCGCTGATGGTACTGAGGTGGAGACGCCTTGGGAGAGTAGGTCGTTGCTGGATAAGATTCCAGAGTAGCTCAATGGTGGAGCACCCGGCTGTTAACCGGTAGGTTGTGGGTTCGAGTCCCACCTCTGGAGCCAATAAAATTGCATGTGCCGGGGTGGCGGAACTGGCAGACGCACAGGACTTAAAATCCTGCGGTCCTTCAAGACCGTACCGGTTCGATTCCGGTCCCCGGCACCAAAAGAACATCGCGGAGTGGAGCAGTTGGCAGCTCGTCGGGCTCATAACCCGAAGGTCGCAGGTTCAAATCCTGCCTCCGCAACCATGAGGCCCATTGGTCAAGCGGTCAAGACACCGCCCTTTCACGGCGGTAACCCGGGTTCGATTCCCGGATGGGTCACCAATCTAGAAACAAGAGGCGAGAGGCGGGAGAAAGAAAAAGATCTTATCCTGCTTCCGCATCTGGCATCTAAACAGGGGCGCATAGCTCAGCTGGGAGAGCACCTGCCTTACAAGCAGGGGGTCATAGGTTCGATCCCTATTGCGCCCACCAATCTAGAAGCAAGAGGCGAGAGAAAGATCCGACATCTTGCATCCAATATCATGCGGGTGTGGCGGAATTGGCAGACGCACTAGACTTAGGATCTAGCGCCGCGTGCGTGGGGGTTCAAGTCCCTCCACCCGCACCAAAGTATGCGGAAGTGGCTCAGTGGTAGAGCATCGCCTTGCCAAGGCGAGGGTCGCGGGTTCAAATCCCGTCTTCCGCTCCATTTTGTGCCCATAGCTCAGCTGGATAGAGCAACGGCCTTCTAAGCCGTGTGTCCGGGGTTCGAATCCCTGTGGGCACGCCAGTAAATTGATTTATATTATGATTGACAGGGCCGGGGTGTAGCGCAGTTTGGTAGCGCATCTGGTTCGGGACCAGAGGGCCGCAGGTTCAAGTCCTGTCACTCCGACCAAACATGCCCAGATAGCTCAGTCGGTAGAGCAGGGGACTGAAAATCCCCGTGTCGGTGGTTCGATTCCGCCTCTGGGCACCAATGAAGGCTTGAGATATCATATTCTACTATAATGTCAAGTTTTTTTATAATACATAGGAAATGTTTTTGTAAATTATGGATAAGCCATAATTTCTGTCATGGTCTTCAACAAAGTCTTCCTTGAAATCTTCCAACGGAAGACTTTATTTTTTTTTTGGAATGCAATAAAAAAAAGAGGATTTTCTGCAATTATGTACAATAATGATATATAAAAAAGTAATTACATAAAAAAATAAAATGATATGGAGTTATTGTATTGTGACTTCAGAAAGGAGTGTATGGCATTATGGTAGATATAAGAATACAGAAATTAGCTCATCTTTTGGTGCATTATTCTCTAAGATTGAGGGAAGGGGATCGATTTTGTATAGAAGCTTCAGATCTTGCACTGCCCTTGGTGCAGGAGGTGTATGGAGAAGCATTGAAGGCTGGTGCCTATCCGGAAGTACAAGTTTCCCTACCTGGAATCAAAGAACAGCTTCTCAAATACGGAAACCAGGCACAGCTGACGTATGTATCTCCGGTGGATAAATTGATTTTAGGTGAGTATGATGCGCTGCTGACCATATGGGGAAACTATAATACAAAATTTTTATCAGGAATTGACCCAAAAAGGATCTCTGCCCATAGAGCTGCTAAAAAAGATATCTTAATGACTTTTTACAAACGGATAGCTGAGGGGAAAGCAAGATGGTGCGGTACTCAATTTCCTACCCATTCCGATGCCCAAGAGGCGGCCATGTCTTTGCGTGAGTACGAAGATTTTGTCTATGGAGCAGGATTGTTAAATGAAGATAATCCTACGGAGAAATGGAAAGCAATTTCAGAAAAGCAACAAAAAATATGCGATTATCTGAATACCAAAAAGAGTTTGCATATTTTATCAAAGGATACGGATTTAACAATGAGCATTGAGGGAAGGAAATGGATTAACTGTGATGGAAGAGAAAATTTTCCCGATGGAGAAGTATTTACAACGCCGATTCGCGACAGTGTAGACGGAACCATTCGATTTACTTTTCCTGCCATCTACTCTGGCAGGGAGGTAGAGGATATTACGTTAACCTTTTCAAAAGGGAAGGTTGTTGAAGCAAAAGCGGCAAAGGGAGAAGATTTCCTACAGGCAATTTTGGATACAGATGAAGGGGCAAGGTATGTAGGTGAGATTGCTATTGGAACGAATTATGGAATACAACAATTTACAAAGAATATTCTGTTTGATGAGAAAATCGGAGGGACTGTACATTTGGCTGTGGGTGCAGGCATAGAGGAAACCGGCGGAACAAATGAATCCGGTATACATTGGGATATGATCTGTGATATGCGGGATGGCGGGAAAATTTATGCGGATGATGAGTTAATCTATGAAAATGGGCAGTTTATCATAGCCTTTTAAGTGTTAAAGTCAGGTGGTAACCTGACTCAGTCTGGAAATTATGTCCTTTCCTAAATTGTAGATAGATCATAATTTCCCTCATGTGTTTCAACAAAGTCTTCCTTTAAATCTTCTAACGGAAGACTTTGTTATTTTTTTATGCACCAAATTTATCTAGGCGTTTTGCATTGGATAGCAGTAGTCCCATGAGATACTTGCTTTCAAAGAAGCCCAATCCCCCTGTATTGCATGCGTTTTCATGAAAGACCTGTACGTCGTCCACACCGCAAAACTGACTGTGGATCAATACCGGCACCGGATGCCAACTGTGGGAGCGCATGGCACAAGGAGAAGAATGATCTCCCGTAATCGCTAAGACTTCAGGTTTATGCTCCAATAAAATAGGCAGGGCTTGGTCGACCTTTTCAATGCAGCTTACTTTTGATTCAAAGTCCCCGTCTTCTCCTGCCTGATCCGTACCTTTAATATGAATGAAAAAAAAGTCATATTTTTGCCGATATTTTACATAAGTCTGAAATAGGTTTTCTATGGAATCAGGGGCAGGGAGCAAATGCATGCCCAGCAGGGAAGCGATTCCACGGTACATGGGATAAGACGCAATGGCGGCAGATTCCAAAAGATATTTATCTCTCATAGAGGGAACTTTTGGTTTTGCAGAAAAACCCCGCATCAAAAAAGCATTGGCAGGCTTTTTATCTTTTAAGCGTTTATGGCCTTCTTTTATAAACTTATTTACAATTCCGGCCAGAAACTGGGAAGGAGGATTCTGTCCTTTTGCTTCAAGGGGAGCCTTTCCTTCCCTGAAAGGATCTGTATCATTAATGAAGGCACCTAATTCTTTTTTCTTGCTTCTGAAAACTGTTACAAAGCGATGGCCTTTACCGGGTTCGATGATGATTTCCACACCGTCAATTTCCTGGATTTCTTTCAATAGGTTACATAGTTCTACAGTCGTTTCTGTAGGGATTCTCCCGGCCCGTCTATCACTGATAAGTCCGTTTTCATCCATGGATGCAAAATTGCATCTTGCCGCTATATCGCCGGGTTTTATTTCAAAGCCTAATCCTATGGCTTCCAATACTCCTCGACCAATTGTACAGGTTAGGGGATCATAACCGAACAGGCTAAGATGCCCGGGACCGCTGCCAGGTGTGATGCCGGGGAGAATAGGGATACAACGGCCTACGGCAGAGGCTGCGGCCAATTTGTCCAGATTAGGGGTTTTGGCATATTCCAAGGGTGTTTTGTTTTCAAACTTTGGACTTCGAATATCCCCCAATCCATCCATTACAACGAGTACAATGGTAGAATTATTTTTTTTAACGGTATTAGCAATGATCTGATCATAATTCACAGGAATCACCTCATCATTTATCAGTATTTTCTCTTTGCTATTGTCTTGTGTAGTATATGGAATCTATAGATTATCTTTGTAAAAGTATAAGAAAACTATACCTAGCAAAGAAAAATTTCAGAAATAAAAAATAAGAAATTTTTAACCAGCTTCCAGTGATCCGTCGGCAGTCATTACCACTGGAGTTACCAGTACTGACGGCCGGCAACTGGCAGCTGCCAACAAGGCATTTGCTGCACAAAAAAATTATCCAGATAAAGACACAAATCAAATTTTTAGCGTTGTATCTCTATAAAAGGAGATTTTCGATTTTTATCGAATAAGTAAAAAAAATATACATAAGGGGGATGACCATGATCCGTAGAATAATGGGGTTGTTTCTGGTTTTTATCGCCGTATTGAATGGATATTATTTTTATTTATCCAAAAGTATTCTAGGTGTATCCATTGGTATTGTTTTGAGTGTGGGGGCAGGGATATTGTTTTATAGTCTATTGATGCCTATAAAACAGATATTGGAAGACAGCAAAAAAATACTGGACATCCATGTGCATCAAAAAATTTCATCGAAGTATGAAAAAAGTGCTTTAGGCCCTGTCATTCAAGCGCTAAAAAAATTACAGATGAACAATCGGGCTTTGATTGGAAAATTGCTGACAGCTTCCGACAAAATCTATACTTATTCCAATGATATTCGGAGCTATTCTAAGGAAACAGAAGAAGGATCCAAGGAGGTCAATCAGGCTGTATTAAAGATAGCAGAACAAATGGAAAGACAAGCCACAGATGCGGGAAAGACAAAAGAGGACATATCGGTGATTTACAAAGATATGCAGGAAATATCAGCCTTTGCCAATACTTCAAAGGAAGAAGCAAAAAATATGGAATATGTCATCAAGGAAAGTTTATCTATCTTTGAAGACATAACGGAAAGATTGCAGAATGGCTCCAATACCAGCAGATCTTTGGCCCTCGATATCAAACAATTAGAAAATCAAGCGAATCGAATTGTAGATATTGTAGATGTGGTTACCAACATCAGCAAGCAGACAAGCCTGCTAGCATTGAATGCAGCCATAGAAGCTGCCAGAGCCGGGGAAGAAGGAAGGGGCTTTGCTGTGGTAGCAGATGAGGTAAAGAAATTGGCCAATGAATCCACCACATCGATTGAGGGAATCAAAGGACTGATTGAGGACATCATAGCACAGATTAAAATCATTGTAGAGAAGATGAACCATGAATTGGTTGTGGTAGATGAAAATATACAATTGGCTTCCCAGGCAAAGAAGAAATTTGGTGATATTCAGACAGCAACAGATACGACGGCAAAAGCCATCGATCATATTATCGCATTGACGGAGAAGGAGGTACAAAAAATAAAAAATATAGACTCTTTCATGAAAAATGTTGCAGATGCAGCCCTTGAATATAGCGCTACGGCGGAGGAAACAACGGCTGTAGCCCAGCATCAGGCGAAGGTTGTCCAAGAAATCCATCAATCCATTGAGAAATTCAGCAATATGGCCAAAGAACTAAAAACCCTGATTATGGCCTATGCCCAAGAACTTCGACTGGATGAAGCAAGCAGCAAGCATGTAGAAAATGCGCGAAGGGCATTGGAGGAAATCGCGAAGAAAAACAAATTGGGACAGCTGACAAGGCAAAGATTGCGGGAGATACAGGAACGATATCCCTACTTGGAGCTGTTGGCGGTAACGGGGGCAGACGGCATTGTCAGAACGGCTACTGTCCAGCTTGATGACAATGTGAAGGATGTGAGACATAGAGAGTTTTATATGGACGCTGTTAGAGGAAAAGTTTATATATCAAAGCCCTATATTTCTTCCATAACCGACGACTATTGTGTCACCATTGCCTTGCCCATAAGGAATGAGAATGGCAGCATTGAGGGAACGTTAATAGGGGATGTGACTTTGTAGAATACCCAATTTTAAAGTTTCATTTATACTTTCATGGAAATTAGCTTTTTTATAGCACATAGGGAATTATGTACTTTTATAAATTGTGGATAAGCCATAATTTCTATCATGTGCTTTAACAAAGTCTTCCTTGCAATTTTCCAACGGAAGATTTTGTTCTATCGCAGCTATTTTCAGTTGCCGGTGGCTGGTGTCGGGCAGCTACAATAAAAATGTATTGAATAAAGCAGCAGTATAAAACTTCAAAATTTCATACCTATAAGATAAGCATATAAAAAGCTAGGACAACAAATCTTTGGCCTAGCTTTTTCCTTTTGCAAAAGAAATTATTCTTCTACAATAACAGGAGGTATTTCTATGGATTTTTCTTCAGATCCGTAAGCAAGTTTAGATTCTTCTTTTAGAAGGATATTCAATACCAAAGCAGAGATGGTACCGGCACTGATTCCGGAGGAGAAAAGACTTTTCAGTGCACCGGGAAGATGGGCGATAAAATCGGGCCTGACGGTGACACCGAGGCCTAAACCGATGGATACGGCCAGGATCAATAAATTTCGATTGTTCATTTCTACTTCCTTTAAGGTTTTGATACCTGATGCAGCTACCACGCCAAACATGATGATTCCCGCACCACCCAGCACAGGGTTGGGCATGATGGCAATCAAAGCACCAAATTTAGGAAATATACCCAACAGCATGAGGATAATGCCTGCTACCACCACAACAAATCGGCTGGCAACTTTTGTTAAAGGAATTAGTCCTACATTTTGACTGAAAGATGTATTGGGGCCGGCACCAAAGAAGCCTGCAATCAAGCTGCCTACACCATCTGCCAAGATGCCCGCTTCAATTTCTTCACTGGTCAGTTCCCGTTCGGAGGCTTCACCAATAGCCATGAGAACGCCGACGGTTTCTATGGTGGTGACCAGATAGGCAGTGATGAAGGGGATAAAGGCAGCCAAACTGAAGGTTACGCCGTATCTAAAGATGGTGGGCAAGGCAACCCAACCTGCTTCCCGAATGGGGGCAAAATTGAGCATACCCAAAGGATAGCTGATCACATAGCCGAAGATAAGGCCGATGATGACAGCGGCAGAGCTGATGATGCCTTTGCCATACCGGTTTAAAAACATGGTGACAACCATCACGGCCATGGCCACAGCAACGTTTTTGAGGCTGCCGTAATCAGGAGCACCGTATCCGCCTGCAGCCCAGTCAATGGATACCGGAAGAAGAGTTAAACCGATGAGTGTAACGACGGTTCCGGTAACAATGGGTGGGAAAAATTTTCTTAAGGGCTTGATGAATCTGCTGAGTATAATTTCTATAAAGGAGCCCAGTATGGTTGCGCCGAATATGGCCGGCAACCCTCCGGCCATTCCTACAGCAATAGAAGGTCCTACAAAGGTAAAATCGGTACCCATGACACAGGCAACCCTTGCACCGCATTTTCCAATACCTTTTGCTTGAATGAAAGTAGCAACGCCTGCCATAAACAACGCTGCACTGACCAGGTAAGCCAAGTCGGCTACAGGTAAACCCAGTACGCCCCCTACTACCAGGGGAACTGCCACAATGCCGCCAAAGGCGGCCATAATGTGCTGAAAAGCCAGGAGAATACTTACTTGCAGGGGTGGAACATCCTCAATGCGATAGAGAATTGTTGCACCACTCTTTGCGATTCGGTTTTTGTCCATAGAAATCACCCTCCAATTCGATAATAAAGTTAAACAGAAACAATAAATTGAAACGATACCCCCTTTTGTTTCAATTTCATGAAGGAAGAGAAGAAGAGGACATTAGTATAAACATATGAAAGATACAAAAATATTTTCAGAATATTTTTCAAATACCTTCGTAAAAAATTCATAATTTTCCAAACGAAGGGATAGAAAAATTCCTATAAAAAATGAGGGAAGGACAGCCGCAGTTTCCTAGAAAACAAGAAAAGAAACCTTTGTGGAAAAAGCATAAAAGGCATAGGGGGAAAATGGATTCAAAATGAAAGCGTTGCATATGATGGAAATTCACAAACAAAGAAGGGATTTTGGAATATATCCAGAAAATTAATATAAATCATCAGATTTCAATAAGGGTATATGGGTTAGGGGTGTGAAACATGATATTAAAAGAAAGTGGGATTACCATCAGACAGGCTATGGAAATGGAGTGCATGGACAAGTGCAAAATCATTGCCGGTCACAGTGGTATCGATAATATTATTACGAGGGTAAATATCATGGCAGACCCAGATATTCTCCATTGGGTGAGCGAGGGGGAACTGCTGCTTACGACGGCCTACTCCTTTAGGAAAGATGATATTGAACTACAGAAAAAATTGATTACGGAATCCAGTAAAAAAAAGTTGGCGGGGATGGGCATCAAGATCTATCCTTATATTGACGGCCTTTCAAGGGAAGTAATTGATCTTGCCGACCACTTGGGTTTTCCTATTATTGATCTTTATTATGCAACTGCCTTTACGGATATTATGACACCTATATTTAAAGAAATTTTTAACAAGCAGGCTGCTTTGCTACAGAAAGTTGAAAATGTTCATAATGATTTGATGGGTGTTGTTCTCAAAGGGGGAAGTGTGAAGGAAATCATAAAAACTCTCAAGCAGACAATCAAGAATCCCATTCTTGTCAGGGACCATTATTTTGATGAATATATCTATCACATGGATAGACAGGACGGCTGCGATTATGGAAAACTGATAGAAAGAAGTAATATATTTTTTGAAAGCAATCCTGAAAATAAAAAAATTGATGCAAAGACAGAAAAATGGGACCAGGTGGAAGATCGCGCCATGCGAAAGGTCATAATTCCAATTATCGTCAAGGGAAATGTGCAAGGACACATTCTGGTCTGGGAAGCCTATAGGGAAATCAGTAATTTTGACAAAGTGGCACTGGAATCGGCTTCTCCCATTATTGCATTGGAATTTCTCAAAAAAAGCTCCGTCTATGAGGTAGAACACCGATATAAGGTAGAATTTTTTGAAAGCTTGATTTCTAATGATGAGAAGAGAAAAACGGCTGCGGTCAGCAGGGCGAATATTTATAAACTGGACAGCAACGGGTATTATACGGTCATCCAGATTTGTCTCCTAAAAATCTGGGGACAGGAAAAAAGAAAAAAGCAAGAAACGGCTGATGATTTAAAGGCAAGACTGATACTAAATCTAGAAAAGGCTCTGATCCATGAACAATGGCATGGGATGATCATTGGAAGGGAAGATAAAATTTCTATTCTTACCCTGTGGCATGGGGAAAAGGACGCCCAACAAAAAATAAGGCAATATGGAAACAAGATCTGCCGGTTGGCAAAGGAATTGTTTCCTGAGAATAATTTTGTCATGGGCATTGGCAGGCCGTATAAGGGTTTGGAGCAGGTCTACAAGAGCGTAAGAGATGCGGAGCGGGCCATAGAAGCGGGAATGCTTTTGGGGAAGGAGCAAATCGTTTATTTCGAAGATCTGGGAGTATACAAGATTCTATGTCAGGAAAGTCTCAGGGAGGAACTTTGCAGTTTTTATCAACAGACATTGCTGCCCTTGGTGGAATATGATCAAAATAAAAATACAGAGCTTGTAAAAACATTGCAAATTTATTTTGAAACCAACGGAAATCTAAAAAAAATGTCAGAATTGCTTTTTACTCACTATAATACGATTCTTTATCGAATTCAGCGAATTAAGCAGATTACGGGCAGAGATATAGATAACGCTGAAGACCGGTTCAATCTTGAAACAGCTCTAAAAATCATGAAAATATTAAGATGTTCTTCGCAGGCTCCCTTTTGAAAAAGGGAGGTCCTGCTCTTTTATTCTTCCACAAGGGCAACAGCACGGATGGGAGAGCCAGATCCATCCCTTATTTTCAGAGGCAGCCCAAAATATAGAAATCTCCGGTTCACCACCTTATCCAGGTTGCAAAGATTTTCCGTATTGGTGATGTCGTATTCGCCGCAAACCAAGTGTCCTGAAAAGTCCAGGTCTTCCGGGTGATCAATGGCGGGGGCATCCACGCCAATATTGACGACTCCTTGTTCGGCTAGCCATTTTGCTCCGGCGTAGCTTAGTCCTGTGTAGGTAGTTTGCCATTTGTCTGTCTGGAAGTGGTGATCGTAGTGGCCGGTGTATAAAAGGACGATATCTCCCTGTTGGATGGTCTGACCGGATTTTGCCACGGCTTTTTGCAGGTCCTCCGGTTCAATATACCGGGTTGGAGGCACATGGGACACATCAATGCAGATGGCGCTTCCCCAAAAATAATGCAAAGGCATTTTGTCGATGGTCAATCCCGAGGGTTTATATTCCCATACAGCATCACAATGGGTCCCTCCGTGCTCGCTGATAAGAAGGTTTCTCGCAGAAAAGCCGAGTTTTGTGCTGCCTGTTGTCCGCATATTTTCTTCATGGGTCATATTGGTCATGATGAATGTCTTTTGATGCATCGGGAAAACGGACATTCCTTGATAGATTTCTTGAGAAAGATCAATTAATTTTAATCCCATAGGTCTTCTCCTTTCTTTTTATTTCTGTTTCCGTACTCCATGTACTATAAAGTATTAGATATGGTGAAATAAATTCCTGCTTTCCAGTTTTTTTGCTGTTTTGTGATGCTGGAAAAGAAATAGGAAGACGGGGGCAGTGGAGGGATTGGAATCCTCTGACTTCAACTGTCAAAAACAAAAGAAAATCATAGGAAAATTCCGAAAAAATTATAGAAAAAAAACAAAATGATCTGTATATGTACTCCTAGAAGTCTTTGTCTTTTATAGAAAGACTACAAAGGGTTTTGAGTATATTTTGAGAATTCAATCAATATATAAAATTATGAAAATGACAAAGACAGAAACAAAAGGAGGATCAGGATCATGAATGACAAGCAATACATATTGGCTGTGCCCAATTTCAGCGAGGGAAGAAGAAAAGAAGTCATAGAGGCCATCGTAGATACAGTTCGAAATGTGGAGGGTGTCAAACTGGTAAGCTATGAACCGGAGTACGATTTTAATCGGACCGTTGTCACCTTGATCGGAGAACCTCAGCCATTAAAAGAAGTACTCCTTGCCATGGCGGGGAAAAGTTATGAATTGATCAATATGGAGGAACAACAAGGAACTCATCCGAGGATCGGAGCCCAAGATACGATTCCAATTTTCCCTTTTAAAAATATCACGTTGGATGCTTGTCGCTCCCTGGCGGAAGAAATCGGAGAAGAAATCTATAAAAGATATCAGGTACCGGTGTATTTTTCGGGGGTCAATGCAAGGAATGAAGATAGAAAAGCCCTTTCTTTCATCCGTAAGGGACAGTATGAAGGTTTAAAATTGGTAGTACATACCGACGAACGCAAGCCCGATATCGGACCTGCAGCCCTCCATCCCACGGCAGGAGCCACCATTGTCAGTGCAGATACGGAAGGATTGACCGCCTATAATGTATTCCTGGCTACCGAAAATTTAGACATTGCCAAGGCTATTGCAAAAGGTGTCAGGGGACCCAGCGGGGGATTCTCTACAGTCCGAGCCGTAGGAATTAAATTTCCGGAAAGGGAGGGTACTGTTGTATCTATGAATATGTTTGATTGTGGTGCTACTCCACTGTATAGGGTGTATAACTTTATCAAGCAGGAGGCTGCAAGGTATGGAGTAGCCGTAACGGGATCAGAGATTGTGGGGCCGGTGAAATTGGATTATCTGTTAAATTCATTAGAGTATTTCCTAGGGCTTGAAAACTTCAGAAAAGATCAAATCCTGGAAACTCATTTGATGGGATAGAGGGATCTGTAAGAAAAGGTTTTCAAACAAAAATTTCATAAAATATTTCTATGGAAAAAGAGGGGGATTTCAAATGCAAGTGGATGTAATGATTAAAAATGCAAGAATACCGCAAGGGAATGACACAATTTTGACCAATATCTTGATCGTAGATGAAAAGATTACAGGGTTTGTACCGAACACGGAGGGAATCGAAGCGGCATCGGTTATTGATGCAGAAGGGCACTTAACCATACCGGGGTGTATTGATTCCCATACGCATATCAACGACCCGGGCTTTACCCACAGAGAAAATTTTTTAACGGGAACTTCAGCGGCAGCCAGCGGTGGTGTGACTACCATCATTGATATGCCCTGCTGTTCTGTACCCTCCGTTAGAAGCATCGAAAATCTTGAGCATAAACTGAATGCCATCAAGGATAAAGCTATCATCGATTATGCCATGTGGGGAGGCGTGACGGGAGAAGACGTCAGAGAAGGGTGGCTGCATCATGTAAAAGAACAGGCAGACTACGGCGTAGTTGCTTTCAAGGTATATATGACACCGTCGGTACCCACCTATCCGAGGGTAACAGATCCGGAAATGTTGGAGGCTTTTAGGGCTGTGGCAGAGACAGGGTTGCCTATTGGTATCCATGCAGAAAATTTTGCCATGTGCGATTACTATGTAAAGAAGTTCCAAAACGAAGGCCGAATGGATGGTCCGGCTTGGGCAGAGGCCAGAAGTCACCTGGCTGAAAAGGTAGCCATTGAACTGGGAATTAGTTTTGCTGAGGAAACGGGAGCCAGACTTCACATCGTGCATATGAGTACAGGAATCGGAGCAAAACTGGTTGGAGAAGCAAAAAAGAGGGGTGTAGATGTAACAGCAGAAACATGTCCCCACTACCTGACTTTAAATTATAAAGATGCCATGACGGAATTCAAGCAGTTTGCAAAGATTGCACCGCCCCTCCGGTGCAAAGAGGACAATGAAATCCACTGGGAAGCACTAAGGGATGGAAGAATTGACTTTGTGGCTACAGACCATGCACCTTATGAGATTCCTACAGAAAAGGAAGCGGAAGGAATGAATATCTGGACTGCTTTCCCAGGGATTCCGGGGGTAGAAACCATGGTACCGGTGATCGTTAGCGAAGGTTACAACAAAGGAAGGCTTTCTTTAAGCAGGATGGTAGAAGTTTTAAGCACTGCCCCCGCCAAGCATTACGGCATATATCCCAAGAAGGGGGCCATGCATATCGGTTCTGATGCAGATTTTACAATCATCGATCTGGAGAAGGAATGGGTCATTGATAAAGACAAGATGTACACCATGGCCAAGTACACACCCTTCCATGGGTTTAAGTTGAAGGGCAAACCTGTGAAGACCGTAGTTCGAGGAAAACTAGTATATGATGATAAGGTGGGCATTGTCGGCCGTGAAGGGCACGGGCAATTCATCAGGAGACAGAGCATTCAGAAATTAGATAGAATTCTTAAGTTCTAGGCCGGCTGCCATACAATGCTAAAGCGGAATCTATGTTTTATGAGGATGATCTTTTTTGTGCAGTAAATGCCCTGTTCCCAGTTACCAGTTGCAGACTACCAAATACTGGTAACTGGTGACGGGCAGCTTCAACAAAAAACATACGGAAGGATTTGTTAAACATCCAATCAGAATAAAAGGGGGAAGTTGAAAATGGCTAGACACGCAATTTTGGTCATAGATATGTTGAATGATTTTATTGGGGAAAAAGCGCCATTACGATGTCCCGGCGGAGATGCCATCATTCCCAATCTGCAAAAGCTCTTTGGGTGGGTAAGAAGCCGCAGGGATGACAATGTGCAGCTGGTGCACATTCAAGAAGCTCACCGGAAAAATGATGCCGATTTTCGTGTAAGACCTGTCCATGCAGTGAAGGGAACATGGGGTTCGGACTTTATACCGGAACTTTATCCCCAAGGAGATGAGTATATTGTTCAAAAGAGGAGACACAGTGGCTTTGCCTATACGGATTTAGACTTGTATTTAAGAGAAGAAAATATCGATACCGTTGTGGTGACAGGGGTCTGGACCAATGTATGCGTAAGAAGCACAGCCTCCGATGCTCTTTATCATGCCTATAAGGTGATTACATTAAGTGATGGATGTGCCTCTAAAACAGAGGAAATGCATGAATACGGCTTAAAGGATTTAAGCATATTTACGAAGGTGATGACCATTGATGAATATATCGAAGCATGGGAAAAAGGAGAAGATCCATGGATCGGTGGAGGAGACAGAGAAAACAGGGTGGAATAGTTGCAGAAGAAAAGAGGGATTGACAGCATGAGATTTATCGTAGGAATTACCGGCGGTAGCTGTGCAATCTATGGGGTTGCACTGCTGAAGGCGCTGGAACAATTGAAGATAGAGACACACTTGGTTGTATCCAGAATGGGTGAATATGTTGTGGAACATGAATGCGGGATCCGGTTGGAAGAATTGAAAAGCCTGGCGGCTTACCACCATGATAATTACGATTTGGCGGCACCCATTGCTAGCGGTTCTTTCAAGGCAGATGGCATGATTATCGTCCCCTGTTCTATGAATACCTTGGGGGCAATCGCCAACGGCATATCCAATAATCTGGTTACCAGAGCAGCGGATGTTACCATAAAGGAGGGCAGAAAGCTTATCCTTTTACCGCGGGAGACACCCCTCAGTGTCATTCATCTGGAAAATATGCTGAAATTGGCAAGAATCGGGGTAAAAATTATGCCTGCTGCCCCTGGCTTTTATCACCAGCCTCAAACCATTGGAGATCTTGTCCATATAATGGTGGGGCGGATGCTGGATCAAATGGGCATAGACCATCACTTATGCAAAAGATGGGGTGAAGATTAAGGAAGAAAGGAGGGGGGAGATGGAGCGTCAAATGCTTAGGGCCAGTTTGGAAAAACTGGAACAAAAGGGATACCTGATGGTTTGCAATGTACCGGTGGATCCTAAATTTGAATTGGGGGCAGTGCTGAAGTATTTTAAAAATGAGCAGCCCATATTATTCAACAAAGTGAAAGGGAGCAAAATCCCTATCGTAGGGGGATTATTCGGCAATCGGCAGATTTATTATGAAATGCTTCAAATGGAACATCAAGAGAGGTTCCAGCGGATTGCCGATGCCATTGCCCGTCCGAAGCCTGCCAGGCTTTTAAAGGGCGGTCCTGTAACGGAAAATCTTATTACGAGGAATATTGATCTGCCAAGCCTGATGCCGATCCCTACTTTTCATGAAAAGGATTCTTCCAGCTTTATCACGGCGGGCATCATGGTGGTAAAAGACCCAGAGAACGGAAAAAGATATATTTCCGTACGGAGATTTCAGATCAACGGAGGAAACAAAATCAGCGCTTTGATTGCATCGCCCATGCTGACAAGGCAGTTTGAAAGTTTGGAAAAGCAAGATAAAGCTTTGGAAGTGGCTATTGTCCTAGGTTATGATTATTCCCTCTTATTAGCCTCACAAATCAGTAGTGAAACCTATGGTGTTGATAAATACGAGGTTGACAGTGCCTTGCGTGGGGAGCCCTTGGAACTGGTGAAATGCCATAGTGTTGATTTGGAAGTACCTGCCCATGCGGAGTTTGTACTTGAGGGGGTTATGTCGCCCCATCAACGGGAATGGGAAGGACCTTTCGGAGAATTGATGGGCTATTACGGACCCAGGGGAAGTCATCCTATCATTGAAATAAAGACCGTGATGCATCGAAACAATCCTATCTTTCAAACGACTTTTCCCTGTAGGGAGGAACACCTTTCCAACGGCATGATTAGGGAACTGGAGTTGTACAGTGATGTGAAAAGAATGGCAGATGTAAGGGACGTAAATGTTACCATAGGAGGAGGTTGTCGTTTTCATGCTGTGGTTTCTATTCACAAAACAGCGGAGGGCGACGGGAAGAGTGCCCTGATCGGAGCCCTCAGCAGCAGCAAAGACCTCAAACATGTGGTGGTGGTGGATGAAGACATTGACATCTTTGATCGAGATGACGTGGAATTGGCCGTAGCCACCAGAGTTCAGGCTTCTAGGGATGTGATCATTATCCCGGGGGCATTGGGATCAGGATTAGATCCCTCCCATCATATCCGGGGTGTAACGGACAAAATGGGCATGGATGCCACCAAGCCTTTAGGAGAAGAAGGATTGCGGTTTCAACGGGCACGAATTCCTCAGTATGAGAACATAGATATCAAAAAATATTTCCCCCATGGGGGATGATGATAGGGAACAACGGGAAAGCTGTACCATGGGAAAAAGTGGTTGGGTAGGATCGATGCAAGGACAAATTAGAAATGGAAAAGGTGGTCCAAGGTATGAAACAAGCCTTAGGGATATTTGAAGTAAGGAGTATGTTGGCGGCCGTCCAAGCAGCCGATGCCATGGTGAAGGCGGCCAGCGTAAAAATTGTAGATTTTCATTTTGTGGGTTCGGGAATTGTTTCCGTAGTGGTAGAAGGAGAGGTGGCAGCTGTAAAGGCAGCTGTTGAAAATGCCATGGCTTCAGCAGGACACTTGGCTGAAGTGATTTCTACTAATGTAATTCCCCGGCCCCATGATGAGGTATCAAAAATTCTTAAATAGCTGAACGGGGTGTTGCTATGGCAAATCCATTGGCAAAGTCAATCCTAGGGAATATTGCCAACAAAATGGAGAAGAAATCAGGAGGAAATGGCGATCATTCTGTAATTCTTGACGGAAAATATGAAACCCTCCTTAAAGAATTGATTCATAAAGAAATGAAGGGCAGGGATGCCCATGGGAACACGAGTGCAAAACCTTTACAATGGGAGGAGTATCTGGGCTACTTCCAGGGGGAAAACAAAAGGACGGAAGTTCGGGAAAAAATAAGGAAAAAGGGTCTGATGACTTTGCAGGAGTACGGCAGTCTGTATCTGAAAAACCGGAAGTGAGGAAGAGGTGGCTTCCGTAGGGCAAATGACAGGTACTATTGGGCAGGAGGTGTGAAATGAAAGGCACAGCTTTGGGGCTTATTGAAACGGTAGGGCTGACGGCGGCGGTTACTGCCTTGGATGCGGCATGCAAGACTGCCGACGTGACTCTTGTGGGGTATGAGAAGGTAATCGGGGCAGGAAAGGCTGTCAGTGTGGCGATACAGGTTGTGGGGGAAGTGGCTGCCGTACAGGCTGCAGTCAATGCAGGTGCTGCGGCCGGGGGAAGAGTAGGAAAAGTTCTGGCTGCCAGAGTTATTCCACGACCCCATGAGGAAGTAGATCAATTGATCAAAAAGTTTGAAAAAAATTTGAAGAAGGAAGAAAAAAAGGAGGAATAAGGATGAGTCAAGCATTAGGTATGATTGAAACAAAAGGTTTGGTGGGAGCTATCGAAGCGGCCGATGCCATGGTAAAGGCAGCCAATGTAACCCTGGTGGGCTATGAAAAGATTGGTTATGGGTTGGTGACGGTGATGGTAAGGGGAGATGTGGGAGCAGTAAAGGCTGCTACCGACGCAGGTGCAGAGGCAGCAAGGAGCGTGGGGGAGCTTCATTCCGTCCATGTTATTCCAAGGCCCCATGCAGAGGTGGAAAGGGTTATTTTAAAGTCGGAGTAACGGCTGTATTTTGCCTAAGGAATGGAGAAGAGCTATGGGACAGTGCTGTATGAACCGTATCCTGTATGAAGGGGTGTTGCCATGAAAGAAAATTCTCTAGTGAGAGAAATCCTGGCGGGTATATCCGATCGTATGACGATAGAAGAAAATAAGGGAGTTGACCGGGGGAGCAGCCGAAGTGGAAAAGGCAGACGGGTTTTTGTGATTTTTGTGGGATACAGCCAAGATATAGAGCAAACATTTTATACCTTAAGGCAGCTAAAACGATACGGGTACCAACTGATGATCGCACTGTCCAAAGAGGTAGAAAGAAAATTGGGAAAAGAGAAATTTCAAAGAGCTTTGTATCCCCAGGTTATTTTTACGGAAGAGGAAAAGGACCGGTGCTTGGAACAGGCAGCGTCTATGGACATTCTTCTTGTACTGAACCTGAATCAGCTTACAGTGGCAAAGTTAAGGGCAGGGCTTCAGGATACGATGGAAACATGTTTCATCTGGCAGGCATTGTGGGAAGGAAAACCAGTACTGGCAAGGGAGAAGGATGTAACCTTATTCCAAGGAAAACCTTCAAAAAATGACAGACTCCTGAGGATAGCAGAAGAAAATCTAGTATTTCTGAAAGAAGCCGGTATCAGAATGGTAGAGGACCCGTGCAGCCTGAAGGCAATCACAGAGGCGGGGATCTATGAAAATTTTGATGTAGGGGAAAAAGGGGAACAGGAATTACATTTTTCAGGAGATTTAAAAAAAAGACAAGTGATTACAGAAAAGGATATATTGGCGATGGTAGGAAAAACAAATCGGATATACCTGTCCCCCAATAGTGTTGTTACGCCCTTGGCACTGGATACGGCAAAACAAAAAAATATTGCATTGATCAGACCTTAGGGCTCCATAGGGAGGAAAAACTATGAAAATCGGAAAAATCATCGGAACGGTGGTAGCTACCAGAAAAGATGAAAGATTGACAGGATATAAGCTGATGATTACCCAGGCCCTGGATGTCAAGGGCCAGCCGGAAGGGGATGCAATCATTGCTGTGGACACGGTGGGAGCGGGCATGGGAGAGCTTGTGATATTTACAACAGGTACGGCAGCCCGGTATGCCGCAGACAAGCCCCAGTCCCCCATCGATGCAGCTATTGTAGGGATTATAGACAATATAGATCTTGATGAGGATCTCCTGAGGAGAAGAGAATAAACATAGAAAAGGAGGGGGATCGATATTGGATGCGTTCCATATAAAAAAGGCCATGGAGTATAAGGGACTGATCGATGTTCTCATGGGAGGCAATGGATATGCGGATATAGTCTTAAGGGGAGGCAATGTCATCAATGTTCTGACTAGAGAAGTTTATGTGGCGGATGTGGCTATCAAAGGAAAATATATTTTGATGGTAGGGGATGCAGAGGAATTGATTGGGGAGGATACAATACTTCTAGACATGAAGGGAAAGTATATCTCTCCCGGCTTTATTGATTCCCATATGCATTTTGAAAGTAGCATGCTGACAATTTCTGAGTTTTCCAGGTTGTCTATCCCTTCCGGCACAACTACTTTAATCGCCGATCCCCATGAAATCGGAAATGCCTTAGGACCCATAGGAATTCGTGCGATGGCAGAGGAGGCCAGTATTGTACCCAATCATGTACATCTGGTAGTGCCTGCCTTGACTCCAGATTGTCCCAGCCTCGAGACAGCAGGCTATGACATTACTTCCAAGGACATGGAGGAAATTTTGAATTATCCTAATGTCATCGGCATTGGTGAACTCCAAGGTTTCAGCAATGCAAAGCATGTTTACACCCATTCCCCCGAAATTATCACAGATCTTGTGGCATCCACCATGTATGGGAGGAGTATAGGAAAGATAGTGGATGGAAATGCTCCAGAACTGTTTGGGCGTGAACTGGCGGCCCATATCATTGCTGCGGGGGGAAGATGTTCCTGCCATGAAACTACTACCAAGGAAGAATGTGTAGAAAAATTGCGACAGGGAGTTTATGTATTCATGCGGGAGGGTTCTACTCAAAAAAATATGGCAGAGTGTATACGGGCCGTTACGGAGGAAGGATTGGATTCAAGACGTTGCATTCTGGCAACGGATGATATGGTGGCAGAGGATTTGGAGAAATTGGGACATATGAATGAAATCGTACGAAGAACCATTGCTCAGGGCGTAGACCCTATAGAAGCCATACAAATGGTGACTATCAATCCGGCGACCTATTTTGGCTTAGAGGACAGAGGATGTCTGGCACCGGCAAAGCTGGCGGATATTGCTGTTATTAGCGATCTAAACCATATGGTGGTGGAAGGTGTTTTTCTGGAAGGAAAACTGGCAGCCTTTCAAGGGAAACTGCTGCTGGATATTCCCAAATATACCTATCCTGATGCAGTGAAACAATCGGTGAAAAGGAAGCCCCTATCAGAGGAAGCGTTGTATATTCAAGGGGATGGGACAAAGGCTGTTGTCCGGTGCATTGAATTAATCCCGGATCAAAATCTTTCGGAATGTCTGGAAGTGGAGGTCAATGTACAGAAGGGAATCGTACAGCCGGATCTGGGCAAGGATATATTGTATATCGCTTGTGTAGAAAGATATGGAAGAAACGGCAACATAGGAAAAGCTTTTGTCAAAGGTTTCGGATTAAAATCCGGTGCTTTCGCCGAGAGTGTGGCCCATGATACCCATAATATTATTGTGGTAGGAACAAATATCAAAGATATGGTTGCTGCCGTAAATCATGTAATTCAAATGGGAGGAGGAATCGCCGTAGCAAAAAATGGGAGGATTATTCATGATTTAAGACTTCCCGTGGGGGGATTGATTACGGATGAATTGACAGCCCATGAAGTGAGCGAAAGGATTGCAGCATTGGAACGTACAGTAAAAAACGAATTGGGGGGAAAGGTCCATGCACCTTTTATGCATTTATCTTTTTTAGCCTTATCCACCAGTCCCAAATGGAAAATTACAGATAAAGGTTTGATTGACGTCAACCGTTTTCAAGTATTGCCCCCGGTAAAACAGTAAATCAAGTTTCCCCAGACAATATAAGCCAATAAAAAAAAGAAAGGAGTGGTGGCAGGAAAAGCTTTCTCTTTCAAAGGGAAAAAAGCAAACCTGAAGGGGGTAAAGAAATGAACGCACAGGTAAAAGCCCAGCACGACGGATTTTTGCAGAAAACCTTTAAGCTTGCAGAGCATAAGACAAACGTAAAGACAGAAGTGATGGCCGGGATCACCACTTTTATGACCATGGCCTACATCATTATTGTAAATCCCGGCATCTTAAGTGCTACGGGAATGGATAAAGGGGCATTGTTTACGGCCACCTGTCTATCCGCAGCCTTGGCCACATTCATTATGGCTTTCTATGCCAATTATCCTTTTGCTTTGGCACCTGGTATGGGATTAAACGCATTTTTTGCCTTTACTGTTGTTTTGGGCATGGGCTATTCGTGGGAATTTGCATTGACAGCGGTTTTTATTGAAGGGATTATCTTCATCCTGTTGACATTTTTCAATATACGGGAAGCCATCATCAATTCCATGCCCATGAACATCAAGCATGCCGTAAGTGTAGGGATAGGGTTGTTTATTGCCTTTATTGGTTTATCCAATGCCGGCATTGTGGCAGCTAGCGAAGCAACCAAGGTGACTTTAGGAGATATGAGCAGTCCTACAGTGCTTCTGGCCCTGATCGGGATACTTATTACGGGAATTCTTTTAGCGAAGAATGTAAAGGGAGCCCTATTGCTGGGGATTATCGCTACAACCATCATCGGGATTCCCATGGGTGTTACACCAATGCCCACAGGTTTTATCAGTCCACCTCCATCCATTGCACCCATTGCCTTAAAATTTGATTTCAGCAAAGTATTTACCTTGGATATGGCTGTGATCATGTTTACATTTTTGTTTGTAGATCTTTTTGATACCCTGGGAACTTTGGTAGGGGTAGCGTCTAAGGCAGAGATGCTGGACCGTGAAGGAAGATTGCCTAGGGCAAAACAAGCCCTGTTTGCCGATGCCGTAGGAACGACCTTTGGGGCCATCGTAGGTACCAGTACGGTCACAACCTATGTGGAAAGTGCAGCAGGTGTGGCCGAGGGAGGAAAGACAGGACTGACGGCCCTGACCACAGGTATATTGTTTTTGCTGGCCCTGTTATTCTCTCCCATACTCACCATCGTACCCGGTGCTGCAACAGCTCCTGCCTTGATCCTGGTGGGGCTCTTCATGATGTCTCCTATCATGAAGATCAATCTGGATGATTTTACGGAGGCCATACCGGCATTCCTGACCATCCTTATGATGCCTTTGACCTACAGCATTGCAGAAGGGATCGTATTCGGTATTCTGTCATATGTTTTCTTGAAGATTTGCACTGGCAGGACAAAGGATCTTTCCGTGGCCATGTATGTCTTGGCAGTCCTGTTTATTCTCAAATTTATTATGAAGTAAAATGATCCCCTATCCCGGCAAGGGATAGGGTCAGGTTAAAGAAAAGCTATGGGATAGGCAAGTACCCTTGAGATTTAGGCTTCGTCCCGAATCAGAAAGCCGCTTTTTTCCTTGTTTTTTTATTTGAAAAAGGGGCGCTGGTCTGAGCAGGAAGCCAAATCTCAAGGGTTTGTCTACATGCAAACCCTATGGTCTTCTATGATGAATGGGGGCATCGTCCTCCAAGCATGATAGATCATCATATGGACAAAAGGGGAAGGGGAGAAAAAATGCCAGCAAAAACCATACTGATTCAAAATGGGACCCTTGTCACCATGAACAAAGCAAGGGAAGTAAAAAAAGGAGATATTTTTATCAGAGGGAATCTGATTGAGACCATAGGAAGGGATTTAAAAATTCCCGCCGATGAAATGATAGATGCCCAAGGATTGGTAGTTATTCCCGGGCTGATTCAGACCCATATTCATCTGACCCAGAGTTTGTTCAGGGGGCAAGCAGACGATTTGGAACTGCTGGATTGGTTGAAAAATAGAATATGGCCCCTAGAGGGAATGCATACGGAGGAATCCAATTATATCTCGGCTAAGTTGGGCATTGGGGAGCTGATCAAAGGGGGAACTACCGCCATCATTGATATGGAAACTGTAAATCATACGGAAGCTGCCTTCCATGCCGTGCTGGAAACGGGATTTAGAGCCCATATGGGAAAATGTATGATGGATTATGGACAAGGGGTGCCTTCCACTCTCATGGAGGATACGGAGCGATCCATTCAGGAGAGCGTAAGGCTTTTACGGGAATGGCACGGTAAAGGGAACGGCAGAATCCAATATGCCTTTGCCCCGAGATTTGTGGTATCCTGTACAGAAAAACTGCTGTTAAAGGTCAGGGACCTAGCCAGGGACTATGACGTCATGGTACACACCCATGCCTCAGAAAATCAGGGAGAAATTGCTCTAGTGGAAAAGGACAGAGGCATGCGGAATATAACCTATTTGCATAAACTTGGTCTGACAGGAGAAAATCTGGTGCTGGCCCACTGTATTTGGTTGCATGAGGAAGAGATGAGGATTTTGGCGGAGACAGGAACCAAGATCGCCCATTGCCCCAATTCCAATCTAAAATTAGCTTCAGGGATTGCAAAAATACCTGAACTCCTGCAGATGGGCGCCCATGTATCCATCGGTGCAGACGGGGCCCCATGCAATAATAATCTGGATATGTTTGCAGAAATGCGCAGTGCTGCCCTGATACAAAAAGGACGGCTTTTTGATCCCACAACGATGCCTGCACAAAAGGTATTTGAAATGGCTACTATCGGTGGGGCAAAAGCCATGGGATTGGAAGATGAAATCGGAAGTCTTGAGGAAGGGAAAAAGGCAGATCTGGCCATTGTAGATGTAAAGGGGATTCATATGGTACCTTTCGAAAATGTAGATATTGTATCCCAATTGGTGTATTCAGCTACGGCCCAAGATGTAAGGACGACCATGATCGATGGGAACGTAGTGATGCGGGATCGAAAACTCATCACCATCTGCGAGGAGTCTGTCATCCAAGAGGCCAATCGGATCATCGGACAGCAGCTGAAAAGGGCAGGGATTCAAAAATAGAGAGAAATCCACGGATAAAGGGGATGAAAAGGCAATGATCGGACAGTGTATCAGGCCGTCGAATCTAGAGGAAGTGTTGGAAATATTGGATGGGCAAAGAAACCAGGTGCAGCTGATTGCAGGGGGAACGGATTTCGTCATATCCCTCCGTCAAAAGGGATGTGGAAAGCATATGCTGGTGGACATCTCAAAGCTGAAAGAACTGCGGTTTATTCAGATGGAAGATAGAGAAATCATCATAGGAGCCGGAACACGGTTTGCGGATATTGTAGGGCATCAAGGGATGAAAAACCTTTGCCCGGGATTATGGAAAGCCTGTCAATGGATGGGTTCCCCGCAAATCCGGAATATGGGGACCATTGGAGGGAATATTTGCAATGGTTCTCCTGCTGCCGATGCAGTCCCACCCCTGTTGGCCTTGGATGCCCAGGCAGTGATCAAGAGGAAGGATATGACTAGAACCGTGGCGTTAAAAGATTTTTATCTGGATAAGGGAAAGGTTGCCCTGGGAGATTCGGAAATTCTCTATGCCGTCCGGTTCCTAAAACCCAGGGAAAAGGAGCATATGGACTTTGAAAAATTAGGTTTCAGAAAAGCCCTGGCCATAGCCCGGGTTTCCTGTGCCGTATTTTTATCCTTGGAAGGAGATGCTACTATCCGGGAAATTCGCATTGCTACGGGTGCCTTGGGCCCATATCCCCAGCGGGAAACCCAAGTGGAGCGAGGATTGAAGGGAAAGAAAATAAGCGAAGAGCTCCTCCGGCAGGGGATAAAAGAAATGGCTGGCCTTGTGGAAGCACGCTTGAGGGGAAGGAGTTCCGCCCTGTTCAAGGGGGAGGCGATACAAGGGTTATTTCGGAGGGCTTTTTACGGAGCTATGAAGGGGGTAAAGGGATATGGTGCACATTCGTCTTACGGTGAATGGTAAAACCTATGGTTTGGATGTGGAGGAGGGCGTGCGGTTAATTGATGTGCTTAGGGATCAACTGAGGCTTACAGGAACAAAGGAAGGCTGTGGGGAAGGAGAGTGTGGCGCCTGTACGGTAATCATGGACGGCAGGACAGTCAATTCCTGTTTGGTAATGGCTTTCCAGGCCGATGGCAGTGACATTACGACCATCGAAGGCATTGCCAAGGGGGGCACCCTTCACCCCATACAAAGGGCGTTTCTGGAAGTGGGTGCTGTTCAGTGCGGATTCTGTACACCGGGAATGGTTTTATCGGCCAAGGCCCTGCTGGATAAAAACCCGGAACCTACCAGAGAAGAGATTCGTGAGGGCATATCCGGCAATTTGTGCCGGTGTACCGGCTATCATAAAATTGTAGATGCCATTGCCTTGGCTTCGTCATACATAAGGGGGGGAAAGGAAGATGGAACCTCTTAATATCGTAGGGAACAGGGTGATACGAGTGGATGGCAGGGCAAAGGTCAAAGGAGAAGCCCTGTATCCCCAGGATATTTACCTAGAGGGTATGCTCTATGGGAAAACCCTCCGATCGGAGAAACCCCATGCTTATATACAGGTGGAGATAGAAGAAGGAGAAAAAACGCCGGGTGTTGTCAAAATTTTGACGGCCAAGGATGTAACGGGCCAGAATCATCATGGCGTATTATTCAAGGACCATGAGGTTCTTTGTTCCGAAAGGGTACGCAGAATCGGAGATCCCATTGCCTTCGTTATTGCAACCAGTGAAAAGGCAGCTTGCGAAGGCCTTGCAAAGATAAAAGTCCGGTACACAGAATTGCCCGCCGTATTTGATCCCGTGGAAGCCATAGCAAAGGATGCACCCAAAATTCATGGAGAAAGCAACATCATCTACCACTATCGATGCAGAAAAGGAAATGTGGAGGAAGGTTTCAAAAACTGCCATGTCATTGTGGAGAGGGAATACAAGACATCCATGGTAGACCATGCATTTCTTCAACCGGAGGCAGGCGTTGCCTATTGGGACCAAGAAGGAAATATTGTGGTATGCGCAGCAACTCAGTACCCCCATTTTGATCAGTTGGAAGTGGCAGAGGCGTTGGGACTGCCTAAGGAAAAAGTAAAGATCATCAATCCTGCTGTGGGGGGTGCCTTTGGGGGGAGAGAAGATATTACGCTGCAGATTCATCTAGCCCTTGGCGCCTATCTCACCGGGAAAGCGGTGAAAGCTGTCTATTCCAGGGAAGAATCCTTTTATGCCCATGCCAAGCGACATCCCATCATCATGCGGTATAAAACGGGTGCCAGTAAAGAAGGAAAGCTGTTGGCTATGGAGGCAACGCTGATCGGTGATACGGGGGCCTATGCTTCTTGGGCGGTCAATGTCATGCGCAAGGCAGGCGTCCATGCCACAGGGCCTTATGAAATACCCAATGTAAAAATTGACAGCTATGCTGTCTATACAAACAATCCTTTCTGCGGTGCTATGCGGGGATTCGGGGCAACCCAGGTACCTATTGCTTCAGAGCAGCAAATGGATATTCTCGCTCAAGCCCTCGGTATGGATCCTGTACGATTCCGCCTGTTCAATTGCTTTCGGGTGGGCAGTGAAACAGCCAACGGACAGATTCTTCATGAAAGTGTTCCCCTGGAACGCTGTATAGAAGCAGTGGGACAGAGATTGTTTCATGGATTGAGGTGAAAGGATGAAAAAGAGAGGAAAGGGAATGGCTGCGGCATTTTACGGAACAGGCTACGGCAACGGATTTCCCGATGTATCCACGGCAAAGGTGCAGATGAACAACCGAGGACAGGTAAGCGTCTGCATTGGTGCTACGGAGGTAGGACAGGGAGCAAAAACCATTCTGACCCAGATTGCTGCGGAGGTATTGGGGCTGGAAATGAAGGATATCCGACTCCTGTGTGAAGATACGGATACGTCTCCCGATGCAGGAACGGCAGCGGCCAGTCGGCAGACTTACAACTCGGGCAATGCGGTAAAAAAGGCAGCGGAAGCTTTGAAAAATATTTTGTTGGAACGGGCACAGAAACATCTTGAGCTTCCTTCTGCCCATGGATTGGCGGTAGAGGATCGACAGGTTTATTTAAAGGCTTATCCGAAAAAGAGGGTGCATTTTCGGGAACTGGTTGGAGAAGAACCCATCCGGGTAGAAGCCAGTTTTGTTGCCCAGACGACGCCGGTGGATGAAGAGACCGGTGCCGGAGCACCCTATTGGCCCTATACTTTTTGTTGTTATGGCGTAGAAGTAGAGGTGGATACAGAAACGGGGATTGTGGAAGTGGTCAGAGGCGTATGTGCCCAGGATGTGGGCAGGGCCATTAACCCTGAGCTGATCGAGGGCCAGATCGATGGCGGGTTTGCCATGGGGTTAGGCTACGGGTTGATGGAAGATTTGCATCTTGTCCAAGGAGAAATTAAGCACAATCGATTTGCCAATTATTTAATACCCACAGCTTTGGACATGCCGGAACTGGAGAAGATGATCATAGAGGACCCGGAATCTACGGGCCCCTTTGGTGCTAAGGGAATCGGAGAACCGGTAATGATTCCTGTGGCACCGGCGATTCTGAATGCTATCTATGATGCCATAGGCATTCGATTTTATGAGATTCCCGTTACACCGGAAAAAATATTGGCAGCGATCAGGAAAAGGAAAAAGGAGGGAAACTGTGGCAATGACTTTGAAAGATAGGATTGATATAGCAGCGGGAAGGAAAAAAGCACCTCTAGTATTGAAAAACTGCCAGATCATCAATGTATTTACGGAGGAGATTCTTTCGGGAGATATAGCCATCGATGGAGATACCATTGCAGGCATAGGAGTTTATGAAGGAGAAGAAGAAAAGGATATGGAGGGGAGATTTGTAGCACCGGGACTGATTGACGGCCATGTGCACATAGAATCTTCCATGGTAACTCCAGGACAATTTGCCAGGGCTATTGTACCCCGAGGGACAACCACGATCATTGCAGATCCCCATGAAATTGCTAATGTATGCGGCTTAGAAGGGATTCGATATATTCTGGAAGAAAGTGAAGGACTTCCCTTGAATGTATATGTGATGCTGCCCTCCTGCGTCCCTGCCACATCCTTTGAAAATTCAGGGGCAATCTTGGACGCAGCCGCCCTAAAACAGCTCATAGGTCATCCAAGGGTACTGGGGCTTGGGGAGCTGATGGATTATCCTGCTGTGATCCGCGGAGAGAAAATGGTTTTGGATAAAATTCAGATAGCAAAGGATAAATTCATTGATGGCCATGGCCCCGGCATTACAGGCCATGCTTTAAATGCCTATGTCATGGCAGGAACAAAAACGGAACACGAGTGTTCTACCCAAGGGGAGATGCTGGAGCGGCTGCGACTGGGCATGTATATCCAGATTCGAGAAGGTTCAGCGGCGAGAAATCTAGAAAATCTGATCCGTGGGGTGACGAAGGAAAACCTCAGAAGATGCCTTTTCTGCACCGATGATCGCCATCCTGAGGATATCCTTGTCAACGGACATATAGATAACAACATTCGAACAGCCATCAAAAATGGTTTTTCTCCCATTTCAGCGATAAGAATGGCTACCCTCAATGCTGCCGAATGCTATGGGCTGAAAACTCTGGGTGCCGTGGCTCCGGGATATAGGGCAGATTTGATTATTATCGATGATTTGCAGCAGTTTAACGTAGTAGAGGTTTACAAAGAAGGGAAAAAAGTGGCAGAGAACGGCAGGGCATTATTTCAGGTGGAAACCCGCTATAATTCTGCTGTTTTGAATACGGTCAACATAGGCAAAGTGACCAAGGAAAAATTAGAGATCCTAGTTGCTTCAGATATTGCCCACGTGATCAAAATCCTTCCCCATAGTTTGCTGACAGAAAAAGTAATACGAAAAATAGAAACGGAAGAGGGAAAATTTAAATTTCATAACCGGTTGGATATACTGAAAATGGCTGTAATTGAGCGTCACAGAGCCACAGGAAATATAGGGCTGGCTTTGGTGGAGGATTTTAAACTGAAAAACGGGGCCATTGCTTCCACGGTAGCCCATGATTCCCACAATCTTGTGGTGATCGGAGACAATGATGGGGATATGATGACGGCCATCGAAGAGATCGAAAGATGTGGTGGGGGTATTACCATTTGTTCAAAGGGGAAGGTCCTAAAGACCCTGCCCTTGCCGATTGCCGGATTGATTTCTGATCAAACCATTGAGGAAGTAGATGCACAACTCAAGGAAATGATGGAGATGGCTCGAAAATTAGGAGTCAATGGAGATATTGACCCCTTCATGACCCTGTCTTTCTTGGCTTTGCCGGTGATTCCTTCCGTCAAGGTGACGGACATGGGATTGTTTGATGTGGATATTTTTGACTTTATTGAATTAAGCATCAAAGAATGAAAAAACAATGGAGCAGGAGACAGACAGAATCTCCATTTGCCTCCTGCTTCATTGTATAGAAATAGGATAAAAGTTTAGGCTTGGAAATTTTGTTTTTGCATATAATGAAGAATCAACCTGTCCAATTGCTGGCTCAGTTCGACGACCTGAGACTTTGTTAGGGCAGTCCTGTCACAATTGATCAACTTATGCAAATCTTTCCGAGCGGTTTCAATGTTTTTTTCAATTGCTTTCAAATCTTCTAAATTGCTTATCATACAATCCTCCAATGCATAAAAATAAATTTATATTATCAAGAGCATCGTTGCTTGGTATTCGAAAAGCCAATGGTTTGCGTTAGGCACTTTTTTTATATTGTATCTATCGACATATGAAATTTTCAATATAGAAAATAATAATTTCATAAAAATCATTAAATAAAAACAAAGAAAATAAACAAAAAGCAAACCTTCTTGAATGGATTGGGAAGGTTATCTGCTGAACAGCTATAACCGGGTGCGACGATGCCTTTTTTCCATATACTGAATGATATACCTGGTGATGAAAAAAGTGATAGGAAAGAGCAATACAAGCTGTAATACAGGTATCAAGCCTACATGGGTGTTCGAAAACAGGGGCATGACATCGGAATAGGCCCACCTTCCTGTGTATAGGGCACTGATCTCAAAATAAAAGCTTAAAAATAATGGGTACAGCATGACAATACTATATTCTTTATTCTTTTGCCTGCCATTTTTTTAAAATCCATTCGGGATTCTTATTGACAAAGGACAGCAGGGCATATAAAGCGACGGGCATCATGACATCGCCAAGGGTAGGGCTGAACATGAGAAAAGTACTCGATGCCTTTTCACTCATGACATAAAATATCTGGCAGGCTGTGTATTCCCAAATATACTGCAATACAAAAGCTGCCAGTACTACCGCCAGAAAGGTTTTCGTAAATTTTTTCATAACGAAACCTCATTTTCCATTGGAAGCAAAGAGGTAATCTATATTTTTGAATCGCAGCCTATGACAGAAATGATGAAACCATATGCGGAGTGCAATATAATATCATAAAAATAACCCAAATATATTATACGGCATATTGGGAAAAATACAATAGTTTTCCAAATGTTTTTTTATTTTTTTGATTCCTTAGTTTTTAAAGGAATATAATGTTTATCAACCTTTGAGATCTCGGTTTTGTTACCAATGGTTGCGAACGAATGTCTGCTAGCAAATTAGTCCATAAGGGTACATCCTTGGCAGCAGATGACAGACGGTAACTGGCAGCTGGTGACTGGATAAAAGCGGTGCAGGTCTGAGCAGGAAGCCAAACCGCAAGGATATATTCACAAATTCAGACAGCCTTCAAGGCTGTCTTCTATACTATGATTCTTTTCTAATTTTCAACCGATTAACTACCTTCCGTACCCCTTCTACGCCCATGGCAATTTCCTTTGCCAGTTCCATTTCCCGCCGGCTGTTGACAAAGCCCTCTAGGGTAACTTTCCCATGTTCTACGGTGTGAAGGATATCGGGATAATTTAAGTCCGTTGTGCTGAGGGCTTGGGTAATATGGCTGTTGACGGATGCATCATCATAGGATGTGGTATCGGAGATTTCGATGTTGTTTACCACATCTTTAATGCCCCTGACTTCCGAGGCTACAGCCATGGCTCCATGGGCATCTCTTAAAGTTTTTGCCGTACCCATGAGGTTGGCCACACCGTCTTCTACCTTTACGCTGACCCCAAGGAGGCTTTCACTGCGTTCTCCGCGCGTAAGGCGATGGATGATTTCTTTTTCCATATGTTTATCGGTGATATTGCTGTCCATGGCAACGGTGATTTTATTTTCGATTTTTCTAACGCCTTTGACGGATTTTGCAATGCTTTCAGCCTTTTTCTTCTCAGCAAGGACGTCTACCATGCCGTACATATGGACGTAACCATCCTTGCAGAAAAGGTTGATATCCATGGCGCTGGCCTGCATTTTTTCTTCCAATTGATCTTTGATCTGATCCACGATGAGGTCATCCTGGCTGGGAAGTTTATCGTGGATGATTCGATTTTTTCTCTTTTCATTCATCTTTTTTCACCCTTTCCTTAGTCTTGAAACTATTTTTCCACAAATGGAAGGAAATCATGTAACAGATTGTTGGATGATTCAGTCTTGGAAAGCAATTGAAGTATTGGCTGATGGAAAATTTTGCAGAAGAAACAAATGTAGAAATGTGAAGAAAAATGTCGAAAAAACAAAAAAATTGACAACAATTTCACTGTGTGGTAAACTTATACTGTATAAATGTTTACACAGGGAGCCATCACAAAAGGAACAGAGGCTTTTTCTATGAAAAATAAAATATCTAAAAAAGCACATCCATGCTGATAAAGGCAAACTTATTGAAAAATAAGGACGCAAAGCCATGGGTCTAAGGAAGCGACGCTTCTATGATTGCCAGGTTGCCAAAACAGGGGTTGACATTGATTGCGCCATACTGTGATGAAGGCACCGATATATTCATGGTGCCTTTTGTGTGTGTAAATTTGACAAAAAAATAACTATGTTGAAAAAGAAGGTGATAAAAAACAAAAGTCCTTTAGAACAAAAAGAATAAAGTGTGTGGTTTATGTATTGCCGATAATTCTAAAAATTTTTGGAAGAGGAGTGGAGGCCGTGAAAAAGAATTTTAGCATTTTTGCCAAGCTGATTATTTTTTCTTTGATGATTGTGGTCATTCCCTTAGCCATTTCCAACTATATGGCTGTTACTAAGTTTTCCGATGCCCTGAATCAGCAATCCCAAAGCGTGATGCAGACGTTGGCAAAGGAAAGGGCGAAGCTGCTAAATGAGATCATGGAGGGAACCAAAAAGCGATCCCATATCATATCCCAGAATATGAAAGCCCGCAATATGTTGAAAGAAATAAAAAATTCTAACGGTATGGGAGGAACTGCCATAGAGGACAGCAAAAATGAAGTAATCCAATATTTAGCGGATATTTTTGAAAAAAGTGACGGACTTTATGAGAATATCTTCTTTGCCGATAATACGGGAAAAATTGTCGTAGATTCTATTGGCGGAGGATCTGTAGGCGTCGATTTGAATGATTATGGGTATTATAAAGAGGCCTTGGAAGCAAAAGCCCAACGATTTTCCGATGTGCTTCTTTCCCCTGCAACGGGAAGACCTGTAACGGTTTTAGCTACGCCCATCTATGACGAAAATAATGAACTGATAGGATCTTTCAATGCAGCTATAGAATTTAACAAGATGACAGAGCTTTTGATCAAGCGGAACGAAGGAGAAAAATTCAACTATTACTTACTCAATGAAAATGGATTGGTCATTGCCCATGAAAATAAGGATTTTATATTTCAGTTGGATTTCAGTAAAGAAGATGAAAACCTCCAAAAAGCCTTCGAGGAAATGAAAAGGAAGGGACATGGCACAACAGCCTATCGCTTGAAGGATGCAGAAAAAATAGCAGCTTTTAACAGGTATGGAGAGAAAAACTGGTTCATCATCGCAGCCATGGAAATCAAAGATTATATGGCACCCATCAAAGCAATGCAGAGAAATATTGCCGTTATTTTCCTCATATGCTTAGGGGGTGCAGGCATTGTAACCTACATCGTGAGCAGATCCTTGTCCAATCCTTTGAAAAAATTATCTGTACATATTGATGAAGTAGCGAAAGGAAATCTAGGGGTAAAGATCGAAAATATAAAATCCAGGGATGAAATTGGCAGATTACGTGACAGCCTGCAGATCATGATCGGCAATTTGCGGGAGATCATTGGCAGCATCGTAGGGCAGGGAGAGCGAGCCAAGGCCATTTCAGAAAAAACGAGAATAGCATTCGACGAACTGCAGGCAGCCGTAGAGAGTATTTCTGCTACTATTGAGGAAATATCTGCTGGCATGGAGGAGTCTGCTGCTTCCGCCCAAGAAATCACTGCATCTACAGAAGAGGTGAATGCCGCCGTTGCTATTATGGCCCAAAAGGCTCAGGAGAGTGTAAAGGATACGGCTGCCATGAGCCGAAGGGCGGAAGAATTAAAGGAAAATGCCGTGAAGCTGAAGGAAAATACAGGGAAGATTTTAGACAGCACAAAACAAGGATTGGAAGAGGCCATCACAAAATCAAAGGTGGTTGACAAGATTGGAGAGCTTACCGGCGCCATTATGGCTGTTTCGGAGCAAACAAATCTGTTGGCGTTAAATGCTGCCATAGAGGCTGCAAGGGCAGGGGATGCTGGGAAAGGATTTGCCGTGGTGGCAGAGGAAGTGAGAAAGCTTGCAGAGGAATCTTCCAAGACGGCTGTCAACATCAAAGACATTATTGAACAAGTAACCATGGCCGTAAAAGATTTAACGGACAGCTCCAATCATCTGTTGGCCTTTGTAGACCAGGACGTGAAAAACAATTATGACTTTTTGCTAAAAACGGGGGAACAATATAATGCCGATGCCCGCAAGATTGCCTCCATCATGGAAGATTTTCATCGCACGTCCCAGGATATCAACGGTATGGTAGGGCAAATCGCTACGACCATTGGTGAGATTGCGGCGGCGGTCAATGAAGGGGCAGCGGGAACGACTAGCATCAGTGAAAACATCAGCGATTTGGTCAACAAGACCAATGAAATCCGGGAAATGTTCCAAGAGAATGTAAAAAACTCCCAAGAGCTTCATGATATGGTAAAGCAGTTTGAGATTTCATAGAGAAAGAATGTGAGTCGAAGGGGGATAACGCATGAGAAATGGAGAAAAGATCATGGAGATACTTTCCCAAAAAGGATTGTCGGGAAAGATGCAAGGCAGTGAAGGAATGACCGAACGGGAAATAAAGAAGCAACCAAAGGAAAGAACAAAATTTTTGAGAGATATTTACTACGATACTTTATCCACTGCCAATACAGAATTCCCTTACTGGTATACTAGAAGATGGAATGAACTGGACGGGGAGATTCCTGTCATCCGGCGGGCGGAAGCATTAAAGTGTGCTTTTTCCCATTTAACACCCACCATTTATCCCAGGGAAAAATTAGTAATGCAGAAGACCAATTATTACAGGGGATCTTTTCCTATGCCCTGGCTTTCGGAAGGGTTTTTCGTGGCCAAGGAGGATGAATTGTATCAGGACGCATTAAACAGGGGAAGTGCTAGTGCTGACGAACTTAGCAAGTTTGGCTCGGGAGGAGGCAATGTTACCCAAAGCTTTGGGAAGGTTGTTTCCATCGCTGGCAAGTTCGGTATGAGGCAAGAAGAAATTCCTGTGCTGACGAAATTATCCAGGGAATGGGTGGGCAGATCGGTGGAAGATTTGGGGCATAAATATGAGCAGATGGTACCCGACTATCCCATCAAAGAAAATATCATGAAAACTTTAATTTGCATGTTTGATTCCGGCTATACCCTGCCCCAGGGAAGAGAAGTCATCAACTATTATTATCCTTTGCAGTACGGGTTTGATAAGATTATTGAAATGGCAGAAGAATGTAAAAGAGCCGTGGCGGGAAATGCCGGGGGAGACGGTCTGATCGGGATGGATCGTTTGTATTTCTATGAAGCGGTGAAAATTGTGGTGGAAGGCTTGCAAAATTGGATTTTGAACTATGCTAAAGAAGCCCAAAGGCTTGCCGGCATCACAGAGGATGAACAGCAGAAGAGGGAATATGAGGAGATTGCCGAATGTTTGCATTGGATTGCCCATCACCAGCCCAGAACCTTCCGAGAAGCACTGCAAATGATTTATACCCTGCATATTGCCGTGCTCAATGAAGATGCCATCTCAGGATTATCGCCGGGAAGGGTAGGGCAGGTGCTTTATCCGTGGTTTGAGCAGGATATGGAGGCGGGAAGAATCACAGAGGATGAGGTTTTGGAGCTGTTGGAACTTTACCGTGTGAAGATGACCTGCATCGACTGTTTTGCTTCCACGGGAGTTGTGGGCGGCGTACTTTCCGGAAATACCTTTAACAATCTGAGTTTAGGAGGATTGACGTGGGAAGGAAACAGTGCGGCTAACCCACTGGAAATGCTCATCCTTGAAGCAGGGATGACCTGTGAATCGACCCAACCCACCCTATCGATTCTTTATGATGAAAAACTGCCGGAGGAATTCCTGCTAAAGGGCATTGAATGTAATAAAACCGGTGTAGGGTATCCAGCTTGGATGAACAATCAAATCGGCATTCAATTCCTTCTGGATCAATATGGTGGAGAAGGAATGGATGTAAGGGAGGCAAGGGCTGTGGCCATCGGCGGGTGTTTGGAAACCTCCCCCTGCTGTTGGAAGGAATTGACCTTGAACGGCAGGAAATATCAGATTCCCGGTGGTGCGGGACAACCTACCAGCGTAGGCGTACATTTTATTGCCAATCCAAAAATCCTGGAGTTGGTTTTGACCAACGGGAAGGATTATCGAACCAATATTCAGGTGTATCCGCCCCATAATAAAAAGCTGGAAACCTATGAAGAACTATGGGAGACGTTCCAGGGGTACTATATCCTTACCTGTGACTGCCTGACAAAGACCAACAATATCCAGCATGATATATGGCGTAAAAATAATATGTCTATTGTCAATTCTTTCTTGAAGCCCGATTGTCTGGACAAAGGGCAGCATATTGGCAATATGGGGTACCGCTATAATGCCACCTACAATATAGAAAGCTGTGGAACAATCAATATGGTCAATTCCCTGGCAGCCATCAAAAAATTAGTTTATGAAGAGAAAAAATATACTTTGGAAGAATTGACGGAAGCCCTGCTAAATAATTTTGGCTTTAAGAATGCCGAGGAAACGGGCAGCTATTCCATGAAAGATCAGATAAAACTGGAAAATGTAACGAAGTACGATGATATTTATAATGATTGTGTGAAAGCGCCAAAGTATGGCAATGCAGATCCCTATGTGGATGAGATTTTGAAAATATATGAGGATTGGTTCTGTGAAATGACCCGGACCTTTGAATCCCTGTACGGGAAAAAGATGTATCCCTGTCAAATCTCCGTATCGACCCATGGAGCCCAAGGAAGGGCTACCTTGGCTTCGGCAGACGGCCGTCTGGCAGGCACAACCTATGCTGACGGTTCTATGTCAGCCTATCCGGGTACAGACAAAAATGGACCTTATGCCTTGTTCCATTCTGCTACGGTGTGGGATCATGCCAAATCACAAAACTCACAGATGAATATGAAAATCCACCCCAGTGCCGTCAGTGGAAAGGAAGGTTCCAAAAAACTGCTGGATCTTACCCGAGCCTATATGAGAAAGGGAGGCTTCCACATACAGTATAATATTGTAGATTCCAAAGTACTAAAAGATGCCCAGCAAAAGCCTGAAAACTATAGGGATTTGATGGTAAGGGTGGCAGGGTTTACACAATACTGGTGTGAGATCGGAAGGCCCATACAGGATGAAGTAATTGCCAGAACGGAATATGAAGGGGTGTAGAGAAATGGAGAAGATGAATGGAAAACATGATGACTGCAGAAATTTTGCCCCTGTAGATGCAGCCAAGGGAATTTGCAGAAAAACCAATACCATGATTTTTACTGATACGGATGTATGCGATGCCATGGAGATGATGCCCAAGTGCAAAAACTGCAGCAATTTCCAGGGAGTCGATAAAGACAATATTGGTACATGCGTAGGTTTGAAAAAACATGGATGGACCTATGGGGAACTGATAGCCGTCACTTGTGAAGGATATCGTCAAGTATAGGAATTGTAGATCAATGGGAGCGATGCAGAATTTTCTGCATCGCAGTCTTTTTCTATGGTCAAAGGAATCCTTATGGATCTTCATGGGAGAAAGAGGAAAGGAGATTCTCTGCAAAAGATTGACCTATGGTGAAGGAGGCAATATGGTGAAAGGGAAAACAAAGGGATTGATATTTGACATACAAGGCTATTCTGTGCATGACGGGCCAGGCTGCAGGACAGTCTGTTTTTTTAGCGGTTGTCCCCTATCTTGCCCATGGTGTGCTAATCCGGAAAGTTGGAGTTTGAGACAAAATTTGATGTTTCTAAAAAGCAAGTGCCCAAACCCAAAGGGATGCTTGCGCTGCCAGGCTGCCTGTCCCAAGGGGGCTATATCCTTTGATGGGGAAGACCATCTGCGAATTGATAGAAGGGCCTGTATTGCCTGTGGGACCTTTGCGTGTACGAGGGTTTGCTACCGGGAAGCCTTGAAAATTTGCGGGAAATACTATACTGTGGAGGAACTGATGAAAATCTTTCAAAGGGATAGGCAGTTTTGGGGGAGTCAGGGAGGGGTGACTTTTAGCGGAGGAGAGCCCCTTGTGCAAAAAGATTTCTTGCTTGAGATGCTGAAAAAATGCAAAGAGACTTATATTCATACGGCCATAGAAACCACCGGATACGCCCATCGGGAAGATTTTCTCCAGATCATGCAATATATTGATTTTGCATTTATTGACATCAAACATATGGATCGGGAAAAGCATAGGGAAAAAACAGGGGTATACAATGACATCATTTTGGAAAACATTGAGGCTTTGGCCAACGCAGACTGGCAAGGCAGGCTGGTGTTGCGAATGCCCGTAATACGGGATTATAATGACCATGATGAACATATAAGGGAAATAATCCAATTCATGAAAAGTACGGGATTGATTGAAATTAATATTTTACCATTCCATCGGATGGGAGATGTTAAGTGGAATCAGTTGGGAAAAATCTATGCCTACAGGGAGGAAGAGGCGACGGCGACAGAAGTCTTGGAGCATATTCAGGATTTGTTTTTGGAGGAAAATATTGCCTGTTATATAGGCAGTGAAACGGCCTTTTGAAAAAATATGGGTAATCCAAATATTTCAATGGAATGATCTTGAAAAATCAGCACAAACATGGTGAAAAATCATGTACAATAAAGTTAAGATAAAGAAGTTTTTGAAATACTTTTGTGTTCTGCTTGAAGGGATTCAGACATATATAATACAATAATACTAGGCATCATGTGTTTGGAAAATGAACGGAAAATAAGCATGATTTTTGCTTCGAGAGGTGTTTGGATTGAAACAGGTCTTAGAAATGTTTTTGGATATAGGGATCAGAGATATCATTGACATGGCCATTGTAGCATTTGTTTTTTATAAACTGTTTATGCTGATTCAGGAAACAAGGGCCGAGCAGCTTATTAAGGGTCTTTTGGTGCTGTTGATTGCCACAAAACTCAGCGAATGGTCCCGCCTTTATGTAACCAATTGGATATTGAAAAATACCATGACGCTGGGAATGATTGCCCTGCTGATTGTATTTCAGCCGGAGCTGAGACGGGCCTTGGAGTATATCGGCAGAAGTAAGTTCTTGACAAAGTCCATCGTGGAAATTGCCGATGAAGAATTGAATGAAAAACTTGATGCAGTAGTGGAGGCCGTGGTTTCCTTATCGAGGCAGAAAATCGGTGCATTGATTATATTTGAACGGGAGACGGGAATTGGGGATGTGATTGAAACGGGTACATTCATCAACGGGGATATATCTACGGGGCTGCTGATCAATATCTTTATTCCCAACACACCCCTCCATGATGGTGCTGTCGTGATTAGAAAAGATAAAATCATGGCAGCGGGCTGTGTGTTGCCTTTAACGGAAAACCCAAATTTGAGCAGGGAACTGGGGACAAGGCACCGGGCAGGCATTGGCATTACAGAAAGATCTGATGCGGTAGCCATTATGGTTTCGGAGGAAACGGGAGCTATCTCCGTGGCCATGGATGGCAAGCTTACAAGATTTCTGGATGGAAAGACCTTAAAGAGAGTATTAAAAAATGCATACAAACCGGAAAATGAAAAGCCTTTATTCAATTGGAAATGGAGGCAGAAAGATGAATAATTTTTTCAAAGATTTTGCAGAAAAAAGCAGGTTCTTTCGAAGAAATACCACACCTAAAATCGTGTCCATCATTTTTGCCCTTGTGATGTGGCTTTATGTCATGGGGGAAGTGAATCCCGAAATGATCAAGGAGCTTACCAATGTGAGAGTGCAGCTGCTGAATGTGGAGGAGCTGAAAAAATCAGGACTGGTGCTTATTGGTCAGGAGGATTATACGGTAAACATAAAGATCGGGGGCAGAAGGAATGAAGTCTACCATGTGGGACCTCAAGACATTGCCGTAAGTGCTGACCTGAGGGGTTTTCGCAAGGGCGTGAATAGCGTTCCCTTGGATATCAGTGTACCAGCCAGCATCAAGGTGCTGGATGTATCACCAAAACAACTGAAGGTTACCTTGGATGAAATTGTCAAGCAGCAAAAACCGGTAGAGATTGAAGCGGTGGGAATACCGTCAGAGGAGTTTGATCCGGGAGAAGCTGTCCTTTCTTTGAAGGAAGTGATTGTGGAGGGACCCGAGTCTCTGGTGAACAGCGTGACCAAAGTTGTAGGGGAAGTGAATTTTCAAAATCGGACAGAGGATTTTAACGGAAAAATTCTCCTAAAGGCGGTAAATCAAGATGGGAAGATAGTAAATGGCGTTGAAGTAAAGACAAAATTCGTGGAAGTAACGCTTCCTCTGTATAGCGTCAAGAATGTAAAAATTGCACTAGATTTACGGGGGAAACCTCCCGAAACATATCAAATGACCGATGTGGCGGTAAAGCCTGAGGTTGTTGGACTGAAAGGACCCAGGGAGCTGCTGAAATCCATTGATGAGATCAAGACGAAGCCCATCGATATAGACGGGCTGACGGGTTCTGTGGAAAAGGCTGCAGAACTGGCGATACCCGAAGGGGTTACCCTCTTTAAGACCGATAGGCAGCCTGTGGTGGTCATTACCATAGAAGAAATCGGGCAAAAGGAATTTACCTTTAAAAAGGATGAGGTGTTCATAGAAAATCTGGATGGCAAGTATAGGGTCTTCTTTGATGAAGGAGTGGATACTCTTCGGGTGAAGGTGGAAGCGGCGAAGAACATCCTCAATTCTCTGACCAAAAACGATATTCAGCTGCGCATCAATGCCAAAGGCTTGGGAGAAGGCAGGTATTCCCTGAAAGTCATTCCTGTGGCATCAAGGCAGATGAAAAGCATTTCTGTGATACCGGAGAAGATTGATTTTGAACTCAAGCTAGAAAAAGAAACAAACCAACCATAGGCAAACCATAAAAACAAGATGAAGGATGGGTAAAGCAGCCTGGAGGAAGATCCAGGCTGTTTTCGAAGGGGAGCGTAGCCAATGAAAAGAGAATTGGAAGTAATACTGGATTCTACCCATGATGCCATGATTGCCGTAGATAAGCATGGCATTATTACCCTCTTTAATCGGGCAGCAAAAAAATTGACAAAGCTGGAGGGTATCCATGTGTTAGGGAAACACATCACAGAGGTTGTTCCCAATACAAGACTGCCTTATATATTAGAAACAGGAGTGTCGGAGTTAAATCAACAACAGGCATTGGGGGAAATTACCATTGTCACAAATCGGATGCCTGTGAAGGATGACTATGGGGAAATTATCGGTGCTGTGGCAGTATTTCGTGATATTACGGAAGTACTGGAGCTGGCGGAACAGATTACAAATTTGAAAGAAATGCAGAGCATGCTTCAAGCAATCTTTCATTCCACCCAGGATGCCATCTCCGTAGTAGATGATCAAGGAATCGGTGTAATGGTGAATCCTGCCTACACGAAGCTGACGGGACTGCCGGAAAAGGATATTATCGGGCAGATGTGCACGGTGGACATTGCAGAGGGGGACAGTATTCATCTGGAAGTGTTGAGAACGAAGATGCCTGTAAAGAATGCAAGACTCAAGGTGGGGCCGGGCAGAAAAGAAGTGGTGGCAGACGCGGCACCTATCATCGTAGACGGAGAACTGAGGGGCAGCGTGGCAGTTCTCCATGACATTACGGAGATCAAGCGGCTTACCCATGAGTTGAATCAGGCAAAGCAGATTATACGCAAGCTGGAGGCCAAATATACTTTTGACGATATTATCGGTGAAGATGCCCAAATGAAATCGGCTATTGAAAAGGCAAAAAAGGCAGCCGTAACACCGGCTACGGTGATTCTGAGAGGAGAAAGCGGTACGGGCAAGGAATTGTTTGCCCATGCCATTCATAATGCCAGCAATCGAAAATACGGACAATTTATCCGTGTGAACTGTGCCGCCATCAGTGAAAGTCTCCTGGAAAGCGAACTCTTTGGTTATGAAGAAGGTGCTTTTACAGGAGCCAGAAAGGGAGGAAAAAAGGGATTATTTGAAGAAGCCAACGGCGGAACGATCTTCCTGGATGAAATAGGGGAGATCAGCCTCAACACCCAGGCAAAACTTTTAAGAGTCCTCCAGGAGAAGGAACTGGTGAGGGTGGGGGGCAGCAAACCCATTTCGATTGATGTAAGGGTGATCGCCGCCACTAATCTGGATTTGGAAAAGGCTGTGCGAGAAGGAAAATTCAGGGAGGATTTATATTATCGATTGAATGTGATTCCTATTTTAATTCCTCCCTTGAGATTTCGCAAACAGGATATCCATCTTCTGGTACGGAGACTGATCACGAAATACAACCAAGAGTACGGCAGATTTGTTCAGGATATATCGCCAAAGGCCTTAGAGATTTTAATGAATTATGATTGGCCGGGTAATATACGGGAATTAGAGAATTTTATCGGCCGTGCCATGATTAATATGAAGTTTAACGAAACCATGATTCGGTCAAAGCATCTGCCTAATTTTGAAATCAAGATGTATCGGCAGCAGCATCCTATGGAACTGGAAAAATCTATGGAAACCTACGAGGGAACCCTTCAAGAGGTAATGGATCAGGTGGAGGAAAAATATATCCGCCAAATTCTTGCCCAAAATGGGAATCATAAGAACAAGACGGCAGAACAGCTGGGAATCTCTATCCGAAATTTATACTATAAGTTAAAAAAATATGAAATAGAAGAGTGAATGCAAAAAATTGCACACAAAGCTTTGTGTGCAATTTTTTGCGTGCATTTTTTTGCAAAAAAACAGAGAAAAGGAAAGAAAGCAAAGAAAAAAATTTTGTTGGAACAAGACGAAATAAGTAAAAACAAAAAAAGAAATAATATAAGGGAAAGAAAAAAACAAATGAAGAATTTTGGCACGCAAATTGAATAGTTCATAGCCGATAATGACAAAGTCTCCTGTTGAAAGGTTTAAAAGAAGACTTTGATGAAACACATGATGGAGATTATGGCTTATCTACGGCTTATGAAAGTACATAATTCCTATATGTTATAAAAAATGCGGGGTGAAAAACAGATGTCAAGAGAATATGTTTTGGTGATCAATCCGGGCTCTACATCTACAAAGGTGGCAATTTGTAAAGGAGAAGAAAACGTTCTCCAAAAGAATTTAAGCCATTCTCCGGAGGAACTGGAAAAATTTCCGAAGATAGCAGATCAGTATGAATACCGGAGAGATATTATTCTTCAGTGGATGAAGGAAGAAGGCTATACAACGGCACAGTTAAAGGCTGTCGTAGGCAGAGGCGGGCTGCTGAAGCCGATGCCGAGCGGCACCTATATGGTGACGGATGCCATGATTGAGGATTTGAAAATAGGTGTTCAAGGAGAGCATGCTTCTAATCTTGGAGGAATGATTGCCAAGAGTATTGCAGACCAAGAAGGAATACATGCGTATATTGTAGACCCTGTGGCAGTAGACGAATTTGACGACGTGGCAAGAATTTCAGGGATGCCTGAAATCAAAAGGCGTTCTTTATTACATGCATTAAATATAAAAGCCGTTGCCCATCGGGTGGCAAAGGAAATGAACAAAGATGTAAATGAATTAAATCTGGTAATGGCCCATCTGGGTGGCGGTATTTCTATCGTGCCTTTAAGAAAAGGAAAAATGGTGGACGCAAACAATGCCAATGAAATGGGACCCTTCTCCCCGGAGAGGACAGGGGGACTTCCTGTGGGAGATTTGGCAAAAATGTGTTTCTCGGGGAAATATACCTTGGCAGAGATAAAGAAAAAGATCAGCGGCAAAGGGGGCTTGGTGGCCTATTTGGGAACCAATGATGCAAGGGAAGTAGAAAAGATGATTGCCAGCGGCGATGCAAAGGCCAAATTGATTTATGACGCCATGGGTTATCAAATCGCTAAGGAAATCGGTGCCATGGCAACGGTGTTGGAAGGAAAGGTGGATGCCGTTGTCCTGACAGGCGGAATTGCATATTCCCAGATGCTGACTTCCTACATAAAGGAAAGGGTAGAATTCATTGCGCCGGTGATCATCAAACCCGGTGAAGATGAAATGATTGCTTTAAATGAAGGTGTAAACAGGGTATTTAGCGGCCAGGAAAAAGCAAAGATTTATGAAGAAGAGGTGAAATAAATGATCCGACATTTCGATGATATATTAAAATACGCCAAGGAAAGGGGTCCAAAAACCATTGCTGTGGCCGTGGCTCAGGACTTAGAGGTGCTATTGGCCGTAAATGAGGCAAAAACCTTGGGCATTGCCGATGCCATCCTTGTGGGAGACAAAGAAAAGATTGAGGAAATCGCGGAAAAGCATTCAATTCCAACGGAACAGTATGAAGTCATTGACATTAAGGACATCGCAGAAGCATCCAGAAAGGCCGTAGAACTGGTTTCTACAGGCAGGGCTCATATGGTGATGAAGGGTCTGGTGGATACATCCATTATTTTAAAGGCAGTCCTTGATCCTGAAATCGGATTGAGAACGGGCAATGTATTAAGCCATACGGCTGTGTTTGATGTGCCCGGTTATGACCGATTAATCCTCGTAACCGATGCGGCTATGAATATTGCACCGGATCTGAATGCAAAAAAACAAATCATTGAGAATGCTGTACAGGTAGCCCATGCCCTAGATCTGGATGAGCCGAAGGTGGCCATTGTGTGCGCGAAGGAAAAGGTAGATCCAAAGATGCCTGCCACGGTAGATGCCCAAAAACTCGAAGAAATGAACAAAAATGGGGAAATCAAAGGATGTATGGTAGGAGGACCTTTTGCATTGGATAATGCCGTCTCTGTGGAAGCTGCTGCTCACAAAGGCATTGAGCATCCCGTGGCCGGAAAAGCGGATATCTTGGTGGTGCCGAATATCGAGGCGGGCAATGTGCTCTACAAGTCCATGGTATTCTTTTCCAATACAAAAAATGCCGGTGTCATTGTCGGCGCCAAAGCACCTATTGTCTTAACATCAAGGGCTGATAGCGATGTCACGAAGCTAAATTCTATTGCGTTGGCCGTATTAATGGCAGCGAAGGCCGCAAAATAAGGAGAAAGAGAGGAATCAGACAATGTCAGAGATTTTTAGAATTCTTACGATTAACCCCGGTTCCACTTCTACAAAGATTGCTATTTTTGACAATGAAAAGCCGGTAATGGAAACGACGTTAAGACATCCTGCTGAAGAAATTAATAAATATGAGAAGATTTTTGATCAGTATGAATTTAGAAAAAATGTTATTTTGGAGACTTTAAATGAAAATGGCATTAACTTGACAAAGTTAAGTGCTGTGGTGGGCAGAGGCGGCTTGTTAAAACCCATTCAAGGTGGTACCTATAAAGTAACCGATAAAATGCTGGAAGATTTAAAGGTAGGCGTTCTGGGAGAACATGCTTCCAACTTGGGCGGAATTATTGCCAATGAAATTGCAAAACAACTGAATATTCCTGCCTTTATTGTTGATCCTGTGGTAGTAGATGAAATGGATGATGTGGCAAGAATTTCAGGCATGCCTGAAATTGAAAGAAAAAGTATTTTCCATGCACTGAACCAAAAGGCGGTGGCCCGTCGTGCTGCAAAGGAAATGGGCAAATCTTATCAGGAAGTAAATATTATCGTGGCCCATCTGGGTGGAGGCATTTCCGTTGGCGCCCATCATATGGGCCGTGTCATTGATGTAAACAATGCCCTAGACGGAGAGGGACCATTCTCACCGGAAAGAACAGGAGGACTGCCCGTAGGAGATTTGGCCAAAATGTGTTTCTCCGGCAAATATACATTGGATGACATCAAGAAAAAAATTAAAGGAAAAGGCGGCCTAGTGGCTTACCTCGGCACAAATGACGGCAGGGAAGTAGTCAAGATGATTGAAGAAGGCAATAAAGAGGCTGAGCTGGTATACCAAGCTATGGCCTATCAGGTGGCGAAAGAAATTGGAAGCTGTGCTGCTGTGCTGAAGGGCAAAGTGGATGCCATTGTGCTGACGGGTGGAATTGCTTATGACAAGACTTTTGTAAAATGGATTCAGAATAGGGTAGAATTCATTGCTCCAGTGATCATATATCCGGGAGAAGATGAAATGATTGCCTTGGCTGAAGGAGGTTTAAGAGTATTAAGAGGAGAAGAAGAAGCCAAAATATATGAGTAAATCAACGGTTCTTGGTGTACGGTATAGGGGCAGCGAGTGTTGCTGAATAACCGCTGGCCCCTAACCGCTGACTGCTAACCGCATTCCGAAAGGTGAGAGCATGCTGAACGATAAAAGAATTCGCGTGATCATTGGTCATTATGGCAGTGGAAAAACAGAATTTGCTGTAAATTATGGGGTAAAACTAGTCCAGCAGGGAAAAAAAGTAGCCTTGGCTGACTTAGATATTGTCAATCCCTACTTTCGCAGTAGAGAGAGACAGGAAATGCTTGAAAAATTTGGCATCACCTTTATAGGCAGCGCCATTGACAGATCCATAGGATCTGACTTGCCGGCCATTGCGTCTTCCGTTTTGGGTCCCCTGCAGGATAAATCCTATGAAGTGATTTTGGACGTAGGGGGCGATGCTGTGGGGGCTAGAGCTCTGGGCAGATACCACAGCTATTTTAAAGAAGGCGATTATGACATGTTCTGCGTCCTGAATGCCAACAGGCCTGAGACCCAGGATGTGGAAGGTGCCATACAGCATTTAAAAGCAATTGAAAGGGTTGTAAGAGCACCTGTTACAGGACTGATCAACAACACCCATTTGCTGCGGGAGACTACGGTAGAAGAGGTGCTAAAAGGACAGGAATTGGTGAAAAAAGTTTCAGAAAAACTGAACATACCGATCCGATATGTCAGTACTTTGGAAGAGGTTGCCCGACTGCTTCCGTCTGATATAGGGGGAGAAATTTTTCCTATGAGGATGTATATGCGTGAGGATTGGATGTAGAAGGGACTATGGAATTTTGCAGCCGAAACTGTCTGAAAGTTGAGTAGGACTGGCAGGGCTCCAGAAAATGAGCAGCAGAAAACTGGATAGGAAATTAAAGGAGGGTTGAATACTATGGCAAAGGCAAGAGGAAAGGTAACATTCAGAGAAGATTTATGTAAAGGTTGCGAATTGTGTACGACAGTTTGCCCAGTAAATATTATTGAAATGGATAGAGGGAGAATCAACATCAAAGGTTATCATCCTGCAACAGTAAAAGAAATGGACAAATGCATCGGATGTGGAAACTGTGCAACCATCTGTCCTGATGTTGTGATTTCTGTGGAAAGAGAAATGGAGAAATAGGGAGGGAAAACGAATGGCGAAAGTATTAATGAAGGGAAACGAAGCAATCGGTGCAGCAGCAATCAAAGCTGGATGTAAGTTTTTCTTCGGTTACCCGATTACACCACAAAATGAATTACCAGAGTTCATGTCAAGAGAATTACCAAAGGTGGGGGGATGTTTTGTACAGGCAGAAAGTGAAGTGGCTGCCATCAATATGGTATACGGTGCAGCAGGTGCCGGTGCTAGAGTTATGACATCCTCATCATCCCCAGGGATTGCATTAAAGCAAGAGGGAATTTCCTATATTGCAGGTGCTGAGCTTCCTTGTGTAATTGTAAATATTTCCAGAGGAGGTCCGGGACTAGGAGGTATCCAACCATCTCAGGCAGACTATTTTCAATCCACGAGAGGTGGCGGGAACGGCGACTACAGAATGTTGGTATACGCTCCTGCTACCCTTCAGGAAGCAGTAGATCTGGTCATGGAAGCTTTTGATGTAGCCGATTACTATAGAAATCCGGTGATGGTAATTGGAGACGGTATGATTGGACAAATGATGGAACCCATCGAATTCACCGAACCTAAGATGAGAGAGCTTCCTCCGAAGGATTGGGCTACCACCGGAACAAAGGGAGAAAGAAAGCCGAACATTATCAATTCATTGGCATTAGATCCGGCAGAGTTGGAGAAGCACAATATCAAACTAAAAGCAAAATACAATGAAATGGAAAAGAATGAAGTAAGATATGAAATGTACAATATGGACAATGCAGAAATTGTAATCGTATCCTATGGAACAACTTCAAGGGTTGTGAAGAATGCCATTGCGGCATTAAAAGCAGAGGGAATCAATGTTGGCTTAATCAGACCGATTACATTATGGCCGTTTCCCACAAAGGCATTTGATGAAATTCCTTCAACGGCAAAGGCTTTATTGTCTGTTGAAATGAGTATGGGACAAATGATTGACGATGTAAAAATTGCAAATAACGGCAGATTACCCGTTCATTTCTATGGAAGAAGCGGTGGTATGATCCCGACACCGGATGCGATTGCAGCAAAAGTGAAAGAAATCCTAGGGGGTGCAAGATAATGACAGTAGTATTCCAAAGAACAAGCGGTTTAACTGAAAAGCCTTTCCACTATTGTCCTGGATGTACCCACGGTGTGATCCATAGATTAGTAGGGGAAGTGTTAGAAGAATTAGGGGTGTTAGGCAAAGCAATAGGTGTTGCACCTGTGGGATGCTCTGTGCTTGCCTATGATTATTTCAACTGTGACATGCATGAAGCTGCCCACGGCCGTGCACCGGCAGTTGCTACAGGAATTAAAAGAGTACACCCTGACAAGGTCGTATTCACGTATCAGGGAGATGGAGACTTGGCTTCCATCGGTACAGCGGAAATTGTTCATGCAGCCCATAGAGGAGAAAAAATTACCACAATTTTCGTAAACAATGCTATCTACGGTATGACGGGAGGACAAATGGCACCGACAACATTAATCGGACAAAAGGCGACCACTGCTCCTTACGGTAGAGATGCAAACCATGCCGGAATGCCTTTACGAGTAGCTGAAATGCTGGCTACCATTACAGGCGCCGTATTTGTGGAAAGGGTGGCAGTAGATACTCCTGCAAACATTCGAAAAGCAAAGAAAGCAATTAAAAAAGCATTCGAAGTGCAGTTGGAAGGCAAAGGGTTTGGAATCGTTGAAATTCTATCTACTTGTCCCACCAACTGGGGCTTAACGCCGACGGAAGCAATCAAGTGGTTGCAGGACAATATGATGCCGTACTATCCATTAGGAAATTTCCGTACACCAGAGGAGGCGAAGTAATATGGCAACACAACAAGTAATCTGTGCTGGATTTGGTGGGCAGGGAGTTATGTCCATGGGGCAGCTTCTTACTTACGCAGGCATGCTGGAAGGAAAAAATGTATCATGGCTTCCATCCTACGGGCCAGAAATGCGTGGAGGTACTGCAAACTGCAGTGTCATCGTATCAGATAGCCCAGTGGGCTCTCCTATTGTAACGGATGCAACGGCTGCCATCGTTATGAACTTGCCATCCCTGTTAAAGTTTGAAAAGGATCTTGTAAAGGACGGTATTCTGCTGATCAACAGCTCATTGATTGATAAAAAAGCTTCAAGAAATGATATCAGGGCCTACTATGTACCGGCCAATGAGATTGCCAATGAAATCGGCAACAGCAAAGTTGCAAACATGGTGATGCTGGGGGCATTCATTGAACTGACCAAGACTGTAGAAGTAGATTCTGTAATCGCTGCATTGAAAAAGGTTTTTGGACCATCCAAAGAACATTTGATTCCGATGAATCAGGAAGCCCTTGAGAGAGGCGCAGCGGCAGTAAGAGCTTAATAATGAATGAAGAAAAGACGTACAGAGATGTGCGTCTTCTTTTTTTTACTATAAAACCATTCAGCATCAAAATTCTACCACTGAAACCTAAAATTGTGCAGTTCATGCAAAAGTACTTTTTGCGTATTCAAAATATTTATAAAATTCTATTAATAATACTGTGCAGGCTGGCATAAATGTAAAACAGATGGACTCGCAGGGATGAGGGTGATAAAGGATGAAGACTGCAGAATACCTGGATTTACTGGAAAGCAGATATCGGAAATATTTTGATATAGAAAAAAATACGATATACCAAGGGATGAAACTAGACTTATTTGCTAGGTCTTTTATTCGAAATGAAAGATATATCGCCAGCAAGAAGCTGACGATATATGCCTATGAAAATAACGAATATTGTTTTATAAAACAATGGGAAATTCTAAAGGAAGATCAATTGCATCAATTCATGGATTTGCTAAAATCCGCAATCGATGATTATGTGATCCCCCATGAAGAGCATATGTCCAGTATTATTACTGGCGTTTTGTTATCGGAAAAGGAACCGGATAGGGAGTTGCAAAGGCTTGTAAAAAAATTCAAGTTTCATAAATCCTTTTCCTTTGGTTTCAAGGGATGGGCAGATATCAGGTTGATTCTGGTTGCCTTGGACAGGGGGGAGGTGATTGCCAATAAAAAGGGAGAGGAGGTTTTAAAATTTTATAAGATATTTTAAAAAATGATACAAAGGGGGATATCTATGAACTCATTATGGTTAGTTATTGGTAGTATTGTGATCTTTAGTATTGCCTATGTGACCTATGGGGCATGGCTTGCAAAACAATGGGGTGTGGATCCTGCCAGAAAAACACCTGCCCATACAAAGGGAGACGGAGTGGACTATGTGCCTGCAAAAGCCCCTGTTTTACTGGGACATCACTTTGCTTCTATTGCTGGCGCAGGACCGATTGTAGGGCCCATTCAGGCAGCAATTTTTGGTTGGGTCCCTGTGATGCTTTGGATTGTTATCGGAGGAATTTTCTTTGGCGGTGTACAAGATTTCAGCTCCCTGTTTGCTTCTGTACGTCATGATGGCAAGTCCATTGGAGAAATTATCGAAGCAAACATGGGTCGAAGAGGAAAAAAACTGTTTGCTGTTTTTGCATGGTTAACCCTATTGCTGGTAGTAGCAGCTTTTACCAATATTGTTGCCAATACCTTTGTCAGTGTTCCGGAGGCAGCCTCTGCATCGGTTTTATTTATAATTCTTGCCATTGTTTTCGGTTTTGCCGTCTATAGGAGGGGCGTGCCTTTGGGGGTAGGCAGTATCATCGGTGTTGCCCTATTGTTTGCCTGTATCATCTTAGGGAATATATATCCGTTGGTATTAAGCAAAAATACATGGATTGCCCTTTTGATGGTGTATATCTTCTTGGCATCTGTTACGCCCGTATGGATTCTTTTGCAGCCGAGGGATTATCTCAATTCTTTCTTACTCTACGCCATGATCATTGGTGCCATTATCGGCTTGGTAGTCTATAGGCCAACAGTGGAATTGGCTGCTTTTACAGGATTTACGGTTAATGGACAATATTTATTTCCCTTGCTTTTCGTAACAGTAGCGTGTGGTGCCATTTCAGGCTTCCATGCCTTGGTAGGCTCCGGTACATCTGCCAAGCAAATCGATAATGAAGCCGATGCAAGAATTATTGGTTATGGCGGTATGCTTATTGAGTGTGTATTGGCTGTAGTCGCAATTATTACTGCGGCTTATTTGACAAAGGATAAGCTGGGAGAGTTATTAAAGGCCGGAGGGCCGGTGAATGTATTCTCCGATGGGATCGGTGTATTCATGGCTCAATTTGGTATTCCTTATACAGCAGGCAAATCCTTTGTAGCCCTAGCCGTATCAGCCTTTGCACTAACTAGCTTGGATACAGCCACCCGATTGGCAAGGTTTATCTTCCAGGAGTTTTTTGAGAATCCCGCCAAAGAAACCCAAAGCATCCTAACCAACCGCTATGTATCAACCATCATCACTGTTTTATTGGGCGGATGGCTGGCAGTGGGCGGCTATGCAAAAATATGGCCGATTTTCGGATCCGCCAACCAATTGCTGGCTGCTTTGGCTCTGATTGCCGTGGCAGTATGGTTGAAGAATACCGGAAGAAATTACAGCATGTTTACGATTCCTATGACTTTTATGTTTATTGTTACCATGTCTGCATTGATCCTGCTGACGAAGGCCAACATAGCAGCCAAAAATCCGGTTCTTGTGGTATTCCCCATATTGCTGTTGATCTTGGCTGTGATCTTAGCATTTGAGGCTTTCAGAATTTTAGGCAGCAAGAATCCCGCAAAACCAAAGGTAAAAGCATAGAAAAAATTTAAAAAGGCGGAGAGGAGTCCGCCTTTTTAAATTTTTTTGGATAAAATGGGAGTAAGGTGGGGACATAAAAATTCTTAGAATCTGATCATCTGTTTCAAAAACCAGAAAATATATAGAAAGCTGGAAAAAAATAACTGAAAAAAATAAAAAAATAGTAGAAGGAATCAGGCACTAAAAAGAAGAAATATTTATAGGACTAAGGTCTTGTTTTGGAAAATTTCTTTTAAAAATGGATCAAATTGAACGGGACATAAAAATATGATAAAATAAATAAGATTTACTAGAAAAAAGTTTGAGGACAGATCGCTGCATAAAAGATAGAGAGAATAGAACGGGAGGGAAGCTAAACACATGGGTAAGTTGTTTGGAACTGACGGAGTGAGAGGGGTTGCCAACACAGAGTTGACAGCAGAACTGGCTTATCAGCTGGGTAGAGCAGGAGCCTATATATTGACAGGGGGAAAAAAGAAAGCCAAAATTGTGATCGGAAGGGATACTAGAATATCGGGAGATATGTTGGAAGCAGCCTTGGTGGCAGGAATTTTATCAACAGGCTCCGATGCGCTATGTGTAGGTATTGTACCGACACCTGCCGTAGCCTATTTGACTAGACATTACGGCGCCGATGCTGGTGTAGTGATTTCTGCATCTCATAATCCCGTGGAATATAATGGAATTAAATTTTTCAACAGAGACGGTTATAAGCTGCCTGATGGGGTAGAAGAACAGATCGAGGATATGATCCTGAACGGAAAGACGATAGATTTGCATCCCACAGGAGGACATCTGGGCAGAAAGGTTGAAATAGATGATGCAATCAAGCAGTATGCAAACTTTTTAAAAGGAACAATCAATGTAGATTTAAGAGGCCTGAAGATTGCGGTAGATTGTGCCAATGGCGCTGCCTATGTGGCAGCACCTTCCTTGTTGTCAGCTCTAGGCGCGGAGTTAAAAATTATCCATCATAAGCCTGATGGATTCAATATTAATTTAAAATGCGGGTCTACTCATCCGGAGAATATACAAAAGCTTGTGGTGGATTGGGGAGCCGATGTAGGATTGGCTTTCGACGGAGATGCAGATCGCTTGATTGCCGTAGATGAAAAAGGACAGATTGTGGATGGAGACAAGATTCTTACCATATGTGGCTGCAGTCTGAGGGAAAAAGGAAAGTTGGCCAAAGATACGGTGGTAGCTACAGTGATGAGTAACATCGGCTTGGATATCGCTTTAAAGAAGTGCGGATGCAAGGTGGAAAAGACCCAAGTAGGAGACCGGTATGTGCTAGAAAAAATGAAGGAAGAAGGCTATGTGTTGGGAGGAGAGCAATCGGGGCATATCATTTTTCTGGAGCATAATACTACCGGGGACGGTCTTCTGTCTGCCTTGCAGCTACTTTCTGTGATGAAGGAAAAAGAACAGTCGCTATCGAAGCTTGCCGGTGCTATGACTACGTATCCTCAGGTGCTGGTGAATGCCAAAGTAAATAATGGGAATAAAACAAAATATATGGAGGACGAAGTGATTGCGCAGGAAATTCGAAAACTGGAAGAATTGATGGACGGAGAAGGTAGAGTATTGATTCGTCCTTCCGGCACAGAACCTTTGGTAAGGGTGATGCTGGAAGGTAAAAATGAAAGCCAGTTGAAGACATTAGCCCACAATTTAGCAAAACTGATAGAAGAAAGATTGCAGTAATAGGCAATTTATTTGGCGTGGCAGCATAGAGTGTAATATAACAAAGTCTTTCGTTGAAAGATTTTAAGGAAGACTTTGTTGAAACCCATGACGGAAATTATGACTTATCCACAATTTATAAAAAGACATCATCTCTTATGTGTTATAAAAAGAGCCCGATGTCTCGGGCTCCTGCTTTCCTTAGAAGGTAGGAATTGAGTGGGTAGGCACCAAAGATTGACAAAAATGAAAATTTGTATTATACTAAGTTGTCATCAATCGTTGAAAGGGGTGATGCCTATCGAGAAAAAGATGCGGTAGAGATGTGAAAAACAAAAGCGCCAGGACTTAAATCAAGGTCGGACAATAGTGATTTAAGTTGACGAGGACAGGGTTTATCGAGACTTCGGCGGATGCCCTGCGGTGTATCACCACCGATAGAGATCTTACAAAGACTCCAAGTGATTGGAGGGACAAATAAGATCGGGTGAAACAACTGAAAATGGGAATAGAATGTAGCAAATTTCGAGAAAAAGGCTACACAGGTATTTTATTGCCAATTTTCAGGAATATGGAAAATTTATTTCTGAAGGGAGACAAAAAGAAATGTGTGGTATCGTTGGATATATCGGTAGCAGAGAAGCAACATCTGTATTGATTGAGGGATTGTCAAGATTAGAGTATAGAGGGTATGACTCTGCGGGAATTGCGGTCCATGACGATGGGGAAATTAAGGTTAGAAAATTTAAGGGAAGATTGAGTGTATTGTCAGATCATTTGAAGCAGGAAATGATTACGGGAACGGTAGGTATCGGACACACCCGATGGGCTACCCATGGGGAACCGTCAGACAGAAATGCCCATCCACATACCAATGTGGCTGGAAATATTGCGGTGATTCATAACGGAATCATTGAGAACTACATGAAGATCAAGGAATGGCTTATCGAAGAAAAAGGTATTGCTTTCAAGTCGGATACGGATACGGAGGTCATTGCCCACTTGATTGACCATTACTATGAGGGAGACTTATTGAAAGCTGTATTTAAGGCCATCGAAAAGATGGAAGGGGCTTATGCCATTGGTGTGATCTGCAAGGAAGAACCCGACAAAATTGTAGCCGTAAGGAAAGATAGTCCACTCATTGTAGGACTCGGAAAAAATGAAAACTTTATTGCTTCTGACATACCGGCTCTACTGAAATATACAAGGGATATGTATCTTATTGAAAATGATGAGGTCGTGTTACTTACCCAGGACGAAGTAAAAATCTTCAATGAGCTAGGACAGCAAATGGACAGGGAAGTATTCCATGTGACATGGGATGCAGAGGCTGCAGAAAAGGAAGGGTATGAACATTTTATGATCAAGGAGATCCACGAGCAGCCGAAGGGGATAATGGAAACCTTGATGAGAAGATTGGATAAGGAAGACAATATTGTGCTGGACGGTATTAAACTGACTAAGGAAGATTTGGATAAAATTAGCAAGATTTATATCGTAGCCTGCGGTACGGCTTATCATGCAGGACTTGTGGGCAGATACGCCATCGAGAAATTTGCCAAGATTCCAGTAGAGGTGGATGTGGCGTCGGAATTTAGATACAGGGATCCATTTGTGGATGAAAATACACTGTTTATTGCCATCAGCCAATCGGGAGAGACGTTGGATACCCTAGCAGCCCTAAGAGAAGCCAAGAGAAAAGGGGCAAGAATTCTGTCTATAGTCAATGTAGTGGGAAGCTCCGTGGCAAGGGAATCCGACGATGTATTCTACACCTGGGCTGGTCCAGAAATTGCTGTGGCATCGACAAAGGCCTACACAACCCAGTTGGTGGCCATGTACTTGATTGCATTGCATATGGCCATGACAAAGGGGACCATGGATAGGACAAAATACAATAAAATCATCCATGAGCTAAAGACTATGCCAGAGAAGGCCCAGAAGATTTTAGACAATTGCCATATGATTCAGAAGCTGGCCGATGCACAGTTTAACAATGAAAGCGTATTCTACATGGGGAGAGGCTTGGATGTGAACGTAGCTCATGAAGCCTCATTAAAACTGAAGGAAATCTCGTATATCAATTCCTTTGCCATTGCAGCCGGGGAATTGAAACATGGGACCATCGCATTGATTGAAGATGGCACCATGGTAGTAGCCCTAGCCACCCAGGATCATCTGTATGACAAGATGCTCTCCAATATCCAGGAGGTCAGGGCAAGGGGTGCCTACGTGGTCGGCGTGGCCAAGGAAGGCAATAAAGAGATTGAGAAGTCAGCAGATGTAGTGATGTATATTCCTGATACCATGGATGAACTGACACCGATCCTGAGCGTCATACCGCTGCAGCTTATGGCATACTATATCGCCGTAGCAAGGGGATGCGATGTAGATAAGCCGAAGAACCTGGCGAAGTCTGTAACGGTAGAGTAATTTTAAAATATGTGGTGTATATGTTGTATAACTCTAAAAAACTCGTGTGACGAATAAAAAAGTCGTGTTAAAAATAAAAAAGTTGTGTTAAGAATCATGGTGAAAATAGGGTAGAAAACCTTATTGGAGCCATGATTCTTGTTTTAGGTTGAGTAGGGTTAAGGAGTAAGGTATAAGGCTAAAGGTATTGATTTTAAAGGATTTGAAGGGAGTATTGATGAAAGATATTGATTAAAACTTTCTCCTTTTTCCTTTTAACTTTTCCCTATTCCTGACACGACTTTTTTATCTAAAATGAGAGGGAAAATAGGAAGAAAATAGGAGATAGGGATAAGGAAATAGGGTGATTTTTGACATGACTTTTTTATCTGGAAAGAAATAGGGAAATAGGGTTAAGGCGAGAAGGGGCAAGGGGTTGAGGGGGGTGGGGGTTTGACATGAGTTTTTTATGTGTATACATAGTTAGGATTAAGTTTCATTCAAAAAAGGGAAAGGGATAAGGGTTGAGAATAAAAAAGTTGTGTCAGAGATAAAAAACTTGTGTTGAAAATAATAAAGTCGTGTCAAATAGATAATAAAGTTGAGTTACATCTGAATAATAAATTCAAAAACCTCGCAGTAGATGCGGGATAACTCCTGTTTTACTGCGGAGTTTTTTATTTTTTGGGGGAAGGGTTAAGGGATTAGATTTTTCATTAGAGTTTTGATTAGAGCGATATATTGCTTAGAAATTTGAAACTACTGATTTTAAAGGAATTGAGAGAGGTATTGACTACTATATTGAAGATAATATTGATATAACAACTTAAAAGGTGGAATAAAATCTTTAACCTTACCCCATGAACCTTATTCTCAAAAACATAGATAGTAAATATCATCATAGATGCCATTAAGAGTTTAATAATAATATTGGAATCTGAATGAAATAATGATATAATTTTAATAACCCCCCATGGGGGATATTGATGGGAGGATTGTATATGAATGAAGTACATAAGCACAATCATGAAAATACTAAAGCAGTTATTAATAGATTATCTAGAGCAATAGGACATCTAGAATCTGTTAAGAAAATGGTAGAGGATGGAAGAGATTGTAGTGAGGTTCTTATTCAAATTGCAGCAGTAAAATCTGCCGTTAATAATATAGGAAAAATTATTTTACAGGACCATATCAATAACTGCGTAGTAAATGCAGTAGAAACTGGAGATAAAAAGGTAATAGAGGATTTAAATAAAGCCATAGAACAGTTTATAAAATAGATTTGAGAGGTATTTAGAATGGAAGATAAACAATATAAAGCAAATTTTTTTGCCATACTGGCAGCAGCATTATACGCTATTAGTTCACCTGTATCCAAACTTTTGTTAAAGGAAATACCACCTACATTGATGGCATCTTTTCTATATCTTGGTGCAGGGTTAGGAATGTCTATTGCTGACCTAATTAAACATAAGAAATATAAGGAAAAGACTGAGGCAAGATTTACAAAACAAGAACTTCCATATACTATTGGCATGGTTATGTTAGATATTGCAGCACCTATTTTTTTAATGATTGGACTTACAATGACATCTGCTGCTAATGTTTCATTACTTAATAATTTTGAAATTGTTGCTACATCCCTAATCGCTTTAAAAGTATTTAAGGAACCCATAAGTAAAAGACTATGGAGTGCTATAATTTTGATTACTGTGTCAAGTATCATTTTGTCTGTAGAAGACATAAGTAGTTTTTCATTTTCATTTGGTTCTATTTTTGTATTACTGGCAACTATCTGTTGGGGACTTGAAAATAACTGCACAAGAAAGTTATCTTTAAAAGACCCAATACAAGTTGTTATAATTAAAGGATTTGGTTCTGGAATAGGTTCTTTACTAATTGCACTGACATTAGGAGAAAAAATAAATAATATATCTTATCTAATAGTAGCCTTAATATTAGGATTTTTTGCTTATGGCTTAAGTATATTCTTTTATATTTATGCCCAAAGATACTTAGGAGCAGCAAAGACAAGTGCTTATTACGCAGTATCTCCATTTATTGGCGTAGGGTTATCACTGATAATTTTTAGAGAACTACCAACATCCTCATTTATTATTGCATTATTTATTATGATTGCAGGTATGTATTTTGCGTCCACAGAAGAACACAATCATAAGCATCATCATATTGTAATAACTCATGAGCATAGTCATAATGATGGTCATCATAATCATAGTCATAATGAAACTATTATCGGTAGACATACTCACATTCATACTCATGAAGAATGTACCCATTCACATAGACACACTCAAGATATTCATCATAGTCATGCTCATTAAACTAAAAAACTCATGTTGTATAACCCTAAAAACTTGTGCCACGAATAAAAAAGTCATATTACAGATAAAAAAGTTATGTTAAAAATAATAAAGTTCTATTAAATAGATAATAAAGTTGTGTTAATGACAGTATTGGGACATGGAATCCTGGAACTTATTTTAATTATCATTATGGCATTCGGACTTAAAGATTTATTCTCTAGTCCTACAGTTGCAGGATTTATCGGATTATTTGGCGATGTTTTTCTTGCATGGATGGGGTATGGAATGATAAAGTCTGGTATAAATAAGTCAGTTTCTTTGGAAAATCAAAGAGCAGGGAATAGTGCAGGAAAGAGAAATCTGATATTGGTAGGAGCGCTTGTAAGCGGTACTAATCCTTACTTCATTCTCTGGTGGGCGTCAACAGGGATGGAGTCAATACATCAGTCTTATGCTTTGGGATTAATTGGCGTTTTGTTCTTTTTTATAGGACATATTTTATTGGACTTTGTATGGTATACAGCAATATCCACAGCATTTTCCAGAGGCAAGAAACTGATAAGTGATACTGCATATCGCTGGATTATTTTGTTGTTAGGCATATTTATTATAGCATTTTCAATCGGATGGAAGATGCTGCAGATGTAATGATATAATTTTTGGGTAGATTTAATGAAAAAGATGTATTTTATAATTTATATCGGAGGGAAGTAAAAATGACAAATGAAAAAATAAATACCTGCTGCTACTGTGGTGGAAAAGAGCCATCTCATAAAATAGAAAATGACAATACATGTCCTGTATGTAAAACAATGGGAATCAAAGTAAAAAATATTACAGTAAAGCATTTGGTGATTGATACCCTTGCAGAATCGGTCGGAGATATGGATTATTATATATGTGTAAATGAAGAATGTAATGTTGTTTATTATAATCCAGAATCAGGCGTTAAGTTTGATAAGCAGCAAGTAAAAGTACCAATATGGTTTAAAAAAGATGCTAATCCCAAATATGCCTGCTACTGCAGCAAAGTTACAGAGGAACAGGTAATAGATGCCGTAATAAAACATGGTGCAAAAACAGTTAAGGATATTATAGAAATCACAGGGACGATGAAAAACAGCCAATGTGAAAAGAATAACCCCTTAGGGAAATGCTGTCACAATATAATTCAGGAAGCAATAGACAAGGGGTTATCTATGAAATAAGTGCAGTTATATTTAATGCTGCATAGAGGATATGTAAATTTTTTAGGAGAGAAAGACATATGGGAATTGATATGTATGAAGAACTAAAAAAGATGAGTTAATAGCAGAGATACATTGTATACTGCAAATTGTGAAGAAATTAAAGGGGATGGGTTTTACTGTAAAACAAGTGCTATAAACCATTGAATTACCTCAGGATGCAGTAATGAGGGTTTTTGATGATAAAGAAGATATTAGAAAAATAGCAGAGGATACTGTAAATCAGCAAATAGCAGAAAATGACGGTAAAATCCCAGAAGGGCGAAACTTTTTGCAAATTGCACAGTACCCATTTTGCAAAAGTAGGTAAATTTCATTTGTAAAAAAGCAATTTATAATTTTTGATAAACAATATGGTAGTATCAACTAATACAGAGTATTATTATTTATTAAAGAAAAAACATATAATTGACTTAACTTTTATAATGTGCTAAATTTAATTTGTGAATTTCAACTTAAATAATACACCACTTTACAAGTAATGTAGTGATTTAAAAATAATTCCATAAAATAACAAAATCAGACACCTAAATCCTAGGAATACTAATCTTATGACAAACCAACACCCTAGGAGGCGTCTGATATGATTA
>NZ_LOEE01000040.1 GCF_001562415.1 Thermotalea metallivorans | reverse complement strand
TGGACAGGGAAGGGATATCATGGAGTCAGCAGAGGAGGCGGAATAATATGTCACGTACATCGATTATTATGATGATAATTACTCTGGGGTTTTATGGAATAGGCTTCATCTATTTGCTAAACAAAGCATTTCATTCCAAAAAACAAAGATAGATGGTTGAGAAAAGGGGCATAAAGAAAGGGAAACCTGCTTTATGCCCTTTGTACCGTGTATATATTCCATGGGTCCCGGAGAAAACTATAATATGATACCTTCTTTTTGCAGAGGAGCTGAAACCAATGGTCATAGACGGCATAGAAATCAAAGGGATTGCATGGGACAGCCAAAAAGTGCTGCCGGGATATGTGTATATTCACTTGAAAAAAGACGGTTCCGAAAATGAGGCGATGGAAGAGGCCATAAAAAAGGGAGCCGCAATGATCTTTATAGAAGTTGAAAAAGAATTGCCGAAATCTGCCGTGCCTGTGAAAAGGATAGTGGACGGGAAAAAGATATTGATTGAATTATGCAACAAATTCTATCACGATCCTTTGGAAAATATGAAGATCATTGGCGTTGTAGGAGAGTACGGAACAGTTATTACCGGGCAATTAATACATCATCTTCTAAGGGAAGAAGGAAAAGAGGCAGTAATGTTTGATACAAGGGATTTTGCGAAGGCAAAAATGCCAGGTTCAGGACTATGGTTGTGGGGAGAAATTTTGGCCTCCCTCGGGGACAGGATGGGGCAGGATATACACTATATGATCATTAACTTGTCTTTGGCTTCTTTGCAGGATTGCAGCTTATATGGAATGGAGTTTGATATCATTGTCCACACGGTGTTGGCAGAAAACTATGGAGATCAGGAGAAGATGGCGGTAAACAACCTGTTGGAAAATTTGTCTGCAAAGGGAATAGTGATTTTCAATGTGGATGATAAAGGGTGCATAGGACTGCTGGAAAGTTTGAAAAACCGTTTGGTGATTACCTATGGTTTTTGCCCCAGGGCAACCCTTACGGCATCCAGCATTGATACAGCCTTGGCCCTTCATTTTACCTGCTGCATTCAACGGGGAATTACGGACAGGAATGGGTTGGAAATTGAGCCTATGGAGTTTCCGGTCTGTATTTCAAATCTGGGTAAGCAAGAAGTTGGTGATGTCCTGGCAGCCATTGCCGTGGGCTTGGTCTATGGTGTACCGGCGGAGAGGATGATGGACATCTTTCAAGATATTCAGGGACTCACCAAAAAAGCAAAATATGAGTCCAGATAGGCATTAGAAAGGAGAAAATTTTCATTTTTCTCCTTTTTTAATTTTATTTCTTTAATCATATTCTTGTTTACAGATGAATAAATATATTTGTAGACTGACCCTGAAAAAATACATAAGAATTGGGAAGGAGCGTGGGGGTTAAATGCAGGATAAAGTTATGGAAACAAATGCAGTTACGGTTGTAGGAGAAGTATGCTCAGCGTTGGAATTTAGTCATGAAATGTATGGAGAAGGATTCTATGGATTTCATATAAAAATTCCTAGACTGAGTGATTATAATGATATACTGCCTGTAACTGTTTCGGAGCGGATTTTGGTAGGCTTGAATTTAAGGGTTGGCACTGTGGTAAAAGTAGATGGTCAGCTTCGGTCCTATAACAAATATAAAGATGGAAACAACAAATTGGTGCTGACAATTTTTGCCCGTGACATGTCCTTGTGCAACAATCCGGAAGAGATTAAAAACCCCAATCAAATATTTTTGGACGGATATATTTGCAAAGAACCGGTATACAGGACAACACCCTTTGGCAGAGAGATCACGGATATGCTGATTGCCGTGAATCGACCCTATAATAAGTCCGATTATATCCCATGTATTGCATGGGGAAGAAATGCACGGTACTCAGAAAAATTGCGTGTGGGAGACCATATAAAAATATGGGGCAGAATACAAAGCAGGGAGTATCAAAAAAAGATAAGTGATGATTATGTGATTATTCGAACGGCCTACGAAGTATCCGTATCCAAAATGGAAATTAATGAGGAAGAAAATAATCGATTGCTGGAAAAATAGGTTATGCATGACCACTCGGCGGATGAATGAAATGGAAAATGAAATAATTGATGAAAAACTATCCCATTCACATCTTTCTGGGTTTGCTGGATTTACCGGAACCCCTGGAAAAGATGTGTTTTTGTTTGATAGGATTTGTGTTTGATGAGGAAGGGCAAATGAATTATAATGAGGTTAGAAAGACTCTTGGGGAGGAAATGAAGATGAATTATATACTTGTAGGCAGCGTCATTCTCTTGATTATATTGGCTACCATGCAGTATTCCCTAAACAAAATAATTTTGCTGCTAAGGGAAATCAAAGAGATACTCATGCAGATTCAAATGAAGGACAAGCTGTAGGGTTTGTGGAAATTTTGGTTCCATGGGGATGATGCGCATATCCTTTTTCAATTTAGGTATTTGGACGTATTTTATCGATTTGTGAAATAATATAGAATATTCTTAGAATATATGAGCCCTATAAGAATAGCAGGCTCTTGAGAGGGGACAAAAAAGAAAAGGCGTATTGGATCTCTATGGCCATGTAAAATTTGAAAAAGTCTTTGCAAAGTGGAATGTTTGCGTTTATAATAGATTTATGCCATTTCATGCGGTGACAGAAGGATGGGGCCAGCCATGAAACCGGCATCTGATCTCATCTGATATTGTAATTTGTTTTGTGAAGAAGGAGATTATATGATTACTACGGTTACCTTGAATCCTGCGATTGACAGGGCTTACGTGATAAATAATTTTCGACCGAATGAAAGATATTTGGTTGACGACGTAAAAATTACTGCCGGCGGGAAGGGGCTGAATGTGGCCAGGGTAGCAGCCATGCTGGGTGAAAAGGTGAATGCCACGGGACTGCTGGGAGGAATAACGGGGCAATTCATACAGAAGGAGTTAGATAAGCTGAATATTTCCACATCTTTTGTTTGGATTCATGAACCTACCAGAATCTTTACGGCAATTGTAGATCCTATCAATAATACAGAGACCGTCGTCAGTGAAAAGGGTCCCGTAGTAACCAAAAATGAATTAGATGCCTTTGTAAAAGAGTTTGTTAAAATTTTAAAATATAGTGAGATTATTGTAGCCTCTGGCAGTGTGCCTTCGGGGATTCCCAAGACGATCTATGGCGATATGGTCAAGATTGCCCGGGACAATAATGTAAAAATGATTATTGATGCCTGTGGAAGCTATTTGGAGGAAGCCATCAAGGCAAAGCCCTTTATGATAAAGCCTAACTTGCAGGAACTGCAGGACTTAGCAGGGTACGAATTGGACAGTGAGTATAAAATTATTTATGAATCCAAATATATATGCAGACAGGGAATCGAAGTGGTGGCGATTTCTTTAGGGGACAAGGGAGCAATATTTACGACCAAAGAAGGGGTGTATAAAATCTGTGCGCCTAGAGTGGCTGCGGTCAATACCGTGGGGTGTGGAGACGCCTTTGTAGCGGGATGTGCCGTGGCTCTATTCCGAAAGCTTAATCTGCAGGAAGCCTTTAAGTTGGCTGTGGCAGCAGGAACGGCCAATGCTGTAGAGAAAAAGATCGGACATGTAGATCCCAAAGTGGTGAAAAAACTTTATGAAGAGATCAAGGTAAAAAGGCTGGATTAGTAATCCGGCTTTTTTTATGGAATTTGAAAATGATGGTGGCAAGGGAATAGATTGTTTGTGTTATACTATAGACATACAATGGGAAAGTTTGATTTATACCTTGATGAAGATAAGCTTTTGATGCAGCAAATGTTTTGTTGCCAATTACCAGTCATCAGCCACCAGTACTGGTAGCTGATAACTAGCGACGAACTGCCATCCAAAATATAACTTTTTAAATTTGAAGTTGTAAGTCTATATAAAAGAATACAAATAAATCCGTTGATTTATGTAAAGGATGGGTGAAAATGAATTTGATGCGCATTGCTCCCAATGTACAAAAAATTGCAGAGGTCATTGCTAGTGTGATCAAAGTGGACGTTACCATTGTGGATTACGGCCTGAACCGTATCGCAGCGACGGGACGCTATATTGGGAATATTGGTGCAAAGGTCAGTCAGAATTCTGTATTTGCCTACGCCCTGCGCCATGGAGAAAGTTTTGTGATTGATCATCCGAGGAGTCATCCTGCCTGTTTGAAGTGTGAGGATAAGGAAGGGTGTAAAGAATATGCCCAGGTATGTTGTCCGATAAAAGTAAATCATCAAGTCCTAGGGGTTATTGGTCTTATTGCTTTTGAAGAGGAGCAGAAAAATGATATTGTCAACAATCAAGTCAACCTGATGGAATTTTTAAGTAGGATGGCAGACCTTATTGCCACAAAGGTGGTGGAGGAAGAAAATACAGAAAAAATAAAGATGCTGGCAAAGGAGCTGGAAATTGTTTTGGATGCCGTAGATCGAGGAATTGTGGCTGTTGATGTGGCAGGAAAGATACTCCATCATAATGTGAAGGCGGCCCGGCTCTTCGGGATGGATGAAAAAAGCATAGTCCAAGGAAATATCAGAGATTTGCTGGGAAAGATAGATTTGGAGGACTTGTCCATAAGAAACATTTGTATCAAGAATAGAGAATTCAGCTATAAAAAGGGACACTGGGGATTCCGGGGGATTTATGATGTAAATCCCATTGTCGTAGGACAAAATACGGTAGGTTTTGTGTTTACTTTTAGCAATATTTCTGAGGCCTTAAATACAATCAATGACATGATTGGAAATTTGATTGAAACGAGCTTTGACAGCATTATCGGCAACAGTGAAGGTATCATGCGGGTAAAACAGGAGGCTATGAAGGCTTCCAATACACCGTCCACGGTACTGATCCAAGGAGAAAGCGGTACGGGAAAAGAACTTTTTGCCCGGGCGATTCACTTTCAGAGCAGTCGGCGTAGAGGACCTTTTATCCCTGTAAATTGTGCTGCCATTCCGGAACAGCTTTTGGAGAGTGAACTCTTCGGATATGAAGAAGGGGCCTTTACCGGTGCCAAAAGGGGCGGAAAGGCTGGAAAATTTGAATTGGCCAATAAAGGGACCATCTTTCTCGATGAGATCGGGGATATGCCTCTCCATTTGCAAGCCAAGCTCCTGCGGGTACTCCAGGAAAATGTCATTGAGAAAATTGGAGGAAAGGAATATATTCCCATTGATGTGCGGGTGATTGCAGCTACCAATAAGAATTTGGAACAAAAAGTGGCGGAGGGAGAATTTCGAAAGGATTTATTTTATCGTTTGAATGTCATTCCTTTGAATATTCCACCCCTGCGGGAAAGAAAAGAGGATATGGCAATTCTGGTGGAACGGCTGATGCAGAAGTGCAATAAAAAATTGGGAAAAAATATAAATAAAATCAGCAGTTCTGCTTTGGCGTTGCTGATGAATTATCGATGGCCCGGAAATGTTCGAGAGCTGGAAAATACCATCGAATATGCCGTAAATATGTGTACTGGAAACATCATTGGTGAGTCAGATTTGCCCAATCGCATAAAATATAGGGAAGAAATCTGCCCGGGCGAGAGTGAGAGATATATTGTTCCCATCAAAGTATTGGAGTGCCAAGAGATTCAAAAAGCACTGGATTATTATGGAAATTCCAAGCAGGCCATCGACAAAGCTGCTGCATTGCTAGGTTTGAGCAGAGCAACCCTATATCGAAAAATAAAGGAATACGGAATTAGATAATCTCATTTTGAGACTTTTATCTCAAAATGAGATTATTTTTTTTGGATTTCTGTATCAAAATGAGATGAATCCTGAAAAAAGGGCGATTTTCAGCCCATATTTTTGGCATGAATATTGCTAATTTAAACAATAAGCCTATTGATGCCGGAGGTGTTTTATGGAATTAAAAGAGCTGATTATAGAAACTTTAAAAAGAGAGGTTGTACCGGCCATGGGATGTACGGAGCCGGTGGCCGTGGCCTTGGCCTGTGCAAAGGCAAAAGAATTATTGTATTTTCGTGAGATTGAGAAAGTGAAGGTACTGGTTAGTCCCAACATTTATAAAAATGGAATGTGTGTAGGTATTCCCCATACGGGGGAGGTTGGCCTGGAAATTGCGGCCGCCTTAGGAATCACCGGAGGACAAAGCGAGAAGGACCTTCAAGTATTGGAGGGAATCACTGACAGGAAGGTACATGCTGCACAAAATTTATTAAAGAGTGGAAAGCTGCATCTGGGAATGAAGGATACCCAGGAAAAGGTTTATGTGGAAGTCTGTTTGGAAACGGACGCAGGCAGGGCAGAGGTAGTCATCAGGGGCCGACACAATCAGTTTATGTCTATCAAGGTAGAGGGGCAAGAACTGCTGCATCTTGATTCTGCTCCGGCGGCTACCGAGGAAGAGGAAGACAGCCCCTATGTATTCAGGATCAGGGACATCATTGGGGCCATAGAAACCCTTTCTTTAGAAAATATCGGTTTTTTGCTGGAAGGTCTGGAAATGAATGAAAAAGTGGCCCGAGCAGCCCTCTGTCAAGATATGGGTATGGGGGTAGGTATCGGTTTGTATCAGAGTATGCAAAACGGGATACTATCCGATGATTTCATCAATCATGCCATGATGTTGACGGCGGCCGGAGCCGATGCCCGGATGTCAGGGTTTACCATGCCAGTGATGAGCAGTAACGGAAGTGGAAATAACGGGCTGACTACCATACTGCCCATTGTGGCCTACCGGAACAAATATCCTGTAGAAGAGGAGAAGCTGGCCAAGGCATTGGCCATGAGCCATATGGTAAATGGCTATATCAAGCACCATATCGGCAGGCTTTCCGCCCTGTGCGGGTGCGGTGTTGCCTCTTCCACAGGGGCAGCCGTGGGAATTGCTTGGCTGATGGGGGCCAATCAGGAACAAATCGACGGGGTTATCAAGAATATGATTGCCAACATCAGCGGCATGATTTGTGACGGGGCAAAGGTAGGATGTGCCTTGAAGCTGGCTACGGCAGCATCGACAGCCATACAGTCGGCGATTCTTGCGCTCAACAATAAAATTGTGCCATCCAAAAATGGAATTGTAGGAGAAACAGCAGAGGAAACCATAAAAAATCTAGGAAGACTGGGACAAGACGGTATGGATGGAACCGACCATGTGATCTTAAAAATCATGAAGGAAATGCAGATGGCCGGATAAGCCATAAAAAAAGGAGTGGATTGATTTCACCACTCTTTTTTTTATCTAAAATAGAATCTGGTAAATAAGGTATAAATAATGGGCGGCGATGCCAGCGACGATGCCGCCGATGGTATGGCTAAGGATGGCTTTGTTGGCCAATTGTCTTACACCCAGGGCATCCATCATGCCTACATGGGTACTCAGGTAGCCGCTCCAGCACATGCCCATGGCAGTAAATACGGCAATTTCATTAGGACCGATCAGCCCTTCTTTCAGGAACCGTGTTACCAATCCCAGGGCTGCACCCACAGAGCCTAAAGAAGTAATGGGGAATGCAATGGCCTCTACACTTTTGAAGCCAAAAAGAGGTTTTAGTACGGGAGCCAAAAACTGACCAATCTTTGGAAGGAGGGCCACCCCTTCATAGGCAACTCCCTTATAAACGGCAACTCCGTTGTGGACTTCACTTGGACCGAAGGTTAGAATCATTACTATAGTGCAGATGAATAGTACTCCTGGGATAATGGCAAGTCCCATTTCTACACCGTTTTTTCCCCCTTCCAAGATCGCATCCAAGGCCCTTTCGAAGAAATTGCCCGGTCGTACTTCCCGGTAATTCAAAAAATCACTGTCATCCATCGAAGAATTGTTTTGTCTGTCCTTTTGAACGCTAAAGTATTTTTTTGTATGGCCGATCATCAGGCGAACGCTGACGATGCTTCCTAAAATGGCACCGATATTGCCGATGATGGCAGGAGCAATAAATTCCGTACCTTGTCCCAAACTCATCATAAAGGTGGTGAGAATTAATCCCATGCCAAAAGCTGTGCCTAAATTACATAAAGCCGGTGTTTGATAATCTTTAAAGTATTTTCCAAAGCCTTTGTCCTTTGCCAAGGAAATGATGGCGGGGTTATCAGATAAATAGGTCGTAATGGCACCGATGGATGCCGCTCCAGGCAAACCGTACAAAGGCTTCATGATAGGGGAAATAAATTTGTTAATAAGGCCTACGACACCAAATTCAGATAATAGAGCGGCAAAAGCACCGGCCAAAACGGCAATGGCCATGATGAAGAAAACGGTATTCAGGAGCAGGTCATGGGCTGTTTTCATGATGATGTTGAACATGATACCAACGCCCATTTTGGCAATGAGATATCCAAAACCAAGGATAAGTGCTGTGAGAAAAACATAGGTTTCCTTAGATATTGCTTTTTTTCTGTTTGCTGTACTGATAGGGATCACTTTCGCGTTGGCTGCAGATTTCATTCACATACCTCCAATGAATAGATTGTCAATGCTGATTTGATGATGGTCTGCAAAGGGTTACCATACCACTTCATTTTACTATGACCGCATATAAGTTGCAATTCGGCAAAACAGAAATAGATCTTAAATAAATGTAATAATTCGCAAAAATTTGTCCGAAACTTCGACCGTAGGGGAAAGCCGGAAAAGAGGCATAAGCCATGAAAGATCAGGGATTCTATTTGACAAAGAAATTGATTTGAATTAGAATAATTATAATTATATGCCAATGATACTATGATTTATATTGACACATATTGGAGGGAATGCTGATGATGGATATAGAAAAAAAGAAAAAGGAGATCCTTTTCACTCGAGAAGATATTCAAAGGAGAGTAGAGGAGCTGGGAAAACAAATTGCAGAGGACTATGCAGGAAAGAAAATACTGGTTGTATCTTTATTGAAGGGGAGCTTTATTTTTACTGCCGATTTGGTAAGGGCCATTGATGGGCCGGTAAAAATTGAGTTTATGGCTACGACAAGCTATGGCCATGACACAGAGACGTCGGGGCAAGTCAATATCCTATATGATTTCAAGGGATCCTTGGAAGGCTATGATGTATTGGTAGTAGATGACATTGCAGACTCCGGACTGACAATGAAATTTGTCATGGAACATCTTCGGTCCAAAAATCCGGCAAGCATAAAATCCTGTGTTTTATTGGATAAGCCTTCCAGAAGACAAACAGATTTGCAGGCAGATTATGTGGGTTTTACCATCCCGGACAAATTTATTGTGGGATATGGATTAAACTATGGGGATTATTATAGAAACGTACCTTACGTATTTGCCTTTGTAGACGAACAAACCAGTCTGTAGAAAAAGTAACGGGATAAGTAAGAACCTTTGAGATTTAGGCTTCGTCGCGAATCAGCAAGCCGCTGTTTTCCTCATTTTTTTATTTAGAAAAGCGGCACAGGTCTGAGTAGGAAGCCAAATCTCAAGGGTTTGTCTACAAGCTAAAAGCCAATAGCATGTCGCTATTGGCTTGTTTGTTGTGGTAGAATTATCCTCTTAAATCATCCAATAATTTTGTCTTGTCGGCTGTTTTTTGATCCTTTGCCTTAATAATCTTGGCAGGAGAGCCTGCTACCACGCAGTCAGGAGGCACGTCTTTGGTCACAATGGCTCCCGCCGCCACCACGGCATTTCTTCCGACCCTTACCCCCTCTAGGATAACGGCATTGGCACCGATCATGACATTGTCTTCGATTACTACCGGCGTAGCACTGGGGGGCTCCAAAACTCCTGCAATCACAGCGCCGGCACCGACATGAACATTTTTCCCTACAATAGATCGGGCACCCAATACAGCATTCATATCAATCATGGTGTTTTCGCCGATTTCAGAACCTATGTTGATCACGGCACCCATCATAATGACTGCATTGTCACCAATCTTTACGCGGTCCCTGATGATGGCACCGGGCTCGATTCGAGCATTGATATTCTTTATATCCAGCATCGGAATGGCCGAGTTTCTTCGATCGTTTTCCATGACGTAATCTTCAATCATGTCCTGATGGGCCGTCAAAAAGCTTTGAATATCGCTGTGCTCTCCAAATAAAATCCAAAAGGGGTCACTGCCGAACTTTTTGATGCCTTCTGCCGATACACTGCCCAACCTTCCTTGCACATACACTTTTACTGGCGTTGATTTTTTTGCTTGTTTAATAAACTTTGCAATTTCATAGGGGTTCGTTAAATCCAGTTGGTCATTTGTAGCTTCTTTTTCTATAGTCATTGGTAGAATCAGTCCTTTCATTATATTATAATGACAATGACCCGATGATGTCATTCATATTATAAAAGCCGGAAGGCTGTTTTGTCAAAAATTTTGCTGCTTTGATGGCGCCCAGTCCGAAAATATCCTTTGACAGGGCTGTATGGGTGATTTCTATAATTTCATCGGGACCGGCAAAGATTACCGTGTGTTCACCTACAATGGTGCCTCCGCGAATGGCATGGATGCCCACATGGGTATCTTTTCTTATGTCAGCCTTGCCGTGTCTGCCGTAAATATATTCTTTATTGTTGTTAAAGGCTGCGTTGATGGCGTTGGCCAGCATATAGGCGGTACCGCTGGGGGAATCTACCTTTTTATTATGATGCTTTTCAATGATTTCTATGTCAAAGGCGGTTCCCAAGGTTTTGCCGGCTCTGGCTGCTAAATCCGTCATGAGATTGATGCCCACAGACATATTGGCGGAATGGAACACAGGAATAGACTTGGAAGTTTCCGCCAGCCTTGCCATGTCTTCACCGCTTAGGCCCGTCGTAGCTGTTACCAAAGGTGTTTTTGCGGCTAAGCAATAATCAATGAGCTGGGGAAGGGCGCTGTGATGGGAAAAATCAATCACCACATCGCCTTTTTCCCTGCATAGGGCAGTATGGGCATAGACGGGAAAATCGTTGGTATATTTCTCGGGTTCCTTATCAATACCTGCCGTGACTTCGATTTCCGGATCTTCTTTCATGAGTTTTACCAAAACCCTACCCATTTTTCCGTTGCATCCGTGCAAGATTACTTTTATCAAAGGAATCCCTCCTTATTTCAATAGACCGTATTCTGTCATTCTGGTTTTTAAAATGTTCAAATTTCCTTCGCTCATTTCTGTAAGAGGCAATCTCAATTCACCCATGTCAAAGCCCATAAGATTCATGGCAGTTTTTACGGGAATAGGATTTACTTCAATAAAGAGGGCATCGATCAGCGGTTTCATCTGAAGTTGCAGGGTGCAGGCACCTTTGACATCTCCGTCCATAAACTTTTGAACCATATCATGGGTATCCTTAGGAGCCACATTGGCTACCACAGAGATGACCCCATGACCGCCGAGGGATAGCAAGGGTACGACCATGTCGTCATTGCCGGAGTAAATGCGAAAATCTTCCGGGACCAGGCGAGCGATTTCAGCTACTTGAGAAATATCGCCGCTGGCTTCCTTGATTCCTTGTATATTGGGATGTTTCGCCAAGGTTGCCACGGTGGAAGGAAGGATATTTACACCGGTTCTGCCGGGAACATTGTACATGATGATAGGTATGTTTACTGCATCGGCAATGGCAGTAAAATGGGCAATCAAGCCTTTTTGCGTGGCTTTATTATAATAGGGTGTAATCACCAGGAGGCCGTCAACACCAACCTCTTCTGCATATTTGCTCATTTCAATGGCATGGGCGGTGCAGTTGCTTCCTGTGCCTGCGATTACAGGGATGCGGCCGTTAATTTTTTCAACGGCAAATTTGATAGTTTCTTTTTGTTCTTCATCGGTCATGGTAGATGCTTCACCGGTGGTGCCGCATATGATGATTGCATCTGTGCCTTGCTCCACATGCCAATGGAAAACCTCTTCCAGTTTATGAAAGTTTACTCTTCCGTCCTTAAAGGGTGTTACGATGGCAACACCAGAACCAACAAACAAACTCATTGAAAACATCCTTTCTTTTTTATATTTTAGCAAATTGCTAATCATTTTTAAAAATCAATCAATTTCATAGTTTGTGTCAAGTAGAAGTTTGCAATTTTTTTTATTGCCTCATCCTGTATAGGATTATAAATGTTATATTATTATAATTTTTCTATATTATTATACCACTTTACAAGTTTGACTAAGCTACCTGATCTTTGTCAAGGAAGCTCTGCACAGCTTCTTTAACGGTTGAATAAATTTTGGCACTTTCGAAGCTGGATACGAAAGTATCAAATATTAATTCT
>NZ_LOEE01000039.1 GCF_001562415.1 Thermotalea metallivorans | reverse complement strand
AACTGCTTTACAGGAAAAACTGTTCCTGACAAAAGAGACGATTAATGAATTTTTGGACTACTTTGTCTCGACTTTGCCTGATTATATCAAGCTAAAGCTATCAGTTGCTTCCTGCGAAAGTTGATTTATTTATCTAAATATCTTAATATAAATATAACATATATGCTCTGATGTAACCAAAAAAAACATGTCAAAACTCCCCCTCATACCCTTATCCCATCTCGCCTTAAAACTACTCATGCTAAACAAAAATCATGGCTCCCATAAGGTTTCTACCCTATTTTCACCATGATTCTTAACAATACTTTTTATTCATGACACAAGTTTTTTGGGTATACAGTAAGAATATCATTTTAAGTCTATGGCCTTAACAGGACATTTATCTATTATCGCTTTCAATTCATTTATCTGTGTCTCATTAAGTTTAGACTCTTTCCATTTTGCTTTCTTATCCACCACCTTAAAATAATGAGGCATTAATTTTTCACACAGTCCACATCCAATACAATATTTTTCTTTAATATTAATACCAGTTACTTTGCCAAGGTCACGCTCTTCCTGAACAGGAATATCTTCTTTTTTTACAAATACAGTCATTAGATATGACATTATCAGTATGGATATTACTGTCAATATCCATCTTAGCCCCATAAAATTCGGTCCTAAGAATTTTGCTTCATTGGCAAGCATGGGTACTTTTATTACCGCCCATGCACTTAATATGATGACTACATTTGCGATGCTGGCACCTTTCTTTAAAAGCATTTTGCAAATTGGGAATGCCGCATAAATAGGTCCTGCTGAAAAACTGCCCAATAAGAACGAGAATATACCCCCCTTTATTCCTGCTTTCTCCCCAAATCCATTCATGATTACTTCTTTAGGAACCCATGCTTCAATAATTGATGTAAGTATAAAAATCACAGGCATAATTTCAAGCATTTCTATAATATAATATATGCTGTTTTTGACAGATAAATAAGCCTTATCGGGCATTGCGATAAATAGAAAAATATATGCCAAAGATACTGCTGCCAGCAGTTTGTTCTTTTTAATTATTTCAATCATTTCACATAATCACTCCCATCGTCAGCGCTATTATAAGTGCAAATACAAAACTAAGAACATTACGGGTAGTAGCAAATTTCAAACCAAACTCTTGTTTTTCTAATGGGAATGTCACTATTCCAACCATCGTTAAAGTAGTTAAGAATGCAACGGCAGGGACAATACTTGCACCTGCATCTACAAAAGAACCTACCAGAGGAAATGCTACAAAGGCTGGAATCAATGTAATACTACCTACTAAGGCAGAAATAACGGTTGAAATGAACAGATTGGATTCTCCCAAAACATTCTTTATAACTTCAGGCGGTATGAAGGTCAGAATCAATCCTATAAGAAACAAGATGCCTACAATCTCTCCAATCATATTTTTCATCATACCTCTTGCCATTTTTATAGAATTGAATGTCTTCTGCTTATCTTTAACAAGGGATGCAATAAATGCAGCCCCTGTTATTCCCCATAATGATGCTGTAAAAATATCCACCTTTCATCACTCCTTCTCCCTGTAGTTTTTAGGATTAGGTGATTTTACCACAAAGAATTCCAATACTTCTTCGTCTTGATTATGGACATTCATTTTTGTTTTGTATGGTATATTAATAATATCTCCCTTGGTGTAATGATGTGGTTCTTGTTCATTTAACTGCAAAGTCATTTTTCCCCGTACAATTATCATATAGACGTTGGAATTGGAATAGTGTTCAGGAAGATTTGTTCCTTTTACAAGAACCATATGATTTAGGTGAATATTCTCATCATCCACAATCCTTTCAATTATTTTGTCATCTGTAAGACTGTATACATATTTTTTCTCCAGCATAAAAACTCTCCTTTCATTATGTTTAAATCTATATTATAATAAATTACAGTAACATACAGTTACCACGGTAACTAATTTTAGATAGTGTAAAGTAAAATATGAAAAAATGCTTCGCAAGATTTAAATACTTTCATCCTCTGACAAAATTTTAATCTGCTCAATTGAATTTTTGTCAAGGCTGAAATTAACGGGCTTTCAGCCCGACCTTGACAAAAATTTATGAGCAGATTTTAAAGCATTTTTAAGAGGATGCAAGCATGGATTTGATGAAAATTAGGGGGTACACGAATTCTGAGGTTTAATAACTCTCTAATGCTTGAAAATAAATCATTTGACGCATTTTACACAAATACTACTTAACACAACCTAATTTTAAAAAAGGTGGTATTTATGAATATAAAAAATTATCTAAGTATTTTAAGACTAACAGAGTTATTTGATGGATTTTCTACTGAAGAACTGCTTAATCTTTTTAAAACTCATAATTATATTATCTCTAAATACAATAAAGGCAGCATTATCCATTTTGAAAGCGAGAAATGCAATTACTGGGATATTATTTTAAAAGGCCAGGTATTTGTTCAAAAGATTGATGAAAAGGGAAATGTATTAACTATTACCGAATTTAAGGTCGGAGACAGTATAGGAGGCAACCTATTGTTTTCAAGGTATCCTTATTATCCCATGAGTGTGGTGGCAAAATCAGATGCTGAAATTTTACATATCGATAAAGATTTTGTACTGCAACTTTGTCAGACTAGCCAGGATTTCTTAATACAGTTCTTAACTTGCATATCGGACAAAACTGCTATCTTGACAAGCAAAATTAAATCAATCTCCATGAAATCTATAAAGGAATCTATCATTGAATTCTTAAACTATGAGTACTACTCTCAAAAAAGTAAAGAAATAAAACTTAATATGACAAAAAAGGAATTAGCCGAGAGGTTAGGTATTCAAAGGACTTCTCTTTCCCGTGAACTCAATAAAATGAAAAAAGATGGGCTCATTGACTATAACACCCATTCTATCACTATCTGTGATTTTGATATTATTCGCAAACCCTGAGCAACGAACAGGGAACCAGTATTGAGTTCCCTTTAATCTGTTATTATCAACAATTCTCCATAATAATTTACATTGCCCTCATTATCCACTGTTACACTATAAACGGGGCAAGTCCCAAAACACATTGTTCTTTGCAATTTTATATATTCAAACATGATACTCCCACTTTTCATCTGCATATTCATATTCTTATATGAAAAATACTATATTCCATAGTGAATTAAGTATTTATTTTCACTAATTGCACTAGATACCTTTTCAATAAGCAATTCAAGTTCCTGCGATTGATAGTGGATATTTGCCTTGATAATAACCCCTCTAAATTGTTTAAGGGATTCTGGAGGAATAAGCGTTACACCGCAATAATCTAATCCGGTACCTGGCTGGGTTGTAACCTGAAAATATGTTTTAATTGCCAATAATTCTTCATTACACTTTATAATTAATTCTTCAAATAAATCGTCACTAACAGAAATACAATTATATTTTTCAGGTTCATAGTCACTATACCATTTGTTTTCTTCAAAAGAATCTATTATTCCAAACTCATGCTTTTCCAAATTATTACTCCCACACAAGTATGTATAACCTCTTAATACATATTTCTATAGAAAGTTTTGACCTAAATAATCTCTGAAAAAATTTCATGTATATTGCCATCTGGGTCTGCAAATAATGCTGTTCTTTGATTCCAGGGCATATTTTGAGGTTGATGAACAGGAGTTGCTCCCATCGTAACCAACTTTTCAAATGCTTCATCTACTTCATCAGGATTTTCACATGGAAAAGCCAATTCAAAAGCCTGACCAACTACTTTTTTCCTATACTCATCACTATATGAATACATAACATTTCTCATACATATAGCAAATCTTACTCCATTATTTTCTAATTCAACATAATTGCCAAGGTCATTTTTAATTCTAAATCCAAGGACTTGATTATAAAAATTTCTCATCCTGTCAATTTCGTCTGTCCAAATTGTAATAAGGTTAATCTCTGCTTTCATTATAAGTTTCTCCTTCTTAATTTCTCGTTTGTAGTTCGTAATATAAGTTCTATACAAAATGATTTTATTACTTAACAAGAAGGATTTCTGTTTCAGAAATAAGTTCCTTAAGCATATTTATCCCTTCTCTTGTAGTATCTCTATCAGCGGAAAGTAATGTAATAATCTCATCTATTCTATTTTTATAATCCTTGGGCTTTATAATAAAGCCATCAATCGTTCTGACCGCTTTTTTCTCATTAATGCAGTATTCTTCATTCAAAGCAAATAAAACTTGATTTAAGCAAGAAATACTTCTGAAACAATGTCCACATACATAATAAATGTCATCCTTATCGACATTATCCTCAGCAAACATTAAGGAAAAGAAGGCCTCAAACATAAAATATTGAACTATTGCATCTTTTAAAGTTTGAGGATATGGCTTGGTTCTGGATTTTAATTCTGAAAATCAACTTTCGCAGGAAGCAACTGATAGCTTTAGCTTGATATAATCAGGCAAAGTCGAGACAAAGTAGTCCAAAAATTCATTAATCGTCTCTTTTGTCAGGAACAGTTTTTCCTGTAAAGCAGTT
>NZ_LOEE01000038.1 GCF_001562415.1 Thermotalea metallivorans | reverse complement strand
AACTCAAATCTTTTTAAAAAAGCCATTGTTCGGTTTTTACCAATGGTTAGCTTTGCTGTACCCTTTTTAGAAAAATCAATTTTTTAAAAAAATTTGAATTTAACTATTGACTTTTATTAGCTGGTCTTGATAAAGAAAAAATAAATAAAACCACTTATTAAGATTAGTAAAAGAATATTTTCAAAAATACTTATCCCTCCATTTCTTTTTTATTATGTAAGCAAATAATATAGTGTTGCAATATTTATGAAAGGTGCCAAGGCAATAGTTGAAGTGAAGGTTGCTTTTTTTGCTATCATAAGCCCTATACAAAGTATTGATGCAAATATGAAGGTATAGGCAATTACTAAGATAGTAGGATACAATCCCAATATCATTCCCAATGAAGCAAATAATTTAATGTCGCCCCCACCTATGCCCCCTTTGGTAATTAAAGCTAAAAATAAAAAAATACCTCCAGCAACAAATCCCGCTAGAAAGTAGTTTAGGCCATGCTTGATATTCAGCAATATATTTATAAAACCGATAAGGGCCACCAATATATTTAATTTATTCGGGATGATTTTTTGTTTCATGTCTATGAAGCTAATCTGGATCAGCAAAAGGATCAATAAAAAATAAATAAAAAATTTATCCTGAAATCCATATTTATCATACAACAATATCTGAAAGAATAATGTAAAAAAAAGCAAGACATAATCTATAGTCTTTTCGTTGGAAAACCCGTTTTCTTTCATGTATTTCTTTAATAAAAAAAATAATAGTGTTCCTGCCCCAATTATGAAAAGATAAACCAAATTTTTATCCTCCCTCTATAATCTAACGAATTCTCTTAATTGCTTGCTTTTTCTTAGAATTTCACATTTCTCAAAACTTGCCACATGGATATAATGCTCATTTATGTATAAAACTGGATGGGCAAGGGTGACCTG
>NZ_LOEE01000037.1 GCF_001562415.1 Thermotalea metallivorans | reverse complement strand
TACGCCAAGAGAATTAAGAAGTCTAATTAACGAATACATTCATTTTTACAATTTTGAAAGGCCCCACCAATCCTTGGATTATGAGTATCCGTATAAGCTCTATACGGCTGCTTAGAATACAAAAAAAACATATTGTAGAGAAGAGGAGGTCAAGATAACTTAAAAATTTCAATTTTAGTGTCTTGACAAAGGGGTGCATTATAGTTTGACTTATTAATACAAGGTTTGTAACTGGAAATTTATTAATAAAAAAACCTTACGAGGAGGTTATAGCATGAAAACACAAAGACCCATCAGCATAATTTTGACATTATGCGTTTTTCTCATCCCTATGACAGGGGTGTCTGCTGTATCACAGGAGAAAGCAACCATTGTTGATTTCAAGGTTACATTGAACGGAATACTTATCAATAATATAAATAGCGACTATCCTCTGCTCATGTATAAAGGTATTACTTATTTTCCTTTGACATGGGATTATAGTCGATTTTTGGGTATCGAAACGAATTGGAGCCAGGCATCAGGTCTTGTGATAACAAAAACAGATAGGACCTGTGGTTACAAGCCTTCCGAAAATGTCATCAATAAAACATCAGAAAAGTATTCTGTGGCTATTCCTGTTTACCCAATCACAGTAAATGGAGAAAAAATAGATAATAAAAAAGAAAAATGGCCTTTCATTAATTTTCGAGGGATCACCTATTTTCCATTAACATGGCATTATGCAGTCAATTCCTTCGGGTGGGAATATGCTTGGTCTCAAGAAAAGGGCCTGGTGATTTCATGCCCGGGAGGCAAATCAGATCCTAAGGAAACTGTTTTATCACTTATAAATCAAATGGCTTTTGGTCGGGGGTATCCCTTAAAAGCTTCCATTATAGAAAACAAATCAGAAGGAACGAAACAGGAGTATACCGGAAGGGTAGAAAATAGAATGGATGATTCAAATTTTACTTCGTCTGTATATTTGGAAACACCGGTATATTTCTATGATGCACAGATCAATGGATTGAGCACAACATATGAGGGGTTAAATCCTCATCAAAACAAAGGGTATTCACTTCATTTTCATGCAAGCAGCCCAGCGGGAGGAAGAGCCATAGGATTGGATTTGATGGAATCAAAGGAAGCGAGGATGATGAAACAGCTTTTGGATTTTCACTTTATTGGAGATACTAGAAAAAAAATAATTGGTTTTGAGAATATGGAAACAGTACATGGAAAGAGCAGATGGAAGATTAAAACAGAGGACAGACTGATTCTTCTTGAAATCAATGATTGGGAAGGCAAAATAACAGAGGCAACAATTACTGATGATTTGTTTACATACAATATCTCTTTCTAATTCATCTGATATTTTCCATGAATATAAACTATCTGTTCCATATAACCCGGTATTCGCATGTCAAAAAAATACAGCTTAAATCTCCAATTATTTCAAAAATGGATCTGAAAAGTTATGTCGAATCTGTTGGTAAAGCTAAAATTAGGAGCGTAAGCCTATGCTGTTTAACCAACAGATCACAGGGGTCAATATATCCAATCTCCCATCATATACAAACTCTGCAGAATGGCAAGAATTATAATTTCCTACTTCATATTAAAAAAGCTGCAGAAATTTTCCTGCAGCCTTTGATTTTGGCGGAGAGAGAGGGATTCGAACCCTCGTTACTGTTTCCAGTAAACACGATTTCGAGTCGTGCGCAATCGACCGGACTCTGCCATCTCTCCGTATCTATTTGTTTTTCCTTAATTCCTGAAAAAACACCTTCATGATAGCACTACATTCTTCTTCCAATACTCCCTGTATAACCTCCGTATGATGATTAAATCGCCCATCCTCCGGGATATTTAGCAGGGAACCTGCAGCCCCACCCTTTGGATCCATGGCACCGATGATTAATCGATTGATTCTTGACAACAAAATAGCCCCAGCACACATCGGACAGGGTTCAATCGTCACGTAAAGATCACAGCCGTAAAGCCTCCAACCCCCTAAAGTTTGGGATGCTTGGCGAATGGCTAGTATCTCCGCATGGGCCGTGGGGTCTTTTAAAGTTTCTCTTAAATTATATCCTCTTCCAATAATGTTGCCATCCTTTACGACAACCGCTCCGATGGGCACTTCCTTCAAATCAAAGGCTTTTTGCGCCTCCCTCAGGGCTTCTCCCATAAAATATTCTTCCACAAATGTGCCTCCCATATGGTAGGGTGGTGCACCCGAGAGGATTCGAACCTCCGACACGCGGTTTAGGAAACCGCTGCTCTATCCTGCTGAGCTACGGGTGCAAGAAAGCATTTGCAAACTTTATATTACCATAAATCTTTAAAGTAAACAAACCCTATTTTTTTCTATATATTGCTCTATTATTGGATGAAATGACTTTATTTATGCATAGGAGCCTTATATTTATCTTTTCACCGTATTTCTTCCCTAGATCATCTGGATGCCCGCTACTTCGATTTCTTTAAAGAAAAGATAATTGGCCAACGTAATCCGCAGGGCATTTTTGACAACAGCCCCTTTATATACATAAATCTCCAAGCCGTCTACCATATACCGATCATACTTGCCGGACTCCACCGGAGCCCCTACCTTTACATGCGGTATGGATGCATGGACTCAACAGGATTGACTGGTTTCCAACTCTACTGTCAAGACATGCTCTCCTTTTTTCTCTAAGTACTTTTTTACTTTATCATCAATCTTTATCTCCATTTTCTTCACTCCTCTAATCCTTTAAGGTTTTCTATGTTCCTTTTGGCTCCATATGCTTTGGTTGCAGATATCCGTCATGCCATGGATTGTCATCCCTTAGAGCCAAATCTCTATGCATTTTGTTATTCCAACCATTGCAGCCGATAAATAGCAACTGGCAACTTCCAGCAAAGTAGGGATGCAAAAATAACTTCCGTAAAGATCCAAAACCTATTGTCCATATAACCATTGGCGAAACACTGGCTCCATATCTTCTCCAAATATCTCCTGGCAAACTTTTTGAAAATCAGCCGTAGTAGCAATTTTAAACCGATATCGCTGATAATATTCCTTCAAAGCCTGATAAAGCTTTTCCTTCCCATACCGATCATAGAGATGGTTCAAAAACATGGCTCCCCGGTTATATACCAAAGGCCCGTAATCATCCCATCCTTCAAATTGATCCAATGATTTTAGTATGGTCTTATCCTGAATAGAATCTATAGCATCATGATACTCCCCTTCGTTATAGGCTTTTTGATAATTTTGCCCCTCCTCTTCCCCAAACATTTCCATGGCATAGACTACCTCAGAATAGCTAGTCAAACTTTCATCCAGCCAAGCTTCATCGATTTCATCATTTCCAACAACCCCATACCACCATTGATGGGCAGTTTCATGGACAATGACAATTTCAAGATATTCTCTGGAATAATCATTATAAAATTCCTTGCCGATAAATACAATTCCCGGATATTCCATACCGCTGGGGAAATTGGTCTGCACCACGGAATATTGTCCATAGGGATATTTCCCATAGATTTTATTAAACACCCGCAGAGCATCTTCTCCTACCATCGTAGCAAAGGCTTTTATTTCCTCTTTCACATTTTCGTCTTTGATAAAATACATTTTTAAGATGGTACCTTCCACATTCTTCTCTACCACTTCAAATTTCTTGCCGGCTACCCATGCAAAATCCCGCATCAGCGTGGCTTCAATCTTCCATATCCTTTTGTCATCCTGAATTTCATCCTTCAATATGTTGCCTGACGCAGCCACGGTGATCTCTTTCGGCGTATGGATAATCACTTCATAATTACTTACATCACTGTAAAAAGGATCTCCTATGGCATAGTAGGGGTCCAGATTCCATCCGGTTCCGTCATACACAGCGGCAATGGGATACCAATTCCCAAAATTGAAGGTATCATTCCCATAACCGAATCTTTCTTGGGCAGGAGGCAACTTAACCATATAATCCATTGCAATCTTTGCCCTTTTTCCCACAAGAAGGGGCTGATCCAATTTCACCTTCAGAATGGTCGCCTGTTCTCCCAAAATTTGATAGTCTGCCCCTTTCCCATCCACAGCTACCGCCTTTATTTCTATAAATCCTGGCTGAAAACCGTTGGGATAGGCCCTTTGAAAATCATCAAACAGAAAAGGTACGGTATCCTCTTTTTGAAAAGCATTGGGATATAAGTGAAAATATATTTCCTCTAAAGGAACATCTTCATTATTTATATAATCAACTATTTGCTTCGTCTCCAACCTTGCTTCTTCCGGATAAAACTGAACATCTATGTGATAGTTGTTGACTTTTCTCACATCCACACCATTGGTATCCTCTACGATCAATGTCTTCGATTGCAAGGATGGTGGTGCGAAGGGTATTTCATTTCCTTTGCATCCCGTTACCAAGAATGCCACAATCCACATGAAAATAAATAAATTCTTCAATACTCTATTCATTCTCCTACCCCCTCTTATAACGTCATGCTTTCATTATACTGTATTTCTACTCCGCAGAAAATAGAAAACAAAGCTTAGACCCTTCCAAAAAAAATTACAAGCCGGAATTTCTCCGGCTTGCACAAAGCTATCTTTGAAAATATTCACTTAAAGGTCTGTAGACAACGTCCTCGTCATTTTGTTTGATTGCGATGGCCTTTAAAAACACTTTGGCTGTATCGATAGATGTAAAGACAGGTATTCTATATTCACTGGCCTTTCTTCTGATTCTAAAGCCCTCCCGCCTTTGATCATTGCCCTTGGTAGGTGTATTGATCACCATGCAGAAGGTACCATCGGCAATATATTTGATGACCTCCGATTTGTCTATGGTTTCACATGAAACACCTCTGTTTTCCAGGAATCCGCCTGTTCCATTGGATGCATATATTTTAAATCCAAAATCAGCATACTGCCGAATGATTTCTAGTCCTTCCTCCCGGTCTACTTCCTTGAGGGATACATAGATACCTCCTGCTGTAGGAACTTTTATGCCCGTAGCCTGAAACCCTTTATAGATAGCCTTATCCAAATTCCTGTCAATTCCCAACACTTCCCCTGTGGATTTCATCTCCGGTCCTAAATAGATATCCACATCGGCAAGCTTTTCCCCTGAGAATACAGGGATCTTTACCGCATAGAAATCCTTATTTTCCATCAGTCCGGTACCATAGGGCAGATCCTTCAGCTTTTTCCCCAGCATGGCATCAATGGCAATCTTAACCATAGGCACACCTGTTACCTTGCTGAGAATCGGCACCGTTCTGGAGGCCCTCGGGTTTACTTCAATTACATAGATTTCTCTTCCATCAAAGACATACTGGATATTCACCAGTCCAACAATATTCAATCCTTTTGCAATTTTTTCCGTATACTGCACCAGTTTGTCCACCGTACTCTGATCCAAACTGACATACGGATAGATAGTGATACTGTCCCCCGAGTGAACACCGGTCTTTTCCACATGCTCCATAATTCCCGGTATTAAAACATCTTCACCGTCAGCAATGGCATCTACCTCAATTTCAATTCCCCTTACATATTTATCGATCAATACGGGATACTTGGAAGACAGGTTGACGGCCTCCTCCATATAGCTGATCAAGGCTTTCTGATCATAGACTACCTGCATGGCTCGCCCTCCAATGACATAGGAAGGTCTTACCACCACAGGATATCCCAATGCTTTTACTGTTTCCAAGGCTTCTTCTATACTGGCAACGGCCTTGCCTGTAGGGGTTGGTATATTGAGCTTTTCCAGAAAATCTCGAAACTTATCCCGATCCTCCGCCAAATCGATGGATTGAAAGGAGGTACCCAGAATCTTTACGCCTCGCTCATGGAGCTTTGGTGCAAGATTCACGGAGGTCTGGCCTCCAAACTGCAAGATAACCCCTTCTGGCTGCTCCCTTCGGATCACATTCATAACATCATCAATATATAGAGATTCAAAATATAGTTTATCGGCTGTATCAAAATCCGTACTGACGGTTTCCGGATTATTGTTAATGATAATGGATTGATAACCTGCTTCCTTAATCCCCCATACTCCGTGAACACAACAATAGTCAAATTCAATTCCTTGTCCGATACGGATCGGCCCTGATCCGATGACCACAATCTTCTTTTCATCGGATATCACATTTTCGTCATCCTCCTCATAGCAGGAGTAGTAATAAGGTGTTTGGGCATCAAACTCACCGCTGCAAGTATCCACCATTTTGTACACAGGATAAATACTGTGTTCTTTTCGAATTTTTTGTAGAAATTCACTTTCCAATCCCGTTAAATCGCAGATTTCCTTATCGGTAAAGCCCATGGCTTCCGCATCATAAAGAAGTTTTTCATCCATGGGTTCCCCCTGCAGTCTTTTTTCCATGTGCACGATATTTTGAATGCCATGGAGGAACCAAGGATCAATTTTGGTCATTTCATAAAGCTGCTCTACAGAAATACCTCTTCGCAGGGCATCAGCCAAGGCAAAAATCCGTTCATCATCGCACTGTTCTATTTTATTGAAGAGCTCTTCATCGTCCATCTTCATGATGGAAAACATCCTAAGCCCCGTAAACTTCCCTTCCAGACAGGTAACAGCCTTTAGCAGTGCACTTTCAAAGGTTCTGCTGATGGCCATAACTTCCCCTGTGGCCTTCATTTGAGTTCCTAAAGTCCTTGCAGCTTTGTTGAATTTATCAAAGGGCCACTTGGGGATCTTTACTACCACATAATCCAGGGTCGGTTCAAAGCAAGCACTGGAGGTCTTGGTTACATAATTTTTCAGCTCATCTAAACTAAAGCCTATGGCGATCTTAGCGGCAATCTTGGCGATGGGATATCCGGCAGCCTTAGAAGCCAATGCACTGGAACGACTGACCCTCGGATTTACTTCAATCACCACATAGCTGTCACTTTTGGGATCCAGGGCCAGCTGAACATTACAGCCTCCTTCCAGCTTGAGGCTTCTGACAATTTTAATGGACGCCTGTCTTAACATCTGATATTCCTTATCCCTTAGGGTCTGGGACGGTGCTACCACAATACTGTCCCCCGTATGGACACCTACGGGATCCATATTTTCCATGTTGCATATAATGATGCAATTATCCTTTTTATCCCGTATAACTTCATATTCAATTTCCTTCCATCCCGCCACACTCTGCTCTAGAAGGATCTGTCCAATGGGACTGCTGCTGATTCCCCTGCTGCAAATTTCTAGTAGTTCCTGGTGATTGGTGGCAATTCCTCCTCCTGTTCCTCCCAGAGTAAATGCAGGCCGGATAATCACAGGGTAGCCGTACTGCTCCACAAAGGCTTCGCATTCCTGGATGGTGGTAGCCGTTATACTCATGGGAATGGGCTCTCCGATCTCCAGCATCAATTGCTTGAAGGCCTCCCTGTCTTCTGCTTTTTGAATGGCTTCCCGTTTTGTTCCCAGAAGTTTTACACCGTACTTCTCCAAAACGCCCATTTCTTCCAATTTCATAGCCAGATTCAGGGCTGTTTGGCCCCCAAAGCCTGCCAAAATCCCATCAGGTCTTTCCCTTTCGATAATTTTCTCAAGGGCTTCTATCGTCAAAGGTTCGATATATACTTGATCTGCCACATGAAGATCCGTCATAATTGTGGCTGGATTGCTGTTTACCAGTACCGTTTCAATTCCCTCTTCTTTAATGGCCTTGCAGGCTTGCGTTCCCGAATAGTCAAATTCAGCTGCTTGACCGATCACAATGGGACCTGACCCGATAATCATTACTTTCTTTAGTGTTTGATCTAAAGGCATAGGACTTCCTCCTCCATGAGTTTCATAAATTTGTCAAAAAGATACGCCGAATCCGTTGGACCAGGTGCTCCTTCCGGATGAAACTGTACAGAATAGACAGGCAGAGTTTCATGTTTCATTCCCTCTATGGTGCCGTCATTTAAATTGGTATGGGTGACGATTATCCCCTTATTCCGAATACTCTCCGGATCCACGGCATAACCATGGTTCTGGGAAGTAATATAGGCCTTATCCTTTTCTATATCATAAACGCCATGGTTGCCTCCCCTGTGGCCGTATTTCATCTTATAGGTGTCCCCTCCCACGGCCAAGGCAAGAATCTGATGCCCCAGACAAATCCCAAAGATAGGAAGTTTGCCTAGAAGTTTTTTTACCAATTCGATGGCTTCCGTGGCCGCTTTAGGATTCCCCGGTCCATTGCTCAACAACACCCCTGCCGGGTTTATTTGCATGATTTCTTCATAGGAGACGGTGGCCGGAAATACGGTAACATCACAGCCTCTATAGGCTAGATTCCGTATAATATTGGCCTTTACCCCGAAATCCACCAAAGCTACTTTCGGCCCTGCTCCCGGTATATGAACAACCTCTTTTGTCCCTACGATCTTCATCCAGTCTTCCCGAATTTCTGTGGTGTTTAAAATTTCCTGCAGGGCTGCTTCCCCCAGTTCTTCGTTGGAAATAACACATTTCAATACCCCTGCATTTCTGATTTTTTTGGTGATGCTTCTGGTATCCACATCATAGACACCCACAACACCCATGCTCTTCAGCATCTCATCGATGGTTTTTTCACTCATATGATTGGAGGGTGTTTCTGAAATCTTTTTTACAACAAACCCCTTTGCATGAATTTTTGATGATTCATGCTCCAAGTTGTTCACTCCGTAGTTGCCAATCAAAGGATACGTCATGGTAATGATTTGTCCTGCATAGGACGGGTCTGTCAATATTTCCTGATAACCGGTAATCGATGTATTAAATACAAGCTCTCCTACAGCCGTTCCCTTTTTCCCAAATCCTTTTCCCTTATAAGTTGTTCCGTCCTCCAGATATAGTATTCCATTCATTTTCTACACCTCTATCCGTCATTTCTTCATCTCTTTTTACAAAAGGAAACAGAAAAGTTTTTTCTTTTCTGTTTCCCCATATACCTTTACACAATATATTTGATTAGATCTCCAAAGTCATTGCCTGTACTGCCGTCGGCACAGAATACTTTATACTTTTCATTTTTCAGGATATTTCCTTCCTTGCTCAAAACCTCACCGTCTTCCAATTCCTTCATAGCCAAAGCGATTAAGTCTTTGCCCAGTCCCACACCCAAAATCGTCTTTTTGCCGATACATGCCTTTATCTTTTCCACCATTTTGGGCAATTTCTTAGAATCAACTTTTCCGTTAGAGATCATGATCACATCATGGGATAAGGAATTTAACTGCTGGATGCTGAAATCCTCATCAAAGATGTTTAGGCTGTAATTCATATTCACCAATGCCATTAACTCCTCTTTTGTCATTCCCAAATTGATAACCGCTACCTTTACGATCATTGGTGCCACATGGAAATATCCGCCCTTGAGTCCACTCAAAATCTCTTCTATATTCATTCCGCCAAATGCTTTTGCTGATAATACATAAGTCATTTTGATCCATCCTTTCCTTACTATATTTTTATTTCCTTTGTCTTTCTCCCTTGCCTTTATAGGCTGCGCCTTTTTTTATGTTTAAAATGCTTCCCCATTCTTCATCACCCTTTTTGTATAAAATAACACTTCAGAACTTTGTTCCTTCACGGCCATGTTGCATCGTCTCCGGCCATTCTCTCCAGCTTATACTTATTTCTCTATTGGTTATAATTATACTTATTTTTATATATTTATGCAACTGGTTTTTAAAAATTTTTTGTTGTTTTTCTTGATTTTTATTCTTTAGTTTCATAAAGGGTTAAGAATTAAACGGAGAAAACATTTATAAATTCAGCAGTTTTCTATCCTAGGACATTTTTATTCTAATCAATGTTTATTCATATGATTTTCTTTGTCTTTTTTCTGCTTAAGAATGTATATATACATCATCATGTATATATATCCATTCTGTGCTAATTCCATGAGCCCTTTTCCTTACAACAAAAAACCTCCTGCCCGAGGCAGAAGGTGTGTTTTTTTCATGGAAAACAAAGATATACAAACCCTGATATATCTCTTTCCCGACATCCTTTTTAGCCTCTCTGGACTAATTTAAAGGTTCTCGTATTCTCTTTTCATCATATATTATCATACTCTATATTTATGTGTCAACATTTATGTTTATGCTTTTTTTGCATCCTCAAGAGGAATCTCCCATAAAACTTCTTCCAATATATCCACCGCTGCATCCATCTCCTCTTTGGTAACATTTAAAGGCGGCAGGATTCTGATGACATTTTCTCCCGCCCCCACCAGCAACAACCCTTTTTCAAAACATTTATTGACAATGGGCTTCGGATCTCCCTTCATTTTTATCCCCAGCATCAATCCTATACCCTGTACGGCTTGAATATTGTAATATTTTTCCACCAGCCCCTCTAGTTTTTCCTTTAGATAAAGACTCTTTTCATCCACTTCCTTTACAATCCCTTTGTCTACCAATTCCTCCAGAACCGTTAAGGCCACAGCGCAGGCCAGGGGATTTCCTCCAAAGGTACATCCGTGATCACCGGGTACAAAGGCACTGGCCGCTTTTTCCGTGGCCAAAACGGCACCAATAGGAAATCCTCCTCCTAAACCCTTCGCCATACAGATTACATCAGGTACTACGCCAAAGCTCTGGTAGGCGAACAGGCTTCCTAGTCTGCCGATACCGCACTGCACCTCATCAAAAATCAGCAAAGCGTCATACTTCTTGCACAAAGTACTGACTTCCTTTAAAAAATCGGTTTGGGCCGGTACGATGCCACCCTCCCCTTGAATGGGCTCAAGGATTACCCCGCAGACATTTTCGGAAATGCTCTTCTTCAACTCTTCTATATCATTGAATTTTACAGGTTTTAATCCTGTCATCAAAGGCATAAAATCTTTCTGGTATTTCTCCTGTCCCGTCACAGCCAGAGCACCCATGGTTCTGCCATGGAAGGAATTATCCATATAGATGATCTCGTGTTTGTTGCTTCCGCCCTTTAGTTTTCCATATTTTCTTGCCAGCTTCAAGGCCGTTTCCACCGCCTCTGTTCCGCTGTTGCAAAAGAACACCTGATCATGATCACTGTAGAGAACCAATTTTTCTGCTAAGGCCATTTGTTTTGTATTCCAGTAAAGATTTGAAACATGGATCAACTGTTGGCTTTGCTCCGCTAGGGTTTTTGCAATAGCTGGATGACTGTGCCCCAGGCAGTTCACCGCTACCCCCGAAACAAAATCCAAATACGCTTTGCCGTGGATATCATATACCTTCGTTCCAATTCCTTTATCAAATACTACATCAAATCTGCTGTAAGTATTCATCATATACTTTTTATCCATTTATACTCCTCCCCGTATCATTGTTCCAATACCGTCATTGGTAAAAATCTCCAACAACAGGCTGTGCTCCCTTCGCCCGTCAATCAAATGGACATTTTTTGTTCCCCTTTCAATTGCCTCTATGCAGCATTCAGCCTTGGGAATCATTCCTCCCTTGATAATACCTTCCTCAATATATCTTTTCATCTCATCTACGGTAGCAAAGGATATGAAAGAAGCAGGATCTTGAATATCTTTATAAATTCCTCCTATATCTGTAAGCAAGATTAGCTTTTCAGCCTCCAGCACACTACTAACGGCAGAAGCCACATAGTCAGCATTGATATTGTATATATTCCCTTCCTCATCGCATCCTACCGGTGATATGACAGGAAGCTGCTCTTTTTCCAATAGATCTGTCAACAATTTTTTATTTACAGATACCACTTCTCCTACATATCCTATATCAATTTTTTCTTCTTCTTTATACAGATATTTTTTCCGAGCTTGAATCAGATTTCCATCCCTGCCGCTGATTCCTAAAGCACAGATACCGTGTCTGCACAAATCGGCAGCAATTGATTTATTGATACTGCCGGACAAAACCATTTCTACGACTTCCATAGCTTTTTGATCCGTTACCCGCAAGCCATCGATAAATTTGCTTTCAATATCCAATTGCTTCAGCATCGCTGAAATATTTGGCCCTCCGCCATGAACAATAATCAAGTGGATTCCTACCAGTTTTAACAAAACTACATCTTCTATAAAGGCCTTCTTTGCCTCTTCATTATTCATAATGCTGCCACCATATTTGATAATAAAGGTCTTTCCACGGAACTTTTTTATATAGGGCAGTGCCTCTACCAGTATGGCCGCCGTCTGTCTATTCATAAATACATCACCTCTTTAACAATCTAATACTAATAATTATACTTTTGTTTATATATTTATTCAATATTTTTCACAAAAATTTCTTTTGGGTATTGAATATTTATTTATTTATTTGTATAATTACTTTAAATTCTATCAAGAGGTGATTGGATGATTCGAGCAGGAATATTGGGGGCCACAGGCTATGCAGGACAACAATTGGCGTGGTTGCTCTTTAGGCACCCTCATGTGAAAATCCATTTTCTGTCTTCTTATAATCATACAGATGTTCCCTTTTCCCAAATCTACTGTCAATATGAGGGTTTTATACAGGATTTATGTATAGATATCCAATCTATTGAAGAGCATCTTTCGAATATAGATATCCTTTTCATTGCCCTTCCCCATGGCAAAGCCTTTCCTATTACCGAAAAGGCCTTGGCATATGGGGTGAAAGTGGTCGATTTGGGAGCTGATTTCCGATTAAAATCTACGGAAATTTATAAAGCTTGGTACGGACTGGATCATGAATGCAGCAATCTATTATCTTCTGCCGTATATGGTTTGCCGGAAATCCATCGCATCCAAATTTCCCAAGCCCAATTGATTGCCAATCCTGGCTGTTATCCCACAGCTAGCATATTGGCTTTGGCTCCCCTATTGAAGCATCGTTTGATCGATCCTAGCTCTGTCATCATCGACGCCAAATCCGGCGTTTCGGGAGCAGGCAGGTCAGCCAATATTGCCACCCTTTTTACCGAATGCAATGAATCCATCAAAGCCTATGGGGTCGCCGGTCATAGACACACACCGGAAATCGAACAGGAGTTGTCTCTGATTTACGGTGAAAATCTTCACGTATCCTTTACACCCCATTTGGTGCCCATGAACCGGGGAATTCTGGCTGCTTGCTACGGGAAGCTGCTTCACAAACTAACCCAGGAAGAGCTTTATGAAATCTATCAATTCTTTTACAAAGATGAATATTTTATCCGAATTGTAGAAAACCTACCAGAAACAAGATGGGTAAGAGGTTCAAATTTCTGTGACATTGGCCTGCGGGTAGATGGGCGAACGGGAAGGGTTATTGTCATCTCTGCCATTGACAACTTGATGAAGGGAGCTGCCTCCCAAGCCGTACAAAATATGAATTTATTGTTCGGCATCAGAGAAATAGAAGGTTTAGAATTATTGGCTATGATACCTTAGTTTCAATAGAAAGGATGATGGATATGAAAATATTGCAAGATAAAAGTTTAACGGATGTACCGGGCTTCCAGGCTGTGGGCATACACTGCGGGATCAAGAAAAACGGCAACAAGGATTTATGCGTGATCTATAGCCAAAAACCGGCTGTAGCTGCTGCTGCCTTTACCACTAATATCGTAAAAGCGGCACCCCTCCTTGTAAACATGAAGCATTTGGAAATCTCCGATACCATACAGGCGATCGTTGTCAATAGCGGCAATGCCAATGCCTGTACCGGTGCCCAAGGCTTAGAAGATGCCTACAAGATGTCGGAAACCACCGCGGCTTGTTTGAATCTCCCACCAAATCAGGTCTTGGTAGCCTCTACAGGAATTATCGGCGTTCCTATGCCCATGCATGTGGTCATACCTGGAATCAAAGCAGCTTGCAGTCTTATTCCTGACGGCAGCGGCGCTTCTGCAGCAGAAGCCATTATGACGACGGATTCCTTTCCCAAGCAAATTACCGTAGAAATCATGATCGATGACAAACCTGTTTTCATCAGCGGTATTGCCAAAGGGTCCGGCATGATCCATCCCAATATGGCCACCATGCTGGCCTTTATCATCACCAATGCCAATATCAGCAAAGCCCTGTTGACAAAAGCCCTAAAGGATAGCGTCAGCAACTCCTATAATATGATTTCCGTAGATGGGGATACCAGTACCAACGACATGGTTATCACCTTGGCCAACGGCATGGCAGGCCATCCTCTCATCGATGCCATGGATAAAGATTATGCCAAATTCAAAAATGCCCTTGATTTTGTCAACCAAACCCTCGCCAAAATGATTGCCAAAGACGGGGAAGGGGCTACAAAGCTTATCGAAGTTTCATTATATCATGCCAAGACAGAGAAGGATGCCAAAATCTGTGCCAAGTCCGTCATCTCCTCCAATCTTGTAAAATCTGCCTTCTTTGGCAGTGATGCCAACTGGGGAAGAATCATGTGCTCCTTGGGCTATTCCGGCGGTGATTTCTCTCCGGACAAAGTAGATATTTTCTTTAAAAACGCCAAGGGGACCATACAGCTTGTAAAGGATGGAACAGGAATTCCTTTCAGTGAAGAAAAAGCAAAAGAAATTTTGGATCAAGACTATGTCAACATTGTAATTGATTTAAAGGACGGGGAATATGAAGCAACGGCCTGGGGTTGTGATTTAAGCTACGATTATGTGAAAATCAACGGCTCCTACAGAACATAAAAAAACAAAAAACAATCGTATAGGCAGCCCTATTTGCTTTTTCTGCAAAGGCTGCCTATACGACTGAAACTTCATTCATCACTTTGGTGGACTCACCTTCTTCCTTTTTGTCTTTCCTTTCAAATTATCGTCTTTGGTGGACTCATCCCTTTCTATTCATTGCTGTTTTATGATGTTGTATTTTATATATACCACCCATTAGGCAACTGAAACAGGTTTTCTATAAATTTTTTAGATTTGTTTGTAATTTTACCCATCTGCCCATGCAGTACACACTTTTTTGGCTAGCAGATGATTATTTCTTGTTCATACAATATTTCAATAGCCCATCATAATTGCATTTATTTTTTCAAACGAAGTTATCAAGACCTTGGCTCCACTGATTGTATTATATAGTATAGTTCCTCCATTTTTTTCCTTATTAGCGACTGAAAGCACATAATTAGGAATTCTCAAGTTATCACCTCCGCATTGCAGATCATTTAATTTTCATAGGTATTTTTGCTTGTATTCCAATACATTATATATATTTAGAAACTACAAATATTCTGGATCAATTGCTTTTAAATATGTTGCTGCTGTTATTTATGTATTGTAAATAAAATTCCTGTTCTTTCTGTCATATAACATTTTTTCGGCTTTATTTTCCATCATATATAATTTTTTTAATTCTTTTTACTATCATATGATATTTTTTTGTTTGTTTCAATATTAATAATTTATAAATTTTTATTAATTTTCTGATTATATATATTTACATTTATTCTGCGCCATGCTATTATTTTATTAATTAATCAACTTTCGGACAGTGTAAAATAGAGTGTGTAAACTCCAACATATGCTAAAATAAGATTAGGATGATAGCGGGAGGATTCACACATGATAAAAGATAAAAGACAGTTAGCAAAAGAAATTATAGATGCATTTGACCCTAAAAACATAGAGGATATAGCATCGGCATTAAAAGAGTTATTCTCTGCCACTTTAGAAAAAATGCTTATAGCCCAAATGGATCAGCATCTTGGTTATACAAAGTATGATTATAAAAATAAGTCCGGCAAAAACTCTAGAAATGGCTTTAAGGAAAAAAATATCGTATCAAAGTATGGAGAATCTACAATTCAAGTACCTAGAGACAGAGAATCTACTTTTCAACCTCAAGTAGT
>NZ_LOEE01000036.1 GCF_001562415.1 Thermotalea metallivorans | reverse complement strand
AAGAATTAATATTTGATACTTTCGTATCCAGCTTCGAAAGTGCCAAAATTTATTCAACCGTTAAAGAAGCTGTGCAGAGCTTCCTTGACAAAGATCAGGTAGCTTAGTCAAACTTGTAAAGTGGTATCCTGTTTTATATAGTGTAGGGCAAAACGAACTGGCCAGAGAGTAGATTGCCTAACAAAATATAAAAAAATATAAAAATGAAAAGGAGATGGTGTTTTATGCCTAGCGCAGGAGATATTAAGAGCGTAAAAGTAACAATGTACAAAGAGGATGCTTGGAGAGCAAAAGAAGAGATCAATAACATGCAAAACTTTGATTTAGATGATATGATTGCATGGGGTGGTACTTTTATTGGCTTAGCTGGTCTATCAATAAGTCTTGCATCCTCAATAGTTGCAGCTGCATTTGGACTTACTGACATGTTTGCAGATGATTACCTTGAAGCACAAGAAGATTTTTATGAATACGTATATAGAGAAATGACTAAAGCAACCAATCCTGCACTCTATGCAGTAATTACTCAAAACTATAAGTACATTGTGACTGGTAAAGGTAGTGGCTGGATTTTAGATGGTCAACCAAAAGCAAACTATTATTTTACAGATTATTAAAAAAGAGGGAAATCCCTCTTTTTTAGTATCTACGTTTTGCCCAAGTTAGTAGAATACAGATAAATATAAAAATAATCCAACCTATTTTTCCTATTAAAGATAGATCATTTGAATGCAATAAGAAAAATGCTGCTGCTAGAATACAAATTAAAAGTACTCTGATTTCTCGGCTCATACTACACCCCTTATTTTCCGATATAATAAATGTTATACAAACATCAATCTATTTTCTACTCTAAAAATATATTCTAAGTATCTAAATTTTGTACAAAGACCTAATGCTAGATTGGATAACTTATCCATTAGAACATATCCCAAAAATAACGCAAGGTAATACCACATACCTGTCGAAGTGGTATTCTTACAATAAAAACTCTACGAAAGGTGGTATTACTTTACAAATAATATAACATTTCACCAGGGTAATTGCAAGGAAGAGACTGCTTCAGTATATAAGGGATATTCAGAAGATCAATTTAGTGATGATGATCCTGTTATGTTAATGCATATGAAATAATAGAATCAACACAAATTAGAAAAACATAAAAATATTGTAAAAAGGGTAAAGGGACAAGTTTATAAAAAGAATCGTTCCAAAGAATAAGGTTTTCCATTTTTGTTTATTAATACATATTTCAGGTTATTTTTCAAGAGGGTCCTATAGAGACCCTCTTATTTTTTTGGGTATTTTCAAGCTTTTATTTACCAATGGAAAATTGTACAACTCAGTAATATATCCGGTGTTTTAATAAATATAAATAGAATAGGATATTTTATCGGAGGGATATGTCCTATGATTTTTAAAAAATACAAACTGATCTTTTTCATTATGGCTGTATTTCTTATTGGTTTGTTTCTTTATATGAACAGACCCATTTCCCATGTACCGGCCTGACCATATCTTTAAAGGCTGGATTGCCTTTTTAAAAATGAGAATAAAGGGGGAATTCGTTTATGAAAAAAATTTTTATGGTTCTTTTGGCAGGACTGCTGGTATTTTCCTTAGCACTGTCAGGCTGTGCAAAGCAGCAGGTCCAGCAATCGGCACAGCCTGAGCAGGCCAAAACCCCAGAAGAAAAAGTGGATGTGGTAAAAATCGGTGCCATATTTCCTCTGACAGGTTCCGCGGCGTCCACCGGTGTGAAACTGAAATATGCAGTAGAAACGGCGGAGGAGATCATTAACGGTGAGCATCCGGAACTGGATATGCCCCTGGCTAGAGAAGCTGGATTGCCCAATCTGGGGAATGCAAAGGTAAAATTTATCTTTGCTGATCACCAGGCAAACCCGGAGGTGGCAAAATCGGAGGCAGAACGATTGATACAAAATGAAAAGGTTGTAGGCCTTATCGGCTGCTACCACAGCTCGGCCACAAAGCCTGCCAGCCAAGTTGCTGAAAGATTCCGGATTCCCTTTGTGGCGGGATCATCCAGTTCTGCAGCATTAACGGAAAGGGGATTGGAGTACTTTACAAGGATTGCACCCAATGACGATATGGAGACTGCATTTTTCTTTGAGTATCTAAAGTATCTGAATGCAACATACGATGCCGGCATCAAAACCATCGGCGTAGCCTATATCGACAATGAATATGGCGTGCACGCGGCCCAGATGGTGGATAAATGGCTCAAGGATAAATATCAAGGGGAAGGCTTTGAAAAAGTAGTGGATGTAAAATATCCAAAGGATCTCTCCAATGTGGATACGGAGGTACAAAAGATTAAGGCAGCTAAACCCGATGCCATTTTCCATGCTTCCTACATAGGAGACATCACACAATTTGTGAAAAAATATAAAGAGTTTGATGTGGTGCCAAAGGCTGTTGTCAATTACTGCGGAGGGTTCCAAGATCCTCAGTTTGTCGTAAACCTAGGCAAGGATGCTGACTTCTTCTCCGGTTCCAATGCAACGGCTCCCAGCTTGTTTGCCAAAATGGATACTTTAAATAAAATTAATGAAATCTATAAGAAAAAATCCGGTGTGGATTTTGACGGCCCTGCTTTGGAAGACTTTGCTTCAGCTATGGTTATTGCCGATGCCATTAACCAAGCGGGCACCATTGATTCTCAAAAAGTAATGGAGGCAATCAAATCCGCTGTCTTTGAGGCACCCTATTTTGTTTCAGGAAAGATCAAATTTGGCAAGAACGGACAAAATGAATATTCTGCTTCTGTCATGGTGCAAACCCAGAATGGAAAATATGAGGCTGTATGGCCTGTGGACTATCAAACGGCTGAACCTATTCCTACTTTTCCGGCATGGAAGAATCGATAAGCCCAACATGCAGATGGGAAATGGCAAAAGCATATAACAGATATGGAGGAAATTAGGGGAGAAGGGATTCTCCCCTAATTTCCAAAAATTTTACGGCTGTATGTCTATGAAAAAGAAAGGAGGAGGCACGGTTGATTTTACAAATCATTGTTTCGGGCATTCTGATGGGATTTGTCTATTCCCTGGTTGCCGTGGGGCTAACGTTAACCTGGGGTGTATTGGATATCATCAACTTTGCCCATGGAGAATTTTTAATGATGGGCATGTATTCAGCTTTTTGGATGTACAGTCTATTTGGGATGGATCCTCTGCTTTCCATTCCTTTTGCCATGGGGATTGTATTTGTAATGGGATATTTCACCTATAGGCTGATCATCAAAAAAGTAATCAATGCCCCTGGATTGACAGCCTTGCTGGCTACCTTTGGTCTAAGCTTGCTGTTGAGAAATCTGGCCCAATTCATCTGGTCACCCAACTATAGATTTATCAATCAGTCCATTGTCATGGACAAAAAGATTGTATTGGGCAGTATTACCCTCGGCGTTCCCCAGATGGTGGCTGCTATCAGCAGCATTGTCATGACCATGGCCGTCTTCTATTTCGTAGAAAAAACCAAAACAGGCAGAGCCATTCAGGCTACGGCCTTGGATAAAAATACGGCGAAACTAATGGGAATCCATACGGAAAAAATCTATGCCTTGACCTTTGGAATTTCCGGGGCTTGTGTTGGGATTGCAGGGGCATTGACGGCTACTTTCTTTCCCATTCACCCAGAATCGGGGGCCTTGTACAGCCTGCTGGCCTTTGTCATTGTCGCCTTGGGAGGCTTTGGCAATATCAAGGGGGCCCTGTATAGTGCCATTATTATTGGCATTACAGAAGCCTTGGGAGGTTTTCTGTTCGGAACACAATTCAAATATGCCCTCGTATTTCTCATCTATCTCATTGTAATACAAATAAAACCAAAGGGGTTGTTCGGATGGTAGAGACAAAGAAAATATTCAGCCAAAAGCAAGTCCTTTCGTGGATGTGCATCCTCATTGCGGTTCTCCCCTTGGCAATTCCCAATATGAATTTTCACCATGTAATGATCATGTTTGTCATCTTTGCAGCATTAGGGCAGTCCTGGAATATCATTACCGGCTTTGCGGGGCAGACATCCTTTGGACATGCAGCCTTCTTCGGCATAGGGGCCTATACATCCTCCGTACTGTTTTGGAAATATATGGTGAGCCCTTGGGTAGGCATGCTATTGGGAGCCCTGATTGCAATGGGGGTTGCCGTCATAGTGAGTTACCCCTGCTTTCAATTGAAAGGCCACTATTTCGCCATTGCTACTCTGGCTATAGGAGAAATCATTCAACAAATATTTGTCAGTTGGGAATATGTGGAGGGAGCTACGGGCATTTCTCTGCCCATATTGCCGGAAGGGTTTCTTCAATTGCAATTTCATCAATCAAAGCTGCCATATTTCTATATCGCCTATGTTTTGTTTGTCCTTGTGATTGTTGTTGCCTACGGCATTGAGCATTCAAAAATGGGCTACTACCTAAAGGCAATCCGGGAAAGCCAGGAAGCCGGAGAGGCCATCGGCATCAATCCTACACGGTATAAACTTTTTGCCATGATGATCAGTTCTTTTATGACAGCCATCTTTGGCTCCCTGTATGCCCAATATATTCTTTATATTGACCCTTTTATGGTGTTTAGCCTGCCCTTATCGATGAAAATTGTACTGCTGACGGTGTTGGGAGGCCTTGGAACTCTGTATGGTCCCATCATCGGGGCGGCAATTTTAATTCCCTTATCGGAGTATACCCGGATTCTTTTCGGGGGTACGGGAAAGGGCATCGACTTGATTATATTCGGATTGCTGGTAGTTCTTGTAGCTTGCTACCAACCGAAGGGGATGATCGGGCTGTTTGGCGGGTGGGCCCGAAAAGGACAAAGAACAGGTGGTGAAAAGGGTGAATAAGGTCATGTTGAAAGTAGATGGCATTACCATGAGATTTGGGAATTTGATAGCCAACGAAGATGTGGAGTTTCAAGTGCATGAAGGGGAGATTGTCAGTTTGATTGGTCCCAATGGGGCAGGAAAAACCACACTGTTCAACTGCATCACGGGCTTTTATAAACCCTACGCAGGGAGGGTGATCTTTCGGGGGAAGGATATTACGTTTTTGCCGCCCCACCAGATTTGCAGGTTGGGGTTGACAAGAACCTTTCAGATCGTAAAAACCTTAAAGGAAATGACGGTGAAAGAGAATATCTTGACGGGAGCCTTCCTGCATGCCAGGAAAAGAAAGGAAGCAGAGGCAATTGCCGAAGAGATTATAGAACTGACCCATCTGACCGGCAAAAAGGATCAGTTGGGGGCCAATTTGACCATTGCAGATAAAAAACGACTGGAAATTGCCCGGGCTTTGGCCACAAAACCCTTAATGCTTATGCTGGATGAAACGATGGCAGGACTCAATCAGACAGAAATCAAGGAAGCCATGGAACTTTGCGTCAAACTGAAGAAAGCTGGGGTTACATTGGTCATCGTGGAGCATATTATGGAGGCGATTATGCCCATATCCGACAGGGTGATCGTATTAAATTCAGGGAAAAAAATTGCAGAGGGAGCACCGGAGGATGTGGTGAAGGATGAACAGGTAATCAAGGCATATTTAGGGGAGAGATACTATGCTAAAAGTAAAAAATGTTAGTGCAGGCTATGAGCATATTCCTGTGCTGTTTGATGTGTCCTTTGAAATCCAAGGTGGGGAAGTAGTAGCCATTGTAGGGTCAAACGGCGCAGGAAAAACGACGATTTTGAGAACTATCTCGGGAATTTTGAAGCCCATGGCGGGGGAGATAGAATTTTTGGGAGAAAGGATTGACAATATTCCTGCCCATAAAATCGTGGAAAAAGGCATTGCCCATGTGCCCGAGGGCAGGCATGTTTTTGGAAAAATGACGATCCTCGATAACCTGCTTCTGGGAGCGTATACGTTGAAATCCCAAGAAGATATTCGTAGTGTTTTGAAAGAAGTATATGATATTTTTCCAAAGCTCAAAGATCGGGAAAATCAAAAGGCTGAGACATTAAGCGGCGGCGAGCAGCAAATGCTGGCCATCGCCAGGGCCATGATGTCAAAACCGAAGCTGCTGCTGGTGGATGAAATGTCCTTAGGACTAATGCCTCTGTTGGTAGATAAGGTTTTGAGCATTCTCAAGGCAATCAGCGAGCGGGGGGTGACGGTTCTTTTGGTGGAGCAGAAGGTTCAAGAAGCTTTGGAGATCGCCGACAGAGGCTACGTCCTCCAGACGGGCCGTGTGATCGCCGAAGGAACGGGAAAGGCCTTGCTGGCGTCTGAAAGGGTAAAAAGGGCTTATCTGGGCATGTGATGTTGACAATTCCCATTGCTTTGTCTAAAGTCTGAGGGGTCCATAAGACCCCTCTCTATGTAGAGAGGAAAATCCTTACATCTTTTAGGGACTAGGAAAGTTGGACATGATATTGTGCTATAATAAATAAAAGATAGGACCAAAGGAGAAGAAGAATATGGAAATGTACAAAACAAAGGATTGGGAAAAATTTGATCAGGATTGGGTAAAGGGAATTCAAGAGAATTTGATTTGCTGGTATAGACAGAATCATCGAAAACTGCCTTGGAGAGAGACCCAAAATCCCTATGCCATATGGGTTTCGGAGGTAATGCTCCAGCAGACTAGGGTAGAAACGGTGATTCCATATTTTCAGCAGTTTATGGAGAAATTTCCCACCGTCGAAGCCTTGGCCAAGGCCCATGAGGAGGAAGTATTGAAGGCTTGGGAAGGTTTAGGCTATTACTCCAGGGCTAGAAATCTTCACAGGGGCGCAAAGGTGGTGGCGGAACATTATGGAGGAAGGATTCCCCATCGCCTGAAGGAAATCAAAAAAATACCGGGCATCGGTTCCTATACGGCAGGGGCCATATTGAGCATTGCCTACGGACAACCTGTGCCTGCAGTGGATGGCAATGTCATGCGGGTTTTTTCCAGGGTTTTCTGTGTCCAGGAAGACATTGGGGGGGAAAAGACCAAAAAAGAAATGGAGAAAATAGGAGCTGTGGTGATTCCACCGGAAAATCCTTCCTTTTTCAATCAGGGACTGATGGAATTGGGCGCCCTCATTTGTACCCCCATAGCTCCCAAGTGTATTGCCTGCCCCATTTTTGAAGCATGCTGCGCACGACAAAAAGGGATTCAGCACGAGCTGCCCATCAAAAAGAAAAAAACAAAGGTGAAAGAGGTTTTCTTAGAGGTGGGGCTTGTCTGGAAAGGGGACAAGCTGCTGATTACCAAAAGGCCCGGGGATAGTCTTTTGGCAGGCCTGTGGGGTTTTCCGGCAGTGGAGCGGGAAAAAGGCTGGGAGCGGGGAAAAAGTATCCGGCAGGAGTTAAAGGATACCTACGGTATGGAAGTGACAGGAGCGAAGCATGTATTGGATGCCACCCATATTTTTACCCATCTGAAATGGCACATGGAGGTCTACGTCGCCTGTTTCATGGAAGAGGCAAAAATTGAATATCCTCCCGTCCAATGGGTCACCCTGAAGGAAATCAAACAATATCCTATTCCCACGGCATTTCGAAAGGTGCTGAAAAAAATAAAAGAAATCGATGATTGCGGAAAAATTTAATATTATATTTGAAAAATTTATTATATAATAGAATAGTTAGAGTAGCGAAATAAATTTTTGTGCAAAGTGGGTTGGGGATATGATTGCAGAAGAAAAAAGGCATCCTTGCAAGCAGGAGATTCGCAGGAAAATATACGGTATGATTCTGCCCATCTGTTTGGAAAATATACTGCAGATGCTGGCAGGCTTTCTATCTACAGCTATGATCGGGAGGACGGGAGCCGTGGCCGTTGCAGCCGTAGGGCTGAGCATGCGCATTACCTATATTGTATGGGCACTGTTCAAAGGAGTTGCCACGGGGGGAACGGTATTTGCAGCCCAGGCCTTCGGGGCCCAGGATCATAAAAAACTGAGGAATGTAATACAGCAAACCCTACTGTCGTCCATTTTGCTTGTGATTGTCATTCAGCAGGGGATCTATTGGAAAGCCGATTTTTTTATCCAGTGGTTCCATGCGGAAGGGGAGCTGCTGGCCCAGAGTATCCTTTATTTAAAAATTGTTTCTTGGGGCCTGCCCTTTTTAGCCATCATGCTGGTAGTGGCAGGGGTATTGCAGGGGATGGGCAATACCAAGACACCTATGAAAATTGCATTGATCATGAATGTAGTCAATGTGATGGTCAGTTATCTGCTGATTTTCGGAAAATTAGGGTTTCCTAAGCTCGGGGTTGCCGGGGCTGCCGTAGGAACAGCCCTTGCCCAGCTTGTGGGAGCTTTGGTGGGACTTTATACATTGTTCCATCGGGATGGTGTGATGGCCGGGTTGCTGGGCCCCTCTTTTTTCAAATTTCAAGGGAAAAGAATCAAAGACATTTATCAAATGGGTATGCCTACGGCCTTTGAATCGATCTTCTGGCAGATTTGCACTATCCTGCTGACGAGGCTGATCCTGAAATTTGGCGTAACTTCTCTGGCAGCCCATCAATTGGGACTACAGGCAGAGGCCATCTCCTATATGCCTGCGGTGGGTTTCAGTGTTGCCGCCACGGCTTTTGTGGGCCAGGCAATCGGTGCCAGGGATCCAGATTTGGGGAAAAAATATATGGAGGAGATCATCAAGGGATCTATTGTACTTACCAGTATCAGTGTTTCCATACTATTCTTTTTTCCGTCACAGGTCATGGGCATCTTGACCAATCAGGCAGATGTAATTGCCTTAGGAGTAAAATATTTAATGCTCATGGCGATTGTCCAGATACCCCAGAATGTGGCAGGGGTGCTAAACGGAGCCTTGCGGGGAGCGGGCTTCACAAAAGCCCCCATGATTGTGGCGGGAACAGGATTATGGTTGGTGCGGCTTCCCTTCGCCTATATTTTGTCCCTTTATTTTGATTTCCATGTCTTGGGGGTTTGGCTGGCCATGACCCTGGATCTGGCCTTCCGCTTTGTATTGAGCTGTATTTTATACAGGCGCAAAAACATCTACCAATATATGTATCCCCAGGAAGAAAGGGCCTAAAGGCAGGAACTTTCAGTTTTGAAAAAGAAAAGTGTTTGACGACAAGCTCCTCGGGTATATACATCACTGTGCAGTATCCGTGGGATACTTCCAAAAATGGAAAAAAGCCTTGATTTTTCAAAAGAAATATTTTACACTTAATATTAATTAATAATAATTATTCATTATGGAGGGGATGTAGAATGGAAAACAAAAAAACATTAGAAAATTTAATGGCTGCCTTTGCAGGGGAATCCCAGGCAAACAGAAAATATTTGGCTTATGCCAAAAAAGCGGAGGCTGAAGGGAAAACCAACGCCGCAAAACTTTTCAGAGCTGCCGCCGATGCAGAAACACTTCATGCCCACAAGCACTTTGAAGTAGCAGGAAAGATCAAGAGCACTGCAGAAAATCTAGAGGATGCTGTAGGCGGTGAAACTTATGAATACAAGAGCATGTATCCGGAATTTTTAAAAGCAGCGGAAGAAGAAGGCCATCAAGAAGCCATCAGAACATTTACATATGCATTAAAGGCTGAGGAAGTCCATGCAAGACTGTATGAAGAAGCTCTTGCCAATTTAGACAGCACAGAGGAAGTGTTCTATTATCTGTGTCCTGTCTGTGGAAATATTGAAAAGGCTGTGCCGGAAAAATGCTTTATCTGCGGCGTGCCAGGAGAGAAGTTTATAAAATATTAGTAGAGAAAATTGAAAAGAATTATTTTTATAACCATCACTGTTTCCTCCTGTCAAGAGGGAATGGTGATGGTTTTGATGTTTATGTCGGAAAACGTCGAAGAGTTTTGTGGAAATACAAAAGGGAGAAAGTAAATTTTTGTAGAAAAGAATTATTAAAGCAATTATCCATACATATGAATCTTATATTGGGAAAGCAATATGATGCATGGAAATTATACAAGCAAAGGAGTCAATAGAAAGGAGATTTATTTTATGAAAAAAACAATTCCCATTTTGTTAATCTTAACTTTGATTTTATTTATCGTGCCAGTATCAGCAAATCCAATGAATTTAGCAAAGAAATTTATAGATATGGGCAATCATTGGGCAGAAGTAACCGTCAACAAACTCATAGAACTGGGTGTGATCAAAGGCTATGAAGATAATACATTTAGACCTGATAATACCATCACAAGAGCAGAATTTTCTACAGTTATCCGAAAAGCCTTTCAACTTGACTTTATAGACGGAAACAGCTTTACCGATACCAATCACCACTGGGCAGGAAAAGAAATTCATACATTAGTTGCGAAGGGGATTATAGATAAATCTGAATACGGTACAAAGTATTCACCAGATGAAAAAATCACAAGAATAGAAATGGCAAAAATGATCGTAAGAGCTATGGGCTTGGATGCCGAAGCAAAAGAAAAGGCAAATCAAACAACAACGTTTGCAGATGATAAAAATATAAAAGCAAAAGATAAGGGATATATCATCATAGCCAGTGAAAATAAAATTATCAACGGGTACCCTGATAATACTTTTAAACCCAATGGCAAGGCAACAAGAGCAGAAGCCAGTACAATGGTGATAAAAGCATTGGATGTATTAAAGGAACAACAGGCAAAGAAAGAACAAATTGACAAACTTAGAGATGCAGATGGAATTATTGATACTGCGAAACTTGAAAAAAATACAATTCAGGAATTAGGATATGATAAACCCGTCAGAAACGGCGATTTAGATCCTAAGATATATAAAGATAGGTCTATTCAAGAAAGAATGACAGCCATAGATCAAATCAGCAAAAAAATTATGTATCAGCCGGAAATTGTCAAACAAGCAGACATGAGTATGCTACCCATAAAGTTTAATAAAATCGTTATTACAGACATACACAAAGTTCCCTACGAAGAAGCCCCATATAAAGGGGATACACAAACCCTATGGAGTTTGTCAAAAGACAGCGATTGTATCGTTATCGAAGGCTATCCTGTAGAGATTGGTGATAAATACACAAAACTCTATCATACCAGCAGTATAGGATTAGGCATATTAAACAAAAAAGGAGAATTTGCATATGTCAATAGTGCTTGTTCATTTGACGAATGGAATGCCCAGAGACCTACTGAAAAGAAAATCAAAGAAATGTTTCCATACATTAAGTTCAGCATATCTCCTGCCTATGCTATACACGAGAAGTTTCATGCTTTTTATGTGCTTCCGAAGGATTTTGAATTAGAAAATATAGAAAAAATATTTATTGCTACTAGCTTTGATGACCACAACGAAGTATTAGAAATGGAATTCTCCAACTAAAAGGTTGGGGAATTTCTATTTTGAAATCTAAAAATAAGGAGGATTGGCAAATTGAGAAGAAAAAGAACTGTTGCTTTTCTGTTGATTTTTATACTATGTATAAACATTTTTAGCGGATTCATAAACCCCAAACAACCAGTCTACGCCAATACACCTTCTCCCTATCGTTATCGATTGGTAGTTGCATATTTTGAGTATTGGAAGCAGGCGGATGGGGTATTTAAGTGGCAGGATAGTCAAGGAGTTGTTCATACGATCGGAACAGGAAATCCTAACAGCTACCTTGTAAGCAACTATACATTCCCTGTTGCATTGATGTCAGGAAATTATGAAATTGAAAAGATTATGAATTATAATCAATATACCGGCAGTTGGGAGGATTTGAATTATACAGGGGGTCTGAGAGAAGACGAAATAAGAAAATTTTACATGGATTCTGCAGTGATTACCAATTCCAATGCATTGATAGGAGAAAAAAACACAACGGTATCTTTTACCGCCAGTTTTTATCCATTGTCAACAGATGATGCAAAAAAAATGTCTGAAACTGTATATCGTTCCTATATTGCTATTGTCATTAAATATGTGGACAGTGCATATAAGGAAGATCCCATCCAATGGGAAATTGACCATGGAATACGGACGGATAATATTACGGCTTCCTTGACAGGAAGTCGCCCACTTCTGTAAGTGGGGGATGAATGTCGCATTATTTGATATATAAACTATATGTAAATGCAAGGAGGTGTAACCTTGCTAAAAGCCTATAAATACAGGATATATCCAACAAAAGAACAAGAGGAATATTTTGCTAAAGTATATGGTTATGTAAGATTTATATACAACAAAATGCTCCATGACAAGATAGAACACTATAAAGAAACAGGAGAAATGCTAAATAATACACCTGCACAATACAAAAAAGAATTTCCATTTCTAAAGGAAGTAGATAGTCTTGCTCTTGCCAATGCACAGCTTAATTTAGAGAAGGCATATGTTAGCCATGTAATGGTAACGTGGGGGAAGGAACAGCCCTTTGAGCGTGGGTAAACTTGCTCCGTTGGGAGTATTGACCACGAAGTTCCCACTTCTATAAGTGAGGGTAGTTCACTTGTATATACCAATGAGGAAATAGAGGCAATGAAGAAAGAAAAAAGAAGTTTTATTATAAAAAAACCCTTGAAGAAGGAAAGGTGATATATGATGCCCTTTGGAAAAGAGAAAATAGTTTAGGCTATTTTATCCCCTGCAGAAGGTCTGGGATTGGCAGTATCTTTCATGTGTTCTTGTGATATAATACCAATATAGAAGGATAACTTAAAAATGAGGTGATATCGTGAAAATCAAGGTTACTGTTATCGTTCAAAAGGAAGAAAATTGGTATGTGGCGAAATGTATAGAAAATAATGTTGCTTCTCAAGGGAAGACAATTGAAGAATCAATTGAAAATTTACGGGAGGCTTTGGAATTATATTTTGAAGATGAAACTCCAGAAATTTCGGATATCCCTACTTTTGTAACAACAATGGAGGTAGCTTTATAATGGGGTCGAAATATCCTGTACTAACACCTGAAGAAATTATAAAGCTGCTTGAAAAATTTGGCTTTGAAAAGGTTTCACAAAAAGGTAGTCATGTGAAGTATAAAAAGATTGGAAATCCATCTCGCATCGTTATTATACCAATGCATAAGGAAATTGCTAAAGGTACTTTCAAAAGTATTTTAGAGCAGGCATCTATCAAGTTAGATGATTTTTTAGCACAATTATAATTTTATCATAGGATCCTTATGATCGTGACAGGGGACGGTTCTCTGACACGAGTTAAAAACAAATAAGCCCCGTAAGGGGACGGAAACAGAAATGATGTAAATATAAAGAATATGTGCTAATATAAATATAAGGAATATAAGTGCCTCAAGAGGAGGGATCTTTGTGGACAATGGCGGTTTTTATGGGGTGATGGTCTATGGTATTCCTGAGTTTTTAGGGGAAACTTTTCTTATCACCCATGATGAGAAAAAACTTTTATTAAAGCGCCAGAAAAAAGGTTTGTTCGGGCCTAGAGCGAAGGAAGTCTATGGGATTTCTCTGTCAGATGTTCTGTCTTTGGATATTTGCGAAACAGAGGCACTTGAGAAAAAGAAAAAAAGTATACTGGTTCGTGGTACTGCTGGTGGTCTGGCTTTCGGATGGGCAGGGGTCATTGCAGGGGTAATGAGCGGAGTCGGATCTAAGCATGTGGCAAAGAAGAAGCATTATGCAATTTTAGAACTTCGGCTTGATGGAAAATCGGAGTCCGTCATATTTGAGTTGGATGGCCTTGCAGCTACTTTTGCGAAGATGTATAAAAAGTTATTGGATATGGAATTAAGCACTCTTTAGGGGGCTTATTTTGTTAGGAGGGAAAACTTAAAAACAAATAAGCCCCCAAGGGGACAGGGATTAAGCTGAGTGAAAAATTGGGAACAGAATTTCAACATACATGTTTCGTCCATGGAAACATGATCTTTTCTTTTTGACAAATAATTTTAGATCTTTTTTCAGTACACTTGCAGAAATTGCTGTATAATAGGAATAGGAATGTTGAAATGATTCTGATAGATTAGAGGTGACGGAATGAAGCAGGAGGCAATTTTAGAGTATTATATGGTCAATGGGAGATTATATCCCACAGCAGATGTAAGATTTTTTGATGAAATTGATCCCAAAAGTATTTATGAAGTCATTCGAATCATTGATGGTGTACCCCTTTATTTGGAGGCCCATTTGGAACGGATGAGAAAATCAGCCCATATTTTGGGGTTTCAGATTCATAAAAGTGATCAGGAGATAGTTTCCGAGCTAGTACAGTTGGTGGAGGCCAACGGATGTCCCAATCTAAACGTAAAGCTTTTGTGCAGCCATCTTCAGAGCAGCAGCCAAACCTTTCTACTATGTTTTATAGAAAGCCATTATCCCGAGAGGGAAGTATACGGAAGGGGAATTGATACGATTTTATTCCATTCGGAGAGGGAAAACCCCAATGCCAAGGTGGTCAATGTGGGTTTAAGGGAGAGAATCCAGGAAGAAATAAAAAAAAAGGGAGCCTTTGAAGCTATTCTTGTAAATGATGAAGGATATATCACAGAGGGCAGCCGATCCAACATATTTTTTGTAAGGGGTGATATGGTTTACACGGCACCTGCGGGGGAAGTGCTTTTGGGCGTGACAAGGACGCGCATTATGGAAGTTTGCAAAGCATTAGGCATAGGGGTGATAGAACAGCCTATTCCGGTGAAAGACCTTGCAGGCATGGAAGGGGCTTTCATGACGGGAACCTCTGTCAATGTGCTGCCCATTGCCAGTATAGACCAACAAAAATTTGATTCTGTCAACCATCCCATCATTGAAAAAATTGCCCGGGGATATGAAAATGACATGGAAGCCTATAGGGCCTCCAGCAAAGTCCGGGCAAAATGTTAAGATACGGGATGTATGTTCAAGGGAAAGGAATAAGGAGGCAAGGCCTGCCGAAGATTTTGTTATAAACAAATTCCCTGAGGAATAATATAGATTATGTTGATGAATTGACAAAATTAGTATCAAGTTCACAATCAAATGAGGTGAAGCATAATATGATCAGTAAAAAGAATGCCATCATTAGTGCCATCATTTTGGTGCTGCTCACAAGTATTGCAACCTTTGCTTTTACCAATGCCTTTGCTTTAACCGTTGGGGAGAAGGTAGTGATTTCAAAAAAGAACTACGAGTATTATAAAGATCTGCAAAAAACCTATAACAAGGTCCTCGGTTTGAAGGAATTCATTGAGAAAAATTACTACAAGCCGGTAGATGAAAGCAAGATAGAGGACGGAATTTTGAAAGGATTGTTCCAGGCTTTGGAGGACCCTTACTCCGTTTATATGACAAAAAGTGAATTTGAAGACTTTATGACCCATACCAAGGGGAGCTATGGGGGGATTGGCGTGATCATGACTCCTGGGGAGGACGGCCTGATTACAGTGGTTTCTCCCATAGAAGACACACCGGGGGAAAGGGCGGGAATCAAATCCGGGGACAAGATCCTAAAGGTAAACGGGAAGGAAGTAACCGCCGATAAACTGGAAGAAGCAGTGGCAATGATTAAGGGTGATCCGGGGACGAAGGTAACCTTAACGGTTTACAGGGATGGAAAGGAGAAGCCCTTCGACGTGGAGATCGTAAGGGAAGAAATCCGATTAAAAACCGTAAAATCCAGGATGATGGAAAATGATATCGGATATATACGCATTACGATGTTTGATGAGCAGACTGCAGAAGATTTCAAGTCTCATTTGAAAAAGCTTCAACAGCAGCAGGTAAAAGGCCTGATCATTGATTTAAGGAATAATCCGGGCGGTTTATTGAGCGAGTGCGTAAAGATTGCCGATGAATTGCTAGGAAAGCAGGTCATCGTCTATACCCAGGACCGAGCCGGCAATCGGGAATATGAATATTCCGACGATAGGAAAATCAATATTCCTTATGTAATCCTGGTGAACAAAGGAAGTGCCAGCGCCTCGGAGATCTTGTCGGGGGCTGTGAAGGATACGAAGTCCGGAACACTGATTGGAACGACGACTTTTGGAAAAGGTCTGGTACAGCAGGTCAAAGCCCTGGAAGACGGTACAGGGTTTAAATTGACTACTTCCCAATATTTTACCCCCAATGGAACTTACATCCACGGAAAGGGAATTGAACCGGATATTGTGATAGAAATGTCCGAGGAGAAGATGGAGCGAGGGGATATAAAAGATCAGGAAGATTTGCAGTTGCAAAAGGGCATAGAGGTTTTGAAGAAAAAGCTGGGGATACAATAATTGCAAATGGTGCAGCGGCCTATGGCTGCTGCACCATGATTTTTCCTTCCAGGGGTTTTAAGGCAATATGGAGAAGTCCATCTACCACAAGGGTTTCCTTATCGTCCGCCAAAAGATCCTTCCAAGGTTGATGGCCCCATGCACTTGCGTCGAAGGACAAGGAGACAGAGTGATGGAGATTTCTGTTGATAAGCACAAGAATACTGCTGTTTTCCTTCTTCTGTCCCAAAACATCCTGATGATTTGCAATCCTCCGCAAATAGCCATAGACATCCTGGTGGAGGGGAAGGGAAATCCATTCCCCTGTAGTGAGGGCATCATATCGGTGGCGGAAGGAGATGATTTTTCTATACCATTCCAGTAATTCCTGATCTTCCTGTCCCCAGGGATAAGTGCGACGGTTTAAAGGATCATTGTAGCCCTCTACCCCTGCTTCATCGCCATAATAAATGCAGGGTACTCCCGGAAAGGTCATTTGGAGGAGAGAAAGCATCTTCAATCGGGCTACAGCTTTCTTTTTTTGCTCCGTGGACAACTTATAATGCTCCCGTTCTTCTTTGGTCAATAAAATTTCATCGGGAGCTTCTCCCAACAAGGTCAAAATCCGAGGTACATCGTGGCTTCCGATCAGATTCATGGCAGCATAAAAATGATGAAGAGGATAATTTTCATATAGGCTCATCAGGGCGCCATGGGTTTCAAAACTATCCTTGCGTCCTAGCATGAAGTCCAAGAGAATGTTTCGAAAGGGATAATTCATTACGGAATCCAGTTCTTCTCCCAACAGGTATTCCCGCAGCTCTCCATAGCTGGTCTTGCGGGATGCATCTTCCCAGACTTCTCCAATCAAAAGGGCGTCAGGATCATTTTCTTTTATTCTTTTCCGCAGGGCTTTGATGAATGCACCGGGCAGCTCATCGGCCACATCCAGGCGCCAGCCCTTGACGCCCATCCCCATCCAATAGTTGATGACACTGTCCTTCTGATGAATGATAAAGTTCTGATAGGAAGGCTCCATTTCATGCACATTGGGCAAGGTATCGATACCCCACCAGCATTCATATACATCGGGGTATTGTATAAAACGATACCAAGGGTAGTAAGGGGAATCTTTCGATTGATAAGCTCCCAGCTCCGGGTAGTTGCCTTCCTTATTGAAATAAATGCTGTCACTGCCTGTATGGCTGAATACGCCGTCAAGGATGATAGAGATTCCTTGTTCTCGAGCCTTTGCGCACAACAGTCGGAAGAATTCGTTATCTCCCAGCATGGGATCGATCTTTTTATAGTTGGCTGTATCGTATCTATGATTGCTCGGGGATTCAAATACGGGATTCAGGTAAATCACATCAATACCCAGGGATTTCAAATAGGGCAGTTTTTTCAATATTCCCTGCAGATTGCCACCGAAGAAATCATACTGCCGGATCCTGCCTGTTTTTTCATCACGGATATAGGCGGGCGGGGCATTCCAGTCAGGGTAAATATAGGCATTGGTCTTGGGATTTAAAATCTCTCCGTTCTCACAACCGTTGTAGAAACGGTCCGGAAAAATTTGATACATCACCGCAGATGCAAACCAATGGGGAATTGTTGCACCCTCTTTGTAGACGGTGATTTGATAGGAGGGCGGTTCATGGAGATAGATTTGCCCTACCCCTCCCGTTTGATTTTGGTTGTTCCCGTAGAAATAAATGCCTTCCCTTGTGGTGATGATGAAATAATACCACAAAAGACCTGGGGCAGCGGGTGCGGAAATTTCCGTTTCATAGGATTTTTGATCATGGGCTGTATGGCACAGAACCATGGGAATTTTTCTTTCTCCCTCCTGGTGGTCCCAAAGCCTGAGGATTATTTGAAGAATTTCTTCTTTTTTCCCTTGAAGGCTGATGCGAATAGAAATCCTCTGGCGGCACGGGACGGCCCCAAAGGGTTTGCGAAAAAAAGCTTGATGGGAATCATGGAGGATCCAATGGTCATTCATTGGATTCACCCACCTTTCTGCAATATTGTGGAATGATGGTAAAGGAGCAGATTCAATTGCCGATATAGACCGGTCTTATCTGCCAAATACCGGCGGCGTATTCTCCTATGGTTCTGTCACTGGAAAATCTTCCGGAATGGGCAATGTTGCAAATGCTCATGCGGGTCCAGCGATTTTTATCTTGATAGAGAGTATTGATCCGATGCTGGGCATCCGCATAAGGGGCAAAATCCTTTAATACAAAATATTCATCGTTGTGATAGAGGAGGCTGTCATAAAGATTTTTAAATTCATCCTGGGCTGCAGGGAGAAAACCATTGATCAGTTGGGATAAAATGGTTTTGATTCTCGCATCATGGTGGTAGACTTCCCAAGCACTGTAGCCGCCGTGGCGATAGTAGTCGAGCACTTCATGGGCCGCTAAACCGAAGATGACGATGTTTTCATCCCCTACGGCATCTCTGATTTCAATATTGGCGCCATCTAAGGTGCCGATGGTGATAGCTCCGTTCATCATGAATTTCATATTGCCGGTACCGGAAGCCTCTTTGCTGGCCGTAGAAATCTGCTGGCTGACCTCTGCTGCAGGAAAAATTCTCTCTCCCAAGGATACATTATAATTCTCCAGGAACACGACTTTGATTTTGTCCTTGATGGTTCGGTCATGATTGATCTTATCGGCTACGGCATGGATCAGCTTGATGGTTTGTTTCGCCTGATAATAGCTGGGGGCAGCCTTGCCGCCGAAGATGAAGGTTCTTGGGAAAATATCCAGATCGGGATTTTCCCTGAGTCTGTTGTAAAGGTCCAGAATGTGAAGGATATTGAGAAGCTGTCTTTTGTAGGCATGAATTCTCTTGATGTGCACATCAAAGATGGACTCCGGATGGATTCGGATGCCGCTTTTGTCTTCTATAAACTTGGCTAAGGCCAGTTTGTTGCTGTATTTGACGGCAGCTACCTTTTCCCGGAAGGAAGGGTCATCGGCGAATTTCATCAGGTGGATCAAATCCGTCGAGTGATGAAGCCAGCTTGGGCCGATGGCATCGGTAATCAATCGGGAAAGGGATGGGTTTGCCTTCAGGAGCCACCTTCTGGGGGTGATGCCGTTGGTTTTATTGTTGAATTTATAGGGAAAAACTTCATAGAATTCAGCCATAACCTGTTTTTTTAAGATTTCCGTGTGAATTTCTGCTACGCCGTTTACGCTGTGGCTGCCTGCCACAGCTAGATGAGCCATATGAACATATCCGTCGGCCAATATGGCCATGCGATGAATTTTTTCCCAGTCCCCCGGATACCGCTGCCAAAGCTCCCTGCAGAATCGTTCATTGATTTCGTGGACAATCATATAAATTCTTGGCAGAAGGGTCTGAAACAAGTCAATAGGCCATTTTTCTAAAGCTTCCGGCAGAATGGTATGATTGGTATAGGAGATGGTCCCGGTGGTAATCCGCCAAGCTTCATCCCAATCTATTTCTTCTTCGTCGATCAAGATCCGCATTAATTCCGGTATGGCCAGCACGGGGTGGGTATCGTTGATGTGAATAGCCACTTTTTCAGCAAAACCCTGCAGGCTGCCGTTTTTCTTTTTGTATCTTTGGATAATGCTTTGAAGACTGGCAGAAACAAGAAAATATTGTTGCTTTAATCGCAGCGTCCTTCCCTCCTGGTGGCGGTCGTCGGGATAGAGAATCTGAGAAATGGATTCTACTTCGTATTTATATTTTACGGCATTCAGGTAATCTCCACGGTTAAAAGTGGAAAAATCAAACTCCCGCATGGTTGTCTCTGCGCTCCAAAGGCGAAGGGTATTGACCGTGTTGTTTCGGAATCCTAAAATGGGCGTATCATAGGGAACAGCCAGAACGGCGTCATAGTTTTCATGGATAAATACGGTTCTGCCGTTGTTTTGATCCATTCGGACATTTCCGCCGAAACGGACTTCAACGGCTTTATCTGCCTTCCGGATTTCCCATACATTGCCGTTTTTCAGCCAAGAATCCGGAAGTTCTACTTGATAACCGTCTACAATTTTTTGCTCGAAAAAGCCGTATTTATAACGTATACTGCAGCCATGGCCCGGAAGCTGTAGGGAGGAAAGAGAATCCAAAAAACAGGCTGCCAGCCTGCCAAGGCCGCCGTTGCCAAGACCGGCATCGGGTTCAATGGACAGGATTTCATGCAGGTGAATGCCCAGTTCTTCCAAGGCTTCTGCAACAGTTTCTTTTAAATCCAAATAAATAAGATTTCTTTCCATCATTTTTCCCAGCAAAAACTCCATAGAAAAATAGTATACCTGTTTTTCTCCTTGTGCAGCATAGGCTTGATTGGTGGCAATCCATTTGCGGCTGATGAAATCCCGGATGATGGCACCAAGGGTCACATAGCAGTCCAAAGAAGATGCTTCCGAAATCATTTTCCCATGGATGGCTTCAAATTTTTCCAAAAACAGTTTCTGAAAATATTCTTTATCGATGTTCATCAAATCACTCCCTAAAATTTATGGGGCTTGAAAAAATAAAGTTTTATATAGGTTGATATACTGCTGGGCGGATTGGCGCCAACTGTAATCGCTATGAATGGCGTTTTCAAAAATCCTGCTCCATAATTTTTTATCCTGATAGTATTGAAGGGCTCTTCGGACCGTAAAAAGCATATCGTGGGCATTATAGTGGGTAAAGCTGAAACCGTTGCCGGTGCATGTATAGTCATTATAGGCTTGAACTGTATCCTTAAGACCTCCTGTTTCTCTTACAATAGGAACAGAACCGTAGCGCAGGGCAATGAGCTGTCCGATGCCGCAGGGCTCAAAACGGGAAGGCATGAGAAAAAGATCCGATGCTGCGTAGATTTGGCGGGCTAATTTTTCATCGAATTGTATATGGGCAGAGAGCTTATGGGGAAATCTTTCTGCTGCCCGGCGAAATAAAAGCTCATATTTTTCTTCGCCTGTACCCAAGACAACCATTTGCAGATCCAGAGACAGGAGTTCATCCAGAACGTGGGCGATCAGATCCAAACCCTTGGAGCTGACCAAGCGGGAAACAATGGCAACCATGGGAGTATTAGAATCTATAGGAAGACCAAGACTTTCCTGAAGTTTAATTTTATTAAAGGATTTATCCTGCAAGCTGTCATGATAAGGAAGAAAAATATAAGGGTCGTTAGCCGGATTGTAAAGGTCATAATCAATGCCGTTGACGATGCCGAACAAATGCTTCCTCCTTTTTTTCAACAGACCGTCCAGATTTTCACCATAGTAGGGCGTCTGGATTTCTTCTCCGTAGCTTTTGCTGACGGTGGTGAGAAGATCGGAAAAGACGAGACCTCCCTTCATATAATTGATTTGTCCGTAATATTCTAAACTGTCCATGGTAAAATAACTTTCATCTAATCCCAATACGTCACTCAGCAAGTGTTTTGGAAATATGCCCTGGTACTGGAGGTTATGGATGGTAAAGACCGTACGGATTTTCTCATAAAAGGGCAAATGACTGTAAAAGGATTCTAGAAAGACGCTGACAAGGCCTGTATGCCAGTCATGGCAGTGCAAAATTTGGGGTTGAAAATCCATATGGGGAAGAATCTCTAATACAGCACGGGAAAAATAGGCAAACCTTTCTCCGTCATCATCATAACCATAGATGTGCTTGCGATGGAAATAGTATTCATTGTCGATAAAATAGAAGGTGATACCGTCATGCTGCACTGTTTCAATACCGCAAAATTGATTGCGCCACGCTAGGGGAACCGTAATGCTTTTTTTCCATCTCATCTGACTTCTCCACTGTTCGGGAATCGTACCGTATTTCGGCAAAACTACACGGACATCCATTCCTTTTTGCTGAAGGGCCTTTGGAAGGGAGCCGATGACATCTGCCAGTCCCCCGGTTTTCACAAAGGGAGTTGCCTCTGATGCCACATGGAGTATTTTCAGCATTTGTTCATCATCCTTTCTTTAGATCATTGTCTTTTTCTGAACAATCATAGGATATTCCTTAGAGCCTGAAAGCCTTTGGCCCTTTGAGACAAGGACTTCCTTGTCAAGAATGACGCTTTCTAAGGCGGCACCTTCTTGTACCTCACAGTTCTGCATGAGGATGCTGTCTTTGATCCTGGCGCCTTTATGTATGCGCACCCCCCGGAATAAAATACAATTTTCAACGGTTCCTTCAATGACGCAGCCATTGGCGATCAAAGAATTTTTGACTTCTGCGTTTTCCATGTATTTTACTGGGGCTTGGTCCTTGACCTTTGTATAGATGGGGCCAGATTTGATAAAAATTTCTTCCCAAATGTTCGGATTGAGCAAAGCCATGTTGTGTCTATAGTAGCTTTGAACGGAGTGAATCCGACCCACATATCCCTGATGGCAATAGCCATAAACTTTCAGTCTTGAAAGGTTTTTTACAACACAATCCATCAAGAAGTCATACCCACCCTTGGCAAGGGTCTCGTCGATGATATCCATAAGGAAGTTTTTTTCCATGATGTAGGTGTCCATGGAAACCTTGTTGGTTTTAGGTTTATGGGGGCCCACTTCCATATCTGTAATCCGTCCGTCGGATACCAAATGAAGAATGGTGGAAGAAGAGAAGTCTTCCTTTGATAAATCTTCATCTGTATATAAAACGGTGATATCTGCATCGCTCTCCTTATGGAATTTTAAAGGATGGGTATAGTTGATATTGCAGACCAAGTTGCTGCGGGAGATTACCACGTATTTTTGCTTGCTTTTTCTCAGATATTCAAAGTTGTAGTGAAAATTCTCCAGATCCCCCTTCCGTATCCCGTCATAGTAGGGGGGAGGAAGGATAAACAAACCATCCCTTTTTGTGGCAAGGCCCCATTCTTTCCCGGAACGAAGGTGATCCATCAAGGAACGATATTTTCCCAATACGAGGATACCTACATTTTTGATCCCCGAATTTACCATATTGGACAGTACAAAATCAATCATTCGATAGCGGCCTCCGAAGGGAACAGAGGCAATATAGCGGTTTTCAGTAATTTCCTTCAACAGGTTTCCATTTTTTGTATTATTGATAATACCCATCAACTCACCCATATGTTCACACTCCTATTCTATAAAACTTCCTGGGGATTATTTTCTAGCCCATGGAAAAATATTCTAAATATAGGACAAATCATTTATCACAGAACCTTTGGGAATTTTTGTCCACCGGGGGATATCCATACCTTCTGCGATGACGGTAATACCGCTGTTTTCAGGCAGGTTCCCGCGGAATAGAAAATCAATTTCGTCGTACCCAATGAGACTGTCGCTGCGAACCAGAGTTCCTTCACAAATAATGGCTTTTTCAATGGTGACATTAGCACCGACTTTTACATTGGGCATGATTACGGAATCCACAATACGGGAACCAGGTCCTACATAAACGCCGGGAAAGATGACAGAATTTTCTACCTCTCCATGGATGAGACAGCCCTCGTTGATCAGAGAGCGATGAACCTTGGCACTGGGTGAAATATAGTTGGGGGGTTGGGTAGGATTGACGGAATAAATTCTCCAATCAGGGTCATAAAGATCCAGCTCAGGGTAGTCCGAAAGCAGGTCCATGTTGGCTTCCCAGTAACTTTCTATGGTCCCTACATCCTTCCAGTATCCTGAGAAACGGTAGGCGAACATTTTCTGGGAACCTTGCAGCATCTTGGGAATAATATTTTTGCCGAAGTCGTGGCTGGAAAGAGGATCCTGTTCATCGGCTTCCAGATATTCTTTTAACAGATGCCAGCGAAAAACATAGATACCCATGGAGGCCAAATTATTTTTAGGATATTCGGGTTTTTCTTCAAATGCAATGATTCGCCCCCATTCGTCGGTATGCATGATGCCAAAGCGGCTTGCTTCTTCCCAGGGGACCTGGATGACGGAGATGGTGGCATCGGCTTGATTGCTTTTATGTTCCTCAAGCATGAGGGAATAATCCATCTTGTAAATGTGGTCTCCCGATAGTATCAAAACATATTCCGGGTCGTATTGATCAATGAAATCCATGTTTTGGTAGATGGCATTAGCCGTTCCTTTATACCATTCGCCACCCAACTCTTTCACATAGGGAGGAAGAACGGTGACACCTCCATCCTTGCGGTCCAGATCCCAAGGGGCACCCGTGCCGATATAGGAGTTCAGCACCAGAGGCTTATATTGAGTGAGAACACCAATGGTATCAATATCGGAATGGCAGCAGTTGCTTAAGGTAAAATCAATAATACGGTATTTTCCACCAAAGGGAACGGCGGGTTTAGCTAATTTTTTTGTCAAGGTGCCCAGTCTGCTTCCTTGTCCTCCGGCTAAAATCATGGCAATACATTCTTTTTTGTGCATCTTCTTACCTCCTCTACAAGTTTTGTCTTGCATCCCTGCTCTTTTGCTGGGAAGAATCCAGTTTCAAATATAAGGTTGCCAAAGGCGGTACTTTGATTACCAGAGAATAGGATTGGTTATGCCATGGCACGGCTTCTGCCTCCAGCAAATTTTTATTGAGCTGACCGGAACCCCCGTATATTTCAGCATCGCTATTGAAGACTTCGATGTATGCACCCGGGAAGGGAACGCCAATACGGTATCCTTCATAGACGACGGGGGTAAAATTGCACAGGATCACCAGAAAATCTTCCGGATCCTTTGATCTTCTCATAAAAGTGATGATGCTCTGATGGCAGTCATGGGGGTCAATCCATTGAAATCCTTGCCAATCATGATCGATCTCCCATAGCACCTTTTCCCTTTTGTAAAAGTGGTTTAGATGCCGCACATATTGATGAAGCTTGCGGTGCATATCATAGTCTAACAAAAGCCAGTCTAATCCTCGATGTTCATTCCATTCAGCAAATTGACCCAATTCTCCGCCCATGAAGAGAAGTTTTTTGCCGGGATGGGCCATCATATAGCCATAGAAGGCCCGCAAGGCTGCAAATTTTTGCCAATAGTCCCCAAACATCTTATTGAGCAAGGATTTCTTACCATGAACCACCTCATCGTGGGAAAGAGGAAGAATAAAATTTTCAGAAAAAGTGTACATAAAAGAAAATGTTACAAGATCATGATGCCACTGCCGATGGATGGAATCCATCTCCATGTATCGAAGCATATCATTCATCCAGCCCATATTCCATTTATAGTTGTAGCCCAATCCCCCCAGATACGCAGGTTTCGTTACCAGGGGCCAAGCCGTCGATTCTTCTGCAATCATCAGGGCATGGGGGAATTTTTCAAAAACTGCTTCATTGAGCTTTTTCATAAATCCAATGGCTTCCAGATTTTCTCTGCCTCCAAAGACATTGGGGATCCACTGACCCGGTTTTTTTCCATAGTCTAGGTACAGCATGAACGCCACGGCATCGACCCGCAGTCCGTCGATATGATAGATGTCCATCCAGAAGAGGGCGTTGGAAATAAGAAAAGACCAAACCTGGGGTTTAGAGAAGTCAAAATTCAAAGTGCCCCATTGATCATTGCGTCCCCTGCGGGGATCGGCATATTCATAAAGGGGTGTACCGTCAAAATTGGCCAGCCCGTGGGCATCTGAGCAGAAATGGGCGGGGACCCAATCCAGAATGACGCCGATTCCTTTTTGGTGGCAGCGGTCTACAAAATACATGAAATCATGGGGATTTCCATACCGGCTGGTTACTGCATAATAGCCTGTGGTCTGATATCCCCAGGAACCATCATAGGGATGCTCCGACAAAGGAAGCAATTCGATATGGGTATAACCCATCTCCACTGCATACTCTACCAATTCCTCCGCCAATTCCCTGTAGGAATAGAAGTCCCCATTTTCTTTCCTTTTCCATGATCCCAAATGGACCTCATAGATGTTCAGGGGCTGGTTGAAAAGGGTTGTTTTTTCTTTTTGCCATTTTTCATCCTGCCAGGAGTATCCTTCCAATGGAAATACCCTGGAGGCGGTTCCCGGCCTGTATTCACTATAGAATCCGTAGGGATCGGCTTTATGGAGTACCTGGCCATGCCAGGTGTGAATTTCATATTTATACAAACTGCCTTTCTTTACGCCGGGGACAAAAATAGACCATATGCCCGTATCCCCTATGGGCTCCATCGGATGGCAACAACCCTGCCACTCATTAAAATCTCCGATCACGCTAACTTCTTTTGCATGGGGAGCCCAGACAGTAAAAACAACGCCTTCCAATCCGTTTTTCTGAAGGATATGGGCTCCAAAAAGCCGGTGGCACTGGAAACAATATTCTTGATGAAATTGTTGAATGTACTCCGCAGATGGTGTTTTCATAGGACAAAACCCACCTTTCTTGATGCCTGTTGATTTATAAGCCTATATACCCATTTATATGATGAGACAACCCATAAATCATCGGATAAATTATTTTTTTGCGAAAGAAAAAGTAATAGTTTATGAGAAATTTTGGATAAGATTGCGAACTACTGGTATGGATGATGACTCCAGGGCATAGGGCAGTTTTTTCACACAAAGTTATATATATGACCGCTGGGGAAATATTAGTACAGAATTTGATAAAAAAAAGAAAATTTGTGATAAAATGTACTTATGGCTTTAGCAATTATCGTAAAAAATAAGGCAAAGGTGTAACCATAGGAGGGGGGGCCATGATGTTTCCGCTTTTGGAATTGATCAACATGGCATTGCTGTCATTGCTGACGGTACTGATGAATCCATTGTTCTGGGGAGTATTGTTTTTGGTTTATATGCAGTATAAAAGGATTCATGAGCTGGAAGCAAGAATGCTGGGTTCAGAGAAGTCTACCATGGGAGAAAAAATGATGAACGCTGTGGTTATGGGAATCCTTGGGGGGATTTTGGGTACCGTGGTCATCATGGTTTTGGGAGTAACCGTTACCCTTGGCGATTTTACATATCTGTTGCCCCTTGCCATACTGCTCATGGTGATCCACGTGCGGTATTTGTGTTTTTCCTACGGGGGAGGATTATTGGCGTTGTCCAGTCTTATTTTTGGATTTCCTAAAGTCAATGTACCCGGTGTGATGGTCATTGTAGGCATACTGCATCTGGTAGAAAGCATATTGATGTGGTTGGATGGGCACAAGAATGCTACACCCATTTTGATAGAAGACAAGAGATATGGGATCATCGGAGGATTCATGCTGCAGCGGTTTTGGCCCGTTCCCTTTGCCATTCTGCTCGTTGCACTGGGGTCCCTGGAAGGTGCCCGGGAACTGAATCTTCCCGACTGGTGGCCTATATTCAGAAACAGTATAGAAGGAATCGGGATAGAAAATCTGTCTCTACAAATTTCCGTGGTGGTAGCGGCTTTAGGGTATGGAGATATGGCCCTTTCCGGTACGCCGAGGGAAAAGAGCAAGAAGTCTGCCGTAAAACTTTTATTTTTTAGCATCATCCTGATTCTTTTGTCTGTTTTAGCTGTCCGGTATGCCATATTCCAGTGGCTAGCCGCCCTTTTTTCGCCCTTAGGTCATGAAGCCCTGATTATCTATGGCCAAAGAGAAGAAAAGAAAAAGGAGCCTATGTTTCGACAATATGGCAGGGGAATTACGGTGCTGGATACAAAAAAAGAGGGGCATGGGGAGAAAATGGGCCTTGCGCCGGGAGATGTTATTCTGACCGTAAATAATTATCCTGTTGAGCGTAAGGAAGATATGGAAGCTATACTGAAGGATTATCCGCCCTTCCTATGGGTGGAAGTCTTGGATAGAAAAGGACGGTATAGAACTTTGGAATATAAAAATTATCAGACGGGCATCGGCAGCCTGGGAATTATCATTGTGCCCAAGGAAGCCCAGATTGTGTTTGATCCCGATGCCTCCATCAGCCTGTTGAAGAAGTTGATATCGGCATTTCGAAGGAAAGGAAGCCCCTTATCTTAAAATTAAGGAAAAAACTTTTTATTAAAGTATAAACTAACTTTTCCCGTTGTACTATATGGTTTTTTGATGAAGCTTATGTTTATACATACGCAAGTCGGCAATTTTAAACAGCTCTTTGCTGTCTGCGGCATCCTTTGGGAAACAAGCGATACCATAGCTGAAGGAAATTTGAAAACTTGTATGGTTTAACTGGATCGGTGTATCTTTCAGCCGCTGGGCGATCATTTCCAGTTTTTCATGGCAGTTTTCCAACATAGTGTTGAGAAAAACCATTACAAATTCATCGCCTCCGTATCGGCCAATCAAATCGGAATCCCTGGTATTTTCACTCAATACAGTGGAAAAGGTCTTGATTACGAAATCTCCTGCGGAGTGACCATGGAGGTCATTGATGATTTTCAAGTCGTTCAAATCGATGACACACAGACAAAAACTTTCCCCGTAGCGTTTTGCCCTTTTATAGATGCTGTCAAAAAGTTCGTCAAAATAATGCCTGTTGTATACTTTGGTCAAACCGTCATATCTTGATAAAAATAGGGTTTTTTCAAACAATCGGGCATTTTTGATGGCAATACCCAACTGATTGGCAAAGTAGGATATAATCATCTTGTCTTCTTCTGTAAAAACTTGGTCGGTCCGGGTATTGTCTACATTAATCATGCCGTATAATTCATTGTCCACGACGATGGGAGCAGAGATAGTGGATTTGAGAATCAAAGCATCGGCATCCATCAATTGATCATAGGTTTCTCTGGCCATATATCTTTCGTTAAAATTCAAGGGATTATGGATGATGCAGGGATTGAAACAGTTTCCTTCCGTGTATTGGTATAGGAAAGTTTCTTCAATGGCCAGGGTGATCCCGGACAGTTTTTCTAAATCATAGCCAAAGGCAGCTTTAAATTCCAAGCGGCCTTCTTCGTTTTTTATAAGAATGCTGCCGGAATCTGCATTGTCAATCAATTGGACAGCCGTTGCAATGACGGAATTCAGCAGTTCATCCATATTTTTAATATTCAAGACGGAGTTGCTGATTTCCAGCATGGCTTCTTTGATCAGATTGTTTTTTTTCAATTCATGATTGATGTAGGTCATGTGCGTGATGGTTTCCCTTTGCTTTTTTGCAATGCGGTCATAATCTCTCATGCACTGGTAGATATAAAAGCAAAAAACAGCCATGAAGAGGGTTGTAATCAAGGGATAAAAGAATCCGTATTTTCTACCGGGCAAGCCCAAAACCCACCAGGAGATGAAAGGGAAAAAAGGGGCAAGGACGATAAGCCTGTATAAAATTTTCTTTGTTTTTGCAGCCATGCTTTGTCACCTTCGGGTTTCACAATTTTTATCCTATTAACAATTCTATACAGAAAGATAGAATCCTTCAAGTTTTTTTCCAATGCATAGGAAATTTACTTCTTTCTGGTTGACTTTCAAAAAAGGGAGCGATATAATGAAATATACGAACAGACGTTTGATTTTGGTAGATGTTGCTTATCGCTAAAAAAGAAAGGTATGCTATAATTTCTATGGAATCTGAAAAGAGGAGTTTTTAGAATGAGGAAGTTTGAAATTGTTTCAGAATATAAGCCTACGGGGGATCAGCCGAAAGCCATTGAATCCTTGAGCAATGGCATTTTCAAAGGGTTGAAGCATCAAACCCTTTTGGGGGTAACGGGTTCAGGAAAAACTTTTACCATGGCCAATGTGATTGAAAGGGTACAAAAACCTACTTTGGTGATTGCCCATAATAAAACGCTGGCTGCCCAATTGTGCAGCGAATTCAAGGAGTTTTTTCCCAATAATGCCGTTGAGTTTTTTGTAAGCTATTATGATTATTATCAACCCGAGGCCTATGTAGCCCATACGGATACCTACATTGAAAAGGATGCCCAGATCAATGACGAAATCGACAAATTGCGACATTCGGCAACGGCTGCCCTTTTTGAGCGAAGGGACGTCATTATCGTAGCCAGTGTATCCTGCATTTACGGGCTGGGTGACCCTATTGATTATGAAAACCAGGTGTTGTCGATTCGGCCCGGTATGACAAAGAGCCGGGATGAAATTTTGAGAAAGCTGGTAGATATTCAGTATGTGCGGAATGATCTCAACTTTGTGAGAGGAACATTCCGGGTGCGGGGAGATGTGGTGGAGATTTTTCCGGCTTCTTCTTCAGAAAATGCCATTCGTGTGGAGCTGTTCGGAGATGAGATTGACCGTATCACAGAGGTCAATGCCTTGACGGGGGAGATCGTGGGCCTTAGAAAGCATGTGTCCATTTTCCCTGCTTCCCACTATGTGACGACTTCCGACAAGTTGGCAAAAGCTATCCAGGATATTGAGGAAGAGTTAAAGGAAAGGGTGCAGTATTTTAAAGAAAATGAAAAGTTGATTGAGGCCCAGAGAATTCAGCAGAGAACCATGTATGATATTGAGATGCTGCGGGAGGTAGGTTTTTGCCAAGGAATTGAAAATTATTCGAGGCACATTTCCCAAAGACCAGCGGGCAGCAGGCCTTTTACCCTGATTGATTATTTCCCTAAGGATTTTCTCATGATTATTGATGAATCCCATGTGACTATTCCCCAGCTTCGGGGCATGTATGGGGGAGACCGATCCAGAAAGGAAAGTCTTGTAGAATATGGATTTCGCTTACCTTCCGCCTTTGACAATCGTCCTTTAAATTTTGAGGAATTTGAGGGTCTGGTCAACCAGATTGTCTACGTCAGTGCTACCCCAGGTCCCTATGAAAAGGAACATAGCGAAAACGTGGTAGAGCAGATCATCAGACCCACAGGTCTGGTGGACCCGGAGGTAGATGTGCGGCCTATTCAAGGGCAAATTGACGATCTCATTGGAGAGATTCATCAAGTGATCCAGAAGAACCAGAGGGTGCTGGTGACTACCTTAACCAAGAAAATGGCGGAGGATTTGACAAGTTATCTAAAAGACATAAACATTAAGGTTCGATACCTTCATTCGGATATTGACACTTTGGAGAGAATGGAGATTATCCGGGACCTGCGTTTGGGTGTGTTTGATGTACTGGTGGGAATTAATCTTCTAAGGGAGGGGCTCGACCTACCGGAAGTGGCCTTGGTAGCTATATTGGACGCAGATAAGGAGGGTTTCCTCCGGTCGGAGACATCTTTGATCCAAACCATCGGCAGGGCTGCAAGAAATATTCATGGTAAGGTCATTATGTATGCAGACCAAATCACGGACTCCATGAGGCGGGCTATTGATGAGACCAACCGCAGAAGAAAGATTCAAGAAGACTACAATCGAAAACATAATATCATCCCCCAAGGCATTGTCAAGAAGGTACGGGATATCATAGAGGCTACCAAGGCAGCGGAGGATACGGTGAAATACGGCATGGCAGAGGGTCCGGCAGGACTGGCCAGGGAGGATATTTTGGATATCATTGCAAAACTGGAGAGAGAGATGAAGGATGCGGCCGCAAACTTGCAGTTTGAGAGGGCGGCAGAATTGAGAGACAAGATTTTAGAGCTCAAAGAGCAGTTGGATAAGAGGTGACCATATGGCAAAGAACAGCATTATCGTAAAGGGTGCGAAGGAGCACAACTTAAAAAATATCGATGTGGAAATTCCCAGGGATAAATTTGTGGTGATGACGGGGCTGAGCGGTTCCGGGAAGTCTTCCCTTGCTTTTGATACCATTTATGCCGAGGGGCAGAGGCGCTATGTGGAAAGCCTGTCGGCCTATGCCCGTCAGTTCTTGGGACAGATGGAAAAACCCGATGTGGAATACATTGAGGGTCTGTCTCCGGCAATTTCTATCGACCAAAAGACAACCAGCCGCAATCCCCGTTCTACGGTGGGTACCGTAACAGAAATTTACGATTATCTACGATTATTATTTGCCCGGATCGGCACACCCCATTGCCCCATATGTGGCCGTGAGATTACACAGCAGACCATTGATCAGATTGTAGATAAGGTGATGGCCCTGGAGGAGCGAACAAAAATTCAAGTTTTGGCTCCCATGATCCGAGGAAGAAAGGGAGAACATGCAAAGGTACTGGAAAATATCAAAAAGGACGGGTATGTTCGGGTCAGGATAGATGGAGAAATCCGGGAGATCCATGAAGAAATTCAGTTGGAAAAGAATAAAAAGCATACCATCGAAGTGGTAGTAGACAGGGTGATCATCAAGGAGGGCATAGAAAAGAGACTGACGGATTCCATTGAAACAGCCCTATCTTTGTCGGAAGGGCTGGTGGTTGTCAGCATCATTGATGGAGAAGATATGCTTTTCAGCACAAAATTTTCTTGTCCAGAACACGGCATAGGTATCGAAGAACTGGAGCCAAGGATGTTTTCCTTCAACAGTCCCTATGGGGCATGCTCCCAGTGCAATGGCATTGGCTATCTCCAGAAGATTGATCAGGATTTGGTTATTCCCAATCTCTCTCTAACAATCCGGGAAGGGGGTATTGCCCCTTTGGCCAATTCGTCGGAGGGAACCTATTATTATGAAATGATCGAGGCTTTGGCCCAAGATCATGGAATAGATTTGGATACTCCCATTGAGAAGCTGCCGGAAACCTTTGTGCAAGAGCTTTTATACGGTACAGGGAAAAGAACTATAGAGTTTACCTATGAGAGCAAATTTGGGGGCATGAGAAAATATCGCTCCCCCTTTGAGGGAATTATCAAAAATTTAGAGAGGCGATACAAAGAGACAAATTCTGATTATATGCGGGAAAAAATTGAAGAATTCATGAGCCTTACTCCTTGCGACGGTTGCAAAGGGGCAAGGTTAAAACCGGAAGTTCTTTCTGTAAAAATTGCCGGCAAGAATATTGCGGAAGTAACGGAATTTTCTGTAAGGCAAGCACTAGACTTTTTTAAAAACTTGGATCTTTCCGAGAAAAACAGGATGATCGCAAGGCAGATATTGAAAGAAATTAATGAGCGATTAGGTTTTTTGGTGGATGTAGGATTAGATTACTTGACTCTGTCAAGATCGGCAGGAACCCTGTCTGGCGGAGAATCCCAGAGAATTCGGCTGGCGACCCAGATCGGTTCTAGTCTGGTGGGAGTACTGTATATACTGGACGAACCTAGTATCGGACTCCATCAAAGGGACAATGAAAAATTGCTGAAAACCTTGAGAAATCTCACAGATTTGGGCAATACCCTCATTGTTGTGGAACATGACGAAGATACCATGTTCGCAGCAGACCATATTATTGACATAGGTCCCGGTGCCGGAGCAAACGGGGGAAGGATTATTGCCCAAGGAACTGTCCAAGATATTATGGCCTGTGAAGAATCCATCACCGGCCAGTATTTGAGCGGCCGAAGGAAAATAGACGTTCCGAAGGAGAGAAGAAAACCCAACGGCAAGTGGATAGAGGTGATAGGGGCCCAGGAAAACAACTTAAAAAATTTAACGGTGCGATTTCCCTTAGGGGTATTTGTTTCCGTAACGGGCGTTTCGGGTTCCGGGAAAAGTACCTTAGTGAATGAAATCCTCTATAAGCGGCTGGCCATGGAACTCCACAAGGCGAAGCGCAAGCCCGGAAAGCATGAAAACATAAAAGGTTTGGAACATATTGACAAGGTGATTGATATTGACCAGTCCCCTATTGGCAGGACGCCCCGATCCAATCCTGCTACCTATACAGGTGTTTTTGATCTTATTCGAGATGTCTTTGCCCAAGTACCTGAGGCAAAGATACGGGGATATCAGAAGGGACGCTTTAGCTTCAATGTAAAGGGAGGAAGGTGTGAAGCCTGCAAGGGCGATGGAATTATTAAAATTGAAATGCACTTCCTGCCTGATGTATATGTGCCCTGTGATGTATGCAAAGGAAAACGCTATAATCGGGAGACCTTGGAAGTAAAATACAAAGGGAAATCTATTTCCGATGTACTGGATATGACTGTGGAAGAGGCCCTTGACTTTTTCCAGAATGTGCCTGGCATCAGGAGGAAATTGGAAACCCTCTATGAGGTGGGGTTGGGGTATATCCACTTGGGGCAGCCGTCAACCCAATTGTCCGGCGGGGAAGCCCAAAGAATCAAGCTGGCTACGGAGCTGAGCAAGCGAAGCACCGGCAGAACCCTGTATATACTGGATGAACCTACAACGGGACTTCATATTGCAGATATTCATAAATTAATAGGCGTATTGAATAAGCTGGTGGACGGGGGGAATACCGTCCTGGTCATCGAGCATAACTTGGATGTGATCAAGACCAGCGATTATATCATTGACCTTGGCCCAGAAGGCGGCGACAAAGGTGGCTGGATTGTGGGCGAAGGAACGCCGGAGGAGATTATTCAAATTCCTGAATCCTATACGGGAATTTTCCTTAAAAAAGTGCTGGAAAAGGAGCAGGGTGCCTAGGGAACTTCTGCTGCGTCAGTAAAAAAGGCAGTGGAATGATCAAGAACCCTTGAGATTTAGGCTTCGTCGCGAATCAGCAAGCCGCTTTTTTCCTCATTGTATGATTTAGAAAAGCGGCGCAGATCTGAGCAGGAATCCAAATCTCAAGGGTTTGTATTCAAACTCTGCCTAGAGAATTTCTCGGCTTTTTCCTTCGGGGAGGGAAAATTAAAACTGAGGTCCTAGGGGAAGCAGGAGGAATTTTCAAGGGTACTGTCCAATAAAATATAGGAGAAGCAGTCAAGGAGTAGGAGGCTGGACATGGCGGGTTCCTTGTCAGAAAATCAGAGGATACAAATCAAGCTGATCAATGATCCCAGCGATGTGGCGCTGGAAGGCGCCATTGAAAGTATTACATCGGATGCCATCCACGTCTGCCTGGATTACATGTTTGTCCATAATAAAAACAATCTAAAGGTTGCCTGTACTGTATGGGATGAAATAAGCAGGATCTATGCCTTTGATACCTCCATTGTGCATATTGAGGGACAAAAACTGGTATTGACGAAACCGGAAGAACATAAGATTCAACGATCGGACCATCGCCAGCAGGTCCGAATAGATGTCAATATACCTGTATCTTGCTATCTTCGAGGCATTGGCGACGTAAAAGTAACCAGCGAAAAATTTTTACCGGCCGTGGTAAAAAATTTAAGCACAGGAGGGGTGTTGATCCATTCGCCTTTGTCTTTGCCTGTCGGTACGGTGATGGTATTTGAATTGCCTTTGGATAAGGGCATGCTGCTGGTGACAGTGGAGGTACTGAGAAATGTTCCCTATGGGGATGGTTATAGCATGGGAGCCAAATTTCTTGCTTTGGATGACCGGGATATACAGAAAATCGGAGCATATGTCTTTCGGGAACAAATTCGATTAAAGAGAAAAAAGAAGCCAGTGACATAGTTGTCATGATATCACTGGCTTTTTTGCCTATGCATCATTTAAAATGATTCCACGGACGATTCCATCCTTATTCAGCACCAATCCTACGTGATCACCAATCCTTAGGTCTGAAAAATCCAAATTCATTTTCTTATCATTCCGCTGCAGAATAATGACAACTTGGGGAGATACGGAAAGTTCAGGCTCTGTAAACCTGCTGTGGTCATCATAATGTTCTTCGATGGTAAGAAGTTTTTTGTCCTTGTCCATGGATAGGATTTCTCCATAGACAAAGCGTTCATTTTCCCAAGGATTTGCTTCGGGAAAATCCTGAAAGGATTGTGATTGTTGGATAGTTACGGTGTTTGTGGCCCCATGCCAATTCACCTGGCAACCCAGCCCTTCAGCCGCTAATCTTAGGGGAACATAGATGCGTTCATTGTAAAAAATGACATTGGCAGAGAAAGACACTCCATTGTTCCATTGAAGATTTACATTTCTCATCAATCCTTTGATCTCTTTTGCATTTGGGGCTGCCAGGCCTGTAGAAGTTATGAATGCCAACAGCAACAGGATGATTGCAGTTTTTCTGATCAGATGTTTCATGATGGTTTCCTCCTTCTGATCGGTATTATCTGGAGGATGAACCAATACTTCAAAAAATATACATGTTTTTCTAAATATTTTTTGATGGGACACCCTTGGCTTGAAAGAGTCCCATCAGTTGTTTTTGCTTTTCAGGCTCTACAAACAGATCCAATGTTCCCTTATGGTTGTGGAGTACTAGTTGAAGGCGGTTTCCCGAAAGGGTATAGTGCAGGATGTCAAAATAGGGATAAAAACCGGCATGGTTATAGACCGGACTATGAAAAGGGATATCAATTCTTGCATCAAAGCCTCGGAGCAAGATACCGTTCTGGGTAAAATGGACACGCAGGGTGTGTTTTGAATACCAAAACAAAAACTCTATAACGGCCAGGGAAAGGATGAATTGCATGATGAAAATGTAAGATAGGTTAGAGGATCTCCTTGTTTTGCATCATATTGTGGATGTGTTTCTGAATGGTAAGGGTATGATCCTATTTTGCCAAAACTTGCCCACCTGTAGTATATTATATACAAATTTTATTTCCGCAGCAATTTTGATAAAATAATATATAGTATTTTACTTTTCCCATTTGATGAATCAAAGAAACGTGAGGAATGAAAGATGTTTGAAATCAACGAACAATTAAAAAAACTCCCTGATCAGCCGGGGGTTTATCTGATGAAGGATGAACGGGGCGAAATTATCTATGTGGGAAAGGCAATTTCCTTAAAAAACAGGGTAAGACAATATTTTCAATCTTCAAAGAACCAACCGCCCAAAGTGAGGGCTATGGTGGGACATATCCGCGAGTTTGAATATATTATTACCGATTCAGAAGTGGAAGCCCTAATGTTGGAAAGCAACCTGATTAAAAAGCACAGGCCCAAGTATAATGTATTGCTTCGGGATGATAAGCACTATCCCTATATCAAAGTTACCCTGGGAGAAAAATATCCCCGGGTATTGAAAACCAGAAGGGTTGTAAAGGATGGATCCAGATATTTCGGACCCTATATTGATGGAGGGGCTGTCAATCGGACCATTGAAATACTGAAAAAATTCTATCCCCTCAGAACCTGCGGCAAAAACCTTGAAAGACCCCAGGACAGGCCTTGCCTGAACTATCACATTCGCCAATGCCTGGGACCTTGCACAGGGGAAGTGGATCATGATCAATATATGAAAATGATTCAAGAAATTATTCTCTTCCTCAGCGGCAAACAGGATGAGTTGGTGAAGGAGATTACTCAAAAGATGGAAGAAGCGGCTGCTGGGATGAATTTTGAAAAAGCTGCCGAATATCGGGATCAAATTCTGGCCATCCGGAGCATCCTAGAGAAACAAAAAGTAATCCTGACATCAGATATAGATCAGGATGTTATAGCTATGGCAAGGGGAATGGACCAAGTATGTGTGATGGTATTTTTCTTAAGAGGCGGCAAATTGATGGGAAGGGAGCATTATATGCTTACGGGTGGAGAGGATGATGACAGGAGAGAAATATTCAGCTCTTTTATCAAACAGTTTTATGCAGGGACTGCCTTTGTGCCGAAAGAAATATTGCTGGAGGAGGAACCTGAAGATAGGGAATTGATTGAACAATGGCTTTCCGCCAAAAAGGGTTCCAAAGTCAGGATCAAAAATCCCCAAAAGGGCGAAAAGAAGGCATTGCTGGATATGGTGTATAAAAATGCCGTCGAGATATTAGAACAGTTCAGTGAAAAGCTGATGAAAGAGAGAGAGAGAAGTCTCGGAGCCCTGGATGAATTGGCCCGATATTTGGGATTAGAGAAAAAACCCTATCGGATCGAGGCCTTTGATGTATCAAATACCCAAGGAGTTCATTCCGTAGCCTCTATGATAGTATTTGAAGGAGGAAAACCGAAGTATAGTGATTATAGGAGATTTAAGATAAAAACCGTGGAAGGGCCCAATGACTATGGAAGCATGCAAGAGGTAGTCTACAGGAGATTGAAGAAGGGGCTGGAAGAAAAGGAGATCATGACAGAAAAGGGTATTTTGGACGAGGAGGGGAAGTTTTCGAAACTGCCGGACCTTATCCTGATTGACGGGGGCTTGGGACAAGTCCATGGGGTGGAAGAGGTTCTTGCAGCCTTAGGGGTTCATATACCTGTGGCCGGCATGGTAAAAGATGATCGCCACAGAACCAGGGATTTGGTATATCAAAATATGGATTTACATATGGACAAATCCTCCAATGCTTTTCTCCTTGTGGCAAAGATTCAAGAAGAAGCCCACCGTTTTGCCGTCACTTATCATAAGAGCCTCCGGGGGAAAACGGTTGTTCAATCGGTGCTGGATGAGATACCTGGAATCGGGTCCAAGAGAAGGATTGCCCTATTGAAGCATTTTGGTTCCATTGATAAGATAAAAAAAGCATCGCTGGAAGAACTATGTAAAGTGGAAGGGATGAACAAAAAAGCAGCAGAGCAAGTAAAAGATTTTTTTCAGCAGAAAGCTGCGGAAGAAAGGCAGGTAGAGGGATGAGTGATGTAACCATTGTACAGCTGATTCAAGATTTAGAGCTGGAGGTAATCTATCCGTCCAAAAGGCAGGAGGAAGTGAAAATAACCATCAGCGATGTAAACAGACCGGGATTGCAGTTGGCAGGTTTTTATAAATATTTTGCCTACGAACGGGTACAGGTGATAGGAAGAGTAGAATGGACCTATTTTGGCAGCCTGTCATCCCAAGTCAGAAAACAACGGGCCAAGGAATTATTTTCTTATCCTATCCCGTGCCTGATTCTTACAAGGGAGTTGGAGGTCTATGAAGAATTGCTGGAGGCAGCGGTGAAATTCGATATTCCCCTGCTGCGGACAAAAGCTTCTACGACCAAATTTATCAGCAGATTGACAAATTATTTGGAGGATAAGCTGGCCCCGGTGATTACCAGGCATGGCGTATTGGTAGAGGTTTACGGCATTGGCATTTTGATGATCGGAGAAAGCGGGATCGGGAAAAGCGAAACGGCTTTGGAACTCATCAAAAGAGGACATCGTTTGGTTGCCGACGATGCGGTGGAAATTAAAAAGGTGGACAATAATACCCTGGTGGGCAGTGCTCCCGAAATTATCCGTCATTTTATGGAAATCCGGGGCATCGGCATCTTGGATGTGGTGCAATTGTTTGGGGTAGGGGCTGTGCGAAATACGAAAATGATTGATATGGTCATTGAATTAGAGAATTGGGATGACAAGAAACAATATGACCGGTTGGGACTGGATGAAGAATATATCAATATCCTGGGATTGGATATTCCTAAAAATACAATCCCCATCAAACCCGGCAGAAATCTGGCTATGATTGTGGAAGTAGCAGCAAGAAATCATCGCCAGAAAAGAATGGGATTTAATGCGGCAGAGACGCTGAACAATAGAATTTTAAAGCAAATGAATGGAGAGAACGAGAAGGAAAGGCAGTGACAGCACTGCCTTTGCCTATTTTCGAGCGCATTCGGAGGCTGTACCCTTCAAGATTTCTAGGCCATGGGCGATGCTGGGCAGGATATACTGAAGACTTTCCCGAACGGCCTTAGGACTGCCGGGAAGATTAATGATCAAGGTATTTTTTCGAATACCCGATACAGCCCTGGAAAGCATGGCTCTGGGTGTAATTTGAAGACTATTGTAGCGAATGGCCTCGGAGATGCCGGGCGTTAATCTTTCAACAACGCTGAGGGTAGCCTCCGGGGTTACATCCCTATGGGAAAAACCTGTTCCTCCGGAAGTCAGTATTAGATCAATGCTCAAATCATCACACATATGAATCATTTCTCGAGCCAAAGCTTCCTTTTCATCGGGAAGAACCACATATTTTCTTGTGATGTAATGATGTTGTTCCAACATTTCTCTGATAACTGGGCCGCTTTCATCCACCCGCAGGCCTTTCGATCCTTTGTCGCTGGCGACAATAATCCCTAATGTAAACATCAAAAGTCCTCCTTTGTATTCCTAATTGATAAGAATTTCTAAAATTTCACAGGGGTTGTTTTGTTCAATAAATTTTTGTTACAGCTGCCAGTTAGCAGTCATCAGTTACCGGTTACCAGTAATTCGCCCACCGGCGGTTATCAGCCATTAGCCGACGACTAGCAGCCATGGGCTAAAAACTATCGTAAGTCAATAATTTCATACTCGCTGTCCAGCAAGTTTAGGTATAGAATTTTCCTGCGCAGCAGATTGCCCCGGCCGATGAGGATTTTTAAGGCTTCGCTGACTTGTATGGAGGCAACCAGGGCAGGGGTAAAGGAAGGGTTGCCCAACTCCTGTTCAATTCCTTTTTGTGTATCAGGAGGGTAGATAAAATCCAAGGCCCGATCTCCTGGGAAAATGGTGGTTACCTGCCCGTACCAGCCGGCGATGGCACCGTGAACCAAAGGAATCTTCAACGCTTCTGCCGTATCCTGCAGGGCGAGTCTTGAAGGAACATTGTCTAGGGCATCAATTGCCACATGATGACCTTCCAAGATAGCTCGGCCGTTTTCTGGGGTAAACCTTTCAGCAACGGGATGAACTTCGATCAGGGGGTTTACAGATTTCATTCGTTCTTGAGCTTTCAAGGCCTTGCTCGTTCCCAAGGAGGGCACATCGGACAGGAGCTGACGGTTTAGGTTAGATTCTTCAAAAGTATCTCCGTCTACGGCAGTAATATGACCGATACCTAGCCGGCCCAGCATTTCAATAATATAGCCTCCCAAGCCGCCACAGCCTATGACGCAGACTTTGCAGAATTTTAATTTTTCGTTTTCTTCATAGGAAAGGGTTTTCATGTTTCTGAGGTATCTTTCCATCATCAACCGCCTCCTACAGGGGGGAATATGGCTACAATATCTCCGTCTGCCAATGGCTGATCCAAAGTACCATCCCTGCCGTTGATCAATAAAATGGCAATATCCTTCTCTGCAATCTCCAACATGCCGATTGCATCCTTCGGGGTAGCCCCTTGTTCCAAGGAAATAGACAATTCTTTTCCCCGTCCGTGGCGCAGGGTAGCAAATAATTTTATTCGAATGTCCATTGGATCACCTCTCATTCACCTTCATATCCTTATATATATGATTATATTATACTACTATAGTTTTGCACTTTTTAAATAATTACCAAAAATTGACGTAATAATTTGCAAAATAAAAGAGGAATATATGTACACAATACCTCTAATCAAAGGAGTGAAGCTTGTGTACATTTATATTCCTC